>CACOAO010000005.1 GCA_902625215.1 uncultured SAR116 cluster alpha proteobacterium
CATTTGATTTTCCTATAATATATCCATTTTTAATTATTTTAGTAAATAACCTAGAAACAGAGTTTTTTGGTTGTGAACAATGATTAGCTTCAGTAACAAATCTGTCATTTACTGCGTGCTCACTTAAAAAAATTTCCTCAGAATTTTCGGACATTAACTTGTAGTGAAGAATTCCATTTAAATGTTTTTTACCCGTAATGGAATAAACTATATCTAAATTATCTTTTCTGAAAATTTTTGTGTTTATCTCAATTTCTGTCATTCTAGTATCCCAATAACATCGCTAGAAAAAAACATTTAACTATTTTTTTGCTAGGGAGTGGCCAACTAAATAATCGAAAGACATTAAATTGTTTTTATTCAATAGTCAATTATAAATGTTTCACGATATGTGAACACATACTGTTGATTTATTACTAAAATTTAAATCTATTGTGTGGAGTGAGATCAGTATATTTTCAAATAGGTCTACTGAGTTCACTTCATTAACAAGATAATAAATACCATCTAGATATTTTTGAAAGTTTGTTTTAGTCTAATTAAAAGCTAGTTGGGGAATTAAATTTGAAAAATAAAATGGAATTTTTTTTGCAACAAAACTTTGTAAGCGTATGGCACCACTTTTTGTCTTTTGAAATTAGCAGGTCAAAGTTTGCTCTTGAAACTTGGGGAAGTGCAAATGCATATTTAGTTTTTCAGGTCATAGCTTGGCATCATATTTTAGTTATGATAGATGAATCTGAAGCTCGAATAAGAGATGAAGCAGTAGAATTATGGTTCAAATTAACTAAAGCTGGTTTTAAGACACGTACTGTTTTAACATATAGTCTTATATCATCCCTAACATCTTTAAGTATAGAAACTGTTAGAAGACAAGTTAAAAAACTAGAAAATGATAATTGGGTTTTTTATTCCAAAAAAGAAGGGGTTAAATTTAGTCCGAGTGAAAAAAATAACAAGTTTCTTGCAGATATTTTTAATGTTAAAGAAGTTAGAGACTTAGGTCGACTTCTTGATGTGTTTGAAAAACATAAATAAAATATATAAGGATTTAATTTTGGAAATAGAAAATAAAGTCGTTGTTGTTACTGGTGGGTCAGGTGGGATTGGTCAAGCCTTGGCCAATACTTTCATTAATGAAAATGCAAAAGTCGTTATACTTCTTGATATAAATTTTGATCATTTTGAGTTAGAAAACAATAATTTAATTTCTAAAATTTGTGATGTTACGGATGAAAAAGAATTAATTAGAATTATTGACGAAATAAATCTTGAGTTTGGTCTTATAGATATTTTCTGTTCAAATGCTGGAATACTGAGTTTAGGAAATGAACAATCATCTATTGATGATTGGAACAAAAACTGGAATTTGCATGTGATGTCTCATGTTTTTGCAGCAAAAAAACTTATACCTGATATGTTAAAAAGACGTAGTGGATATTTTGTAAATACATCTTCAGCAGCTGGTTTATTGAATCATATTGACTCTGTTACATATTCAACTACTAAACATGCTGCTATTGGCTTCGCTGAGTGGATTGCAATTACTTACGGAAAGCGAGGAATAGGTGTTTCAATATTATGTCCACAGGCCGTAGAGACAGCTATGACAAAAGGTAGAGAAAACGAAGTATCAGCACTTGACGGAATGATGAAACCAGAGCAGGTGGCTTTAGATGTAATAAAAGCTATTAAAGAAGGTACTTTTCTTATTTCACCTCATAAACAGGTATTAGGTTACTTTCAAAACAAAGCGAACAATTATTCACGATGGATTGGTGGCATGCAAAAGTTAAGACAAAAGCTAAAGTCTTAAATTTTACAATGCATCTGCTATCGCCGATCCACAACTAATAGTATTTGCTTTTCCTCCTAAATCCCTAGTTCTATACTCTTCTTTTTCTAAAACTTCTTCTATTGCTCTAACAATATGTTCTGATGCTTCCTGAAATCCAAGATATTGAAGCATCATAGCACCTGCCCAAATTTGACCAACAGGGTTAGCAATTCCTTTCCCAGCAATATCTGGCGCGGATCCATGTACTGGCTCAAATAATGATGGAAATTTTTTCTCAGGGTTAATATTACCAGATGGGGCAATACCAATTGTTCCAGTGCAAGCAGGTCCTAAATCTGATAAAATGTCACCAAACAAATTTGAAGCTACCACAACATTAAATTTGTCAGGATTAAGTACAAAATGTGCACAAAGTATATCAATATGATATTTATCCCATTTAACTTCTGAATATTGTTTTGCCATATTTTCTACCCTCTCATCCCAATAGGGCATAGTAATAGAAATACCATTGGACTTTGTAGCTGATGTTAAATGTTTTTTTTTTGATTTATTTGCTAACTCAAATGCAAATTTAAGAACCCTATCTACACCTACTCTTGACATAATAGTTTCTTGCATAACAATTTCTCTTTCAGTATCTGGAAACATTTTGCCTCCTATAGAAGAGTACTCTCCTTCTGTGTTTTCTCTGATAATATAAAAATCTATATCGCCTGGTTTGCGATTTGCAAGAGGAGAGGGAACTCCAGGCATTAATTTAACTGGTCTGAGATTTATATATTGATCAAACTCTCTTCTAAATTTTAACAAAGAGCCCCACAATGAAATATGATCAGGAATTTTTTCAGGCCAACCTACTGATCCAAAAAATAAAGCATCATGCTGCCCAATTTGCTGTTTCCAATCATTTGGCATCATTTGACCATGCTTTGAATAATATTCATAAGAGCTAAAGTCAAAATAATCAAAGTGAAGATTAATACCAAATTTGTTTGAAACTATATTTAATACTTTCAAAGCTTCAGGCATTACTTCTGTTCCAATACCATCTCCAGGTATTACAGCGATGTTATATTTATTTTTTTGCATTAAATTTCCTAATATTTTTCAAAAGGTGTCCATGGAGCAGCTGTCATTAGTTTGTTTTCTTGTGTTAAAACAAGTGGTCTAAACTCTGATGCAAACTTTATGAAATCTTTATCATTATATATAGTTTTCCACAATTCTCTTCTTTTATTATCATTTTCAAATTGCCAAACGTGAATTATTTGATTTAATGCACCTACATCGCCAATAAAATACCGTATAATATTACTTTTATATTTTTTTAATGCTGGCCAACCTAACTCCTCGTAAATTTTTATTGCTGACGATAATTTACCAACATGTAATGTATAAGTTCTTAACTCAAAAATTTTCAATATTTCCTCCAATATAAAACGAATTTTATCCCAACTGCTTTATTGAGTTTTATTATATTTTATTTAATAATGGATATTAGAAATAATAGGAAGATTTTATGCAAGTTTTAGAAATAAAAGATTTAGAAATATTAGCAAAAAAACGTGTTCCAAAAATGTTTTTTGACTATGTAAATTCTGGTTCATGGAGTGAAACAACGTACAATGAAAATGTTTCAGACTTTCAAAAAATTAAACTTAGGCAAAGAGTTGCAATTGATATGTCAGATAGAACTCTTAAAACTAAGATGATTAATCAATCTGTTTCGATGCCAGTAGCTATTGCTCCGACTGGTTTAACAGGAATGCAAAGAGCAGACGGTGAAATATTAGCAGCACAAGCAGCAGAAGAATTTGGTATTCCTTACACTTTATCAACAATGAGTGTTTGCTCAATTGAGACCGTAGCTGAAAAAACAACAAAACCATTTTGGTTTCAACTTTATGTCATGAAAGATAAAAAATTTATGGAACGTCTTATTGATAGAGCTAAAGAAGCTAAATGTAGTGCTTTAGTTTTAACACTTGATTTACAACTTTTAGGCCAAAGACATAAAGATTTAAGAAATGGACTATCAACACCACCTAAATTAATTCCTAAACATATTTATCAAGTATTAACAAGACCTATGTGGTGTCTAAGAATGCTAACTACTAAAAACCACTTTTTTGGAAATATTGTTGGTCACGTTGAGGGAATAAAAGATGTTAGATCTTTAGGTTCTTGGATAAGCACTCAGTTTGATCAAAAACTTGATTGGAAAGAAGTGGATTGGATTAGAAAGAGATGGGGTGGCAAATTAATAATCAAAGGCATTTTAGATTCTGAAGATGCTCTGTTAGCCTCTAAAACAGGAGCTGATGCAATAATTGTTTCTAATCATGGAGGAAGACAACTTGATGGAGCATCTTCTACAATAAATATTTTACCTGAAATAGTGGATAAAGTTGGAAAACTTGTTGAAGTTCACATTGATGGAGGAATAAGATCTGGTCAAGATGTTGTCAAAGCAATGTGTTTAGGCGCTAAAGGCACATATATTGGTAGAGCATTTTTGTATGGTTTAGGAGCTCTTGGGAAAGAAGGCGTAACAAAAGCCCTTGACATCATTAAAACCGAAACAGATATGACAATGGCTTTATGCGGCAGAAGAGATATTCATGATTTAAATAGGGATAATATTTATACATCTAAGTAATTCTAGCTATAAATTCTAATGTTGAATTTATTTTACATTTAATAATTAGAAATAATCTAAATATTTGAAAATATTTTATTAGCAGCCTCACTCATTTCTTTTATGCATATTAGAGCTGTAGGTAATTGAACAGAATTACTAACAAAAGCGTGCATTTGGCCTGGGAAGAGACGATAATGAACTTCATTTCCAAAAGATAAAAGTCTTCTTTTATACGCTTCACCTTCATCAACTAAAGGGTCTAGACCTGCTGCAAAAATATAAGTAGGTGGTATGTTTTCTAAGTTAGGTGTTAAAATAGGAGATGCTCGACAATCTACTTGTTCTTCATAAGAATTTAAATAATGATTCATAAAATATTCTATAGTTTTTTTGTTAAGGATCATTCCTTCAAGTTCCATATCCATGGATCTTCTGCACATAGTCATATCTACCCAAGGATAAACTAATATTTGGCCATGTACTTTTGGGATGATTTTATCTCTCGACATAATAGTACCTACAGTTGCTAGAGCACCACCGGCACTATCTCCACACAAAATAATTTTATTTTCATCAATTTTAAGTTCATTTGTTTTTTTTATAATTTCTGTTATTGCATCTTTTGTTTCAGTAATTTGAGATGGAAATTTATATTCAGGAGCAAGTTTATAATCAACTGCAATTACTATTGCATGCGTTTGTTTACAAAGATGCCTGCAAACTAAATCATGACTTTCAAGATCACCCATTACAAAACCACCACCGTGAAAATATATTATTAAAGGTGATTTTTCATTGTTTGTGTTGTGAACTGATTTATTATAATAACTTCTGAGAGGTATAGGACCAAGAGTACCATTCACATAGAAATCTTCTACATTGGTTATATCAACTTTCAACTCCTCAGGAGTTTCTGCCATTTTAGCCCTTAAAGCTCTAAGCTCCTGTGGAGTAAAGCTCTCAAGAGCTGGAGCATTATTATTTATACGTTCGTTAATTAAAGCTTGTGTATCTTTATCAATTTGCATTTAAACTCTCTTTTCATAATATATTTATAGTCATAATAGCATTTATTTAAAATCATATTCTTAAAATTTTGAGATATTTTAAATATTAATAAAGTTAGTCTTAGCTAACTTTATTAGTATCTTGACGTTATTAATGTCATGTGCAATATGAAGTGCAGAATCCATTTTTTGAGCATGATAATGAACTATAATCCTTCACAAGCAACTATTTCACCATTTATGATTAGATATCAGCAAATATTTAGTTATTTATTTTTATTCACAGTTGTTTATCTATTTTTTAATATTGATAATCAGACTTGGGAAATTATAAAATCAGCAGTTGCTGATGCATATATAGCTGTCACTAGTTTTGTTGCTGGAACATTATTGTTTTTTTATACATTAGAGAAATACTTAAACTTAGATTTAGAAAAAATATTTTTAAAAAAACCCAAATTGGAAGTTTTTTTAAGTTCTTTTCTTGGTGCTCTTCCTGGCTGCGGCGGTGCAATTATTGTTTTGACCCAATACTCTAGGGGTAAGGCGTCTTTTGGATCTGTAGTAGCTGCCCTTACTGCAACTATGGGAGATGCGGCTTTTTTATTAATTGCTAAAGAGCCTATAATTGGTTTATTAATATTTTTTATTGGTTTTGCTGTAGGTTTTATTTCTGGTGTAATGGTAAATCTCATACATGGCAAAAGTTTCATGAAAATGAATGGTTGTGATGTAATAAAATTAAACTCCAAGCCATCAAACTATAAAACCTCTAAAACATTAGACTTGTTTTGGATCATTTTAATTATTCCAGGAATAGTATTTGGTATTTTGTCAGCTTTTCAATTGGACCTAGATACTTTTTTTTCAAATGAACTAATAGAGAATCCTATTACATTCTATGGATTTTTTGCAGGTTCATTATGTTTTATTATGTGGATTATTCCAATTATTAGTGGCTTCAAATATAATCCGTCAACCACTAATGAAAAGATCATAAGAAGAACAGTTTCGGACACAAATTTTATTACTGGATGGGTTATATTAGCTTTTCTTGCATACGAGTTAACTGTTCATTTAGGAAACTTTGATCTTGTGTCTTTATTTAAATCTTATTATGTATTCGTCCCTCTTATTGCAATAATAGTTGGGTTTTTACCAGGATGTGGTCCACAAATATTAGTTACGACTTTGTACTTAAACGGAATAATTCCATTGTCTGCTCAGATAGGCAATGCAATTTCTAATGATGGTGATGCTTTATTTCCTGCTATCGCTTTACATCCAAAAGCGGCAATCAAAGCAACCATTTATTCTGGAATACCAGCACTAATAGTTGGATATGGTTATTTCTTTATCTTTGAATTTTAGATTTTAATTTTCTTATAATTTATATTTTGATTTCATTTCAAAAATAGAATGTTACTTGATGTATATTTAATCTAAAGCTAACATCATGAAAAAGTAATTATCAATCTAATCGAAAATATTTAATATGAAGTTTAAACCAGCTGATATACCGTCCAATGATACTCAAAGAGTTAAAGCTGTCCAACGGACTGGTGTCTTAGACGAAAATAGGACAGAATTATACGAAATATATTGCTTTCTTGCTAAAGAAATAACAGGATGTCCAGTTAGTTGGACTGGCGTTATTGATAATGAAAAGCAGTTTGTTCTTGCGAGAGATGGTTTCCCAGATGAAGTTCCTATGGCAATGCCAAGAAACCAAACTTTATGTCAATTTGCAATTGAAAAAACGGATCCTTTAATTATTAATAATATGTCAACTGACAAACGTTTCAAATATCATCCTGCAGTTGTTGATTTTGGCGTAAGATTCTATGCAGCTTTTCCTGTAACAACATCAGATGGTTATACTTTAGGAACGCTCTGTGTAAGTGATAATAGGGTAAGAAGATTAACAAAAAACAAAATTAATTTATTAAAAGGTTTGGCTTCAAAATTATCTTACCAATTAGAAGTTCAAGTTGCTCAAAGAAAAGGAACAGCAGAATCTGTTATTAACATATTAAATAAATTAGTTGAAAAATTAAATAATCTTCAAATCAAAGAAGCAATTATAATTTTAAAATTTATGATTAATGAACAAATTTCAAAAGAAGATGAAGAACTTTTAATAAAATTTGGATTAGTCAAGAGAAAGGATTCTAATTTAGAATTATCTTTAGAGGGGAAAAAGTTAAAATCAGAGTTAAATCTAAACATAGGAATATTGAAACGTATTAAAAACTTATCCTCGGACGATGAACAACTAATGAGTATGCTAGATCAAATCAAGGAATAAAGATGTTTGGTAAAATTTTAAATTTTAAATTTACGTCTGTAAGCGAAGCCAAATTAGCTGCATCATTTTGTTCAGAAAAGTTTGGCTCTAAAATTACAGAATATAAAATTGTAGGACTTAATATTTTCATTGGTCAAACAGGTGATTTAAATGTTTCCATTAAATTTGAAAACCCAGAGGCATTAAAGAATTTTGAAACTAATTATATAAACATTATTGCAGATTTAAAAGGAAGTTTAGTTTTTAAAGAAAATAATTTTGTTGGAGTCTGTACTTTTACATATGAAAAAGAGGCTACAAGCACAGAAATGTAGATTAACTACGAAAAGGTTTTACAAATGATAGAAGCATCAGAAACATTTGAAGGAACATGGCCATTCCTGCCTAATTTTTTTGATGGAAATGGTTTTAAAATGCATTACGTAGATGTGGGTCCAAGACAGGCTAATCCAATTATACTTCTTCATGGCGAACCTACTTGGGGCTATTTATATAGAAAATTCATACCTGAATTATCAAAATCATATAGGGTTGTTGTTCCAGATATGATGGGTTTTGGTAAATCAGAAACTCCACAAGATAAAGAATATACTTTGAAAACTCATGTAGAAAATTTGAGTAGATTAATAGACAAATTAAAATTAACCAATATTACGTTTGTTGGTCAAGATTGGGGTGGTCCGATAACAGCTGCTTATTCGATTAGAAACCTTAATAAGGTAAAAAGTTTTGTTTTAATTAATACATTATTTGGATATAGCAAAGAAGAAAGACCAAAAAATTTATCTCCATGGTTTCAGTGGATAAACAAACATTATCAAGATAAAACATTAGATGGTATTTTGGGTGAACTTGGGTCTACACTCCTTTCTGTCATGAAGATACCTAACTTTACAAATAATAATATTATTAATGAAACGTGGATTAATGCTTATTCAGCTCAGTTTCCAGATAGAGCGAGTTGTAAAGGAGCTATTAATTTCCCTTTAGATGCTCTTTTAAATAGGATTGTACCTTATATCGTTGAAGGTATTAAACAAGGTGACCTTAAATCTTTATGTTCGAAACCAGCTGTTTTAGCTTACGGAATGAAAGATAAAGCAATTGAACCAGACTATGCTATAAGAGACTTTAAAGCTCTTTTCCCTGATTCTAAGGTAGTTGAATTGCCAAATGCTGGTCATTATTCTCAAGAAGATGAACCAGAACTTTTAATAGACTTAATAAAAGAATTCATGAAAGAAAATGAAAATAAATTATGAATATAGTTTATAAAGTCTGTTCTAAAGATGAATGGGATCAAGCAATTATAAATCAATTTTATTCTGGCTCAGATGTCGACAACAAAGATGGTTTCATTCATTTGTCTACAAAAAAACAATTACATGAAACAGTAACAAAACATTTTCGAGGAAAGAAAAACTTAATAATTATCTGTTTTAGCACTAAAAAAATACAAGATAAACTTAAATGGGAAGTCTCTAGAAATGGTGATCTTTTTCCACATTACTATGGAAATTTAGAAACAAAATTTGCAGAAAATACTTATAATTTACATTTAAATGCTGATGGCATCCATGAATTTCCTGAAAACTTTTTCCCCTAAAAAATATTGTAAAAAATTTTTTTCTGCATGTAGTCCGTATTTTTGTCTTTGATCTTTATTATTGATAGCATCTCTTAAAACATTAGCTAATTGTTCTTGATTTAAAGGATCTACACACCAACCTGTTTTTTTATCAATAACGGCATCTGTCACTCCTCCATCTAAGCCTGCAATTGATGGAATTCTATAGGCGGCTGCTTCAATATAAGATATACCAAAACCCTCAATAGAGTTGTTCACTTTATATGAAGGCATTACAAAAATATCAGAACTTTCTAAAAATTTTTGTTTTAAATTGCCGTTTATTTTTCCAACCAAGAATACGTTGTCTGATAAATTTAATTTTTTAATATTTTCTTTTAATTCTTCTAATTGTAATCCCTCACCACAAATATTCCACCGAAAAGGTTTCAATAAGTTATTTGCATTTAAATTTGATAAGCATCTTAAAACAGGAAGGATACCTTTTCTTTTTTCTAGTCTACAAATTGTTAAAAGAGAAACTACTTCTGACTTCTCTGCAGATTTTATTTTATTTTCTGATGTTTCTTCAAGTGAATAAGTAGGAGGAATAACTATTTTTTTTGTATTTGAAATTTTCAATTTATCAATCAAGTTAGCTGTGTAATTAGAACTACAAATTATACAAGAGACTCTATTTAAAGATTTTTTTATTTTTTTAAACTTTTTTTCTTTTGCTAAAAATTCTTGTCCATGAGCAAAGACATATATTTTATTTATGCTTTTAGGCACAGCATTTAAAGATTTCCAGCTGTCACATATGATAACATCATTACTTTTACAAATTATTTTTAAAAATTTTTTTTTGACATATGGTCTTAATATTTTAGGAGAAAAATTGTTGTGAATATTGATGTTGAAATTTGTATCTTTATATTTTTTGGATAGAAAATGATCTGGAAAAATATGTACCTCATTATTGATTGATAATCTTTTACAAATTGAATCCATAACATTTTGCATGCCTCCAGTTCGAGGGGGAAAAGTTTGTGTAACAATCATATACTTCATAAATATCTACTATAATTAAAATTAAATTAAATCAAAATGTCTGGTTAAATATCATCTCATATTATACAGTAAGTTAATTTTGGAGGTTATTATGTTTAAATTAACGTTTAGTCCTGCTTCTCCATATGTACGTAAGGTTTTATTATCAGCTTATAGAGCTGGAATTCAAGATGAATTAGAACTCGTTGAGGCAGGAAGTGAAAATGATACCTTATTAAGAGGTAAAAACCCTCTTGGAAAAATACCAGTATTACAAAAACCTGACGGAGATTTTTTATTTGATAGTAGAGTAATTGTTGACCATTTAAATAAATTAGGAGGTGGATTAATACCTGAGAATGGATCAGAAAGGGATATTATATTAAGTAGATCAGCTCTTGCTGAAGGATTAACTGACGCATCACTTCTTGTTGTTTACTCAGAAAGATATGCAGGAGGTGAGAAACCATCAAAATTATGGCTAGATCTACAATTAGGTAAAATAGATAAAACGTTAGATTTTTTAGAAATTGATATTATTAACTGGTCAAATCCAAAAGGGTTTGATGCTGCAAATATCGCCTTAGCCACTGCACTTGACTACATGTCATTTAGAAATGTTAGAGACTGGAAATTAAACAGACCAAAAATAAGTCAATGGTTTGATGATGTGTCATTAAACCTGCTAGGTTTTGCTGAGACAGCTCCTAAATAATAAGCAAATCTAAGGTTGAACTAAAACAGCTCTAAAGTCATTTACATTTGTTAAGGTAGGCGAAGTAAAAATCAAATCATCTATTTTTTCAAAAAATTCATAAGAGTTATTAGCATTTAAATAACTAAGTGGATTTATTTTCTTCATGGATGCTTTTTTTAGAGTTTCCTCTGAGATATATGCTCCTGCATTATCCTCAACACCATCTATCCCATCTGTATCAATTGCAAGACAGTTTATACCACTTGTATTTTTTAGGTGAATTGCCATTGAAAGCATAAATTCGGTATTTCTACCTCCTTTACCATTACCTTTAACAGTCACTGTAGTTTCTCCACCAGATAAGAGTAATATTGGTTTTTGTAAGTTAATATCTTGATATTTTTTTTCTTTTTTAATTTTTATTGCTAGTTCGGCCATTTTTTTACCTTCAATTTTAGACTCTCCCTCAAGTGTGTCTGATATAATGACAGGAATAAAATCCTGCTTTTTAGCTATTTCAGCTGCTTTTTTTAGAGCCATCATTGGGGTTGCAAGCATATATTCAGGAGATTTATTTAATTTTGGTAATGTGTTTTTTTTAATAATATCTTTTAAATGGTTATTAATAGAAATCTCATACTTTTCTAATATTTTAATTGAATCTTCATTTAAACCATCGGCCTGTATAGTTGGGCCTGAACCTATATAAGCAGGATCATCTCCAGGGATATCAGATATCATATAAGTTGTAAGTTTTGCTGGGAAAATTGCTTGAGCAAGGCGACCACCTTTGATTAGAGATAAAGATCGTCTTACAATATTCATTTCATCTATTGGAGCACCACAAAGTAAAAGTTCTTTATTTATTCTTTGTTTTTCTTCAAAACTAATACCTTTCGCAGGGAGTGTAAGTAAAGACGATGCTCCTCCTGAAATTAAAAAAACTACATGGTCATCTTTTGATGATTTTGTAGCTAATTCAAAAATTTTTTTAGATGCTATTAAACCATTTTTATCTGGTTCGGGATGAGAGGCTTCAATAATTTCTATAAATTTAGTTTTAGTGTAATGACCATATCTTGTTATAACTAAACCTTCTAAAGGAGCATCATAAGTATTTTCGAATTCTTTTGCCATACTTGCACCTGCTTTACCTGCACCTAATACAATTAGTTTACCTTTTGGCTTTTCAGGTAGATTTTTAAATTTACCTTCAGGTTTAGCTGCATCAAGAGCAGATTTCATAATCAATTTGAGTGAATTTTCAAAATTCATAATAAATTTGCAATTTTAGTTATTTTCTTAAAGAATGACTTCATAAGTTTTTAAATTCAATAATAAAATAACTAAAGTACAGGAATAAAATGGCTATAATAGAAAATGAATTAATCGGAAATACTTTATTAGTAACTATTAATAATCCTTCTAAACGAAATTCAATGATTATTGGTTTTCATGATGAATTACAATCAACTATCAAAATGGCAGATAATAATAATGATGTTAACGCATTAATTATAACTGGTGCTGGTGATTTTTTCTGTGCAGGCGGTGATTTAAATGGTCTCAAAACTAGAAGATCAATGTCTGAAGATGAAAGATATGACGCACTTAGTCAATTAAATGGTACAATACAAGCTATTTTTGATTGTTCTAAACCTATAATTTCTGCCATTGAGGGTGGAGCTGCAGGTGCGGGTGTCTCCTTAGCGATGGCTTGTGATTTAGTTGTTATGAGTGAACACACTTTTTTTTCATTAGCTTACGTGAAAATTGGATTATCGCCTGATGGTAATGCAACAAAATTTTTATCTGAAACTATGCCACGACAAATGCTTTCTGAGATGGCAATGATAGGAGGTAAAATAGACGCATCTAGATTATATCAAATAGGAGCTATAAACGTTTTGTCTCAAAAAGGAAAAGCAAAAGAAACTGCCTTGGAATTATCCAAAAATTTTGAAAATCTTCCAAAAAATTCAATCTCTAGAATAAAAAAACTGTCAAGATGTGCTTATGGAAATAATTTTTCAGAACAACTTCAAATGGAAACTGATTTAATGGTTAAATCTATGGGAGACAAAGAAAGTATAGAGGGTATTGATGCTTTCTTAGAAAAAAGGGAACCAGACTATAAAAAATTAAGAAAATAATTTATATGGCATACTGATTGCTTACAAGCATCATGAAATTGTATAAAATCTCAATTGCATTTACTTTATTTTTTCTTTTATCAATGAAAGAAACATTTGCAAATAGCTTTGAAAAATCAAATTCCTGCGAGAAAACAATCGAAAGTATAGAATTACAAACTGATATTCCAAAAGGGCTTCTCCTAGGTATAGGAAAAGCAGAGGCCATAAGAAAAATCAATAATAAATCTATTATCTGGCCTTGGACTGTAAATCATGCGGGCAAAAGTATGTTCTTTGATACAAAAAAACAAATGAGAAATTATGTTTTTAAAAATTTACAAAGAGATGACTTTAATATTGATGTTGGTTGTATGCAAGTTAATATCAAATGGCATAAAAATAATTTCAAGAAAATAGTCGATATGTTTGAGGTTGGTCCTAATATTTCTTATGCTGCTTCTTTTTTATTACAATTAAAAAACAAACATGGTTCGTGGGATAAAGCAATTAAGCACTACCATTCTTCTAATCCAAAAAAAAATATTCCTTATTTAATTAAAGTTAAAAGTTTTTGGAAAAAATTAGATGATGAGAAAATAATTAAAGCTGAAGCAATTAAATATAACAGTCCTAGAAAAATTAATGACACCTCAATATCAAATATAATTAGAGAACGACAACCTTACCTATTTAATAGAATTGAGAAGGTTAAATTTTTCAGGAATATATTTTCACAAAAATAAATTAATTAATTGATTAAAAGCTAAATTATGTAAATAGTTAAACTGTTAATTATTTAATAATTTTTATTTTACAGTGAGGTATATGCATGAATGTTAAAGAGGCTTTCATTTCAAGAAGATCAGTAAGAAGGTTTCTTCCAGACCCGATACCTAGAGATAAAGTTAAAAACATTTTAGAATGTGCTGCTTATGCCCCAAGTGGACATAATATACAACCTTGGCATGTGTATGTTGTAGAGGGTAAAAAAAAGGAAGCAATTACTAATTCTATTTTAGAATCAATTGAAAATGGCTCAGCAAAAAATTTCAAACAAGAATTTGATTATTATCCAACTGAGTGGTTTGAACCATTTATTTCGAGAAGAAGAGCAGTTGGCTTTGAACTTTACAAGCTTCTTAATATAAAAAGAGACGATTTTGAGGCGAGAGACAGACAAATGCAGGAAAATTTTCATTTTTTTGGTGCTCCCCTAGGAATGTTTATAACCATGGATAGGCGACTTGCTACAGGTACATTCATGGATGTTGGTATGTTTATTCAGAGTATTTTAGTAGGTGCTAGGGGAGAAGGATTGCATACTTGCGGTCAAGTAGCTTTTACAAGATTTCATACATTAATAGCAGATCAATTAGGTTTTAAAGAAAATGAAATGTTAGTGTGTGGTGTTTCGATAGGTTACGAAGATAAAAACGCTCCTGAAAACACTTTAAGAGTTGAGAAATTAAATTATAATGACTTTACTACCTTTTTGTCATAACTAAATTAAACTTTCACTAGATTTATAAATATGAAATTATTCAATCTTGATAGTTCTAAAACTTACTCAATACCAGATCTATATCTGAATATAGGTCATTTATTAGACCATTTTATGATGCTTATTTTTGCTAAGGCAGCATTTGATGCTGGCAGAGAATTTGGCTTATCATACGAAGAAATTATAATTTACGGAACATTAGGAGTAGTCTTATTTGGAGCCGCAGCACCTTTAGCAGGTTGGTTGGCCGATAAATTTTCAAGAGCTATACTAATAACAATTTATCCATTTGGTTTGGCCTTAGGTTCAGTTCTAACTGCTTTTTCTAACTCAGTAGAGATGTTAGGAATATCACTTGGCATATTAGGTTTCTTTGCTGCTATTTATCATCCAGTTGGTATTGCAATGATAACAAAACGACCAGGTAAAGTGGGGTTAAGGCTGGGTATAAATGGTGTCTGGGGTAATATGGGGGTTGCACTTGCTCCAGTAATGACTGGGTTTCTTATAGCTTATGCTGATTGGAAACTTGCATTTATTATCCCAGGAATTTTTTGTTTTCTTTTTGGTATTACACAAGCTCTTGCTTTTGTAGAAGAAGATGATTTGATATCAAATATAAAAACTAATTATAATTCTAAAAATATAATTACTGACGGATGGCAAACAGTTTTAATATGTCTAAGTATTGTTACATTATCTGGAGGATTTATTTTTGGATCTATGACATTTCTAATACCAAGATTATTTGAGCTAAATTTGTCAGATATTTCAACAGATATCGCTATAACGGGTGTTTTGGCTGGTATAGTTTACGCTTTTGCGTCATTTGCTCAAATAGGTACTGGTTGGTTAGCAGATAAAATACCTCCTAAATATGTTTTGTCAGCAATGGGTTTAGGTCAACTAATTTTCATATATCTTGCTAGTCTCACTTTTGATTATAGCTTATTATTCATAATGCTAATGGGTATGTTGTTTGTCTTCGGTCAAGTTCCAATAACTGACATTATTTTAGTAAAATATGTTCCAGATAGTTGGAGAGCTAGAGTCCTTTCAATTAAATTTATGGTTAACTTATGTGCTGGTGCAGCAGTTTTACCTACAATATCAATTTTGTTGAAAAATGGATTTGATTTTTCTCATATACTAAAATCATTGGCTTTAATATCAATAGCTGTAATTATTTCAGGTATGTTTTTGCCCAATAAATCGTCAAATTTTATTGTAGCTAAACAAAAATCTTTATAAAATGCGAACAATGCCTAAGTTTACGTCATGAAAAGTAATCAAATATTAATTTTTACAGATCTTGATGGTTCATTATTACATCATAATAATTTTGAATTTAAAGAGATACGAGATTTTATTTTAAAATGTATTAAAAATGGAATTAAAATCATACCAAACACAAGCAAGACACAGATAGAAATTCAGGTATTTATTGACCAATTAGGACAAAATCTTCCTTTTATTGTTGAAAATGGTGCAGCAATACATAATCTTGATTTAATTCATCCCAAAGTCAAATTTAAAGATAATTTGCTAGTGTTTAGTAGGCCTTTATCGGAAATTCTAAAGCAATTTAAAAAAAACATACCTACAGACTACCAAAAAAGATGTATGTTTTTAAAAGATATGACTTTAATAGAACAGATGAAAATCCTTGGTCTAAATAAAAAATATCTGCCGTTTGCTCTTAATAGAGATTATTCAATGCCATTAGTTTTTGACGGTTCTAAAGAGATAGTAAATGAATTCACTAGACATTTAAAAAGAATTGGAATGAAGCTTCATGAGGGTGGGAGAGTTTATAATATATGTGATGATTGTTCAAAAGGTAAAGCAATGAAAACTTTAATAGAAATGTTAAAAAATAAATTTAAATGCAAAACACATACAATAGTTGTAGGTGACAGTCCTAATGATATTTCTATGCTAAATGTTTGTGATCAACCTTGTATAATTCCATTACCAAACAAAATGAATTTAAGTTATTTAAAAGATCAAAAAATAATTAGAGCAACTCAAACTGCACCGAAAGGTTGGGAAGAAGTAGTAAGAGCCTCACTTAAAAGAATTAATATTGATTTAGAGGGATAGGAAATGGGTAGTTTTTATCAAAATGGTATAGTTGCAAATCTACATGATTTTTCATATGGAACCTCATCCAATGGTAATTATAGAAAGTTAGAAAATGATTTAATAAAATTTTCAAGGGTTAATCCAATGGAATTAATCTTACCATGTTTATTTTCTGAAATATCTGGAAAAGCATTACCAAAAATTATTAGTGAAATTAATCAAACTAAATTTTTAAATCATATAGTTATTGGCTTAGATAGAGCCAAAAGAAAAGAGTACATTGAAGCGTTAAAATTTTTTGAAAATTTAAAGATTTCTCATTCTATTCTTTGGAATGATGGACCAAGATTGGTGGAGCTTGATGAGGAATTAAAAAGCAAAGGTTTGGCGCCAAATGAATTTGGGAAAGGAAGAAACGTTTGGTTTTGTATAGGCATGACTCTAGCTAGAGGAAAGGCTGAAACTATTGCTTTACACGATTGTGATATATTAACGTACGAAAAATCTTTATTAGCAAAATTATTTTATCCAGTTGCCAACCCAGTCTTTAATTTTCAGTTTTGTAAAGGATATTATCCAAGAGTTGCAGACGGGAAAATGAATGGTAGAGTTTCTCGTTTACTTGTTTTTCCTCTTTTAGTCGCTATGGAAAAAACAATTGGTCGAAGTGAATATTTAGATTTTATGAAATCATTTCGATATCCTTTAGCTGGAGAATTTTCTTTTCGAAAAAATTTATTACCAAGGTTAAGAATACCTTCTGACTGGGGTTTGGAGATAGGTGTCTTATCTGAAATGCAACGAAATCACGCCAGTAATAGAATATGCCAAGTTGATTTGGCTCAAAAATATGACCATAAACATCAAGAATTATCAGAAAATGATGATAATTTTGGTCTGTCACGAATGTCTATTGACATAACTAAAGCATTGATAAGAAAGCTTGCCACTCAAGGAAATATTTTTACTCTAGAGACATTCAGAAGTATTAAAGCAACTTACTACAGAGCTGCACTTGACATGATAGACATATATAGAAGCGATGCACAAATGAATGATTTAAATTTTGATTCTCATATTGAAGAAAAAACAGTAGAATTATTTGCTTTAAATATAATGAAAGCTGGTGAATCTTTTTTTGAAAACCCAATGGAGACACCTTTTATTCCTACATGGAATAGAGTATTGAGTGCAATTCCAGATTTTTTAGATAGATTAAAATTAAGTGTTGAATTAGATAATGCAGAATTCAAAAATTAAAGTTAACGAAAATATTAACTTAGATATCTTAAAAAGGTTAAACTACATTTACCACACAATAATATCTGAAGACAAAACTTTAGAGTACTCAAAAAAAATAAATAAACTACTTAATCATTACAAGAAGTTAGAAACTAAAATTGAAACAGAAGATGTATGGTCTGAAGATACAATATTATTAATTACATACGCAGATAGTATTAGTAAAAGCGCGTCTGGTAGAAGTCTCAAAAATTTTGGAACATTTTACAAAAAATACCTTAAAAAGTTTATAAATACTATTCATTTTCTTCCATTTTTTCCTTCAAGTGGAGACGGTGGTTTTTCTGTAAAAAATCATGATGAAGTTGATGAAAATTATGGGACATGGGAAGATATAAAAGAACTATCAAAAAATGCTAACATAATGGCTGATTTAGTTTTAAATCACTCATCCTCTGAAGGTAAATGGTATAAGAATTTTTTAGAAGAAAAAAGTCCAGGCAAAAACTATTTTTACATTGTAGATACAGAATATGACTGTAGTAAGGTTGTAAGACCACGTAACCATAATCTTCTTTCAGAAATTAATGTTTTAAACGAAAAAAAGTTTTTATGGTGTACATTTAGTCATGATCAAATTGATTTAAATTTCAAAAATCCTGATGTTTTACTAGAATTCATTAATCTAATATTAAGGCTTACATCATATGGAATCAAAATTTTCCGTTTAGACGCCGTTGCATTTATTTGGAAGAAGTCTGGAACTACATGTCTTAATTTACCACAAACACATGAAATTATTAAATTATTAAGAGATATAGTAGATCAATTAGAAAAAAATATAATAATTGTCACTGAAACCAATTTACCTAAGCAAGAAAATTTAAGTTATTTTGGTAAAAATGATGAGGCTCATTGGGTATATAATTTTCCTTTACCACCTTTAATCACAAATACTTTTTTATTTGAGGACGCTAGCGCTCTTACAAAATGGAGCATGAAAATGCCACCTGCCCAAATTGGAAACGCTTATCTGAATTTTATTGCGTCACACGATGGAATTGGAATGAGACCTGCAGAAGGTGTTTTAACTAATAAAGAAATAAAAAAAATGCTTCAAAGACTTAAGAAAAATGGAAGTCAGTTTTCAATGAGAAAACTATCTAATGGTGTAGAAAAAGTATATGAAGCTAATATTTCATTATTTGATGCTTTAAAATTTACCGATACTGATATCAAAGGCAAGTTTGCCTTAAAGAGGTTTATTGCTTCCCATTGTATAATTCTAGCTATTGAGGGAATTCCAGCTTTTTATTTTAATTCCTTATTTGCTACAAAAAATGATGTGAGTGCCTATAAAAAGACTGGAGTTAAAAGAGATCTGAACAGACATAAGTGGGAGTATTTATCTTTAGTTAAGTCAATAAATGAAAAAGATAGTATTGAAAATAATAGTTATGAAGCTTTTAAAAACCTAATTTCTATCAGGAAAGTACAGCCTGCATTTCACCCAAATGCAACTCAATTTACTCTTAACTTAGATAAAAATATTTTTTCTGTTTGGAGACAAAGTAAAGACAGAAAACAGAGCATTTTTGCTTTAACCAATGTATCTTCAAAAACTATAAGATTAAGTACAAATTTGATTAATTTAATTGACGATGAACAATGGTTTGATTTATTAAACCCAAATGAAAAAATAATAGATGAAAAATTTATAAAGCTAACAGCATATCAAAGTGTATGGATTACAAATTTTAAAGTATAATATTAAAATTTAATTTAAGGACAATCCACCTTGTTCATTGAGAAAAGAAGTTATTGAGTCTACACCAGTATTATTTCTCATTTGACCAAAAACGTAAGGTAATTTATTTCTAGCTATCTCAACATCATTTTTCATTTGTTCGAGATCTACACCAACATGTGGGGCAAGGTCTGTTTTGTTTACGAGTAAAAAGTCTGACTTTGTAATAGCAGGACCACCTTTTCTTGGTATGTCTCCACCCATTCCTACATCAATTACATAAATAGACAAATCTACTAATTCAGGGCTAAAAGTAGCAGCTAAATTATCACCACCTGATTCAATTAATATTAATTCTAAATCAGGAAATTTTTCTTTCAACTCATCTACTGCTAGCAAGTTAATAGATGCATCTTCTCTAATAGCAGTGTGAGGACAGCCACCTGTTTCAACTCCTCTAATTCTCTCCAAAGGAAGTGCCTGTGCTTTCATAAGATATTCTGCATCCTCAGTTGTGTAAATATCATTAGAAACAACTGCCATTGAGATTTTTTTAGAAAGTTTTTTGCATAAAGCTTCTGTTAAACTAGTTTTTCCTGCACCTACTGGCCCTCCAATTCCTACTTTAAGTGGTCCAAAGTTATTAATCATGTTTTATATATCCTATTATTTAATGTTTCATGATACATGCTACATAAGTCAGATAAAAAGGCAGAACTTCCTAAATTATTGACTTGTGCAATTTTACATATGTTCGCTTGTTTTTTTATAACTGGCAAAAAGTTAATTAAAATTTTCTGCCCCTCACTCTGACTTAAAGGAATATGCTTTATCCCAATGTTAATAAGATTAGAGGCAAAACTTTGTAAAAAAGCAATTAACAGTTTGTCTAAAGGTATTTTAAAATATTTTCCAGCCTTACCTACGGCGACAGGGTAAGCTAGGTTTTTGTTAATCTTACAGTCCCAATTATCATTAACATTTTTACAAAAAGCTTTTCCTAAATTCGAAGTTTCAATCCATCTTTCTTTAGAAGAACAAAGAGCAAATGCAAGTTCATTTACTTCATCACCATTATAAGCGCTTGAAAGTAAAATACTGTCAGTTTTTCCTGTACCATTTATAATTAAATGTTTTATCCATTCTTCCAAAGTAATTTTGTCATATATAAATTCATATTCGATAGCTGCTTCTAAACCATGAGAAAAGTGAAAGCTACCAATTGGAAAGCTTGGTGAAAACCAAGAAAGGAGTAACTGATGATAATCAAAGTTTGGTTTTTTTAGTTTAATTCTTATGTCCATGAGTTCTACCTAAACCATATGCGCCACCCTCTGGGTTGAATTCTTCTTTTACTTTTTTTATGGATCCACCTAGCTTCATGACTAGATTTTCAATTACTTTATCAACTTGTATCAAAAGTCTTTCATCTTCGATTTGGCAAGGAATATGTCTGTTGCCAATATGCCAAGTTATTTTCATAAGATTATTACTTTTAATTTCTAATAAATCCTCCTCAGCAGATTTAATTAAAATGATTGATCCATTATCAAGTAAAAATCCGTCATTTTTTTTTAAAGAAACAGTCTCTGACAAATTTACTAAAAATCCAAAATTATTGTCAGATACAAGCTTTTTTCTTCGAATAAATCTTTGATCATAGGTTAAAGTTATTGTGTCCTCTATATTTATGTTTCCCGGATTAACTAAAATTTTCTCTGAAATCATTGTTTTCTCTAAAATAAAAAATATCTTTGCGCCATAGGTAATTCTCTAGCTGGCTCGCAGGTTAGAATTTTCCCATCAGCTGTAACTTCGTATGTTTCAGGATCAACAGAAATATCTGGGCAATAATTATTATAAACCATATCTTTTTTTGATATATCTCTTGTTTTCTCCACCGCAACAGTTTTTTTAGCAAGCTTTAAGGAGTCTAAACTTCCAGATTTTATAGAATCTTTACTTACAAAAGTAATTGAAGATGTCTCTAAAGATCTTCCATAAGAAGAAAACATTGGTCTTGTATATACAGGCTGTGGAGTTGGAATTGATGCGTTAGGATCACCCATTTGAGCACAAGCAATGCTTCCACCAAGCATTACTATCTCTGGTTTTACTCCAAAAAAAGCTGGATCCCATATCACAATGTCAGCTCTTTTACCTTCAGTTATTGAACCTATATGTTTCGATAAACCGTGAGTTATGGCTGGATTAATTGTATATTTAGCTACATATCTTTTTACTCTTACATTATCATTATCACCTTTTTCTTCATTTAGACGACCTCTTTGGACTTTCATTTTGTGAGCTGTTTGCCAAGTTCTGATAATTACTTCTCCAACTCTTCCCATTGCTTGACTGTCAGAAGCTATAATTGAAAAGGCACCTAAATCATGAAGGATATCCTCAGCTGCGATAGTCTCTTTTCTAATTCTACTTTCGGCAAAGGCAACGTCTTCTGGAATTGATTTATTTAAATGATGACAAACCATAAGCATATCCAAATGCTCTTCCAAAGTATTTGTAGTATAGGGTCTTGTTGGATTAGTTGATGATGGTATTACATTTTTATTACCACATACTTTTATAATATCAGGAGCATGACCTCCACCAGCACCTTCAGTATGAAAGGCATGAATTGTTCTATTATTAATAGCTTTTATAGTATTTTCTACAAATCCACTTTCATTTAATGTATCTGTATGGATCATTACTTGAACATCCATTTTGTCAGCTACATTAAGACAGTTATCTATAGCGCCAGGCGTGGTTCCCCAATCTTCGTGTAATTTCAGTGCGCATGCTCCAGCATTTACCTGTTCAATTAAACCTTCTGGTTTAGAAGAATTGCCTTTACCAGCAAATGCAAGATTCATAGAAAAAGCGTCTGATGCTTGTATCATTTTACCTATATGCCAAGATCCAGGTGTGCATGTTGTTGCCAATGTGCCATGAGCAGGTCCAGTGCCACCTCCTAGCATTGTTGTTAAACCTGAGTGCAAAGCATCGTCAATTTGTTGAGGACATATATAATGGATATGAGAATCAAATCCTCCCGCTGTAATGATTTTGCTCTCACCTGCGATTATTTCTGTACCAGGTCCAATAATAATATCAATTTTTGGCTGAATGTCAGGATTTCCAGATTTTCCAATTTTTTGAATAGTGCCATCTTTAATTCCAATATCGGCTTTAAATATTCCATTTACATCAACTATCAGTGCGTTTGTAATAACAGTATCAACGGCACCATCTTTTCTTGTAACTTGTGATTGGCCCATACCGTCTCTAATTACCTTTCCACCACCAAATTTGACTTCCTCGCCATAGACAGTTAGATCATCTTCCACTTCTATAAATAAGTCTGTGTCAGCCAATCTAACTTTGTCACCAATCGTAGGGCCAAACATTTCTGCATAAGATGATCTTGTTATTTTTGAACTCATTACAAGGCTCCCATAATTTCTTTATTAAAACCAAAAATCTTTCTATTACCTTTGATTTTGATTAAATTTATTTCTCTAGTTTGACCTGGTTCAAAACGTACTGCAGTTCCAGCTGCAATATCTAGTCTCATTCCTTTTGTTTTATTCCTATCGAAGGATAAAAATTCATTTGTTTCGTAAAAGTGGTAGTGGCTACCAACTTGAATTGGTCTATCGCCTGTATTTGAAACTTTTATCTTTAAAGAATCAGAATCTTTATTTAAAACTATTTCATCACATTTTGTAATAATTTCTCCAGGTATCATTTAAATCTCCATTATCTTATAGGATGATGAACTGTGACTAATTTTGTGCCATCGGGAAATGTAGCTTCAACTTGAACTTCATGGATCATTTCAGGAATTCCACTCATACATTCATCCTTTTTTATAACATGAGCTCCAGCTTCCATTAAGTCTGCAACGGTACGTCCCTCTCTAGCTCCTTCAACAACAAAATCTGAGATTAAAGCTATTGCCTCAGGATAATTAAGTTTAATTCCTCTACTTTTTCTATTTCTTGCAACTATTGCAGCCAAGCTAATTAAGAGTTTATCTTTTTCTCTAGGTGATAATTTCATTTTCTCTCCTTAACTATTCCACACTTTTGGAATGTTATTATCAGCAAGTAATAATATTAATTTTTTTTGCATTGATTTCAAATCATGTGCGTCTTTGGCAACCATTCTGATTAAAATTTTATCATTCCATGTAGAATGAGATAATAGAACAGTTTCTGAGTTTTTTAGAATTTTATATAAAATATTCTTGTTAGATAATAGTTTTTTTCCGTAAATAAAAAAGTTACATATCGCAATTCCATCTTTTACAGATGCAATGTTAGAAAGAGTTTCTTTTACATTTCCACTTAAATTTAATGCTTCTGCGTGAATTAAATTTTTATTTACATTTATTCTCCAATTATCATTGAAATAACCCTTTTCAAGATATTCGCCCATAGCTGTTCTTCCAAATATTGTGGTTTCAGCTAACACAAAATTTGAATCATAACATAAATTTACATTGATGTTTCTATCAAAATTACAATTGTTAAATAAAATTAACTCTTGTGGTATCCAACAAAGATTACTTGTATCATCTAACGTTAAAGAAATTTTAATTTTAGCCTTTTCATTTAATCCTTTATAAACTCTTTCAGCAGTTTGAGTAGTTAAAAAAATGTTGGATTTATTAACAATTTCAAAATCATAATCAAAATTATCACCACTTGTCATTCCACCGGCTGTGTTGACTAAAACTAATTCTTTAAATTTTTGAGAAGATTTAGGGTAAAATACTTTTGCAGAACCTGATTGGTAAAAGCGATTTATTTCATTGTTATCTATTTTAACATTAATATTACCGTGAGCTCTTTGAAAGGTTGTTTTTTTATTTAACATTTATATGTCGATAATCTTCATTAGTTTTTTAATATTTAGTCTTCTTTATAATTTAAATTTAAAATCAATTCTTAGAATAATGAACTGTTCCTCGATCATCAATTCGACTTTTGGCTTGATTGGTTACATCTAGATGAATTAAATGTGCCCTTGCTTCTCCAATTGCAAAATGCATTTGCTCATCACCAATTTTTCTGTCAAAAATAATTCCAATAGAATCCATAATAGTTATATCTTTTTCGTTAAGTGCGTTAAGTATTAAGCTTAATCTATGATGATGATGTTTAATTAAGTCTTTCGCTCGATCATCACCATTTTTAAAAGGCCAATCATGACAAGGAAATACTTTTGTATCTGTTTCCATGGATGATATTTCATTAAGATATTTAAAATACTCGCCTAATCTATCATCTAATGGGTCAAAAAAATTATCAGATATATTTGGGGAAATTCTAGGCAACAAAAAATCTCCTGAAAGGTATAACTTTCTTTTAAAATCCATCAATGAAATATGTTCAGGTGAATGACCGGAGTCTGTTCTAGCTATCCACAGGCCATCTATAGATTCAATTTCATGTCCTGCTTTAATGATTTCAAATTCAGGTAATTCATATACTCTGTTTTTATACAGCCTTGTTGCTGGGCCTTTAGCAAGGATATCTTCTTCACTCATTCCAGCTCTTACGAAAACATTACGAAAAATTTTTGCATATTCATCATCCGGCATTGATCTGAAAGTATTTGCAGTGAATAATTCTTTTTCAGTTGTATAACATTTAATATCTAATTTTTTTTGAAGCCATCCCGCCATTCCAATATGATCAGGGTGATAATGCGTAATTAATAAACCTGCAAATTTTTTAGATTTTAATGGACCATTAATAAGGGCTTTCCAATGTTCCTCAGAGTGTTCAGATTTTAGTCCAGCATCTAAAATTAATAGTCCTTTTGGTGTGTCCATTAAAAACAAATTTACATGGTTCAACCTAAAAGGTAGCTCAAAATGTGCCCAGTATAAATCAGAAGCGATTTGAGTCAATTCACCAAATTTAGGTTTATCAATTTCTAGTTTAGTCATTTATTGCTCGTCAATAATTATCATGGTAATTTTTGATTAAGATGTTAAGAATATACATTAAATCTAAATTAGATCTAGCAAATCTGAAATTAAATTTAAAAAATGAAGATATAAGGTTTTTAGGTATATTTTTATACTTTCAAATATATTAAACATTAAGAGATAAATTATGAAAAATTCATTAGACGGAATAAAGGTATTAGATCTAACAAGAGTTTTAGCAGGGCCTTATTGTACCCAAATGCTAGGTGATCTTGGTGCAGAGATAATAAAAGTAGAGAGACCAGGAGGAGGAGATGATACTAGAGGATTTGCTCCCCCTTTTGTAAAAGATGAAAAAGGATCAGAGACGGACTTAAGTGCATACTATTGCGGAGCAAACAGAAATAAAAAATCAATTACTGTCAATCTTAGTAAAAAAGAAGGGCAAGATTTAATAAAGAAACTCCTTAAAGATTGTGACATATTAGTAGAAAATTTTAAAACAGGTACATTAGAGAAGTATGGTCTTGGTTATAATGATTTAAAGTTGGAATTTCCAAGATTAATTTATTGTTCTATCACAGGTTTTGGTCAGACTGGTCCATATGCATCTAGACCAGGTTATGATGGCTTAATTCAAGCAATGGGGGGCGTTATGGCTCTTACTGGAGAACCTAATGGGGAACCTATGAAAGTTGGTGTTCCTATTGGAGACTTGATGGCAGGAATGTTTGCATCAGTTGGAATTCTTGCAGCTGTTAGACATCAAATTCAAACTGGAGAAGGTCAATTTATTGATATTGGTATGTTAGATACACATGTTGCGTGGCTTGCCAATCAAGGAATGAATTATTTGTCTACAGACAAAAACCCTGAAAGACTTGGCAATCAGCATCCTAATATTGTTCCTTATCAAGTTATGCCTACTTCTGATGGATATATAGTACTTTCAGTTGGAAATGACCCAACCTTTGAGAGATTTTGTAAATTAGCTGGCGAAGAAAAGTTAATAAATGATCCAAAATTCAAAACTAATTCGGACAGAGTATCAAACAGAGAATTTGTTACTAATGTTTTAAACAAAATTACCAAGAAACAAACATCCGAGTGGTGGCTAAGAGAGTTAGAGAAAGAAAAAATTGGATGTGGTCCAATTAATACATTAAGTCAAGTTTTCTCAGATCCTCATGTTAAGGCTAGAGAAATGATAGTAAAGATGAATCATAAAAAAACAGGCAACTCCCCTTTAAAATTAATAGCAAACCCTATAAAAATGCATAAAACACCACCAAGTTATAGAATGCCGCCACCATTACTTGGAGAGCATACAGATGAAATTTTGTCTAAAAAAATTGGTCTAAGTGAAGCAGAGATAAAAAATTTAAAAGACAATGAGATAATTTAATAAATTATTTGGAAAGTTTTTATGGTTCTGACACAAAACAAAAGTCTCATTCCTGAAATTGAGTATGATAGTCTGAGGTCTTGGATTAGATTAATTCTTCTATTTATTGTTGGTGTTGTAGGTACTGTAGGTATGTGGTCAGTTGTAGTTGTAATGCCTGCATTAGAAACTGAATTCGCCATTGATAGAGGTAAGGCAAGTTTGCTTTATGCTACTACTATGGTTGGTTTTGGATTAGGTAATTTTTTAATTGGAAAAGTAATAGATAAATTTGGGCTTAAATTTCCAATTATTGTCGCAGTTATTCTTCTATCTTCATCTTATTTAATAGCAATGGTTTCCAACCAATTTTGGCATTTATTGGTTCTACAAGTTTTTATGGGTACAGCTGCATCAACTTTTTTTGGTCCTTCTATGGCGGATATTGGAAATTTTTTTGAAAAACATAGAGGGTTAGCAGTAGCAATAGTTGCTAGTGCCAATTATGTAGCAGGTGGTTTATGGCCACTCTTTATTAGTCATATGCTAGAATTTAGTAACTGGAAAGAAGTCTACTTTTACATAGCAATAATATGCTTAATTATAATTTTCCCAATTTCATTAATCTTGAGAAATAATGTTGTTAATGCAAATACCAAAGATATAAATTTGAATAACCAAAATCATACGATTAAGAACCTATCCCCAAAAGCATTACAAGCTTTATTAGTATTAGCAGGAATAGGTTGTTGTCTTGCAATGGCAATGCCTCAAGTCCATATAGTCGCCCTATGTGTAGAGAGAGGTTTTGGTTTGACGATTGGTGCCCAAATTTTATCAGTAATGCTGTTATCTGGAATGATAAGCAGGATAGGATTTGGTTTTTTATCTGACAAAATTGGTCCTATTTATACAATTTTTATTGGATCATTTCTGCAAATGTTATCATTAGTTTTTTTCTTACCATTTGATAGTCAGTTATCATTATTTATAGTGTCATTAATGTTTGGTCTATCACAAGGTGGAATTGTACCGGCATATGCGATGATAGTTAGAAAGTATCTTCCAATTGAGGAAGTAGGTGAGAGAGTAGGTTTAGTTATAATGGCAACAATCGTAGGTATGGGTTTAGGTGGTTGGATGTCTGGAGAAATATTTGATCTTACTCAATCTTATAAACTTGCATTTGTTAATGGTATTTTTTGGAATTTAACAAATCTACTCATCGTCACATTTATAATGTGGAAAGTTTACTTCCAAAAGGATAGATTTATATTCAGTTAATTTTAGAGTTTTTAGATGAATAAAATAAAAGAGCTTACAAAATCAAGTTTTGAAATCACTTATGAGTTATTCATCATAATGATCCCAACTTTGATTGTCGTAAAAATACTTGATGAAATAGGTTTTGTTGAAATTTTAAATAAAATGTTTGCTCCTTTAATGTTTTTATTAGGATTACCAGAGGCTATATCACTGGTTTTTACCACTTCAATGTTAACTAGTCCCTATGCTGGGTTAATAGTTTTCTCAGGACTTCCATCTGATATGCCATTTACTGCTGCTCAAGCAAGTGTTTTGGGGCTTCTGATCTTGTTTACACATTCATTACCAATAGAAGTAATAATTTGTCGAAAAGCAGGCGTTAGAGCTCGTGCAATGATATTTATTAGATTAGGTTTAGGCATATTATCATGTTATTTTTTGAATTTATTTTTTGAATTAACAGGATACATGAATTATCCAGCTACTATTTTGTTACCAAGTCTTGAAAGTGCTCCAGATTTGTTAAGTTGGGGGATATCTCAATTAAAAGGCCTTGGAATGATTTTCATTATCATTGTTGCATTAGTCATAATTTTAGATTTTTTAAAATATATTGGTGTTGAGAAACTAATTGAAAAAGCTTTAAAACCATTTTTAAATTTTCTAGGTGTTGGCGAAAAAGCGTCTACAATAGCTGTTGTAGGAGTAACATTAGGTATAGGCTTTGGAGCAGGTTTATTAATTAAAGAAGTGAAAACTGGGAAACTTCACTACAAGGATGTATTTGGGGTATTAGTTTTAGTAGGGATGCTTCATAGTATTATAGAAGACACTGCAGTCGTGTCACTTATAGGTTCAAATATTATTATAACTTTATTTCTAAGGGCTGTTCTAACATTGTGCATCGTTTATGTATTTATGAGGTTAGGTGCTCATTTTACTCAAGAATTTTGGCAAAAACATCTTACAAATTATAATATCCCAGAATATAAACCAAATTCTTAATATGGTATTATTTCATTATCCCAAGCAAATATTTTGCCGTTATCACCTATTGTTTTTGTATCAATTACATTAATCAATTTACTAGCTGAAAACTCTGGAGAGAAGTATTCTTTGTTCTTTTTTTGGAATGGTTTAGATAATTTTGAATCTACAGTGCCTGGATGAAGACCAATGATAATACTTGCTTTGTTTGATCTTTTCTGTTCGATCGATAATCCCTTTAAGATCATATTTAATGCAGATTTCGAAGCTCTATATGAATACCAACCACCAAGTTCGTTGTCTTCAATACTTCCTACTCGCGCAGAAATCGATGCAAATTTAGTTGTTCTATCCCGGTATAGGCAGGGTAAAAAGTATTTAGCAATCAATGCAGTAGGTATTGTGTTAGCATTGAACATATCTAAAAATTTTTGAGCAGATAAATCCTTGATCGATTTCTCAGGATTTTCTAACGCTCCAATAGCAACTATAATTATGTCTAATTTAAATTTTAGAGATGAAGCTGCATTTAGTAAGCTCTCTTCATTGCAATAATCAACTTTTATTGATTTTATAAGACTATTTTCAAAGTTTTCACCTGATCTTGAATATGCAATAATATTATTAATTTTTTGTTTTTTCGTATATTCTGTACATAAAGCTTTCCCAATTGCCCCAGAGCATCCGAATATAGCCACATTTAAATTTGTCATTAGATTAACTTTTATTCTTACAATTGAATTTTAGGTCTACATACTTTATTGAATACATATAGTCTTTTTATTATAGAATACAAAGAAACATATATGAAAAATAATAAACCTCATTTTTTACTAATTCACGGTGCTTGGCATGGAGGATGGATTTGGAATGAAATATCTGAAATATTAAGATATCAAGGGTACAGTGTTTCAACTCCAACTTTAACGGGTTTAGGTGAAAAAAAACATTTATTATCATCAAAAATTATAATTGAAACTTTCATTGAAGATGTTGTTAATCATATTGTTTTTGAAAATCTTAATAACATAATTCTAGTTGGTCATAGCTTCGCTGGAAGTGTAATAAGTGGGGTTGCAGATAGATTAAAAGATAGAATACAAAAATTAATTTATTTTGATGCTATGATTTTAATAGATGGTCAAAAACCTTTTGATATTACTCCAAAGGAAACAGTTGAACAAAGAATTGAATTAGCAAAAAAATTTGGAGATGGTATATCAATACCACCTCCTAGTGCAGATACATTTGGAGTTTTTGACGTTAAAAAGTCATTATTACTCGAAGAAAAATTGACGCCACATCCACTTAGTACATATCAATCAAAACTTACTCTTAAAAATGAAATTGGTAACGGAATACCTTTGTCATATATTTTTTGTAAGAACCCAGTTTACAAAAGTCTTGAGAGTTCAAGAGAAGTTGTGCGTAAAATGAAATGGCAAATTTTTGAGCTAAATGCAGGGCACGATGCCATGCTAACTCATCCAAAGGAAACTTTAAATTTACTTATGAAAATTTGTAACTAAAATATAAATTTTGGAGGTTGCAATGTCAGCTTGTATAACTGGGTGGGCTCACAGTAAATTTGGGGTTAATTTAAACCATACTTCTGAAGATATGATCGCAGATGTTGTTCAAAAAGCAATCGATCATGCAGAAATATCAGCTAAAGAAATAGATGCTATTTTTGTTGGAACATTTAATAATGGTTTTCAAAAACAAGATTTTCATGGTGCACTTCCTGCGGTCTCACAATCTGATTTAAGACACGTGCCTGCAATGAGAGTTGAAAATGCATGTGCTACTGGTTCTGCAGCCATTCATACTGCAATGAATGCAATTGAAGCAAAAAAAGCTAAAACTACTCTAGTTGTTGGTGTGGAAAAAATGACGGATGTATCTTCTGAAAAAGTTGGTGATATTTTACTAGGAGCAAGTTATAGACCAGAAGAAGGTAGTACAAAAGGGGGGTTCACTGGAGTTTTTGCTACAATTGCTAAATCTTATTTTCAAAAATATGGTGATAAGTCTGATATGTTAGCAAAAATTGCTGCAAAAAATCATGAAAATGGTTGTTCAAATCCATTAGCACATATGCAAAAAAACCTTGGCTTTGAATTTTGTAATTCTATTACAGAAAAAAATCCTTATGTTGCTGAACCTTTAAGGAGAACTGATTGTTCTATGGTGTCTGATGGAGCTGCAGCACTAATAATACAAGACTTTGATTTATCACTTTCTGCAAAAAGAGCTATTGCATTTAGAGCAAGAAGGCACGTTAATGATATTCTTCCACTTAGTAAGAGAGAAAAAACTGAATTTGAAGGTGCGCGTCAAGCTTGGCACCATGCACTTTTAGATGCTAAGATAACCTTAGATGATTTATCCTTTATTGAAACTCACGATTGTTTTACAATTGCCGAACTTATTGAATATGAGGCGATGGGCTTAACTAAAATTGGTCAGGGCTTTAAAGCTATTGAAGAGGGCTGGGTTCAGAAAACTGGGAAATTACCTGTAAATCCATCTGGGGGACTTAAGTCAAAAGGGCATCCTGTTGGTGCAACTGGAGTATCTCAACATGTTATGTCAGCAATGCAATTGACCGGAGAAGCTGGAGATATGCAAATCAATAAAGCAACCCTTGCTGGTATATTCAATATGGGTGGTGCTTCTGTTGCAAATTATGTCTCAATTTTAGAGAGGATACGTTAAAAAATACCTAGAAATAAATCTTAGTATTAATCTACAGCTTAAATTATGAATTTCTAAAATTAGGTTTTCTTTTTTCTAGCAGTGCATCTATTGCTTCTCTATGATCGTCAAGTTGTTGTAACATACTTTGTTGGCTAGCAGCCATTTCTAACGCATCTTGCAAAGGAACGTTTTGTGACATTCTTAGTAAACGCTTGGCTCGTCTGGATGCTTCTGGAGGTTGGAAAGCAATTTTGTTAGCTAATTGTTGAGCTTCTATCATCAAATTTTCGTTAGGAACTACTTTTGATACAAGACCCCAATCTAGAGCTTTATTAGCATCTAAAACATCACATGTTAAGATCATTTCATTAGCTCTCGCTAAACCAATTATTTTGGGTAGGAACCAAGATCCCCCATCTCCTGGTATAATACCTATCCTGAGAAAACTTTCAGAAAATTTTGCATCCTCACCAGCAATTCTAATATCACACATTGTACAAAGATCATTACCTGCACCTATAGCATGACCGTTAACTGCAGCTATAACTGGCACATCTATAGAATTCATAGTTAAAGGAATTTTTTGAATACCAAATCTGTACCAATCTTCAAGTTGTGCTTGAGTCATTTTATCTTTTGTAGTCATATCCTTTATTTCTTGCAGATTTCCACCAGAAGAAAAACTTTTTCCAGCTCCTGTTAAAATAACACAACCAACATTTTTGTCTTTATCTGCTTTTTGTAAATATTCCACCAGGCCTTGTATGATGTCCCCTGAAAGTGAGTTTCTCGTATCAGGTCTATTAAGTGTAATTTTTACAATTCTATCATCTTGTTCATATAAGACAGATTTTGACATATTTCACCTCAAGCTTTTTTGAAATTAAGTTAAATATTCCCATAAGTTTTCATTACTTTTTTTAAGAAATCTTTTTCCTAAAAAATCCTCCCAAAAAGACTCATTTCCAAAGTCATTTCTCCAACTATTTAAATTTTTTGTAAAATAAGATAATTCATATTCCTTGGTAAATCCAATTGCTCCGTGAACCTGATGAGAAATAGCTATTAATTTTCCAGCTGCAGCGCCAGCTCTAATTTTTGATATTGCGATATCGTTGTAATTTTTGTCACCTAAATCAAGATCTGTAATTGCAGATAGAGCTGCAGATGATGCTGATAATTCAACTGCCATATCTGCAATCTGGTGTTGTATAGCTTGAAACTTAGACAAAGCTCTACCAAACTGTTTTCTTTCTGAACAATAATTTATTGACAAATCAAGAACTTTTTCCATTGCACCGATCATTTGAGTAGATCTAAGAATTGCGCCTAAAAAATTAAATTCTATATTATTTTTAACAGGCTTAATTTCAGCAATATTTAAATTCTCTACTTTGATATCGTACCTTGGTTCAGCTAAAAAGTTTTTTTTATGTGTAATTTCTCCATTAATTTCATCAATTAAAATTGCTTGTTTAACATTTTTGAATTCATGAATAATCAATAAATTTTTTGAGAGATTAAGGTATGGAACTGACAAAATATCTCCAGAAATTATATTATTTTCAATTTGTATATTTTTAGTATTAGTAGCAAAAGTCACTATGCCATTTGGTGGATTTATGTCTGATTCAGATAATATATAATTAGATAAAATTGTTTCAGACAAGGGTAAAGGAGTTCCGTGATTATTAATAATTTTAATCAAAGGTAAAATTGAAAAAAAAGGTATTTCATAACCACCAAATTTCTCTTTAACTGATATTTTTGGAAGCCCATTTTGTTCAATATCGTTCCATAAATTTAATATATCAGTATTTTTAGAAACTATGTTTTGTCTTAAACCATGATTTACGTGTTTTTGTAATATTTTTGACGTAGTTTCTAAAATTATTTCTAATTCTTCAATCATCTTAGGCCTAACTGTCTAGCAATTATACCTTTCATGATTTCAGTTGTACCTCCTCTAAGAGAGTTTGATGGAATTCTTAACGTTGCATCTTCAAACAGATTTTGTAATTGATTTGGCCATTCATAAAGAGGAACGATATTTGAAAATTCTCTCAATGTTTCTATCATCATCTTTTCAAACTTGTTACCTAATTCTTTTACAAATGCTGCTTGTGTTTCAGGAGATTCACCATTTTGAATCATTGAGGCAACTGAAAAACTCATTCTTCTTAATGTTTGTATTTCAGATATCAATTTACCAACTATCTTTGAACCATTATGAAGGAGTGAATTTCTAAATTCATTTATAAAACTATCTAGTAATGTGAAATGAGAAAGAAATCTTTCAGGTCCAGATCTTTCTAGGGCAAGTTCACCAACAACTTGTTTCCAGCCTTTACCTTCTTCTCCTAAGAGAGAATCATTTGTTAATTCAACATCATCAAATAAAGTTTCATTGAAATGTCTTTGATCAGTCATATCCGGAATGCCAGTTATTTTTACATTTGGAAGAGACAAATCCACAAGAAATTGAGAAAGACCTTCATGCCTATTTTTATCAGATGCTGGACTAGTTCTAGCTAGAACAATCATATAATGTGCTAAATGAGCGCCAGTAGACCATATTTTTCTACCCTCTAGTTTCCAACCATTTTTAGTTTTCGTTGCTTTTGTTTTAACCGAGGCTAGATCCGATCCTGAGTCAGGCTCACTCATTCCAATAGCAAAAAAACATTCACCAGCTGTTATTCGAGGAATAATAGATAACTTTTGCTTTTCATTTCCATATCTTAATATTTGACTTCCACTTTGTCTGTCAGCAATCCAATGAGCTGCTACTGGTGCTCCTGAAGATAAGAGTTCTTCCGTTACTACGTATCTTTCTAAAGCTGTTCTTTCATGTCCACCATACTCCTTTGGAAAGGACATTCCAAGCCAACTTTTAGATCCAAGTTTTTTACTAAAGTTTGGATCTGCTGAAAAAACCCAAGCGTCGGGTGAGGGTGTGAACTCATTATTATTAAGACAAGATATAATAAATTCTCTTACTTGTTTTCTTAGATTCAAGAGTTCGTTTGTTTCTTTTATGAAGGGGAAATTGAATTTTGACATTAATACTTCTTTAGAATTGGTTTATATAATTAAACTAAATAATATAAGATAAACGTCAACAGAATAAATAGAATATAAATAAGTTAAATTATTGATATAAAAAATTTCATAATTTAATCTTTTTACGATTAAGGAGGTAGAAATGTCTATTGATGAAAATATCTTGCAAAGATTAAGAAATATAGCAACACCTACATTAGCAAATGCACTTGATGATATTGGCTTCAATGGAGTTATGAATAATTTACATCCTGCAGGCCTAGGTATGAAAATAGTTGGTAGGGCAGTGACTGTGCATGAGGTTACAGGCCCATATGGAAGTTTTTCTACAGAAGAATTCAAAGTTGGACATATGATTGATGCTGCTAGTCCAGGTGATGTTATAGTGGTTGCAAATAACGGAGCACAAGTATCTACCTGGGGTGGAATGGCTTCTTATTCTGCAAAATTAAAGGGCATCGAAGGATTGGTAGTTGATGGTGGAGTAAGAGACAGAGAAGAAATAGTAGAATTTTCTTTTCCAACTTTTTCAAAGCACATGGTCCCAACACCTGGTAAAACTCGAATAAAAGTTCTTTCAATCAATGAGCCAATCATTTGTTCAGGCGTAAGGGTAAGACAAGGAGATATTATTGTAGGAGATGGAACAGGAGTGTTGTGTTTACCAATTGAACATGTTGAAAAAATAACTTTAGAAGCTGAAAAGTTTACTGCTGACGATAAAATAGCTATGCAAGAAATGGAAAATGGACTGACTTTTAGAGAAGCACTGAAGAAATTTTCAAAAATTTAGTCTTTACCTCTAAGGGTTGGTAAAGCTCTTTTAAAAAAATCATTTTGACCAAAATTTCCTGACTTTAAAGCAATTGAAACAGGCTTATTAGAATTTGAATTTGGTGACCAAAGAGCAGGAATACCATAAGAAATCTCTTGTCCAATTTTGAATTCTTTAAGCCCTAATCCATTAACTACAGCACCTGAGGTTTCTCCACCAGCCGATATAAAAATACCAAAAGAATTATTTAAAAGCTTATTCGATAGTTCCTCAAAAAAACTTTCAATCTTATTCGCTAATATTTCTTGTCCATACTGTGTTTGTTTTTCTTTAACAATTTTTGGTTCTGCAGATGAATAAATTAAGGGTGTTAAAGTTTCATTATTCTTAATCCATTTTATAACATCATCTATTAAATTTTCGTTATTCATAACTTCGTCAGCAGAAATAAAATATGATGGATTTTCCTTTTTATAAACCTCTATTTGGTTCAAAGTAGCGGATGAACAAGAGCCTGATAAAATTATTGCATTAGTACTATTTTCAGGGATTTGAAATTCTTCATCCGAGAGTAAACCTTCTTTTTTATAAATTTTTGGTAAGCCCAAAGCTATTCCTGATCCACCAGTTAAAAATCGTAAATCTTTTACCCCATTACAAATTACGTCAAAATTGTCATTGTTAATTGTATCTACTATTGCGTACTTATAACCTTCGACTTTTAAATTATTAACTTTTTCTTTAACATTTACTGGACCGTTAGTTATTGTCTCATAGTTAATTAGGCCGACATCGTGTTTTGTTTGGTAGTCTAGCCATCTAACCAAGTTATGATCTGTCATAGGAGTTAGAGGATGTTTTTCCATTCCCGATTCGTTTAAGGGTTTTCCATTTACAAACATATGTCCATAAAAGACTGTTCTTCCTGCATCTGGAAAAGATGGACAAGCTATGGTGAAATCAATATTTAATTCCTCCATGATAGCATCAGTAACTGGTCCTATATTTCCTTCTTTTGTTGAATCAAATGTAGAACAATATTTAAATATGAATTGACTGCAACCAGCGTTTTTTAACCATTCCAAAGCTTTTAAACTTTCTGAAACAGCATCATTTATTGGAATTGTTCTTGTTTTTAGCGCAATCACAGCAGCATCGGCATTAGTCAATGTAGCTTTATTTTTAAGGGGGGGAACGCCTGCATACATACAAACTTGCATTCCAGATTTTTTTAAATTATTTGCTATGTCTGATGATCCTGTAAAGTCGTCTCCTATAATTCCAAGTATCATATTTAATCAACCTTAAAGTTTTTGTTTTTCAAGTTGTGTAACAATTTTTTCTTTAACCCAAGGTTTAACCTCTTGATTAAAAGATAAATAATGATCGCTTTGAAGGTGAATATCAAAAGCATCTTTATCAGTATATGTCTCATATAAAAAAACTACATTTTGGTCATTTGGATCATGACATACATCAAACTCATGACAGTCTTTTTCAAGTTCAAGAGAGTCTCTAGCTTGTTGTAAAATTCTAGTTTTAAATTTATCTCTATCTTTTTCGTGAATTACGAATTTGACTGTTATTACAAACATTAATTTATAAATCTCCTTTTAAGTTAATATTTGTTTTTGAATTTCATTGTCTTTTAATAAATCATTTAAAGTTTCAGTTATTGCCTTTGTTCCCATATCACCTCCAAATTCTATTGGTCTTAATTCATTTCTTTCAAAACCAACTTCAATTGCAGTCTCAATTAATCTGGAGCCTAATAAAGTGCTTTTACAATTTGTTTTATCAGATAGATATTCGAGCATCAGTGATGCACTTAAAACAGTAGCAATAGGATTAGCCTTGTCCTGTCCTTGTATATCAGGCGCACTCCCATGGGCTGGTTGAAATAACCCGTGATTATCTCCGATTTCAGCGCAAGACGCCATACCCATACCTCCAACTAGGCCACCTCCTAAATCAGATAATATATCGCCAAACATATTTTCCATTACCATTACATCGTATTTCCAGGGATTTCTAATTAAGTTAAGTGCCATTGCATCAACATAGCAATGGTCGGCTTCTATATCTTTGAATCTGGTCTTTCTTTCATCATATATTTTTCTGAAAAATGCTTGTGATCTAAAAACATTAGCTTTATCGACACATGTAACTTTCCCTAATTTCCCCTTTTTCTTTCTTCGTCGTGCCAATTTAAATGCAAAATCATGTAATTTTTCAGTAGTTACTCTAGTTATTCTCATAACATCTTGAACTTCTTTATCATTTTCAACAGGGCATCTATTGTGAACAGCAGCGGTATAAAATAATCCTTCAGTTGATTCTCTTAAAATAATTAAATCTATATTGCTTGATAATTCATTACTTAATCTATTTGGTATATTTTGGAATGCTTTAACCGGTCTTACACCTGCATACAAGCCAAACATTTCTCTAAATCTTAAGTGAGGACAAATTTCTGTTCCGTCTTTATGACGAACAGTAGGTAAACCAATAGCTCCTAAAAATATACTATCAAGTTCATCAACTTTTTTTTCTCCTCCTGGTTCAACATCTTTCCCAGTCAAAGAATAATATTCAGCTCCTGCCTTTATTTTTTCCCATTCACATGTATATCCACCAATTATTTCGGAAGACAAGTTAACTATTGAAATAGCTGATTTTACTATATCTTTACCAATACCATCCCCTGGTATTGTTGCTATGTTAAAGTAACTATTGCTCATTGAGAAATCTATTAATTAAATATGTTATAATACTTTTTTCAATATTGTATACGATATTTATAATTAAGAAATTATTTTCGAGATTTTTAAAATAAAGAATAATTTTGTTAAGGATAATGATGTGGATGTTCTTAAGTAATCTTGGGAGATAAAGCTTTAGTTCATCCACTATCTGGATTAATAATGATAATAGTTATCATTGTCAAGTGGTATTTAATAATTATTCTCAGTTTAATAACATAATTGATATTAATAGTGATTATCATTGTTAAAAAAAATCAATTAAAACAATGACTTAGGTAATTTCTTGTGATATAAACCTGAATTAAAAGGAGTATCATATGAAAGGCGATAAAGAAGTAATTGAGCAGCTAAATATAATTTTGAAAAATGAATTAACTGCTATTAATCAATATTTTTTACATGCTAGAATCCTTAAAGACTGGGGTTTTCTTGGTTTAGCAAAAAAAATATATGAAGAGTCTATGGGTGAAATGAAACATGCAGATTGGATAATTGAGAGAGTTCTGACATTAGATGGACTTCCAAATTTACAAGATCTTGGAAAATTAAAAATTGGCGAAGATGTTCCAGAAATGTTAACTGCTGATCTCAGTTTAGAAATGACAAATCAATCTTGTTTGAAAACTTCTATTAATATTTGTGAAGATAAAAATGATTATGTAAGTAGAGATATTTTCCTCAAAATATTGGAAGATACAGAAGAACATATCGATTGGATAGAATCACAGCAACACGTAATAGAAAAAGCAGGTATTAAAAATTTCCTGCAAGAACAAATTTTTGAATAAATTTTATTTTTCAGCAGTTTGAACCTGGTAAATTTCATGCTTGATATATTCGGTGCAACTACCACATTGAGGTTTAGCTCCACAACTTTTATAGACTAATGAGGGTGTATTAGCACCGTTATTTACAGCTACATTAATAGCTTTATCAGATATGGAATTACATAAGCAGATGATCATAAAATTCTCCAATTAAGTAATCAAACTAACTTTGAGAATGGTTGTCAATATTATTTTCATAATAATTATCATAAATGGGATAAATTATATTGAATGTTTTGTTAGATATTTCAGAAAGTTTTATATGGGGGTTAATTAAAATCAACAATCTCATAGCTTCATGAAAAGCATGGCAAGTAGTATGTCCTGAGTTAAGTAAATTAACATAAAGCTCGTTAATAATTGAATAGTCTTTTGGAAAGCAATATTCAAAATTAGTATTTTTATAATTTTTAAATTTTAAAATATTTGACATCTATATGTAATAATAATGATAGCAGTTATTATTGTTATTATTTCTTATTCCTAGTCAATAAAAAAACTTGTAAATAAAAAAAAAATAAGTAATGTGTAAATCTAATAAGAGTCATTATCATATTGATAACGATTCTCAAAATAACTACAATCTGGAGATTATTATGAATAAATCTAATAATATAGGTAAAAGTATAACTAAAGCTACTTTCGTAAGTACTATAGCTTTTTCCTTTATGTTTTCACCTGTGGGGCTTGTAAACGCTGATGGTCATGGTGTTTATGGACCATTCCCAATTACCGAGAAGAGCTACAATGGCTCAAAGAAGAATTCGGTATCATATGGTGGGCAAATTGCTAGGCAACTGCAACATAATGCACTTAAAAAACTTGCCTCTAAAGGTAACCCGGGCGATCCTACAAACGCACCTGAAAAAAAGATGTTAAAATATTTCAATACTAAGGATAAAGCCAAAACACTTGCTATTATTGATCCATCAACAAGTAGTTCTAAATTTCCTGTAAAACAGAAAATGATTGGTGAATTATCTGGTGGTGCGAATTTGTCTGGTAAAGCAGACAAAAGAATTCAAACATCTTGGCCCGGTAATATGAGTGGTGTTGATGTAATCAAATTTATGATTAAAAAAGCAGGAAAAACCAAAGGTGGTGTAGATACTAGAAATGGTATGAACTATCCTCAATTAATTTCAAAATATACTATGGGAGCAGTTTTGTATCATCAAGCTTGCGATAATTATCTTGACGAAAAGATGACAGCCAGCTCAAAGCCTAATAACAAGCCTTACAAAAAGGGAGCTTATTATACTGGTAAAGAGCATAGTTGGGATGAGGCATTTGGGTATTGGGGTGCTGCTGCTCACACTATGAAACTTACTGCTGCACAAAGTTATGATATTGCAAAGAAAAAAGATCTTAAAGCAGCAGATTATAATAATGATGGTGTAGTAGATCTTAAAACAGAGATGACTTACGCCCATGCATATTATGCTTCAAGCTATGACAAAAAAGGCAAAACAAATTATTTAAAGACTGTAACTAAGGCTTTTATTGATGGTCGAAAACTAATTACAAGTGCAGATGGAAATAAATTATCAAAAGCACAATTAGATAAAATACAAGATTATGTTCAAATAATTTGTAGTAATTGGGAAGATGTTATAGCTGAGTCTGTTTTTAAATATGCTGGATCTGTTTATAAAGACTTGGGTAAAATTGAAAAAGCATTAGATTCTGGTTCAGGAATGGATGCTGCAATGTCAAAATATCTTAAACATTGGGGAGAGTTGAAAGGTTTCGCTATGGCCCTGCAAGCTGGCCCAGATAATAAAAGCGATACTTTTAATAGATTAAACAGAATGATGGGTTTTGGTCCGTTAATGCCTAATTTATCTCAGGTGGTTGGCATTGACTCATCAGGTAACTATATCAAAGACCAAGGTTCTTCAATTGGATACTACAAGTTACATATGTTAAAAATCCAAAAACTCTTAGTTGAAAAATATGCATTGAAGGCTAAAGTCAATGACGCTACTGGAGGCATGGCTGCTCTAATAGAAAAAGTAGGTACAAAAAAATCAGCTGAAAACGACTAACTGATTTGAAAACTGACCAGCAAAAGCTGGTCAGTTTTAATTTAAAATATGGAATTTCTTACACAAATAATAGATACGATTTATGAAAACTTTTTTGACCCCAAAAAAAGAGTTTTTGTTGGTTATTTGCTCTCAGCAATTCTTATATCATTTTTATGGCTTTGCATTGTAAAAAAGAAAAATTTAGCTGAATGTTTTCATAAAATTTTTGATAAAAATATATTTTTTTCAAAATCAGCTAAAGCAGATTATTTTTTGTTTATTATAAATATAATAATACTAATGTTTTTATCACCAGTTTTAATAACTCAATTAGCGATAGCTACTGTAGTATTCGAATATCTTCATTCTCAAACACTTTTAATGCCAATTAATTCAGATTCTCATTATCAATTTTTAATACCATATTTTTTTACAATAACTTATTTTGTGTTAGACGATTTAACCAAATTTATTACTCATGCATTAATGCACAAAATACCAGTTCTATGGGAAATTCATAAAACACACCATTCTGCAAGAACATTAACCCCAATAACTATTTTTAGAACTCACCCTCTTGAAGGTGTAATTTTTGTGATACGAAGTGCTTTAACTCAAGGTGTGGTAATAGCTTTATTTTATTATATTTATGGAGATAACATTACATTTATTACTGTTTTAGGAGCTAACCTAATGTCTTTTTGGTTTCATCTTTTAGGATCAAATCTTAGACATTCGCACATATGGATTAATTATTGGAATTGGTTAGAAAAAATTTTTATCTCACCTGCGCAGCATCAAATACATCATTCAATTAAAAAAGAACATCATAATAAAAACTTTGGGGTAACATTTGCAATATGGGATTATGTTTTTGGTACACTCTGTACTTCTAAAGATAATGAAGTGCGTAAATTTGGCATTGCAGAAAATGAACATAAATACGAACACAATATCTTGTATTTATATATAAGTCCATTTATCGGAATATACAAAATAATCTCCAAATATATTTTATCTAGATTTCAAAATACAAATAAAAAAACTTTTATAATTAAAAATTAATAAGGGAAATCATACAATGAAAATAAGTATTTTATCAGTCATCATTTTAAGTTTGTTTTCAAACACAGTTTTTGCTAAGACTTTGAATATTTACTCTCATAGACAGCCTTACTTGCTTAAGCCTTTTTTAGATGCTTATACAAAAAAAACTGGGGTTAAATTAAATGTTGTTTATTCTTCCAAAGGTCTTGCTCAACGCCTTGCGGCTGAGGGTGAAAACAGTCCTGCAGATTTGATATTAACCGTAGATATTGCTCGACTTTATAGATATGAAGATCTAGGTTTATTAGCTAAAATAAATTCTGAAATATTAAATAAAAATATACCTCCTTACTTAAGAAGTAACAATAATACTTGGTTTGGCTTATCAAAAAGAACGAGAGCAATTGCTGTATCTAAAAAAAGAATGAAGGAAGGAGATGTCTTACGTTACGAAGATTTAGCTGATAAAAGACTCAAGGGTAAAATTTGCAGTCGACCAGGAAGTCATGTTTATAACAGAGCATTGATGGCTTCGATGATTTCAGCATTAGGAGAAGAAGAAGCTGAAAAATGGGCTAGGGGATTAGTTTCGAATTTAGCAAAAAGACCTCAGGGAAATGACAGATCACAATTAAAATCAATCTATGCTGGTGAATGCGATGTCGCTATTATTAATCATTATTATTATGGTAAGTTAACATACTCAAATAATCCTGATCATCGTGAGTGGGCAAAAGCTTCACTGATAGTATTCCCAAATCAAGGGCCAGATGATAGAGGTGCGCATATAAATATATCTGGAGGTGGAGTAGTTAAATTTTCGAAAAATAAAAACTTAGCTATTAAATTTTTAGAGTTTCTTGTAACTGAAGAAGCTCAGATTTTGTATGGAGATGTTAATTTTGAGTATCCCATTAATAAAAAATCAAAGTTACCAAATAGATTAAAAGCTTTAGGTATGTTTAAAGAGGATAATTTGTTAATTGAAGAAATCGCAAAAATTGCACCCAAAGCACAAGAAATTATTGATAAAGTTTATTGGTAAAAACTTCAATTAAAGATCTGTAAACAAAAATAATTAACAATTAACCAAATAATACCTTTTAAAAACAGAATAATTATATTATTTAAACCGTTTTTCTAAGGCTAAATTTACTAATTAGTAAATTATACAGTCTGCCCCCCGTTTATTTGAATTTCTGTGCCATTAACATAAGAAAATGTATCGGAACACATAGAGTGGATAACACCAGCAACTTCCTCTGGTGTTCCAAATCTTTTCATTGGGATCTTTTCAGTAAGTAATTTTTTACTTTTTGGTGTTACCATTGAAGTTTCAATCTCACCTGGTGCTATAGCGTTAACTCTAATACCTTCATGTGCTAAATCTGAGGCCATTTCTCTTGTAAGTGATTTTAATGCTGCTTTAGATGTAGCATAAGCTGGACCAGCAAATTGATGTACATTGTCACTAGCAATAGATGTGACATTGATTATAACTCCTTTAGCAAGCTTTAAGTTATTAATAATGCACTGAGAAATTGTAATAGGAGCAAAGAAGTTTACGTTAAAAACTTGTCTCCATAAATTTAAATCTGTATCTGAAAATCCTAATCTCGTATTATTTGGTTTTTTTGGTGAAATTGCTGCATTATTAATAAGTGCCTTTACAGGTCTTCCATTAAGAAATTTTTTTAAATTAACTAATGTTTTATCTAAAGATTTTTGGTTTTCTAAATCAACTTGGAAATGCAGTTGTTTGTTATTAGACCAAGGACATTGCGGTGCAACTTCCGATCTAGAAAAAGTTATAACTGTCCAACCATCATCCCAGAATTTTTTTGATGTAGCATGACCAATGCCTCTACTACCACCGGTGAGAATAATAATATTTTCGTTATCTTTCATTTTACTATCTTTTGATATTGATAATCATTATTAATAGTATAGTTAATTAAAAAAAATTTAATAGTATAAAAATTTATTTTTTTATTTTCTTTCCAAATAATTCTAATCTATGATCAATAAGTTCATACCCCATATTAAGTGCAACTTGCCTTTTCATTTCTTCAAGCTCTTCATTTTGAAATTCTATTATTTCTCCACTTTCAACATCAATCAGATGCTCGTGATGTTCACCAGCTTCTTCATATCTAGATCTACCATCACCAATATCTAATCTTTCAATTATACCTGCTTCTTCAAAAAGTTTGATGGTTCTATAAACTGTAGCAATCGAAATAGATCTATCTTTCTCGACAGCTCTTCTGTACATTTCGTCAACATCAGGATGATCATCTGCAGCTTCTATAACTTCTAATATGATTTTTCTAGGCAAAGTCATTCTTAAGCCAACTCTTAAACATTTTTCATAAAGCTCTGCCATAATTGTCCTCTACATACTTTGTAATAGTTATAAACTAAATCTTAGTTAATGACTAAATTAACAAAAGTGCAAGTATAAAATTACTATCGTTTTTTGTAAGATAAATTAATTGTTTTGTTTAATATAATTACAGGAATGGTTCCAATTAAAATTATTAAAAGAGCAGCTAACGCACACTGTTCCAACATTTCTTCTTTAGCATACTGGTAAACATATGTTGCTAATGTTTCAAAATTAAAAGGTCTTAGTAAAAGTGTTATTGGTAATTCCTTAAAAATGTCTACAAAAACAATTAAAAATCCGGTTAATATTGAAGGACGAATTAGAGGCAAAATAATATTAAACAAGCTTTTTTCAAAAGAAACCCCTTGCAATCTTCCAGCCTCAAGTAAATTTGGAGAAATTCTTTGTATTCCAGAATTAATATAGCCTACCCCTATGGCATTAAATCTACATATGTAAGTATATAATAATGCTGTAAATGTACCAATTATGGTTAAATTCCAATCTAAATTGAAATTTACTAAAGTACGGTTAACATTATCTTGAATAAGTGATAAGAAAAAAGTTGTGGCTAAAGCTAGTATAACTCCAGGAAATGCATAACCACTTCCTGCTAAAGTAGCCAAAAAGGCAAACTTTTTATGACCATGATATTTCACAGCAACAACAATTATAAATGAGAGTAAAATTGTTAAAAAAGCACCAAAGAATGAAATATATACTGAATTTAGGGAAATATCGATAAAAGGGTACAAGTCATTTTCATTAAAGCTTTGCATAGATAAATTAATTAGAATTAGTAGTGGAATAATAAAGCCAAATAGTATTGGTATTAAACAAATTAAAAGTAAAATTAAACTTTTATTAAAGCTTATTACTTCAATTTTTTTTTCAAAACTTGAAGCTTGTGGGTTATTAAATTTTTGATTTTTCCTTGCTGATAATTCAACTCCAAGCAAAACAATAATAAATGTAAATGTTAAAAAAGATAACTGAGAGGCAGCACTAAAATTGTTCATGCCAAGCCATAAATTAAATATTCCAAGTGTGACTGTCTCAACTGCCAAAAATTCTACTGTCCCAAAATCTGAAATAGTCTCCATTAACACCAGCGATAAACCAGCAATAATTGCTGGTCTTGCCATAGGTAAAGCAACGTATAAAAATTCAGATTTACCATGTATTTTAGCTACATTAAATAAATTTTTTGGTGTCGAACGAAATGCAACTTTAGTTATAAGATATATGTATGGATATAATGCAAAAGACAAAATTAAAATTGCACCTGCCATGGATCGTATTTCAGGAAAAAAATATTCTTTTGATGATTGCCAGTCGAATATTTCTCTTAAGGTAGTTTGTACTATCCCCCCATATTCTAAAAAATCTGTATAACAATATGCTACGATATATGCTGGAATTGCTGCAGGTAATAATAAACCCCATTCTACATAATCAGATAACAAAAATTTATATTTTGCAACAATCCAGGCAGAGGATATTCCAATAATAGTCGATAAAATACCAACACCAATTATCAAAAAAAATGTATTATAGATATACAGAGATAATTTAGTATCAATAAGATGTAACCATGTCTCTATGTTATTTTGAAATGAAGAAAGAATTAAAGTCACAATTGGAGTTAATAGTAAAATTATTAAAATGTATGAAGAATTTTTCCAAAAATTCAATATATTTTTAAAATTAGTAAGAATTAGGTTAAGCTTCATAGTTTATACTTTGTCTTTAGAATAAGCATTAAAATTAGCACAGTTTATAAGTAAACTCTTCATAAATGTTTTTTTTTATGTAATAAGTCAGATTGAAATTATAATATTAAATCTGATACATTAGGAAAAAAATGTACAAAATTGCGGTGATTCCTGGCGATGGTATTGGCACAGAAGTGATTAATAGTGGTGTCGAGGTTATAAAGGCTCTTTCAGAGGTAGTCCAAAATTTACCAATAGAATTTTTCCATTTTGGCTGGGGAGCTGAGTATTACAAAAAACATGGTGTAATGATGCCTGATGAGGGTGTTGAAGAACTCAAAAAATTTAGTGCAATTTATTTCGGATCTGCAGGTGTACCTGAAATATCTGATCATATAACACTTTGGGGATTAAGGTTAAAAATATGCCAAGGTTTGGATCAATATGCAAATTTGAGGCCGGTTCGTCTTTTACCTGGAATATCATCTCCTCTAAAAAATGTTGAAGAAAAAGATATTGATTGGAGTTTCATAAGAGAAAATTCTGAAGGAGAGTACTCAGGTATTGGTGGCAGAAGTCATAAAGGCTATAATAATGATACAGCTATGGATGTTACTCTATTTACAAAGCAAGGTGTAGAGAGGATACAAAGATTTGCATTTGAAATAGCTAGATCTAGACCTAGAAAATTGTTAACGTTAGTGACTAAATCTAATGCTCAAAGACATGGTATGGTCATGTGGGATGAAATATTCAATGAAATATCACAAGATTATAGGGACGTTAATACTGACAAAATGCTTGTTGATGCTATGACTACCAGAATGGTTTTAGATCCAAAAAGTATTGATACTGTTGTAGCTTCAAATTTACATGCTGATATTTTAACAGATTTAGCAGCCTCATTATCAGGATCAATTGGAATAGCTCCTACAGGAAATTTAGATCCAGAAAAACGTCATCCATCTATGTTTGAACCCATTCATGGATCAGGATTCGATATCATCGGAAAAGGTATTGCAAATCCTATTGGATCTTACTGGTCAGCTGTAATGATGCTAGAAAATTTAGGTGAATTAAAAGCTGCTCAAAAGTTGATGTCTGCAATTGAAAAGCTTACATCAGACAAAAAATACTTACCTTTAGACCTTGGTGGGAAAAGTACAACAAAACAAATTACTAAAGTAATGATCGACATTCTTTCTGGTAAAAATACTAAATGAGGGAAATTCAGGAAAAGTTATGGAAAAAAATTATGTAAGTCACCTTGAGTGCTCAATCACTGGTAAGAAATATGAAGCTAATAAAATACATGGTCTATCTGACGCCGGAAGACCATTATTGGTTAGGTATGATTTGCAAACTCTGAAAAAAGAAGTTTCCAGAGATGATATTACTAATTCCAAGGTAGATGGTCTTTGGAGATATTCACCACTTTTACCTGTTTTAGATCCAAAAGACAGAGTTACATTAGGTGAAACTATTACTCCATTAATTGAGTTAAACCGCACTGTTAGTTACTCTTCAAAGGATAAGGGTGTTGTTTTAATTAAAGATGAAGGAAGGTTACCCACGGGTTCTTTCAAAGCTAGGGGGCTATGTTTGGCAGTTTCAATGGCAAAGCAATTTAAATTAAAACATCTAGCTATTCCTACAAATGGAAATGCAGGTGCTGCTATGGCTGCTTATGCTACAAATGCAGGAATAAAATCAACTGTGTTTTGTCCAGACGATACTCCACAAATCAATATAAGAGAAATTCAATTACTTGGAGCTGAAACCTTTTTAGTAAACGGCTTGATAAATGATTGTGGTAAGATAGTTGGTGAAGGTAAAGAAAAAGTAGGTTGGTTTGACGTATCAACTCTTAAAGAACCATATAGGATTGAAGGAAAGAAAACTATGGGTCTTGAATTGGCTGAGCAACTTAACTGGGAATTGCCAGATGTAATTTTTTATCCTACTGGAGGGGGTACCGGATTAATTGGAATGTGGAAAGCATTCTTAGAATTAAAAGAGCTAGGATGGATAGATGGAAAATTACCAAAAATGGTAGCTGTGCAAGCAGATGGATGTGCGCCTATAGTCAAAGCCTGGAAAAACGGAAATGAGCATGCACCATTTTGGGAAAATGCATATACTAAAGCTGCTGGTATTAGGGTACCAATCGCTGTAGGTGATTTTCTTATAATAAGAGCAATTCGAGAAAGTGGAGGTTTTGCAATCTCTGTCTCTGATGAAGACATAATGGAAGCAAGAGATAGAGTATCTAATGTTGATGGATGCTTTTTGTGTCCTGAAGGGGCTGCAACAATGACTGCGTACGAAAAAACATTATCTTCAAAGTTAATATCAAAAGATGATAAAGTTATTCTGTTTAATTGTGCTACGGGATTAAAATATCCACTCCCAGAAGTTTCAAACAGAGTAGATAAAAATAATGAGATAAACTATAAAACTTTCATTAATTGCCCCTAGTTGTAATAGCAAATTTTTTAAAGTGAACCCCAAATATAATTGGATCTAATTTTTTTGAATCTAAATATGCATTAAATTCATTTTTTATACTTTCAAGTAAATTATTTTTACCATCACTGCCCTGAAGTTTTTCAAAATTTATTTTGCTTATTTCATCATAAACAATTTTTCTAAAATCAACATCATAGTCCGTTAAAAAATCCATTAACTGCTCACCTTTATAAGAGGAAAAAACTAAATCAAAACTTATAAACGAATTTGAACCAGGCAAATTCGTCCAAAAACTTTTGTTTGCATTATCACCCATACCACCTATATCCCAATAGCTTAAAGAGGGAACAATGACTTTTCCGTCTGGCCCAATTTCTTGGACTATAGGTTTTTCTTCAGGTTCCATTCTCCCCATCTTTATTGCTTCTTCTTTCGCAACTTCATAAATATTAATTTCTTCTTCTATTTTTTTTTCTTCTTTAATTATTTGGTTACCAAAATAAAAAAAAATGAACGTTAAAACAGAAGAAAAAAATGCAATTAGATATGCGTATAGATGTCTAATACTAGCAATTTTTCTTTTTAATGATATTTTCTGATTCGCCATTTTTAATTAATTTTCTATTTTTTTAAAGATTTATAAACATTTAATTCCAACCAGTGTTTTTCAGCTAATGTATTTGCGTCACCTATTCTAAGAGATAATCCTCTTACTATTGCAGCTAAAACCGGATCAGCTTTATTCATCTTTTCTTTAACGGTCTTTTCGTCAATAACTCTAATAATTGAATTAGTTACAGCTACAGCAGTTACTGTTCTTGGAGACTCAATAATGTGACCAACTTCTCCAAAAATTTCACCTGTTTCAAGAATTCCCAACTCTAATCCATGTTTGGATTCAATTCTTACTTTTCCACTATGAATTAAAAAAATAAATTCTGCAGGATCGTTATGTGAGTATATTATGTCTCCAGCTTTAAAAGTTTTTGTTTCTTGATTATTTTTTCTCATAAATTTTAGCCTGTAAAAAAATATAAATTTTTTATTAAAAACTTGTAAACATTATATTAATACTAAATAAATAAACTATATTTTTAAATAAAAAAAGGAGGTGGTCTGATGTCTAGTGTTTTTTGTAGAAATAGTTGTTCCAAGGTAATAAATTTGTCAGAGCAGCCTTTGACAAAGCTTATACCTTGATATTCTATTAAATATATAAAATACGAAACAGGGTTTTATACCCTGTTTTTTTTTACATCATTCTTAATAATTTCTTTAAAAATATTTACTAAAATTGACGCATTATTACTTTCTCTTTTAATTTTTTTTTTTTAATAATAATATCACCATCATTGTTTACATGTGGTCTTTTAAAATCTTCAAAATCTTTTGTGATTTCTTCAATTTTTGTAATTAATTCATTCTCAATTTTTGTATATGTATTCATAACTTATTTTCTTCAAAATTTACTTATAATAATTACGGGTGAATTAAACAAAATTTTATTAATGACGTTATTATTATTATGAATACGTTACTTGATCAAATAGATAAATTAAACAATAAAGATATAGTTGAAGATAATTTATTTGTAAAAAATATTATAGTTAACAAAGAAAAAAATAAAAAACACATCGTCCCATACATAGCTACAGAAAAATGGGTAGATCAACTTGGGGATAGGTTGCAACTCAACAGTTAGATTTTATCTAATAGGAACAACATTTTTTGGAATATCATTTTGTGAATATATTTTATCCAATTCTCCCTTCAATACAAACTTTTCAATGAAAGATCCAAATTGTTTAAAATCAGTTTGGGCATTTGTATTAGTTTTATTTTCCCAATTTTCTACTTTACCATTATAAAAATGTCTTACGCTTGCTAAATCTCTCAAGGCTGGACCTATTACAACATCATGATTTTTTAATCTTTCAGCCATTAATGAAAAATCTTTTTGACCAAAGGGAATCTTGTTAGGGCATACAATTAAGTGAGGGTATGATTTACCATATCTTGCTTTTACTTTATCCATACTTCTAATAAAATTCTCTGTTGGATATAAATCTGCATTACTGAGTGTGGTTGGAATTAAGACACAGTATCCTTCTGCAACTAGATTCCAAAGTCTTTGTGAACTACCTGCTGGTGTGTCAACAATTGCAACATGTCCAGGTCGAAATTCATTTTGTTTAATGAATTGTTGAACAAGAGATATGTTAGTGTTTTCAAATGCAGGTGTGATTGGAAGAAATTCAACGTTGATTTCTGGATTACTTTTAGACAAAAACTCAGTAGCTGTTCTTTGAAGATCGGTATCAATGACAGTAATATTTTGAGGAGGTATCCTTTCTGCCAAAGATCTAGCAAGCATTATTGATATAGTACTTTTACCAACACCACCTTTAACGTTTGCTACGAATATTGATTTAGCACAATTTATATTTTTGGCTTTATTAGGCATTATGATCTCCCAATTAAAAACTTTTCAAATTTTTTATTAAGTTTATTGTTTTATCAATAATCTCCTTTTCTTTTGAGATTTTATTGATTGTATCTTCTGTAATTTTCTTTTTTTTCAAAAATACATCTTCATATGCTTTAAGTTCATTTTTTAATTTATTTTTCTCATATTCTAGGTTTTCTAACTTAATCATAATTGAGTCAACTTTTGTGACGCAAGTAAGGAAATTTTCACCCATATCTGTATTATTTAACTTATTATCTTCAAAAGTATCATTACTAATATCGTCAATTATTAAATCATCAGGCTTAACTTTTTTCCAGTTTCCACCTCTTCTTAAAATATTTATCTCATAATTATCCATAATTAATATTAGAAAAATTTATAGCTTTTGGCTATAAATAATTGAAATTATTATAAAAATTTTATTATTTAACAATATATGGTAGGTGCATTACTTTTTTTAAAAACATATTGTGTTATCTAAATTCTTTATTGGTTCTCAGTTTTGCATTTAAATGACTTTTGGCATACTGGAGATGGTTGAAAAACTGTTACATCTTTACCCTTACCTTGTCTTTTAAATATGCATTTATATCCGTCTTTCACACCATCTTTCATGTTAACCTCTGTCTTTCTAAGTCTACAATTTTCATATTTTATATACTCTTTGGATAAAGTTTTAGATTGCCCATAAATTTTTCCTTTTGAGAAAGATGGTGATATATTTAAACTTAAAATTATCACCAAGGTATTAAAAATAAAAATTTTTCTTAACCTTAACAAGTGTGATTCTCCATTATTTTTTTTCATCTGATCCTGGCAAATATGCTTGGCCTTGAACAGCTTTTGCACCTATATCTTCAAAAAATTTTGAATTATCTTTTATAAAAGCTTCAATTTTTTCTTTAACTATATTTTCTGCCCCGTCAATGTCGTCTGCCTCTACCTCAATAAGACCATCAATCAACCAATGAACTTTATATGCCATAAATAACCCCATTAATTATTAATTTTTTTAAATAGCTTAATAGATAAAGTCTGTGCATCAAGTAATTCTTTTTCGTTCAGGTTATCTAAAACTTCATCTCTTTTGGATTTAGCAGTTTTTATACCTTGAGCTACAGCTATGTTGTACCAGGTGTAAGCATTAATAAAGTCTGAAGGTTCAGTAAAGTTTTCATATAATTTAGCGATCTGAATAATTGCCCTTTTATCTTTTGTAAATGCTCTACTTTCTAGAAACTCCTTAAGTTGTGTTGTTATCTCTGCTACTTGTTTTTCTGTTAAATAATTACTTAGTTTTTCTAAAATAATTGAAGACTTCTTCAAGCCTCCAAGTAGCGCTGATAATCCCCAAAAATAAGATTTTTCAAAATTTTGTGGTATTAAATCACCAGAATATAAAATTTTAGAGTAAAGTAGCTGAGCATGTACATTATTCTGCTCTGACAATATGTGTAAGTTTTTGATTGCTTCTTGAAATTTTTTTTCTTGTAAAAGTAAATAAATATTTTCGATATTTTGTTTTTTATCATCTGCTAATGAGAAAAATGGTATAGAAATAAAAAGATATATAACAAAAATTTTTAATAATTTTTTCATAATTTTTTAAATTTCACAAAAAAGATATTATCTACCTGCTAACATCACTAACTGTAATTGAACAACCCTGATTTTAAAATTGGAGTTTTGTTTTTTTTCATATACTATGATTTTGGGCCTATCAGAATTTGGTTTTTGAAATTCTAAAATCATGTCCTCAGGTAAAAAAACACCATTGTCATTAAGAACTTGTCTAGGATTAGATTTAAAGTTTTCTTTAAAAGATTTATCAATCCATATTCTTGCTAGGACTCTACCTAAGATATCAGGTAAATATTTTTTTACTTCTTCCCTATTTTTTAGAATTAAATCTTTGTCAACTAATTCTAGTGCTTGATTCACTTCGTTAGTTTTAAACTTTATAGGAAGTTTATTTTTTTTTTCATTAATTTTAATTAAATCTGTACTTTTAGATGAAACACTCATTTTGCTAAAACTCCAGATTATTTTAAAATATATTAAATACAAATACGTTAATTATGACAATATGTTTATAAAATTATATTATCTATAAAGTCAATGGCATAAATATTGCTCTTATTCACCTATAGGAGATGTATTATGTTATCAATTTTAAAAAGTGCCTTTAAATCCAATTCTCAAGAAATGGGAGTTGTATCACATAATATTGCCAATACCAATAGTACAGGTTTTAAAAAAAGTGCTACTAATTTCGAGCATTTTTATTCAAGACATTCTTCCAATTCACCAGATAAATTTTCAGGACTTGGAGTAAACTTAACAGCTCCTAGATTAAATATGTCTCAAGGTTCATTACAAAAAACCGACGGTGCATTAGATCTTGCCGTAACAGGACAAGGTTTTTTTACTATTACACATCCAAATCAGGAAGATTTACCTTTTTTTACAAGAGATGGATCATTTAACATTGATGCTAATGGAAATGTTTTAACAAATGATGGTCTTATGGTTATGGGGTTTCTTGCTGACGAAAATGGAGTTGTCAACGAAGCTGTGATCGAAAATTTAGTAATACCAACAACAAAGGCAAATGAGGATGGTACAAATTCTATTTTATCTAATATCAGTGTAGATAATTCAGGTAAGATAAAAGCAACATATGGCTTGGATAATGAAGAAATTATAGGCGCATTTGCTCTTTCAACTTTTACAAATGAAAATATGCTTACTCAAATTGGAAATAATAGGTATCGTTTTAACCAAAATGTTGGTGCTCCTGCATTTGGGGTCGGTATGCAAAATAATTTTGGTAAAATTGAAGCAGGCTATTTAGAAAGATCAAACGTTGACATCACATCAGAGATGATTACCATGCTTAAAACGCAGCAAGCTTTCTCGGGTGTTTCTAGACTTCTTCAAACTGAAGTTGATATAACTAACAGATTAATTGATGGTTAATAACATAATTTTTTATAGCAAAGGAATAAAAAATTTATATTCTAATATGTCTGAAATTAATTCCTTTTCTAGAAACAATATACCATTTTTGTTAATATTTAATTTATCATATATCAATAACTCTAATCTAGCGGGCCGTTCATTTTTTAGTGATAATTGATTTTGTAAAGTATTAAAATAATCATTATTAACCTTTATTGAGCCAGACATTACTGCTCTTTCATACTTTATAGTTATTTTATTTTGAAAGTTGCTGTTATCATTAACTATCATCAAGTTACATGTGCCTCTAGCAATGTTCAAAAGGCTACAGGATAAATAAATACATTGTATTTGATGTTTACTGTCATAATGCGCATCTACAGTTTTTATGAGCATTTCTAATTTTTGCATTGTGTAAATTAATTATCTTTTTTTAGTTGTTTTCTAATTTTTTTAATAGCTGAGGTTTTTATTTGAGAAACTCTTCCAGTAGTAACATCCATTACTTCTGCAATTTCGTAAATATTAAGTTCTTCAACAAAATACAGTTGTACAATAAGGGCCTCTTTACCCATTAGAGTTTTTAAAGCCTCTTTTAGATTGCTTCTAAGCTCTACCTCATTAACTTGTTCTTCAGGATTCAAGTCTTTAGTAATAAACCAACTAGAATAATCGTCGTATGAATCTTCTAAACTTTTAACAACACTTGCTTCAAATGCGTGAGACCATTCCAAGTATTTTTCAGAAGACATTCCAAGTTCAGCAGCAACTTCATTTTCAAAAGGCTCTCGTCCTAATTTGTTTCTTAACAAATTAATTGCTTTTTCTGAATTTTTTTTGATTGTTATGGTTGTTCTATCTAGATTGGAGCTTCTTCTTAAAAAATCTAAAATTTCACCTTTAACTCTTATACTAGCGTATGAAGCGAATGACGCGTTTTTTTGAGGAATATAATTTTGTGCAGCAGAAATCAACCCTAGCATTCCAATTTGAATAATATCTTCTATATCGATTATAGAACTAACCCTTGCGTGCAGATGCCAAGAAATTTTTTTAACTAAATTTGTATGCTCTTGTATTAGTTGATTTATATTTGGCTTTACGATTTTAGAATAGCTATTCATATTATTGCTTTCAAAGATTATATTTTAGTTATCAAAAAATTTAATTGAACCCGTATTATTACTTTCTATTGACAAAAGTTTTGAAGAAATTTCACTGAAAGCCTTTGTTTCTAAATCGTTGCTTCTGGACGAAACTAATGCTGTTCTTGAAATAATAGAATTTTTAACTTTTTGTGAATTAGGAATTTGTCCAACATATTTTAAATTTACATCCAAAAATTTATGTGTAATTGATTGAAACTTATCAAAGTTTAATTTAGCTTGAAGTGGTGATAAGGCCATATTTATGATTATTCCAAAATTATTTATCTTATAATCTAAAAAAGAAGTTTTAATAAGAGTGTATGCATCAATAAAACTTGTAGGTTCACCAGTAATTACAACTATTACTTTATCTGCAGAGGCCAAAAAAGTCATAGATGATGCTTCAGCTCCAGCTCCTACATCAATTAGCATATATTCAGGTTTTTTTTTGAGATCATTAAAGCTTTTTATTATTTTATGACGCTCAAGATCACTTAAATTCAGTAAATTATTTATAGCGTTACCACCTGATACAAATTTTAGATTATTTTTAGTTGTTGTTATTACTTTATCTAATGACGAATTTCCGGTCACAAAGTCTTCTAGTGAAAACTTTGGATTAATTCCAAGCAGTATGTGTGCATTTGCCATTCCTAAGTCAGCATCTAAAAGTAAAGTTTCTTTATTTTGCATAGCAAGACTTAAAGCAACATTAACGGCAATCGTAGTCTTGCCTACTCCTCCTTTCCCAGATGTTATGGCAATTGTGTTGGTCATAATTCTTCCTTAAATTTTAATTTCAATAACTAATATCTTTCATATATTGTGCCAAAACTTCGCTTTTTGCAAAAGCAATAGAACCAATAATTGACCTTGATCCTGACAAAATTCCGATTTTACAATTTAATTCGGCAAAAATCGACAACTCTTCAGCACCTATATGTGTTTCATCCAATTTTGTAAGTGCAATGGTTGGATATGTATTTTTATAAAAATTCATTGTTGAATTAATCATATTTTTATTTGAACTTGCGGGTATTGCTAATAAATTTGAATATTTTTTATTTAAAGTTATTTTTTCAAGATAGTCTAAATATCCTGATAGATTTTTGTTTTCTTGTGATACATCAATAATTAATTTCTTTTTATTCTTATTTACATCAATGTAGTTAATTAATTCATTTAATGATGATAGCGAAGATATGTTTAAGTTTAGTAATTTCCCAAAATTTAAAAGTTCAGAATGATCTGTTGATTTTGGTCCAAAATTTAAGATTGAAAGTTTATCTTTTTCATTTGCTGATAGCAAATTATCTAAAATAAACGAAGAAATTTTTGCGCTTAAAGTAGTTTTTCCAGAGCCAGAAGGGCCGTTCAAAAAGAGAATGTCAGAATTTATTATTTGATCTTCATATGGAAACACTAATTTTTTTCCCAAGTAATGATAAAAAAATAACTCTGGATTTGTTATGTCTTCTTTGGTAGTACATTTTTCTCTGAATTCTGACACAATCTTTTTTGAAAAACCTTTTTTTAATAAATCAATTGTAAATGATCTATCATTATGTTTACTTAATTCGTCAATATCAGAAATAACCATATTTTTTAACAAATTTTCTATTCTATTAGTAAATTTCTCAAAGGTTTTAAAATCAACAAAATTTACATCAAAACTATTATTACTAAAATCTGTAAGTTTTTTTGAGTCATCATTTTTTATTATATTTTGTTTTTGTATAATATTATTATATTTTCTACTCTGAATATCTTTTTCTAAATTATGATTTGAAAATAACTTACTAAAATTATTTTTTTGTTTATTGATTTTTTTTGCGTTGGATGAAGCTATATCCTCAATATTATTAGAACCTAATATTTCGATTTTTCCATTCACTTTTTGAGTTTTTAATATTACAGCTTCTTTACCAAGGATTCTTGTGATTTCATCCATTGCTGATAAACTATCATCTGCAAGAACTTTATGCTGTGTCATTTTTTTCTCCATAAGTTTTTAATAATTTAATTTTTTTCTTCTTCTGAACCAATATTGGCGACTACTTCTATTTTTTTGTTATCTGGTAGTTCAGTAAATGAAAGGACATCTAATGAAGGAATATGTTGTCTAAGCATGTGTGACAAATCTCTTCTAATCACAGGTGCAGTAATCATTACCGCCTTTCTGTTTTCACTTTGCATTTTCTCCATTACCGTATTTATTCCTGATACAATCTTTTGAATTAGGCTAGCCTCAAGTATGAGACCATTTGCTCCTGTTTGTTTGGCAACATTAACTATAAGTTGCTCTAGATCTGCAGTGAAGGTTATTATTGGAAGAGCGCTATTTAAAGGCGCTATTTGTTGTATTAATAATCCGGAAATTGTTGGTCTTATGGCTTCTGCTAATTCTATAGGTGTCATATTTTTAACATTTTGACTAGCGAGTACCTCTAATATACGCTTTAGGTCACTTATAGGCATATTTTCACTCAATAAAGTTTTTAAAATTGTAGTCAAAATATTCAATGGGACTAATTTTGGTACTGTTGATGATACCAATTGAGGCGATGATTTTGCTAGATTATCTAAAAGTAACTGAACATCATCTTGACCAAGTAATTCAGCTGCCTGCTTAGAAAGAATTTGATTTAAATGTGTAGCAATGACTGCTTCAGGTTCTACAACCATGTATCCTAAATTCTCAGCTCTTGCTTGTTGGTGAGGCTCAATCCAAGTTGCATCCATATTAAAGCTAGGATCCTTAACATCTGTTCCTTCAATTTTTGTTTGAGCATTATCCCCTGGGATAGCTAAAAGTAATTGAGGAAAAATTTTATCCTCAGCTACTATTTCTTGTCCAATTCTTATCCTATAATGATTTGCTTCTAGTGATAGATCGTCTCTAATTCTTACTTGAGGCACAATAAAGCCTAGCTCTTTTGATACTTGTTTTCTTACACCAGTTATTCGAGCAATCAGCGGTCCATCTTTTTCATCATCTACTAATTGTATTAATCCATAACCTAATTGCATTGATATTGACGAATTATCAGCAATATCAGACAGTGAGACAATATTATCCTCTTCATTTTCAGGTTTATGAATATCCTTATTATTTTCATAATCACTCTCATCATTTTTATTAAAAGTTTGAGTATTGTTTCTAATTATCCACCAGACAAAGAAAGTTAAAGCAGATCCTATTAGAAATAATGTGTTTGGCATACCAGGAATTAAACCTAATAGAAACAATACACATGCGCTAGGTAACCAAGCTTGTTTAACTCCAATTTGAGAACCAATCTGCTTAGATAAATCTTGGCTAGTAGAGACTCTAGTAACAATTATTGCAGTTGCTATTGCTAGCAGTAAAGAAGGTATTTGAGCAACTAATCCATCACCTACCGACAAAATTATATAATTTTCAGCTGCGACTGAAACAGGTAAATCATGTTGAGCAATACCTATTACAAGCCCACCTATTATATTTATAAGGAGTATTAAAATACCAGCAATCGCGTCACCTTTTACAAATTTTGACGCACCATCCATAGAGCCATAAAAATCTGCCTCTTTAGCTATATCATCTCTTCTTTGTTTGGCTTCCTCACTAGTTAAAAGGCCAGCATTTAAGTCGGCATCTATAGCCATTTGTTTTCCTGGCATAGCATCCAATGTAAATCTTGCAGAAACTTCAGAAACTCTTCCAGCTCCCTTTGTAATAACTACTAAATTTATTATTATTAATATAGCAAATACGAAAATGCCAACAACATAATTACCAGCAATAACAAACTCTCCAAAAGCTTCAATAACTTTGCCCGCAGCATCAGGTCCAGTATGACCAGCACTTAATACTATTCTGGTAGATGCTACATTTAAACCAAGTCTTAAAATAGTTGCAAATAAAAGAACCGTAGGAAAACTTGAAAAATCTAAAGGTCTAAAAGTATGAATGGAAACCATTAATATTAACAATGATAGTAAAATATTTGTTGTAAAAAAAACATCTAATAGTATGGAGGGAAGTGGTATCACCATCATAACCATTAACATTAATATAGCTACAGGTAACCCAAATGGCTTTATTTTATCGGATGTAAAAAATTGTGCACCAAAAGTATTTGTCAAATTCATGACAGCTCCTTAATTTACTCAAAATAAATTATATAATAAAAACAATAACTTATTTAATTTGAGTTTTTGTTAAATTCCAAAAGTTAAGAAGCAAGAATAATGCCAAAGTAATAGTACCATTCTAAATATGATTTAATATTTCGTTATTTATAATATTGAGAAAACAAATTGTTGGCATGTATTCTGCATACAAAAGTAAATTAAATTAATTCAGGAGTATTGCATGTCATTTATAAAATCTAAAAAATTTTTAGTAAGTATTACTGCTTGTGCAGTTTTTTTAAGTACTGGATGTTTGCAAAATATGGCCAACTCAAACTTTTCACCAATAAACAATTTTAATGAAAATAAAATAAACTCCGATAGCGATGGTGTAGTAGCTTTAAAAGAGGTTTTTGATAGTTCTGTTGAAAAAATTCCTACTTTGTCAGCTGTAGGTTATGCCGTAGTTTCTAGTCAACCTGGCAGAACTGATGCTCAAAAAAGATTAATGGCTATTAGATCTGCTAGAATGGCAGCAATGAGAGAATTAGCAGAACAGATTCACGGTATACAAGTAGATTCTAACACAACAGTTATAGATCTTATGGTCCAAAATGACACTTTCAGAGCTGTTGTTAAAGGTATAATAAGAGGTGCTAAGACTGTACGAATTAATCCTACGGGTGTAGATACGTACGAAACAGTTTTAGAAATTGACAAAGATATGATGCTTATGATGTTAAAAAGTGCAAGAAGAACATAGTGTTATATTATGAATAATATTTTTTCAAAAATTAATAATCAAACTAAAATATTTGCAATTTTTTTAGCAATTTTTATGCTTTTACATACAAGTTTATTTGCAAAGGGAAAAGAAAATTTCAGACAAGTTGAGGCTACTGGAAGATCAATCATATTACCGGATAATCTTGAAACATCTAGAAAAAGAGCTCTTGAAGACGCATTATATGTTGCTGCTTTAAAAGGTGGAGCAGATATAAATGGTTTTTCTTCTATAAGCTCAAATACAATAATTAATGATCAATCAGTTGTAAGGGCAACAAATAGCGTCATTGATTTTAAAATTTTATCAGAAACTCAAGACAAAGAATTTCTAATTATAAATATAAGCGCTATCGTTGGAGATGAATTATCAAAAATTAATTGTAAAAATAGGCCTTTAAATATTACCTTATTAAAAGGAATTTTTCGATTTGATTCAAATGTAGAAACTAAGTTAGGAAGATATTTACCAATTTGGTATAACCAAATATATGAAATTATTTCCTCCATTCCGAATATAAATATAACTAATCATAAAGACAAATCAGTTGAACAAATAACTCAATCTAGCATTAATCGTTCATTTAATTATAAAGCTCTAATAAATGGTTTACCAAAAATACAGTCAGGTGATTATAGTATAGTTCCAAAATTATTTTTAACTAAAATAAATCAAGAAAATGATTTCTTAAATTATTTGTTAAAAGTTACTTATGAAATTTATAAAGGACAAAAATTAGAATTAATAAGATCTAGATCATATGATTTGCCTATTAAATATCAATTTAGTAGCAAATTTCAATTTATTTTAAATATATCTACTGCCAATATTGATAATATTGATAAAATTGTAAGAGAACATATGAATAATGTTACAAATGATTTTTTAAAAGAGATTACTTGTATGCCTTTAGAAGGAAAATTATCTGTAAATGATGAAAAACTAATAGTTAATCTAGGACGAAATCAGGGTATAAAACAAAGACAGATAGGTTTAGTTAAAGGAATTAATATTAAAAACTCGATGTTAAATAACAGTAGCGTTATAGTTCATACAGATAATATTTTTGACAACTATAGTACCTTACTACCTTTAAATAATGACGTAAAATTAACGACACTGAATAATTTAATTGTCAAATTTGTGGAGTAATTTAATGAAAAAAAATCTAGTATTTTTCCTTTTCACAGTATTTATTTTTTCTTTTTCAAAGTTTTCATATTCAGAGCCTTTTGTTGTTTTAGAGTATAGAGGCAATTCAGATCGTAGTAATTCCAATTCTGATAATATTTTTCTACAAGATCTAAATTATAGCTCACAACATGTAGTTTTAAAAAACGAAACATTGAGTGACATAATGTTAAATTATTATGGTTCAAAATCCTTTAATAATAAGATTTTAAGTTTAGCAATTGTTTATTTTAACAAAAAAGCCTTTGTGAGAAATAATCCAAATTTTTTATACTCTGGTAAAAAATTATACCTTCCTAGTGTAAATGAAATTAAAAGTTTGATTATAAATAATGAGAAAACTTTAAAAAATAAAGACGAATATAATTCATCAATTTCATCACAAATTTATTTTTTTGGAGGATAGTTGATGTTAGGTAAAATTCTTAAAAACTTTCTCTTTATTATTTTTATTTGTTTAATTAATAAACAAGTAGTTGCACTTACTGGTGAAGAAATTTCTTTGAAAGTTTCAAAGTGGTTAATGGAAGAGGGGGTTAGTGGAAGTCCAGTTTTTTCAAAAAATAGTTCTTTCAACGATTGTAACAATAATATTGAAATAACAAAAATGTTTAATAATTATAAAACAATTAGAGTCAATTGTTTAGATAAAAACGGTTTTGATCTAATAATGAGGGTGCAGATTGCAAAAAAAGTAGAAATTAAAAAGAAATTAAAACCTATTAAATTACCTAAAACCCATACTCAGAAGAATAAACTTAAAAAGAAAAACAAAATTTATAAAATTATAAAATTAAAAAAATCACTTGAAAAAAATGATATTATAGAATTAGGTGATATTGAAACAATGTTGGTAGCAAAAAAATTTCAAACGTCTTTTTTCTCTAGTAAAAAAGAACTAGTTGGAAGAAAATTAAAACAAAACTTGAAAATGGGACAAATTTTGCATCCTAGACATTTGTTTGAAAGCTTTGATATCAATAATGGAGATATTATTTCAATCATATCAAATTCTGGGAATGTTTCTGTTACTGTCTCGGGTGAAGCCCAGGATTCAGGGAATTTAGGAGATTTAATAAAAGTAAAAAATCTAAAAAGTGGTAAGATTATTAAAGGTTATATTAAAAAAGATAAAAAAATTAAAATTTTTCGCTAAAATAATTTAATAAGTTGTCGTTATTGATACTGTGGAGTTATAGTAAAATGGATAAAATAACAAATAATATTTTAAATAACATACCTAAAAAAGATGTTAAGGATTCAAAACCTACTCTAAATGAGTTAAATAAAAAGACTTTAGAGAGTAATTCGCCATCTAATGTTGTAGATATTAAAGACACGAAAAAGTTAGTTCGAGAAATGGCTCAGTCTGCACCTATTGACGTAGATAAAGTTGCAAAAATAAAAGAGGCTATTTCTTCAGGTAAATACCCACTAGACTTAGATAAGTTGTCTGATGCACTTATGCAGGCGTATAGGGAAATGAAATCTTAAAATAAAACTGAATGTTATGATACAAAAACTTAAAATTCTTGATGAAACTCTTAATCAATTAGATGAAATTAACAAAGTTGGTTTCTTATATGAAGATTTTAAAAAAGTTAATTCTGAACTAGAAAAAATTTTAGTGGATTTAAAATCTGAAAATCAAACCCTTCAAAATAACAAATTTTCTGAAGAGTATAGAAACATATATGAAAATACTTTGAATAAAATAGATAAGCTAGAATCAAAAATTTTGCCTAAAGCCAATTTGTTAGATTCATTTACAAGCTCCAACCTCTAATTTTTTTATTTATTTATAGCAATTTCAAATAAAATCATGAATATATAAATTATGTTTATAGATATTTTACTATCAAATTTTGAGATTTTCATATTCTTTTCAATTCTATTTATCTTAGTTGCTTTTATATTATTATTTATACTCCAATTACAAAATTTTAGATCAAACAAAAACTCAATAATTGAATATGCGAACAGCATAAATATTAATATTAGAGAGATCAAAGAGTATTTGGTAGTTTTAAGTAACTTGTTAGAGCATCAAAAAAAAGAAATATTAAATATTACTGACAAAATTATTTTTATAGAAAGAGAAATTAGTAGGTTAGGAAATATTAAGGGATCAGAAGATGTTCTGAACTTAGCTATCAATATGGTCAGACAAGGTAATAGTAAAGAAGAAATTATTACAAAAACAGGTTTAAGAGAGGATGAAGTTGAGGCAATATATACTTATTATAAAAAATAAAAATATTTTTACTCATTATCTTTTTTTTCAATATCCTCAAGTAATATAGCTTTGTTGCCTTCTATCATTTGTTTAGCATCTTCATCTGTAACATCTATTTGTATTCCAGAAGGAAATCTTACACCATTAACTTCAGTTGTTTCTTTTATTTGAACTCTTACCCATTCAACAGGAACATCTTTAGGTTTTTTTGAACTTTTAATAATTTTCTCAACAATATTATTTGAATCGTCATCACTTTTTGTTACCAAATTATCATTTGCAGAATTTTCATTAATTAAAGTTTGAATTCTTTTATTCAAAACTGAAATTCTAGCAGCAAGGTAGGCAATTTTAAAAATTATATCATTATCACGTTTTTCAATTTGTTTTAATTTTTTTGCAATCTCATTTAACGATAAATTTTCAAACTCATCTAGAAGTTCTTCTTTTTTATCAATTATTTTTTCAGACAAATCCATATTAATTATCCTACATGATAAATCCTATACGACAATATAAAAAAAACTAAAGTTTTTTTAAAAATTAAATTGGCACCCAATTTGCAGAAGTTAATTGAATAATAATAATTTTATGAGTTTTTTAAAAAATGGATACAATTAAAGATCAATTATCTTTTTTTTCATCAGCCCTACAATTGAGAGGAAAACGCAATAATATTTTAGCATCAAACATAGCTAATGCTGCAACTCCTAATTATAAAGCAAGAGATATAAGTTTTGAGGATGAAATAAAAAAATTCGATAAAAACGGTCCAATCACAACAACTCACTCTGATCATATTGTACAAAACACAGGAAAATCAATACATGAAACATCGTACAGAGAGCCAATAATAACTTCTTTAGATGGAAACACAGTTGAGCTCGCAGTAGAGCAAATGCAGTTTGCAGAAAATTCTATGAGATATACTACCACTGTGAATTTTCTAAATGGCAGAATTAATAAAATTATATCAGCAATAAAGGGCGAATAATGGATATTAAATCAGTTTACGACATAGCAGGTAGGGCCATGGCCGCACAATTAGTAAGATTAAATACTGTTGCGTCTAATCTCGCTAATGCTGGTTCTACTACAGGAGATCCAAAAACAACCTACAAACCATTAAAACCTATTTTTGAAACTCAATATAGTGATTTAGTTAAAAAAAATGGTGTTGCCACTGTTGATGCTGTTGAAGTTAAAGAAATTGGTAGGGAGCCAATAAAACAATACATGCCGCAACATCCAGCTGCTGATACGCAAGGATATATTTATAAAGCTGCTGTTAATGTAGATGAAGAAATGGTCGATATGCTAGAAGCTTCTAGGCAGTATCAAAATAATGTTGAAGTTATATCAACATTGAGAGCATTAACAATGAGAACAATTAATATTGGTAAATAAGGAAATAAAATGTCAGAAATTAATTCATCAAATCAATCACTTAACAAAATTTTGGATAAATTAGGTATAAACTCCGCCAAAGAAAAATTTGCACCTAAAGAAGCTAAAGATCAACTTGGACAAGAAGATTTTTTGAAATTAATGACAACACAATTGCAAAATCAAGATCCTTTTGCACCAGTAGATAATGCAGATTTTATTGCTCAAATGGCACAATTTTCAACAGTAACAGGTATAACTTCAATGGATCAAACCATGAAGTCAGTTAGTCAACAATTATCTGAAATGAGGATTGCTTCAACAACTCAGTTGATGGGACATTCTGTTTTAATTCCTGGAAAGCATGCTAGACCCAACAAAGAGGGTGTTATTAGTGGTGTTGTAGATTTACCTGATACAGCATCAAATCTAAATATTATTTTTGAAAACAGCGAAGGTGAGGTCTTGCATCAAGATACATTAGGAATGCAAAAAGCAGGCTTAGTTGGCTTTGAATGGAAAGATTTACCAGATGATATTATAAATTCAGGTAGTCCAATAACAATTAGGGCTTTTACAGGAAATACAGGAGATACAGGTGAACTACCAACTCAGGTTTTTGCTCACGTTTCAGGTACGTCGAAAACTGATACAGGAGTAATGCTAGAGGTAGAGGATTACGGAACCATTGATCCTTCTCAAGTTGTCAGATTTAAAAATTAAGAAACTACATTTTAAGATTAGGAGAAATTAGAGATGTCATTTTACACTGCGCTTACAGGACTAAACGGATCACAAGCAGATATTTCGGCTACTTCAAATAACATAGCAAACGTTGCAACAACGGGTTATAAAAGAAGTAAAGCTGAATTTGGTGATATTTTTGCTACATCTCCTCTGCAAAACGCATCATCATCTATCGGATCAGGAACAATTTTGAAAGGTATTAAACAGCAATTTACCCAAGGAAACGTATCGTCGTCTCTTAATGCTCTTGATATGGCTATATCGGGACAGGGGTTCTTTGCACTAAAACCTTCACTAACAACAAACCAGACAGTTTACACAAGAAACGGTTCATTTTCTGTTAATAACGATAGATTTGTAGTAGATTCAGCAGGTCAGTTTGTTCTTGCACTTCCTGTGTCTGACGATGGTTCTGTCCAAGGTGGCGAAATTGTTGATGCAAAACCTTTGAAGTTAGAATTAGAAGCAGGTGAAGCAAAGAAAACAGATAATCTTGAATTAGCTGTTAACTTACCAGCATCGTCAACAGTTTTTGAATCTGCAGCAGATTTTGATCCTAAAAATCCTGCTACATTTAACTCATCAACATCTGTTACAATATTTGATAATTTAGGTAATCCCGTCATTGCAACAGCTTTCTTTATTAAAACACAGGCTGCATCTGGAGATAATGTAACACATAAATATCAAACTAAATTTATTGTTGACGGAAGAGAGGTACAGCCATCTTTGACTGAAGCTATCTCACCTACAGGTCAAACATTAGTTGTTGATCGTTTTGGTCAAATTATACCTATAAATGAAAAACCACAAATTATATCTGTTGCTCAGACTCAACCACTATTTTTCTTAGATGATTTGTCTAACAAAACAGTCTCAAAAGCTGCAACAGTTGAATCAACTGTTTTAGAGGATGCAGCTTTTACTGCAACAGCACCTTCTATAACCGTCGTAACTGATCCTTTACAGTATTACACAACCTATGAAGCTAACCCAACTCTTAATAAGTCAACATATTGGGGTAAAGATTTTTTAACAGTACGTGTGGATGATACAACAGGTAGTGCGAGTTTTAAAAGCATAGATATTAGACCAGGAACTTATACCGCGACAACACTTGCATCTGAAGTTCAAAGAGCAATAAACGCAGGTTTATCAGATGATTCAAAATTGGCAATAGATCCTGTTACTGACGGTAGTTTTTCAATTCAGTTTAACCAACTTGATAATAATGATGAAATTCAAACTTTATCAGCTATTAATGTTGATTTGATGAAAGATAGTTTTGTAACAGAAAAGATTTTTTCAGCCACTAATGGTATTGAAAATGTTGCTTCACCGAATTTTACCAGAGAAGAATTTCTTGCTCATGCGCAATTAAGAATTAATGATGCCCTTAATAGGGCAGCTGTATCTGCAGACGGAAACACTAATAATTCATCTACTTATGGCGTAAGTTCTCAACTTTTTAATAGAGTTACTGGAAAGGCTTTAAGTGGTGCAATACAAGAAACTGAAGTTTTAAGCTTCAATTATAAACACCCTACAACTGACTTGACCGATGAAAATAACGTAACCACTGAAGAAAAGTTTCTTTTACATAGTTATTACAATGCTTCTCCAACATTAAAAGTATTTGATAAGGCAGTAGATGTTGCTGTAGTAGGTGGTAATACAATGGTTCAAGATGCTAGTGGAACTCTTAAAGTTTTTATAAATGACTCTACAAATACTATAAGTTCAACTAGTTTTCCTACTGAAGTATATTTGGCAGGTGAGTTTGACACAACAACATCCACTGTAAATAATCTAAAATATAATGGTGCAAAATTTTCAGTATCAAGTGCTGGAACAGATGCAAATGGTAATGAATTTTTAAATCTAAAGTCTGACTCAACAGCAGCCATAAATATTACTGATACTAAAATCAAAGTACTATATTCAGAATCTAAGGACATTTCAGCCCAATTTGAGGGTGGAACAGATGTTTTTTCTGGTCAAACAGAACATGTTGGTAGTAATAGAATTGTATTAAAAGAACTTAATAAACATTCTTACCTAAATAAAAATGTACAGCAGCCAAATACACTTTTAAATGGTGCTATTAATGACAGTGTGACAACACTTACAGTTGATACAACAGCAGGTTTCCCTTCAAGTGGTACTTTGTTGATAGGTACAGAACAAATGACATATACTGGTACTACTGCCACAACTTTCACAGGGGTCACCAGAGAGGTCAATTCTACCACAAAAGCTAGTGCTCTTGATGATGCATCAGTTAAATTAGTTAATTTCACTGACGGAATTATGAGTGGCTTTACTGATGTTCTGAGGAGCACAACACTTTCGGCTGTCCCAGCTACTGCTGGAAGAACCGCAGGAACTGCTGGTACTAACGTTATATATGAGAGAACCGCGGCCGGAGCAACAAACTCAAACCTTCTCACAGTTGATGGTGGAACTAAGGGTATTAGGGTAGGGGATAGAGTTGTAGGAGCGGGTATTACTGCTGGTACTAGAGTTGCTGCTATAATTAGTGAGACACAAGTACAACTAAGCGCAAATCCTAACGAAGCATTAACAGCCGCTTCTGCTACAGCTGCAGGCTCCAAAGTAGCTTTTTTAGCAAGTAATCACACCACAGGAACAGGTACTAATGGTCAGAGAGGTTTAACTGTTGCAGATGCTACAAACATTGCCGCGGGTGACTTGGTTTTTGGTACTAATATACCTGATGGGACAACAGTTGCTTCTATAAGTGGAAATTCAGTTGTGTTAAGTGCAGATATAGCTGGTACTGGTATTGTGGGAGGCGAAGTTAGTTTTGTTGATGCTGATGGATTAGGTGCCTCAGTTGAGAATAGCGCAGCAGTTGCAGTCGGAGCGACCGTTATTGCCGTTGATGCAAATACTAATATTTCAGTTGGAGATATAGTTGAAGTTGCTGGTGTACCAGTAGGGACAACAGTTACAGGTATAACCGGTACAAATATCACAATAAGTGCTGCTGCAACAGCAGCTATACCTATTGATACGCAAATTACGTTTTTACCACCTGACTCAGAAACATTAACAGTTGGTACAACTGCAGGATTTACTGACGCTACAGAAGACGCACCTGGAAAAATTAAATTAGGTGATGAAATAATTACTTATACTGGTAAAACAGCAACAACCTTAACTGGAATAACCAGAGGTGTTGACAACAGTGAAAGCAAATCATTACCAGCAACAACAAATATAAGCTTATTTGATAGTGTTGTAAATCTTGGATTATCTTCTAGGAGCACCGATGTAGCCGCGCAGCTTACAGCAACTGCTACTACAGTTACAGTTGACTCAACTGCTGATTTTGAAGATAACGGTTTTATCAGGATTGGTAATGAACTCATAGCATATACTGGTAAAACTGCAACAAGTTTTACTGGCTTAACAAGAGGTGCTGGTGGAACAACAGCTCTTCAGCATGAAATAGATGCAGTTATTACACAAGATGTGTCAAGCACCGATGATTGGGTAGATGAAAATGATCCTGCCTTAAGAATAGCCTATGATTTCTCATCACAAAACTTCACTTTGCAAGGTATTCCTTCCAAAATTGGTACATCAACCTCAAGTAAGATGTTTTCTTTTTCTGCCTTTGGTCCAGGTGAAGGAAACAGTGCAAATGCGATTGGTTTAAAAACATTAAGCAATAAAGCATCATCAAATATTGGAGGTGGTGCTCTCTTGAAAGCTGAATCAGTGCTTTTTACAGGTGATCAGATTGCTGCTGATACTCAACAAGCTTTTGGTGTTGAGGTCTCTTATAACAACCTTACAAGAAAGTTTAGTATTGCTAGTGGATCTACGGGAGAAAACATTCCAGCAAACTCTGCTGTTGGTGTTGGAGATGCTGGTCAAGCTGCCTCTAATATTGAGATTGGAAGGTTGGCTATTGTAGATGGTGTAGCAACTGCTTCAGCTGCAGGTATTGGTGGTACTAGTGCTTTATTAGGAATTAATGCAACAAATGCTATTACAACTGTTACAGCAGACACATCTGGAAAAGGCCTTAAATCTGAACCAGCTGTATTGAACGGAAAAACTTCAAACGAAGATTTGTCTGAAGACTTCTTCTTATCAGATGCTGCAGAAGAAACAATTTTTGTTGTAAACGTAAATGATATAACAGCTGCCATTAAAGTGCCTGAGGGAGTATATAATGGAACTTCTCTTGCAACAGCTCTACAATCAAGAATTAATCAAATGGAAGACACTTCTGGTAATACAGTTAATGGTGTTACAGTAGTATATAATACAACTAGTAACTCATTTACTTTCACTACAGGAACTTCTGGATTAAAGAGTAAAATCTTTGTGTCTGCAAGTGCTCGAATGGGATTAGATGACCTTGAATTAGTCACAGGAACTACACCATCATTTGTTAACATGGCTAATACAATCGCTAAATCAGATACTGGCCAATCTTTATTTGTAAATGATGCTGGAACAACAACTACTCTTGCACCAGATAACGCATGGACACCAACAACTGATGGTACTTTTGCAAAGGTTTTTTTGCGACCTGGAGAATTAACCTTTGATACTCAAGGTAACTTAGTAAGTCCAACCCAAAAAGTAAATTACAAAGGCGACTTTGCTGCAGACGCTGCAGCTGGTACTAATGCCTTATCAATTGACTTAGATCTAGACTTTGATGGATCAACGCAATTTGCATCCGATTTTAATGTTAGGACTGTTACTCAGGATGGACAAACTGTTGGAAAATTGGATGGTTTGGATATTGCTGCCAACGGTTTGGTTAGTGCTAACTATACCAACGGGTTGAACATTGCATTGGGACGACTAGTTATGGTTAACTTTAATAACCAAAATGGGTTAAAACAAATTGGTAATGCTACTTACGTTGAAACTTCAGTTTCGGGTGTTGCGGCAGTTGGGGAAGCAGGTGCAGACGGTTATGGCACAATTTTGTCTGGTTCTTTAGAAAGATCTAATGTTGATATTACTGAAGAGTTAGTGAACTTGATTACTGCTCAAAGAAACTTCCAAGCTAATGCTAAAACAATTGAAACAAATACAAGTTTAACACAAGCTATTATTCAAATTAGAACATAATCGAATAATAAATATAAGGTTTAGAAACTATGGATAGAAGCATTTATACAGCTCTTAATAGTATGAATATTTTAAGAGATAACCAATCGGTAACAGCACAAAACTTAGCCAATATAAGTGTTACTGGTTTCCAAAAGGATATTCAAATTAACTTTGCTTCTGTATATTTAGACAGGGATAAAGGTATAGACCCAAGGGTAATGGCATTACAGGAACCAGGTGGGTTTGATTCTACCCCTGGTCCAATGCAACAAACAGGAGCACCATTAGACCTTGCTGTTGACGGATTTGGCTATTTCATAGTTAAACCTGCTAATGGTAAAGTAGCACTATCAAGACGTGGTGATTTTACTGTTTCTGCTGACGGAACTCTAAGAGATGGAACAGGTACTCAGCCTTTAAGTGTAGACTTAGAGCCTTTAACTATTCCACCACATAGAAAAATTTCAATATCTGGTGACGGAATAATAGAGATTGAACCATTAAATGCTCCACTTGGACAAACGGTAGTAGTTGGACAACTTGCTACAACTTTTGGATCAGAAGTTCCATTAGGCAAAACAATAGATGGGTTTGTGAGGCCAATTGATGGAACAATACCGGCACCTGATAATAGAACATTACTTTTAAGTGGATTTTTAGAAGGCTCTAATGTAAAGTCAGTTGACGAATTAGTAACTGGTATAGATCAATCAAGAGCTTATGAAATAAATGTTAAGTTTATTAATACTGCTCAAGAAATTGACGAAGCTAGTGCATCCTTGATGAGAATGCCTAGCTAACATTTCATAAAAATATTGGCATATCTATTGCATTATAATTTCATATTCAAAAGAAGGAGTAGGATATGTCTAATGCAATGCACGTTGCCAAAACTGGTTTAAATGCTCAAAATAGTAGAATGCAAGTAATTGCAAACAACCTTGCGAATGTAAATACTACAGGCTTTAAAAGAGATAGAGCAAATTTTGAAACACTTTTATATCAAGTAATTAAAGCTTCAGGTGCTCAGACATCTGGCGAAACAAGAACAAACTCTGCTTTTTCTGTTGGTACAGGTGTACGTATAATAAATGCAGATAAGTTATTTTCACAAGGTAATATTGTTTCTACAGACAATGCATTAGATATTTCAATTGATGGAACTGGTTTTTTCCAAGTTTTAATGCCAGATGGAAGAATCGGGTTTACTAGAAATGGTGCTTTTGGAAGAAATGCTGAAGGTTTATTAACTACCGCATCTGGCTACGTTATTCAGCCAGAGATTGCAATTCCTGAAGGTGTAACAAACATTAATGTTTCAGCTGATGGGATTGTATCAGTTCAAAATCCAGGTGAAGTAGAACCAGAAGAGGTTGGACAATTTCAATTAGCAGACTTTGCTAATTCAAGGGGTTTGCAACCTATTGGCCAATCAATGTTAGTTGAGACTCCTGCAAGTGGTCCAGCAGTCATAGCAAACCCTTTTGAAAATGGGTTTGGAAGCCTAGTGCAAGGTGCACTTGAAAGTTCAAATGTTAATGTTGTCCAAGAATTGGTTGATATGATTGAAACGCAAAGAGCTTACGAGGTTAACTCAAAAGCAATTTCTGGTGTTGATGACATGCTACGATTTATAAGTCAAAACCTTTAATTTAAAGGCATAATTATGAAAAAATTAATTTTTATTTTAACTTTTGTGATATCTGGATGTTCAACTTATGTTGAAGAAGCTAACAATCAGCAATTCAAACCATTAAGGCCGTCATTTGAAGAATTTGAAAAAGTGGAACCGTCTAATGGCTCAATATACAGCACTAGCTCTTCAGGACTTTTTTCTTCTGATAGAAGAGCAAAAAAAGTTGGTGATATTTTGTCAGTTACTTTGAGTGAAACTTTTTCATCTAATAAAGCTGTAACAAATTCATCTGCAAAGGCAGATGCTATTGGGGCACAAGTTGGTGGAGTAGGTGTAATGAACTTAGCCGGTTCTTTTGGAGGTGCAATTTCTAAGACAGACTCCTTTTCTGGTTCAATGGCTACAAATCAATCAAATAGTTTAAGCGGAACTGTTTCAGCTACAATAGTAAGAGTTTTTCCAAATGGTAATTTAGAAATAAAAGGACAGAAGAAATTAAGAATAACTGAGGGCACTGAATACATACGACTCAGTGGAATAATAAGGCCAGAAGATATTTCAACAACTAATACTGTTTCATCGTCAAAAATTGCCGAAGCCCAAATTGAATATGTAGGTGCAGGGATATTAGATAGTGCAACAAAACCAGGTTGGGGTAGCAATATTTTAAGAGCAATTTCACCATTTTAAGGAATTTAGTTATGAAAAATTTAAAAATACATTTTTTCTTTATTTTTCTTTTTTCAATAATTGTAGAAACTGTTTTTGCAGATAGATTGAAAGACATGGTCAGTTTTGCTGGGATTAGATCTAATCAATTAATGGGATACGGAATTGTTGTGGGTCTTGATGGAACTGGTGACTCATCGCTCGCAGTTACCCTCCAAAGCATGCAATCAACAATATCACAATTTGGAATGAATGTAGATGCAAGCAGTCTGAGTGGAAAAAACTCTGCTGCAGTCATGATTACTGCTGACTTAGATCCTTTTACAAAAGTAGGTCAGAAAATTAGCGTAACAGTGTCATCAATGGGAAAAGCAAAAAGTTTAAGAGGAGGGACTCTTTTAATGACACCTTTAAAAGGGGCAGATGGTAAAACTTACGCAATTGCTCAAGGCAACCTTGCGGTAGGTGGTTTTGGAGTTGAAGGTGCTGATGGATCTTCTATGTCAGTAAACATTCCTACAGTTGGGACAATTTCAAATGGTGCAACAGTTGAAAGAATGGTTGAAGCACCTTTTATCAATTCTGAGAACTTTGTAATGAACTTACATCAAGGAGATTTTACAACTGCTAATAGAATTACTGAAGAAATTAATAAAGTTTTTGGCCCTGATGTTGCTAAAGCACTCGATCATACCTCAATATCTGTTAGAGCTCCAAAAGACCCATCTCAAAAAGTTAGTTTTATGAGTTTGTTAGAAAATCTTGAAGTAGATCCTGCATCACCAATTGCAAGAGTTGTTGTTAATGCAAGAACAGGAACAATTGTAATAGGAGGTGATGTAAGAGTTACACCTGCTGCAGTCAGTCATGGTAGTTTAACTGTAAAAGTAAACGAAGATACAAATACTACTCCAGGACAAACATTATTTGACGATGCTGGTAATATAACACAGCAAACTGCTGCAAATACTGAAAATGATACCGAAATAAAAGCAGGTGCAGAAACAGCATCTGCATTTGTTTTTGACGCAGGTACTTCCTTGGCTGATGTAGTTGATGCCATTAATGCAATTGGAACCACAAGTGCTGACTTAGTTGCTATCTTAGAAGCTTTAAGAGCAGCTGGTGCATTAAGAGCACAAATGATTATTATTTAAAGGAAAGGTTAATGGATAATTCATTATCTAAAGTTAATCATATAAATCTTTTAGCTACAAAATCTGTAGGTAATAAAAATATTAATTTACTGCAAAAAGAAAATAATAATGACTTAGAGGTTGTTGCTGATAAGTTTGAGTCAATTTTTGTTTTCCAAATGCTTAAGCAAGCAAGACAAAGTAAGTTAGCAGAAGGAATTTTTAGTTCAGAAGCACAAGATACATTCAACAATTTGCTTGATTTGGAATACTCAGAAATTTTATCTAATAAAAATAATTTTGGTATTGCTGAGGCATTAATTAAACAATTTCAATCACATATTCATCCCAAAAAGGATAAATAAATGGCTTCTTTATTTGAAATTGGAAAAACTGGTGTGCAAGCATATAGACAAGCCTTATCTGTGACTGGTCAGAACATTGCTAATATAAATACCGAAGGTTATAATAAGAGAAGAGCTGATGTAAGTGAAGTAGCAGGGGTAACAGGCGGGCCAACAAATGTTTCAGATCAATCTGGTTTAGGTGTAAGAGTTACTAGTGTCCGTCGTTCGTTTGATGAGTATCTTGCAGATAAGACTAGAACATCGCAATCAGATTATGAAATGTTAAATGATTTTGTTTCTAAGTTGAGTGACTTAGAAAATATGTTATTACCTTCAGGAAGTGATTTAGGTGTTTTTATAGGACGATTTTTTGATACTCTTCAAGATGTAGCAAGTAATCCTGATAGTGTGTCAGCCAGGACAGTTGCCTTAGAGGCAGGAAAAGCTCTATCATCTTCTTTCAACAATTATGATGAACAATTAAAAAATTTTAAATCAAATTCTCTCAGGCAAATTGATATAAAGTTAACTGAGGCTAATTTAAATATAGATCAACTAGTAGAAGTTAATAAATTAATTGCAACTAGTGGTAACAGTGATGCTTCAAATGATGTTTTAGATGCAAGAGATAAGTTGCTAATAGAATTATCAAAACTTTTAAATTTCACCGTAGATTATGCTGATACTGGAGAAGCTATTGTAAGACTAGGAGACTCAGGTAACGGTGCTTTTTTAGTGAATAGAAGTAAAGGATCAATAATATCCTCAGCATCAGATGATAAAAATATTTCTTTAGTTATAAATGAAGGAGCTGGTAAAAAAACAGCTGGAATTTATTCTTCAGGAATAATATTTGGAATTTCAAACTTTTATAACTTGGTTGACACTGTAAGTAGTGAAATAAGTAAACTTGCTGAACAATTTTCAAATGATGTAAATGAAATTCAAACCTCTGGAATTGACCTTAATGGTAAATCTGGAAAGGCAATGTTCTCAGTAAATTCAATGTTACCTCAAGCAAATTTTAGTAATAAATCAGAATTGAAATTTAATATAATTGAGGGTGATCCGAGTAAAATTATTCAAGAAAAAATTTTAGTAAATTATTCAAAAATAAATAATAATTGGGAAATAAGAGATTCAAAAGGTCTGTCTACAGCTACAGGAGATAAAATTAATTTTAATGGTTTTCAAATAGAAATAACTGGTCAGCCCCAAGATGGTGACGGTTTTCAAATAGCTCCTTCTCTTACAAAAGCAGGTGCAATGAAATTTCATCTTCAAAACCCTGAAGACTTTGCCGCAGCATCAAAGAATTTAATTTCGAAAAGTGCCTCTAACGTTGGCAGTGTTGAATTAAATATTATTGGTGCAACAACTCAAACTGAAATAGATCATCCTCCTAGTTTAGATAAAATTTTCACCTCTAGTACAAATCCACTAGTTGCTACATCTTTTTTAAAAGATGGCCCAATAACAACAATTCCTTCATCTACCAAATCTATTAATTTAAGTTCACTAGGAAGCCAATCATCTGCTTCATTTACTATTTCAGATGCAGATATTAAGGGTTTCTCATCATTTAGTATTAAACTAACTGATGGGAGTAATAATGAAGAAATTATAATAAATTCAACGGCCACAGACCCTGGAGATGGTATTAAAACTGTCCAAGAATTCGCTAATCTACTTAACTCTGGCTTGATGCTAGATGGAAAAAGCCAACATGATTTTAGAAAACTAGGTTTGTTTGCTACTGGTTCAAATGGCTTTCTTTCTATTGCCTCCTCTTCTAAAGATATTTCGAGTTCTTCTATTTTATCTAGAGGTAACTCGTTTAGCCCTTCTATTTCTAATTTAGCAGGCGAAGCTGTGGCTAGTAATTTACAAGTTTTTACAAGAGATGGAAGACATGTATCCGGAACTTCACTTAACGCAACTCAAATAGCCTCATTAATAAAAACTGAGAATGGTTTTTTAGAAAGTGCTGAATACAGGAATGATTATTTAAATAATAATTATAGAGGCACAAACTCAAATAGGAAAACAGCAAACGGTGATTTTACAAGCAGTTTTGGATCAAATCTTAGTTACAACGAGCAAGAAACAGACATGGATGGTTTATTGACTTCAAAAACCGTCACTAATGGAACTCTTACATTAGATGGAACAAAAATATACTCAAAAGAGCTCAACTCGATTATCTCAATAGCATGTGAAAAAGATGATTCATCAAGAACATTTACTGTTACAGGTTATGACCTAGATGGATTGTACCAAACTGAAACAATACCTGGTGGTAATGCAACTACAGTTGTTGGCAGTAAAGTATTTAGTAGGGTAAGAAATATAAGTATAAATGGTAATTCAGCTGGCAAGGTAACCATTGGAACAGAAGCTATTGGTTATTCTCTTAAAGTTACTAATAATGATAACATAGAAAAAACTACAAATGTACCTGTGGGTTCTAGTGCTTACTATTTAGCTAATAAATTAAATACTGAATTAGCAGGAACAGGAGTACATGTTTCTGCAAGTACTAAAGTATTACTTGGACCTTTTAATGATGGCGTAAGTGGTTCCGTTACATTTGATTTAAAAGGTAAAAACCCTGAAGCAGTCTCAATCAATGCAAGCATAGATGCAAGTGACATTTCAGCACTTGCAAAAAGAATAAATGAGTATTCTTCTCAAACGGGTTTGTCAGCAACGGTTACTGGAGATAGTAAGAAAATAATTATTGAATCTAAAGATGGATACGACATTAATTTAAAAAACATCACAGCTCCTTCAGATTTTACTCTAGAAGTATTTGGAAAAGATTTTGAAAACTTAAGTGAAAATGATTCACAATTAAATTCAAAATTGTTAATTGATATAAGTGATACAAAAAAAGTTTCAGCCAACATCAAAGGTGAACTAAAATTTATATCAAGTGAAACTTTTACAACACAAATAAATTCTGGTGTTTCAAATGTCGCTGTTACAGACTCACTAACAAATGGATATATCAATATTGATAGGAGCAAAACAGGGGAAGTTGTTACTATAAAACCAGAAACATTTGATGATTTAGATAATAGCCTTGGATCTCCCGATGGGAAAAAGGCTGTTGTTGGGTTATCAAAATATGGAATTGACATAAATCAAAAAAATTACAAATTGTTTGTGAGTGATGATGATAGTTTATATACCTCAGATCGTCCTGGTAGTGCAGGGACAATCACGCTAAATGGTAAGCTAAAAGACGCCAACGATTTAAATGCAGTTGTAACCATTTTTTGTTCTACGGATGAAAGTGGAAATACATTTACAGTTACTGGAACTAACTCAAGTGGTACTACTATTACAGAACAAATTACAGGTGCAACAGCTACTAAAGATAATAGTTTATTTACTTCAGCTAATCCTGGTGCTCCAGGGACCATCACATTAAATGGATCTTTAAAAGACGCCAACAATTTAAATGCAGTTGTAACCATTTTCTGTTCTGCCGATGAAAGCGCAAATACATTTACAGTTACCGGAACTAACTCAAGTGGTACTATTATTACAGAACAAATTACAGGTGCAACAGCTTCTAATACAGCGGTAGGTTCAACAAAATTTACTACCATAACAAAAATTGAGAATTTAGCTACAGTAAGTGGGAATATTAAAATTGGAACGATAGCCAATACAGCGGTAGGTTCAACAAAATTTGCTACCATATCAAAAATTGAGACCTCGGCTAGACCAAGTGGGAATATTAAAATTGGAACGGCAGCCAACAATGTAATAAATGACGATGATAGCTTAGTTCAGTTAACATCTTTTATTTCTGGCGATCCAATTGGATTGAATGGGGTTTTATCAACATCTGAATATTTAGGCGCTAAAATACAAATAAAAAGTAGGGAAGACACAACTGGAACAACTTTCATAATAGCTGGAATAGATTTAAATAATAAGGTTATTGAAGAAAGAATACTAGGATCAAATGGTGGAGTAGTAACTACTGATAATATTTTCAAATCTGTAACATCAATAACTTCATCTGGAACAAATAACGGTAAAATTAAGATTGGTACAAAAGCAGCCGATGGAAATTGGAATACTACAATTGATGCAAATGCCCTAAATATAGATACCCAAAAAGAAATATCAACGGCGTTACTTACATCACTTAGATCTGAAACCCCAACTATTCAACTTAAAAGTAAAGTTCTAAACACATTACCTAAAGATGGACAATCTGTAGATTTAAGTTTTGAAGGACAAGTCTATACCCTCAAGATGGCATCAGGAGAATTATTAGTAGAAGGGCCTGAAACAAACAGAATTAAAGCACGCTTAAATGGAACATCAGAAAATATAAAAAATTTGATTGCTGTGTCCCAAACTGGCACCGCAGCTACGCCTCTAATAATTAATGGTTTAAATTCTATAGCAGCAGACAGTGATGGACTTGTTTTAGATGATAATCCAACAGGTGCAGCCGTGCTTCCACTAACCGGATCACTCAAAGACAGCACATCTTTAAATTCCAGAATAACAATTAAAAATACCGACAACGATGATAATACGGCTTTTAAAATCTCTATTACAGGTACTGATCCAGATGGTAATGTTATTACTGATGAAATTGCTGGCGTAAATGGAGACAATGCAACTAATACAGGAACTAAAGTTTTCAAGACGGTTACTCAGGTGAGAGTTGATGGCGACCATGGCGATGTTGAAATTGGAACCACACCTGCCTTTGTTTCTTCCTTAGGGACAAGAGTATCTATAACTGCGACGTCAAACGAAAGTGAAAATTCTTTTACAATAGTTGGTACAGGCACAGACGGATTAAGTAAAACTGAAACTATTTCTGGTCCAAATTCTGGTAAAACTGTAGTATCACAAGGTCTGTTTAAAACAATTACATCAATTACACCAGCTTCTAATACTGCAGGTAACGTAGAAATTGGGACTGCGCCAGGATATGAACTTATTGCATCAGCAGAAGGCACGATTGAAGGTGCTCAATTTAAGTTAGTTGCTAATACTGCGAATACCGCTAATGCTGAAATATTTGGTTTAAAAGAGGGTACAACAAAAATGCTGGGAAATTTTGTTGTTCAACCAACAACTTCCAGTCCTGCAATTGGTATTGAAGTTACAGAAAATGATATTAAAACAAGCTATACAATTAAATTTGACAGTAATAATGTTCCTGTATTTTTTAATAGTGACGGATCTGCACTTAGTGGGGCACCACCTTCTTTGTTAACTTTGTCATGGAATGAAACATCAGGTATAACTGACGATGATTCTCTATTTAATAATAATATGTCAGCAGGAGTTGGTATAATTACTGATGGTGTTTTGTCAGCTACGGATGATGATGGTATCTTAACAACCCAATCAGCCACAGCAGGAGATTTAATTTTTGATGGCGCTTTAAAAAACTCAAAAGCTTTAAACGGTAAAATAAAAATAAAATGTAATGGAAACGAGATTGGTAATTCTTTTGTAATTTCAGGTCTTGATACTGATGGTGTATTTAAGACCGAAACAATTTCAGGAGTTAATAATTCTACGACTATTGGTACCATCTCATTTAGCGAAATTACATCTATATCTGTAGCTAATAACACTGCAAGCACTATAGAGGTTGGAGTACAAGCAACTTCTGTAGTTATGGACCCACAAGTTATTACAATTACACCTGCGGGAGATGACACAGGTGAAAAATATACAATTACTGGCCTAGACCAGTTCGGTAACTCACAAACTGAAGTTTTAACTGCTAAGGGGTTAGGTGAAATTGTTACTGGAGAGAAGGTTTTTACTCAAATTTCATCAATAGTGCCTACAAGTGCTTCAGCTTCTTCAGTAAAAGTTGGTACAAAGAAAGTTGGTAGATTATCATTAAGTTATACAGTTGATAAACTTGATTTTAAGATAGATACAAATCCTAATGCCAATAAAGTTTATGGTCTTAAAACCCAAGATGTTAGAGCTGTTATTGATAGTGATGGAATAAAAGTAACTTCATTTTCTGGAGAACCAGTAAAAGTTGACATACCAAATGGATCAATTGAAAACTCAGTTGCAGAAAAAATAAGTTTAACCAATTTGCCACCAGAGGACTTGATTACAATTGTAATGGGTGGTGGTGCAAGAAAAATAAGTGTAGAATATGATCAATTTACTGAAAGTGAAATTTTAGATAATGAATTTGATCCTGAATTAACTATTAAAGTTGATGCGACAAATAAAAATAAAGTGGAAATTTTTGACAAAATTTCTGGTCATTCTATTGCATCAAGAATCCTAGACGTTAATAGAGTTTTTGAAGTTAATAACACAAAATTTCAATTTTCTGACGACACTATAGTCAATAATAGTTTTGATTTTTCAAGTAATAAGGATGGTTTTGGAGATAATAGAAATATAATCAATATATTAAATCTTCAAGGCTCAGATAAATCAGGTGGTAACAAAGGTAACTTCCAGGAGATCTTTAATACTACAGTTGCCAAAGTAGGCTCAAATGTTCAGGCAAGTAAATTATCTTTAGGTTCAGCCTCTAGCACCCTCGATGCTGCTGAAGCAAGTCAAAGTGAGTTTGCAGGGGTTAATTTAGACGAGGAAGCAGCTCATTTACTTGAATTTCAACAAGCTTACCAAGCTTCGGCACGAATTTTGCAAACAGCTAAAGAAATGTTTCAATCTCTTATAGACGTTGTTTAATAAATAAAGTGATTTAAAATGCAGATTAGTTCTAAATTATTTAATCAACAGCAATTAAAACAATTTTCATCTACAACAGAAGAGCTTCAAGATCTTCAAAATAAAATTGCAACTGGTGAAAATATTTTAAGGGCTTCAGATGATCCTGTTGGTTCAGTTGAATTATCAGGATTAAATGTTGTAAAAAAACAAATTGAACAATATGAAAGAAATGTCAATGCAGCAAATGATAGATTGTCTTTGCTTGATAAAAATTTAGAAAACTTATCAAATATTTTTACAAGAGTTCAAGAGTTAATAATTCAAGCTTCAAGTGATGTTCTTGGTGCTTCAGATAGAGACGCAATTGCTATTGAAGTAGATCAAATGAAAGAAGAAGTATTAAGTTTAGCTAATGCACAAGATAGTAATGGTAGTTTTTTATTTAGCGGATATAAAACCAACACTATACCCTTTGAAAAGGATTTAGCTGGCAAAATTAATTATAAAGGTGATAGAGGCATAGCATCTTTATCTATATCTGAATCTCGAGTAATGGAAACAACTCTAGACGGAGGTACTTTATTTCAAGCCGTTAAGGGGCCGTCAGGTGAAAATGTTTCAATTTTTCAAATGTTAGAAGACATAAGTTATTCAATTAGGACTGCGTCTGGAGGTGTTAACTCGGTTAAATCAACTGGAGTAGCAGAGCTTACTTTTGAAAATAAAAACCCCGGCACTTGGACTTTTGATTTAACAGGAAACCTAGGAACAGCTACAATAACAACTGAAATTACAGGTGAAGATCCTTCAGAATTTGTAAGACAAATTAACTTAAGTTCTACAGGTGTTGTGGCAACTATAATGGAAGATGGAAAAACAATAAAATTAACTGACTCGGTAAATGGGCCAATGGAAATCAATAATCTATTAGTAAATGGTCTAGAAACTGCTCAAAAAAACCCTTCATCATATTTTCTTGTTCAACCAACTGATGGTTCTGGTAACAATATCGGTGGTGCTCAAAAATTATATGATAATGATCAGTTACCATCAAAACAATTAGATAATATAGCCTCAACGCAAGTTCATATTTCAAACAATAGAGGTGAAATTGGAGCTAGAACAAATTCGCTTGAAAGACAAGTTGAGCTTTTAGCTAATAGAAGACTAGGTGTTGAAAAAGATGTAAGTGATTTGAAGGATGCAGATCTCGCAGCTTTAGTAACTAATTTACAAAGTAAGTTAACATCAATGCAAGCTAGTCAACAATCCTTTGTTAAAATTTCACAATTAAATTTATTTGATTATTTAAGATAGTTAAAATATTTCAGGTTCTTGGTTGAACACTTCACCAATCCAATCTATATCTTCTTCGTCAGTTATCAACCAACCAGGTGTAGCTTTTGGAAGAGCGTCATTTCTAATACTAAATACAGTAGCTTTAAAAATTTTAAAACACTTATCTGAATTATAGTCTTTTATTTTTTCTGGATCGAAAGCAGAAGAAAACATACCTGACAATTTTCGTTCACTACCACTTGATTCAAACTTAACTCGATAATGTATATAATCTTGTATATAATTCACAGCTTCTTCACCAGCGTTAATTTCAGATAAAAATTGAAGGATTTTTTCAGCTACATCCATAACCTCTTCAAATTTTACTTCATTATATCTTTCACTAATGGCTGCAGCATATTTCCTTGAAATACCTGCTATAGAGTTATTTGAAGATAAAAATTCTTTACTTGTTTGGGCAGCAAAAACACCGAAAATCCATTCTGGACAAAATTTTGACATTTCATGACCTATTAATATTTAAAATATAAATCATATATATGATAAATATACTTTTTTATAAGTAAATCAATAGGATAATCATTTAATTTGTTTCCATCCATCTAAAATTTCATTAATTGGGGGTATTGCTTCATAAACAAGTTTAGAATCTCTTTTAGTGAAACCATTCATAATTCCTTCTTTACAAAACTCATAGATTCGAAAAAGATTTTCAGCAATTTCTTTACCTTCGTCAAAATTTAAACTTGATTGCAGAATATAAATAGCTGTTAAAGACTTCGAAAAACTTTGGGATTTTATAGAGGATATTACAGGTTCATTATCAATTGAATAAGCTAATGTTTCCATATTTTTCTTCAAATCTTTTAATACCTCTTCTATAATTTTATGAGGATTCAAGTTAGAAGTTTTACTAGCAATATCATTATTTAAATACTGCTTCATAGACGCATTATAATTCATTTTAATACCCTAAAATAGAAATTAGCTTCATAATTTTTAACGGAGATTTATTCCAAATGTTTAATATAATTTTAAATTAATGTTTTTCTATCTGGTTGATTTCTTCTGAAATATCAAGATATGCTTGTAAAACATCATTTTCTGAAATAATACCAATCATTTCGTTAGTCTTCTTGTTAACAATTGGGATACTTTCACCCACAAACTTTGATAGTTTTTTTATTACAAAAATTAAATTTGAATTTGGATCAATTATTAATGGTTTTGACTCCGAGTATTTTGCTAGATTAGATCCTTTTTTGTTTATTATGTCTAAGAGGCTTATTTTACCAATAAACTTATTGTCATCTGATACTATGTATCCTTCTGATGTTTTTTCTTTTATTAATATTTTGACAGCGATTTCAGTTGGAGTTGAATTTTTTAATTTAGTATATTTATGATCAACATAATTTTTGATTAAAGCTTCATTTAGACGAATTTGTTCACGACCTTTTGTTATTTCAACACCTCTTGAAATAAGCTGTTTATCAAAGACACTATTAGCAAAAACTCTACTAGTTATGAATGAGCAAACGACAATAGGAAATGTAGCAGCAATTGCATATTCATAAGATCCAGTAAGTTCTAATACTAATATAACAGCAGTTATGGGTGCTCCAATTACTGAGCTTGATACAGCAGCCATGCCTGAGACTGCTAGAACAGAAAGTAGCTCTGGGCTCATTGATGTAACAGGCAACTGAAAAACTATAGCGCCTAATACCCCACCAAGAAATAGGGCTGGTGAAAACATACCACCAAAAAATCCAAATCCTATACAAATAGCAGTCAAGATTAATTTACCTATTAACAGAGCCAAGAGATATCCTAATAGTTGTTGGCTTGTTATGACAGACATCAATACTTCGGTACCCAAACCTAAAACTTCACTAAAAATCATTCCACATAATCCACAAAAAAATCCTGCAATTACTGGAGCTTGCCAGCTTTTTATATTAATTTTAGCAGGAATAGTTCCCAGAAAAAGCACGAGTTTCATAAAAAGAATTGCTACAATTGCTGCTAATGGACCAATTATCCCTAAACTTATTATAATATCACTCATATCAAATGAAATAGCAGTTAGTAGAAGGGGTGGACTCACAATTCCTATTTCTGTTGCAGAAAAATTTGCTGCCATAGATGAAATTGCAAGAGCAGCAACTGCCTTCATAGAAAAATGTCTTAAAACCGTTTCATGAGCAAATATAATTCCTGCTAAAGGAGCTCCAAATCCAGCAGATATAGCTGCTGCAACCCCACTTCCTATAATGATATCATGAGGAATTTTAGGAATATATTTTTGTCGTCTTATAAATGACGAAACAGTCGCACCAAAATGAACTAAGGGACCATATATGCCCACAGAAGCTCCACCACTTATGGATATGAATGAGGCTAATGTAGATCCAAATCCACCTTTTAAATCTAAAATTCCAGCTCTATGGTGTGCTGCATAAATTGTGTCTGCGGGACCAAACCATCTTGGTAATCTTAGGGTGTACATTAATAATCCAACTAAAATAGAACTTGGCACGCATATGATTATAGGAACTAAGTTAAGGGATATATTTCCAATGTCGATAGTAAAAATAAAATCTTTATTATTAAATATGAAACTATATATATTTTTTGCGCCTATCATAAATATTTGCGCAACAAACGACACGATTGTACCAACTACGGCTGCAATCATTAATAATGCTATGCTATCTCTTATCGCTTTTATGTTTATTTTTTTAAACATTATGAGCTCCAATCAAATTACTACATAGTTTTAAATAAATGTCATTTATTAAAAATGTATTTTTATAATTTTTTTCCTTCATTTTTTTAAAAGGCATAAAGTTTGCATAATCTAGTCGTTATAATAAACGAAATTAATTAGGTTTTTTTTATGGCTGTAGATTATTTAAGTGCAATAAACCAAGGAGGTAGTGGGCTTAATATAACTCAAATTGTTGATAGTTTAGTTGATGCTGAAAAAGCTCCTCAAGAAAATCAAATTCAAGAAAGAATTGACTCAAAAAACTTATCAATATCTGCAATTGGTGAAATTAAAAGCGCATTGTCTACATTATCTACATCGCTTGATATTTTAAAGGGTAATACTGCTTTAAAAGCTAGTTCTACAAGCGCTGCCGTAAGTGCGTCTATAACTGATCCAGCAACAGCTGTAGAAGTTAATTCTAGTATCTCGGTGACTTCGTTAGCAAAAGGACAAACTTTAGCTTTTGAAGATTATTCCTCTAATACATCATTAGTAGGTGCTGGAAGTTTGTTACTTGAGAGAGGAGATTGGTCTTCTGGTAGCTTTGTAGCTAGTTCAACCGTATCATCAAAGACGCTTGCAGTAACTGAAACTGATACGTTAGAATCTCTAAAAGATAAAATTAATGCATTGAATTATGGTGTTGTTGCAAGTGTAATTGGAGCAGGCGATGATACATTTACTCTGGTACTAAAATCATCTGATGGAAAATCAAATGCATTAAGAATTACAGCTACAGAGAGTCCCTCTGGTTCAGGTTTGTCGACTATTGATAATACGACAACAAATGGTTCTAAACAAAAACTTGCTGGAGCTGATGCTTCTTTTACCGTTGATGGTATTTCTTTAACACGATCTTCAAACATTATAACTGATCTTTTTTCTGGTTATACTGTTAATTTAAATGCTTCAACAGTAGTAAGTGGGACTGATACACCAGCAAATTTGACCGGATCAGTTGATACAGCTGCTGCTACAATTAACTTACAATCATTCGTTGATGCAATGAATAAGGCAAAAACTTTGCTTAATGATAAAACTTTTAGAGGATCATCTACAGAAGATGCTGGAGAATTATCTGATGATCCTGTAATCAAAAATGTTAAAGATAGATTAGAAAATTTAACTTCCGGGGCTTTGTCTGGTTTCGGTGAAAGTAGCAAATATTTATCAAATTTAGGTGTTAGAACAGAAAGAGATGGATCTTTAACGCTGAATACATCAATCTTAGAAAATGAATTAAAAACCAATCCTGGTTCACTAGACGCAATTTTTAATTCAATGTATTCATCTTCTTCAAGTTTATTAACTATATCTGGAGGAATATCTTCTGCGCCTGTTTCAGGATCATACACTTTTGTAATGACAGCATTTGTATCTGGAGCATTTTCAGGTTTGGCAACTAACGACACATCACCAGAAGTGACAGCTTCAAATAATACAATTCAAGTAACTGTCGATGGAACTCAATCAGGAACGGTTAGTGTTCCAGCAGCTCACTATACCTCAGAGGCTGCACTTGCAACAGCAATTCAAACTGTAATTAATGCTGATAGTACACTTAGTGCTGCAGGAAAATCAGTTGTTGTTAGTCATTCTAATGGAACTTATTCAATTACTTCTGCATCTTCAGGTACTTCATCTTCAATTGTTTTAAATTCTATAGGAAGCAACCTTGATGGGTTTTTAAAAATGTCAGGAGCAGCTGATACAGATTCTATTTCAACTTCACAAACAGGAACAGCATCATCTGCACTGACTTTAAATGGAAGTTCTATTAGTTCAGGTTCATTTACAGACAATGCAGGTAAAAGATTATCGATAACGAGTGCAAGTGGAAATGAGAGTGGTTATTCATTTACAGTTGTTGGAACGGATTTATCAGGAAATGCCCAAACAGAAGTTATAACAGGTCCAACTGCCAATGCGACGGTAATTGGTTCTAAAACTTTTAGAACAATTACATCTGTAACACCATCTGGTAATTCAAGTGGATCAATTACTGTTGGTACCACTGGCGTAGGCATTACAACTACTGGTGTTACAGGTTCTGCAACGCTTGATAATATAGCAATGAGCTCTGATGCAACTAATAAAACTTTTATGATTTCAACAGGAGATGCTGCGGGTTTAAAGGTTAAATACTCAGGCTTAGGATCAAATGCAACGGTGTATTATGGTCAAAGTCTAGTAGAAAAACTTACTACATTCCTTACGTCAGTTTTAGATACCTCAAATGGTCAATTATCCACACGAGAGACAACAATTAGTAAAGAAGTCACAGACCAATCAGCATTGTTAGTAGACTTAAATACACAAATGCAATCCTTGCGTGATCGATACATTTTGCAGTTTACGTCTATGGAACAAGCAGTAACAAGTTTAAAATCAACTGGAGAGTATTTAACAAACCTTTTTGAAGCAATGAACCAAGATGATTAAGGGAGCTAAAAATGATTATGAAGGCGACGAATGTCAGATTGAAATTGATGCTAGAGATAACAAGCCCAAAATAGGATCTCGTAAACGAGGATCAATGATTTTTTTCCCAAGTTATTTAAGACACCGTATTACTCCTGTGACATCTGGACATAGATATTCCCTAGTATCCTGGTTATCAGGTCAACCATATAGATAAAGAGTATAACCATGCAAAAATTAGATTTGAGAATCCTAGATGGTAAAGATTTTAATCAGATAATGGCATTTGGTTTAAGTTTAAAGGATCAAAATTTAGAAGGTAAAATTAATGCCCATAATGTTTTTTCGTTATTAATTGATAAGGTTAAAGAACAAAACTCTAAAGAAATACAATATGTTATTGGTAGAATAAAGCATGAAATATGGAATTTAGAGAAATTTTTTGGTTGGAATACAAGATTCTTTTCACAAGCTGGACAAGATAAATTAATTTTTGAAAAATTTTTCATGAACAAGGAAAATGGCTACTTTGTAGATCTTGGAGCTTATGATGGAGTTGATGGAAGTAACACATATTTCTTCGAAAAATTATTAGGATGGAAAGGTGTTTTAGTAGAACCATCAAAGAACCAATATTTAAAACTTAAGGAAAACAGAAATAATAATTGTATAAACAAGGCCATTTCAACAACAAATGAAAAATTAGAATTTGTTGATGTGATTTCAGGATATAAACAAATGAGTGGTTTAAATCAGAGTTATTATAAGGACACATTAGAAATACTAAATAGTGATTTAAATTCAAAGACAGATATTTATCAAGTTGAGACTTCAACGTTTAAAGATTTGGTCTCAGAAAAAGAAATTGATTACTTATCAATAGATATTGAAGGTGGAGAATTAGATGTTTTGAATAGCATCGATTTTAATGCTTATAAAATTAAAGTAATATCGGTTGAAAATAATAAGCCTAATCAAATTTCTTATAAGGAACTCTTTTTGGAGAACGGGTATAATTTTTTTGATTTTTGCGGAGCAGACGAAATTTATTATAATCCTTCTTTATTATAAAGACTAATACTTAGAGTAAGACTTTTCTTCAATAAGTTCTGAACCAGATATGAAATTGATTTTTTTCTTAATTTCTGCTCTTTTGTCATTTGTAAAGTAAACTGACCTTGCAAGACTTACAAATTCATTTCCAAAATCTGATTGTTTTTCTTTTTCCCTTATTTTATCCTCTACTTTCCATAACTCTAAATTTATTTCATAAAGTTCTGAAAAGTGTTTCTTTATCTCAGGAGTTTCCAAATTATTTTCTTTTAAAAGTGGTTTCAGAGTTTCAAGTTCTTTATTGACGTTATTTAATTGTTGCTTATTTTTTATAAATTTCATTTTAAGTTGGAGGATAGTTATTTTGTCAATTAATTCACCAACTGAAAGTGCAACTTTAATCATATAAATTCTCCAAAACAATAGAGTTTAATGATGTTTTTTACCATAAAGATTATGTTCTTTACAAGAATATCTAAATATTAATGGCATGAAAATTGAAACGAAATTGTAAAATGGAGATACATAATGCTTAATGGTACTGTTGAACATAATCTTAAGAATGCTGAAAAATTTATTAAAAAAGATGATATTGAAAATGCTTCAAAAATTTATAATGATATTTTAACCAAATTTCCTAAAAATTTACGTGCCATTCATTCCCTTAATAAATTAAAAGAAATTAAGTTAGAAAAAAAAATAGATATTATTAATAATTTTTATTCTAATGGAAAACTTATAGAAGCAGAAATAGAGGGTGATAAACTTTTAATAGAGGGAAAAAATAATATTAAGCTTTTGAGAATTTTAGGAACAATCAAAGCTGAATTAGGCAAACTTAAGGAAGCAGAAAATATATTTTATGAACTTCTAAAAATAGAAAAATTACCATATATGACATTAGCAAATCTTGGTAGTATAAATTATTTGTTAAAGAATTTTGATAAAGCATCTTCTTATTTTAAAAAATCATTAGAAATTAAACCTGAAAATCAAAATGCTTTAAATGGGGTTGGTCTTTTATATATGCAAAAAAAGAATTACAGAGAAGCCATTAGATATTTTGAAAATATAATTAAGGTTAATTCTTCTGCATATAATGCCTATCTGAATATAGGAAATTGTTATAAAGAATTAAGTGAATTAGAAACTGCACTTGAGAATTACAATAAAGCTTTAGACATAAAATCATTTCCAGAAGTTTATAATAATATAGGATCAATTTTTAGCGAAAAAAAAGATTCATTAACAGCCATAAAATATTTCACTCAAGCTTTAGAATTAAATAATCAATATTTTGAAGCTTTTAACAATAGAGGTATAGAGTTTTATAAAATAAAAAATTATCATGATGCTATTAATGATTTTGAAAATTCATTTGCAATAAACTCAAATTTTGCAGATGCTTACATTAATTTAGCAAATATATATTTTGAAGAAAAAAAATTTGATGAAGCTAAAGTAAATTACGTAAAAGGTCTAAAAATAAACCCAAGTTTCTATGAAAGTTATAATAATTTAGGGGTATGTTATTCAGAGTTAAAAAAATATGAAGAAGCAATAGATTGTTTTGATAAATCAATTAATTTGAAATTAGATTATGCAGGTGCATATAATAATAAAGGCTATGCATTATTTAGTTTGTACCAATTTGAAGAGGCTTTAAAGTGTTTTGACATTGCTTCATCACTTAACAATACTGATCCAGATATACCATTAAACATTGGCAACTTGAAATTAGTCCAGTCTAATCATGCTGAAGCTATAAAATATTATGAGAAGGCTATAATGCTCAAGCCAGATTTCATTGAGCCTTTATTTAACCTTTCATTGGTCAAATTATTACATTCTGACTTTAAAAATGGATTACCTCTATATGAAAGTAGGTTAAGTCAAAAGAAAAGGGATAAAATATTTAATTTTGAAATTAAAAATAAATGGGATGGAGTTTCTTCTCTTGAAAATAAAAAAGTAGTTGTTTTGTCTGAGCAAGGTTTAGGTGATACAATCCAGTTTTGTCGCTTTATTAAAAAATTGCCTTTAAAAAAGTCTAACGTAATATTTAGTGTCCAAGATTGTTTAGTGGACCTTATTTCAACATTGGACAATAATATAAAAGTTGTTGGAAAAGGTGTAGATATTGGTATGTGTGATTGGCAAATCCCTCTATTAAGTTTACCTTATATGTTGAATACTACTTATTCTTCAATTCCATCAGAAGAACAATATTTACATGCGAAAAAACATCTAATTAAGAAATGGAAAAATAAAATTGGCTCTAAGGGATTTAAGGTTGGAATTGCATGGAAGGGCTCAAATTCTGATGCAGATAGATACAGGTCGTTTTCAGTCAAGGAATTTGAAATTTTATCTTCACTAAAAGATATTCGTTTTATTAGTCTTCAGAAAAATGATGGAGTAGAACAACTTAAAGATAATTTAAAGATTAATATTGAAGATTATAGTCATGAAATAGATACTGGTGATCAAGCTTTCACAGATACTTCTGCTATAATTGATAATTTAGATTTAGTTATAACTTGTTGTACATCCATTGCTCATCTATCTGGTGCTCTAAACTGCCCAACATGGATCGTGCTTGCTAAATCTCATGACTGGCGTTGGTTTGTTGATAATAAGAATTCAGTTTGGTATCCGTCCGTTACTTTATTCAGACAAGAACAATTAGGTAACTGGGATGCTCCTTTCCAATCAATCAAGCAAAAACTCATTAAAGATTATAAAATAAAATAAGACTTAAATCCTATAGTTTAACTAAACATTATTAATATCCGTCGTAGTTATTGTTAATCACATTATCCTTGAACAATAACGGAGTTAATTATGAATAGTGTAAACACAAATATTAGTGCTCTTAAAGCACAACAAAGTATGGTTAAGTTAAATGACGAACTTGACCAGGCCATGGCACGTTTGTCATCTGGTCTTCGCATAAATTCAGCTGCTGACGATGCTGCTGGTAGTGCAATAGCAAGTAAAATGGAAAGCCAGGTTAGAAGCCTTGGCGTTGCCATTAGAAATTCTTACGATGCAATTTCAATGACACAAACTGCAGAAGGTGCTTTAGGTGAAGTTGAGAATATGCTTCAGAGAATTCGTGAACTAGCTGTTCAGGCTGGTAACAGTACATTAAGTGACAGTGACAGAGCTATGATCCAATCTGAGGTTTCTGCTTTAACAGCAGAGATTGACAAGATTTCTAGCAATACTCATTTTAATGGTGTTAATTTGTTAGATGGTTCTAATAATAGTCTTGATTTCCAGATTGGTATCAATGCTGTTGACGCCATTTCTGTTAACTTGGAAAAATCTGATACGCTTTCTTTAGGTCTAGCGGGTTCTGTAGGTGTTCAGACATTATCAAGTGAAAGAATTACCGAGAAGAATTTTAGTCGAGGCTCTAACATTATTGCTGCTGCTGATATTAAAATCAACGGACAAAATGCCTTTGCGACTGACTTTACTTCTGATTTAACAGGAACATCAACTAATGAAGCTAAGACAGTTGCTGATGCTATTAACGCTAACTCAGGTGTGCATGGTGCCAATGCTGATGCTTTCAACAATGTTACTTCAGACCAAAAAGGTACCTTTAACATGGGTTCTACCTTTACTATCAATGGTGATACTGTTGAGTTGGCAACGTCTTATGCTGGTTTAGTATCTAACATTAACCAGTCAGTATCTGGTATTAATGCTGAGCTAAATGGTGATAATACAATAACACTTTCAAACACAACTGGATCAGCTATAGTTATTGCTGGGTCTTCAGCATCTGATGTTGGATTTACAGCTGGAACATATACTGGTTTTGTAAGTTTAACTAATATTGATGGTTCTGCTGTTAAGATTGAAGCTGGTAGTGAGAAGAATGGTTATTCCAATGGTTTAGGTACTATTGCAGATCTTGCTGCTCTCGGTTTTAATGAGATTTCCGATGGTAAGACTATTGAGACAGATACTGTAAGTGGAACAGCTTTATCTGCTAATGAGATGAAGATTAATGACGTTCTTATTGAATCTTCAGTTAATGGACAAGCTTCAACAATAGCTGATGCTATTAACAATACTACTGCAGATCATGGTGTTACAGCAAGTGCTAAAAATGAAGTTACAATAGCTTTGAAGACATCTGCTATACCAGGTACTAACTCAGAGTTTTTTATAAACAACGCCAACGTAGATTTATCATCTACAACTGACGTTAACGGTATTGTGTTAGCTATCAATAATGCAAATATAGGTGATGTAAGAGCATCTGCCAACAGCAACGGTAATCTTGTATTATCAAGTGCTAGTGGTGCTGACATTCATGTCGACCATGGTGGTGATACAGATTTTATTTTAGCTTATAAAGATGTTAACGGTACTGTAAGTCAGGCTGGTGTAAAAGGTGGAAGTGCATTAGATGCAGATTCACTTTTTGATAACACTTCAACAGTGAGTGTTCCAGGTGCTTTAACATTGTTAACACCAAGTAACTTTAATAGTCAGGTGAGCATTCAATCAGTTGGTACTACTGCTGCTGCTTTAGCTGCAGATACCACATATACAGCAGATACTGCCATAACATTGAGTGGTTCTGGTACTGGTGTATTTGCTACTGGTCTTACAGTTGAGCTTGTGTTTGGTACAGCAACATCTGTTGGTACTAGTTTTACCGTAACAGGTTTAGATTTAAATGGTAACGCTCAGTCAGAGGTTATTGCAGGACTAATACACTCTTCAAATAATACAGCTACTTCAACTAAGGCTTATAGTCAGATAACTTCAGTTGTGGCTAATAAATCTTCTGCATCAAGCGCTTCTGTTGCAATCAACTACGTTGAGGGTGAGGCTGATAACAACTTTACTATTGTGGGTAAGGATGTTTTTGGAAACACTATCACTGAGATTATGAGTGGAACAGGTGGTACATTAATAGCGAAGAGTAAAAACGTTTTTGAGTCAGTGACATCTATTACTGCTTCAAAAGCAACTACTCAGGGAATTGATATAGGTAACCATTCTGACTTAACTAGTGGAACTGACACAGCATTCGTTCTTGCTGCTCATGACTCATCATCAACTGGTTCTGTATCATTAGTAGATTCAACTCAAGATTTAGGTGGTGCGTTTATAACCATTGAAGAGACTAAATCATCTGCTGCTAACGGTGCTGATGGTGTGTTCACCATTACTGGTGTTGACTTGGCGGGTAATGTAAGATCAGAAAGAGTAACTGGTCCTGCAGGTGATGCAACAGTCACATCAACAATTGCTTATGCAAAAGTAACAGACATAACTGTTTCTACTGCAACAACTACTGATAGTGTTACTTTCGGTACTATCAAGTCTGGTGATAGCTTTACAGCAAGAGGTTCTTTAGCACTCTCAAATAATACTGGAGATGCTATTAAGCTTGAAGCTGTTGGTGCTGATACTCAGTTGCTAATGGAAGTAGAAGATGACGGCGGTTTTGCGACAACAGAGACTGTTTTACAGAAAATAGGTCTTCAAAATCAAAGTCAATCTTTTGAAGTTACAGGCACAAAGTTAGATGTTGGCAGTTTAGCCAATGCTACAGCTTCAATACAATTAATTGACAATGCCATCAATAAGGTATCATCATTTAGATCATCTTTTGGTGCTGTTGAAAACAGGATTGATGCTTCAATCAGTAACCTAACCACCTTGAAGGTTAATACTGAATCTGCTCAATCTAGAATTGCTGATGCTGATTTTGCTAATGAGACATCAAATCTAACGAAGGCGCAGATCTTATCACAAGCTGCAACTTCAATGTTAGCTCAGGCAAATGCATCAAAGCAAAACTTATTATCTCTACTTCAAGGATAAAATATGTGGAGATACGGGGAAAGGGCCACCCAAGGGTGGCCTTTTTTTTTATAATTTAAAAAGAAGCAAAAAACATGCCAATTTTTAAAATTTCATTGAAATTTCCTAAACATTTATTTTGCTGGTCGTAATCATATTTAAGAAATTACTATTAACATCATTATGGAGTAATAAATGAGCAATAGTGTAAACACAAATATTGGTGCTCTTAAAGCACAACAAAGTATGGTTAAGTTAAATGACGAACTTGACCAGGCCATGGCACGTTTGTCATCTGGTCTTCGCATAAATTCAGCTGCTGACGATGCTGCTGGTAGTGCAATAGCAACTAAAATGGAAAGCCAGGTTAGAAGCCTTGGCGTTGCCATTAGAAATTCTTACGATGCAATTTCAATGACACAAACTGTAGAAGGTGCTTTAGGTGAAGTTGAGAATATGCTTCAGAGAATTCGTGAACTAGCTGTTCAGGCTGGTAACAGTACATTAAGTGACAGTGACAGAGCTATGATCCAATCTGAGGTTTCTGCTTTAACAGCAGAGATTGACAAGATTTCTAGCAATACTCATTTTAATGGTGTTAATTTGTTAGATGGTTCTAATAATAGTCTTGATTTCCAGATTGGTATCAATGCTGTTGACGCCATTTCTGTTAACTTGGAAAAATCTGATACGCTTTCTTTAGGTCTAGCGGGTTCTGTAGGTGTTCAGACATTATCAAGTGAAAGAATTACCGAGAAGAATTTTAGTCGAGGCTCTAACATTATTGCTGCTGCTGATATTAAAATCAACGGACAAAATGCCTTTGCGACTGACTTTACTTCTGATTTAACAGGAACATCAACTAATGAAGCTAAGACAGTTGCTGATGCTATTAACGCTAACTCAGGTGTGCATGGTGCCAATGCTGATGCTTTCAACAATGTTACTTCAGACCAAAAAGGTACCTTTAACATGGGTTCTACCTTTACTATCAATGGTGATACTGTTGAGTTGGCAACGTCTTATGCTGGTTTAGTATCTAACATTAACCAGTCAGTATCTGGTATTAATGCTGAGCTAAATGGTGATAATACAATAACACTTTCAAACACAACTGGATCAGCTATAGTTATTGCTGGGTCTTCAGCATCTGATGTTGGATTTACAGCTGGAACATATACTGGTTTTGTAAGTTTAACTAATATTGATGGTTCTGCTGTTAAGATTGAAGCTGGTAGTGAGAAGAATGGTTATTCCAATGGTTTAGGTACTATTGCAGATCTTGCTGCTCTCGGTTTTAATGAGATTTCCGATGGTAAGACTATTGAGACAGATACTGTAAGTGGAACAGCTTTATCTGCTAATGAGATGAAGATTAATGACGTTCTTATTGAATCTTCAGTTAATGGACAAGCTTCAACAATAGCTGATGCTATTAACAATACTACTGCAGATCATGGTGTTACAGCAAGTGCTAAAAATGAAGTTACAATAGCTTTGAAGACATCTGCTATACCAGGTACTAACTCAGAGTTTTTTATAAACAACGCCAACGTAGATTTATCATCTACAACTGACGTTAACGGTATTGTGTTAGCTATCAATAATGCAAATATAGGTGATGTAAGAGCATCTGCCAACAGCAACGGTAATCTTGTATTATCAAGTGCTAGTGGTGCTGACATTCATGTCGACCATGGTGGTGATACAGATTTTATTTTAGCTTATAAAGATGTTAACGGTACTGTAAGTCAGGCTGGTGTAAAAGGTGGAAGTGCATTAGATGCAGATTCACTTTTTGATAACACTTCAACAGTGAGTGTTCCAGGTGCTTTAACATTGTTAACACCAAGTAACTTTAATAGTCAGGTGAGCATTCAATCAGTTGGTACTACTGCTGCTGCTTTAGCTGCAGATACCACATATACAGCAGATACTGCCATAACATTGAGTGGTTCTGGTACTGGTGTATTTGCTACTGGTCTTACAGTTGAGCTTGTGTTTGGTACAGCAACATCTGTTGGTACTAGTTTTACCGTAACAGGTTTAGATTTAAATGGTAACGCTCAGTCAGAGGTTATTGCAGGACTAATACACTCTTCAAATAATACAGCTACTTCAACTAAGGCTTATAGTCAGATAACTTCAGTTGTGGCTAATAAATCTTCTGCATCAAGCGCTTCTGTTGCAATCAACTACGTTGAGGGTGAGGCTGATAACAACTTTACTATTGTGGGTAAGGATGTTTTTGGAAACACTATCACTGAGATTATGAGTGGAACAGGTGGTACATTAATAGCGAAGAGTAAAAACGTTTTTGAGTCAGTGACATCTATTACTGCTTCAAAAGCAACTACTCAGGGAATTGATATAGGTAACCATTCTGACTTAACTAGTGGAACTGACACAGCATTCGTTCTTGCTGCTCATGACTCATCATCAACTGGTTCTGTATCATTAGTAGATTCAACTCAAGATTTAGGTGGTGCGTTTATAACCATTGAAGAGACTAAATCATCTGCTGCTAACGGTGCTGATGGTGTGTTCACCATTACTGGTGTTGACTTGGCGGGTAATGTAAGATCAGAAAGAGTAACTGGTCCTGCAGGTGATGCAACAGTCACATCAACAATTGCTTATGCAAAAGTAACAGACATAACTGTTTCTACTGCAACAACTACTGATAGTGTTACTTTCGGTACTATCAAGTCTGGTGATAGCTTTACAGCAAGAGGTTCTTTAGCACTCTCAAATAATACTGGAGATGCTATTAAGCTTGAAGCTGTTGGTGCTGATACTCAGTTGCTAATGGAAGTAGAAGATGACGGCGGTTTTGCGACAACAGAGACTGTTTTACAGAAAATAGGTCTTCAAAATCAAAGTCAATCTTTTGAAGTTACAGGCACAAAGTTAGATGTTGGCAGTTTAGCCAATGCTACAGCTTCAATACAATTAATTGACAATGCCATCAATAAGGTATCAACATTTAGATCATCTTTTGGTGCTGTTGAAAACAGGATTGATGCTTCAATCAGTAACCTAACCACCTTGAAGGTTAATACTGAATCTGCTCAATCTAGAATTGCTGATGCTGATTTTGCTAATGAGACATCAAATCTAACGAAGGCGCAGATCTTATCACAAGCTGCAACTTCAATGTTAGCTCAGGCAAATGCATCAAAGCAAAACTTATTAGCTCTACTTCAAGGATAAAATATGTGGAGATAAGGGGAAAGGGCCACCCAAGGGTGGCCTTTTTTTTTGGAGGAAATTACTGTTGTAATAATTGTAAAACGTTTTGTTGTGCTTTACCTGCTTGTGCAATCATTGCCATTGCAGATTGTTGTAATATTTGTGCTCTAGTTAATCTAGCTGACTCTTTAGCAAAGTCTGCATCTTCAATTCTTCCTCTAGAAGCATTTGTATTCAAGGCCACGTTAGATAAATTATTAATCGCCTTTTCCATTCTGCTCATAAGAGCACCTAACTTTGCTCTTTCTTTATGAATTCTATCAAGTGATCTGTCTAACACACGTAAAGCGTCAATAGATGACTGTCTTGTCTTAACATTTACGCCTGATAATTTATCTAAGGATGCTGCTCCAGGTGATGCTTCAAATAATCCTTTACCGTCTTCACCAACAATCGTGAAACTGTTGCTAGAGGACATCTCAAGTTGTCCGGTAACAATGACAGAATCCGCTGCTTTTAATCCAATATCAATTGATGCAGCTGTATCACCGGATACTACAACTGTGTGTATTTCTGTAAAAATTCTTCTGCCTGTAACTGTTTTACCTACTGCTGGCCCAGTTATTACTTCAGATAGTGATGTACCATCCATTCCAACACCAGTTACTGTAATTGTTTTATCACTTTCGTCACCGGTAGAGCTTGTAACGGTAACAAGCGCTGCTTGCTTGGCAATTGTATTCAAAACTCCTACACTAACAGAAGCAGTTGCGTGTTCTCTAGAAGGTACTACAGATGTAACTGTACCAAAGACTTTAGTAGATACTTTAGTTTCAGCAGACCCAGAGTTAAATACTGGAATTGTTTCTTCTTGGGCATTACCATGTACATCAGTTCCAACTATCTTAAAAGTTGTATCAGCTTGGCCACTAGTTGTTGTATCAGCACTGGAGGTTATTGTTATAAAAGAATTAAGAACAGTAGCAGAATTAGCAATAGTCATGGACCCAGTACCATTAATACCTTCCTCAGTTTGTCTAATTCTTTGGGCTGCAACAACTGATGTTGTGCTGGTTGTATGTTTGCGAGGACCTGTTGCTTCGAAAGCTGAACCAGTAAGACTTCCAATAGTTGTTGCGCCACTGGTATCAATTGTAATTATACCATTCTGATCAGTTGTAGTAACATTTGTGTCACCTAAAGATACCGCATCTCCAGCTACAACCTCATCATTATCTAAGCTTGTTACTAATAAAGTTCGTTGAGCTCCGTCAGTAACAGTATCACCAGCAAAATTTACGTCACCTAGTTTAATATCATAACCTTCGTTTTGAACCATTATTATAGATGATTTATCTGTAGATAAAGTTGCTGTTACACCTGTAGTAGTTGTATAATTATTAATTGAATCTCTAAGTTCAGATAATACGGAACTTCCTTCACTGTTATTTAAAGTAACACTTGCAGCAATAGTAACTGCTGTAGTATTTTTTCCTTGAATGCTAAAAGAAACACTTGTTTGACCATTAAATAGAGCATCTAAAGTCTTTGCCTGAATTTTAAGTTGGGTAGACGCTATAGCTGTAACTCCAGTGGAATCAAAAACAGCGTTAACCGAAGTTGCTATATCTCTGACATTCGAACCTTCAGCAGCACTAACAGATGAACTTCCCAAAATACCGTGAATTGTAAATGCCTCTGCTTGTACTAAATTGGTTTCTGATGTATCTGCTACAGCATAAGCATTTAATGCTAAATTATCATTGTCAACTGGACCACCAGTATCATCAGTGGTTTCAGTACCTTGTGATTTTGCCTTATAAGCTCCCAAACTATCTAATCTCATAGAAGATATTGATAATTGTGCAAATTCTCGCTCGTGTGTTCCAATCTGAAAACGTCTATCTGCAAAAGAACCATCTAAAACTGCTATTTCATTAAAAGTAGTATCTCTTGTTACACGATCTAATTCAGCCAACATCTGAACAACTTCTGCATCTAAATAAGAACGTTCTTCCGCATTCATAACATCTGAAGCTGATTGTATAGCTAATTCTCTAATTCTTTGAATAATAGCAGATGATTCATCTAAAGCTCCTTCAGTTACCTGAGCCATTGATATAACGTCAGCTGCGTTTCTTACTGATTGTTCTAACCCCTTAATCTGAGCAGTCATTCTATCTGCTATAGCTGCACCAGCTGCGTCATCACCTGCGTGATTTATACGCTTGCCCGATGACAACCGTTCCATAGCCGTTGTCATTTCGCGCTCTGTGTTAGTCATTTTATTTAATGCAAACTGAGCTGCAGTATTAGAATTTACTGTTGGCATTTCAATCTCCAAATAATTTTCGTAGGAAAACACTGCAATTGTTATGCCAAAATTTAGATAATTTTATCTATGCGTATTTTTCAACTGACTTTTTTATATGAGAAAGGTCTTTTGGAATTGCACTTATCATATTATATCGAGTTACAATCTCATTATGAAAATATGACGGAGATAATGATGCTCTAGATCTTACGAAGCTCTCTGTTAGTGATCCATTACTAGCAGTTTGATTGTTTACATATACATGTCTAATAAAATTGGGGGGCGTATTATTTAAAGGTCTTTTAGTAACACTAGTTTCATTAACCATTCTATCATTAGTTGGCATACTGTTTGCAGATAAACTTGCACTTTCATCTTTTAATGGTCTAGAAGCATATATTCCATTAATAGCATATGGATTTTGTGTATTATGAACAATCATGGTGTCAATAGAACATAAAAATTATTAAAAATCAAATTTTGACACCTACAAAATTATAGTTGAATTATTATTATGACAAATAACGAACAAATAAACGCATATAAAAAAACACAACAATCTTCCAATGCTGTTACATCTTCACATGAAATAGTAAGAACTTTGATGAAAGAATTATTAAATTCAATGCAAAAAATTGTTTTGGATATACAGGATGAAAGAAAAAGAAAACAAGATCAATATTCAATTGACCATGTTTTTGAAGAAAAAAACTCTCGTCATAAATCGAGAAATTTAAGTAAATCACTATCTATTATTTACGGTCTTCAAACTAGTCTGGATTTTGACAAAGCTCTTGAAATTTCGAATAATCTTTTTCAATTATATGAATATTGTCGTCACGAAATCATCAGAGGATTTAGTCAAAAGATTGAAAGTGGGATTATAAAAGCAATTGATGTTATTAAACAAATCATGGAAGGATGGGAAGAAATACCATCTTTAGAGAAATAAAGTGGATACTCTTAAATCAGACTTAGATTTATTAGAGAATCTATCAAAAAAAATTTCAGATTTAATATATAATAATGAATATTCTGAAATTCCGGAGATCGATAATCAAAGACAATCTTTAATAAAAAAGATTAAAGAAAGTGAAACACACAAAAGATTGATCAAACAACGAGTCGGTGAGCTGATAGAAAAAAATGTAGCTATTGTAAGGGCTACTGAAAAAAAATTACATAGGCTAAAAAAAAATCAATCTAAGTTCAACAATAGATTTAAGGCATATGCCTTCAATAAAAAATAAAATCACTTAATTTAAGAATAAATTATAAACTGATTGTAAAACTGATTATATCAAAAAAAGTTGATCATTCTATAATTAGCTTGGTATGGTTATCTCATAAAACTCTAAAAATATAAAAATATAGGTATATAAAAATGCCAACATTAAAATTTAAAACAGATAAGATGTTTACGGATATTTCTGATGATGTGCAGGCCATGATCCCAAAAAATTTTGATGGTTTGGTAAATGTTTTTTCCCCTCACACTACATGCTGTGTTTTTCAAACTGAAAATGAACTTCTACATTTAGTAGACGTTCGTTTTTTCCTTGATAAACAAGTACCATATGTCAAGCAACCTGAAGGTGAGCACAGAAATGTTAAGTACTTGCACGATTTGATTTCATTACGAGCAGATGTGCCTGTGGATGAAAAAATAAATGGACATTCACATATCAGATCCTTATTTTTTAACTCATCAGAAAATATACCAGTAAAAAACAGCAAGTTACTACTTGGAAAATGGAAACGTGTATTTTTTGTCGAACTAGATCCTATGCGTGAAAGAGAACTGATACTAACATTTATCAATGGCCAAAATTAGGATGAAAATCTTCACAATAATAAAAGAAGAATCTAAAAGAATACCAGACAAAAACTTTATTGATATTAATGGCAATCCATTGTGGTGGTATTTGCTTTCTGAGTTGAAGGGTCTAGACATTACTGTCAACACAGACAGCCAAAAGTTCGTAAATCAATATAAAAATAGTCATATGCAGCCAATAAAAATAATTAAAAGGTCTCAAAAACACATTGATTGGGAAAATGACGACAGTATAGACTCTAGCCCAGTTGAGGATATGTTATTTGACTTTTGTAAAACAATCGATAGGTCTGAGATTGTTGTGTTAACCCACATTACATCTCCATTCTTAAAAAAAGAAACAATATTTGAAGCAGTTGATTTGCTCCAAAATGATAAATATGCAAAGTCAATACATTCCATTTTAAAAATACAAGATTTCATTTGGATCAAAAAAGATAACATAACTACCCCTGTAAATTTCTATACTGATAGGGTGCAACGCACTCAAGATTTATCACCAATATTTGTTTCAAAGGGTGCTTTCTTTATCTCCAAAGCTGGTGACATATTAGATCAAAGAAAACGCTTACCTGAACCATTAATTTTCTTTCCCTTAAGTCATATTGAGGGCATTGAAATTGATAATTTCGATGACTTAGAATATGCTAGATTTTTAGAAGGAAAATAATGAAGTATATCGATGTAACTTTAAGAGATGGAGGACATCAACATGGATTTAATTGGCCACTAAGATTTGTGGAGCGATATCTAGGTTCTATTAATTCATTTGAAGAAATTGAATTTGTAGAATTAGGATATTGGAAACAAAGTGGTAAATTTGATGGACCGTTTTACTCTATCGACGAAAAATTACTTTCATCAATATGCAAGATGACCAAGAAAAAAATTTCAATTATGGTTGATTATCATTATTGTTCTCACAATGTAGAAGATTTTCCAAGTAACTTAAATTTTAATGAACTAGGATTAATTAGGGTTTGTTTACGTAAGGAAGATATTGACGAGGGATGTAAGTTTGTAAATCAATTAAAAAAGTACGCAAAATGTAAATTAAGCATAAATTTTTTCAATATAACTAATTATGATGAAGATGATTTAGCATATGCTTGCGAAGGTGCAGCTGCTTCAACAGCAGATTTCATGTATTTTGCTGATACGCATGGAGCTCTTGACTTAGAAGAGAAATTAGAAATGTTTAAGGGATATACAAAATTGATCAAAGAAGCAGGAATGATACCTGGACTTCATTTACACGACCATTCGGGTAAAGCTTATTTTAACTATCGAAATCTTTCTAAAGCTGGTTTTGAAGCAACTGATGTTTCTTTAGGTGGTTTGGGAAAAGGACTAGGTAATTTAAGGTTGGAGCATGTTTTTGATCTACGAGGTAGAGATCATATTCTAGATCATTTAATTATAGATAAGGATTTATTTAATATGCCATCTGGACCATATGGCGTATTAACAGCTAGGGACAGTATTACAGATCATTATGCAGTTGAGGCTGAACGATTGGGAATAACTCCAAGCGAATTCGGAGCTCGTTTAGAAGGAATTGTTGGTCCTTTGAAAGATAATTATAACTCCAAGTTATTACGAAATGAATAAAGACAAAACGATTTTAATAACAGGTGCATCTTCAGGGCTAGGTAAATGCTTATTAAATTCATTTTCTAAAAATTTCAATGTTATTAATATTTCTAGAACAATGTCAGCAAGTAAGTATAACATCGTTGTTAATTTAAAGGACTTGTCAGATTTAAAAGAAAAATTGAAAATAAAAAATTCAAAACATGAATTGTGTATTTTAAACGCAGGAACAATGGGTACTATTGGATCAGCTTGTAGCATAAATTATGAAGATTTTTTCGAGGCATTAAAGGTAAATGTTCTTGCAAACAAAATTATTATTGATTGGAGTATTTCTAACGGATGTAGGAATTTTATAGGAATTTCTTCGGGTGCAGCAACAAAAAATTATGATGGATGGTTAAATTATTGCGTTACTAAATCAGCTTTTAGATCAATGCTTCTTCAGTACCAGAAGGATTTACCAAAATTAAATTTCAAATTAATAAGTCCAGGCATTTTAAATACTAATATGAATAAGAAAATAAAAAATTTAGATGTTAATTTATACCCAGATATGAATAAATTCCACAATTCCTTGGCAGTAGATCCTCAAAAAGCCTCAGATTTAATTTTTCAGAAATATCAAGTTTATTTAAATATTGATAAATTAGAAATTGATTTAAGAAATGATGAAAATTGGTAATATATCACATCATTTTTCTTAATACTATCAACTTAAGGTAATTTAAAAAATTTTTCTTTCGCAACTAATGAGAGTGTAACGTGATTTAACTTTAATTAGGGAGTTGGAGCACATAAATTTAGAGCCGTTAAAAAATTGACCTTTTAATAAATAACCAAAATCTTAAAATAAGTACATCTTTTGAATTTGAGACAATTGCTGATTTCACGTGTTTAAAATTTTTTAAAAAAAATTAAACAAACTAAACTTTCAGTCGTAAATGCTGCTGTAATCTTAATAAAATTCGTGGAGGAATTTATTTATGCTTAATATTGGAAATTTAACTGCATCTCAATTTATACAAAGAAATATGTCTGAACAAATAAAGGAGATAACTGAAAGTACAGAAAGACTGTCATCAGGTAAAAGAATTAATAATGCTTCAGATGATCCATCATCAATTGGTCCAATTTCTAGACTTAATGCTCAAATTTTAACGCTAGGTGAGGCAATTTCAAATGGTGCAAATGGAAAAATTTTGGCTCAGACTGCTGATGATGGCTTAAAAACAATTAATAATTTACTTTCTCGAATAAGAGAACTAGCTGTTCAAGGTAGCAGCAGTACACTCACCACAGCTGATAGAAATACTTTACAAGTTGAAATTGATGCTTATTTGTCAGAGATAGATGATTTAACAAAACTGATAAATTTCAATGCTATTAAATTATTAGATGGATCTACTGAAAAGGTAAATTTTTTAGTAGGAGAAAATAAAGATGACAATATTTCTATCAGTTTAACAAAATCAGACAGTACTGCGTTAGGTTTGTCTGGGTCTTCAGGAGTAAAAGAATTTACAAGTGGAAGAGTAACCAGTTTTAATTATAGTTCAAATCTAGCTGCCAGTGATATTAAGATAAATGGTCAAAATGCACTTGCAGCAACATTAACCTCTAATTTAACATCAGGAAACAATACTGCAGCTGCGTTAGTTACAGCCATCAATGCTAATTCCAATACACATGGTGCCACTGCAACAGGTTTTAATAAACTTACATCCGCTGCAAAAAGTTCTTTGAGTATGAGTAATACTTTTACAATTAATACTAATGTAATTTCAGTTCAAACAAGTTTAGAAAATTTAGTTACTGAAATTAATCAAGAAGCAGGTGGGGTTACAGCTACATTAAACTCAGATAATACAATAACTTTATCAAATACGACTGGAAACGACATTGTAATTGGAGGAAATGCTCCAACTGATGCAGGATTCACAGCAGGCACATATTTAGGTTATATTAAGCTTGCTAATGTTGATGGCACCTTTGTTAAAATCGAAGCTATGACTAAAGCAAACGGGTATGCATCAAATAGTGGTAATATTGATGATTTAGCAAGATTTGGTTTTAATGAAGTTGATTCAAGTACTGTAATTAGATCAGATTTAGTTTCAAATAATGCTCTTACAGCGTCTCATGATATTAAAATTAATGATGTAAATATTGGTGTTTCAGATAGTGCGACAGCAGCGGCTAAGGTAATTGCTATCAATGCTGTTTCATCATCTACAAATGTGACTGCCTCAGGTAGTAATTTAGTTACGTTAGATTTAAATTTTTCTGAAGCCTCTGCGGCAGCGTCAAATATAAGTATTAATGGTAATGCTATAAATTTTTCAAGTGTTACAAATGAAGCTGAAACAATAACGGCTATTAATAATGCTTCTATAGGAGATATCATTGCCTCTGCTAATTCTGATGGTGAAGTCCAATTAGCTAGTGCCAGTGGAGCAGATATTTTAATTGCTCATGGAGGAACAGCCGGTGTGTTTTTTGACGGTCACACTGATGCTACAGGTGCAACTATTTCTGTAGGAAGTTCTATAAGATTTAAGGGACAAATATTATTAACACATACTGCAGGAGATGTTGTAAAAATATCTGGAGATGATGTTGGTGAACTTGGATTTCAGGCACAGGCCTCAAGCAGTTCTTCAACACCTGGATCAATTATATCTGTATCATCTTCTTCAAATGCTTCATCAGCATTAACTACTATTGACACTGCCATTGATACTATTGCAAATACAAGAGCAAAATTTGGAGCAAGTGAAAATGCAATTGATCATAGATTAAATTATTTACTAAATTTTAAAAATAATTCTACTTTAAGATTATCTAAAATAGAAGACGCAGACTTTGCTTTAGAGACAGCAAGACTTACAAAGGCTCAAATAATGTCAAAAGCAGCTTCTTCTATGCTTGCTCAAGCCAATTCAAGTGGAGAGGTTTTTTTGAGATTAATAAATTAAGTTCTATTTTTACTGACATTGATTAAATATTTTTTACTCAGGTAGGTCTTCTAATTTTAATTAATAAAATGTAAGAGAATTTTTATTTAGTATTTTAATTTTATTTCAAAGAACAAAATTCGTGCCGGAAAAATAATATTTTAAGTTATGCTAATAGAATATTTTTTCATTTTTTCAATTAAGGTAGTTCTTCTAAGTTTTAATTTATCTGCTGCAAGAGCTACCTTACTATTTGTTTTTTCGAGAGCTTCTTGTATGAGTACAATTTCTACATCTTGAAGATGTCTTCTCAAGTCTATTTCGTCATAAAAAGAAAACCAGTTCTTATAATTCTTTGGGTGTGGTAAATAATCCTCAAGGTTATTTGATAGTTCATTTTCTTCAAGATTAGTAATCCCACTTAGATCAGATGTCATTTCCCAAAGAGCTTCTTGTTCTTCAGCAACTGTTGGTACTTTTAATCTTAATAAATTTTCATAAATGTTTGATGCAGTGATTTCTTTCCCAGGAAAAATTATGCAAGCTCTCTCAATTACATTTTTTAACTCACGAACATTACCTGGCCAGTTATGTTTACAAAGTGCTGTAATAGCATCTGGTGTAAAGATTGGTTTCAATGTCTGATCTATTTTCATATTTGTTAATAAAGTATTTTGCAAATTTGGTATGTCAGTTCTTCTTTCAGCTAGTGAGGGCACATTAATTGGTAGAACGTTTATTCTAAAGAATAAATCTGCTCTAAATTCACCACTTTCAACTTTTTTTTCCAGGTCTCTGTGAGTTGCACAAATTAATCTTAGATCGATTTTAATGTCATCTGCTCCACCAACTCTTTGTATAGACTTGCTTTCAATTGCTCTTAGAAGTTTAGCTTGAAGAGGCAATGGCATGTCACCAATCTCATCAAGGAAAAGAGATCCTCCGCTAGATTGTTCAAATCTTCCTTTCCTCAGTTTATCTGCGCCTGTAAAGGATCCTTTTTCATGCCCAAAAAGTTCTGATTCAAGTAATTCAGACGGTATTGCAGCACAATTTACTGTAATGAATGGTCCTTTTTTTCTTGAACACTTGTGAATAGCTTGAGCAACAATATCTTTACCTGTTCCTGTTTCACCTAAAATTAATGCTGTACTATCTGTTTGAGAAACCATTGCAATTAAATTTTTCATTGACTTAGTTGCAGGACTTTCTCCATCTATTAATTTATTAATAGTGTTTAATATTAATTTATTTTGTTGAGACGGGGTTATTAAATTATCGTCAATATTCATTTTATGATCCGTCAAATTATTGAATTAAATTATAATTAATTGTCATAATAATGACATTTTACTTATTAAATCAATCTAATTAGGAAAGATATAGTAATCTTTATGGTTAAATTTTAATATGAAGCCTTTTGAAATATGGTTTGGCAAGCTTCTTGCTTCTATTTTTTCTGATTATTTTAGGAGTGTTTTATGAGCCATATTATTTTAGTAAATAATAGTTTAAAGATAGCTAATAATTTGTGTGAAATTTTGGAACAAAGAGATATTACAGTTATAAAAGCAGGCGATGACACTTCTAGACCAAATTTATTTGGTATAGATCTTATAGGATTTCAAGCAGATACTATTGTTTGTTCAGATATTTTTGAAAAAGAAGTTGGAGGCTCTTCAAAATTAATTTCAATTGCAAGACAATTAAAGTTGACCAAAATTATTATCATTGCAGATGATAAAAAAATCAATGGTATAGAAATTAAGGATGAATTAGGTGGAGCAGTTAAAAGAATTACCGTTGCAGATTTTACAGACCAATATTTTTTAGAATTAATTTTTAATATATGTTGTCCAAATATATCTTTTTCAGCAGGGGACTCAAAAACATATGAACTGTTATCATTGGCCAGAAGAGTTGCAAATACAGACGTAACTGTTTTCATTAACGGGCCAACAGGCTCAGGCAAAGAAGTGTTAGCTAATTATCTTCATGAAAACTCAACTAGAAATGAGCAACCATTTGTTGCTGTTAATTGTGCAGCAATACCAGAAAATATGCTAGAGGCAATTCTATTTGGCCATGAAAAAGGTGCTTTTACTGGTGCCTCACATGCTAATAAAGGCATTTTTAGAGCTTCTGATAAGGGTACTTTACTATTAGATGAAATTTCAGAGATGCCTCTATCTTTACAAGCCAAATTATTAAGAGTGTTACAGGAAAGAAAAGTAACACCAGTCGGTGGTCAAAGGGACATTGATGTTGACGTTAGAGTTTTGGCCACATCGAATAGAGATATGGCTTATGAAGTGAATCAATCAAGATTTAGAGAGGATTTATATTATAGGCTCAATGTTTTTCCATTACAAACTCGTAATTTATCATCCAGAAAAGATGATATTTTACCTATTTCAATTAAAATTTTAAATAAACATATACAAGAAGGTGCATCTGTTCCTTATCTGACAAGCAAAGCAAGGCAATTATTATTAAACCATGATTGGCCTGGAAATGTTAGAGAACTTGAAAATACGCTACAAAGAGCTCTTGTTTTATCTAATGACAACATCATTGATGACAAATCAATAATGATAGATAAATCTTTGTCAATGATTAACGAAAATGCATCAGTTGACACCTTTGCTAATCAACTAGCATTTGCAAAAGTTACTTAATAGGAAAATAAATAATGAAAATTTCAAATCAAAATATAACTACAGATATTCTAAGACAAAATATTTTAGAAAAAGCAAACGAATCTTTTTCAGGAAATAAAAAAATTGAAGATTTTTCGAAGAAGATAAATGATGCCATTAATTCTGTAGCTGAAAGCCAAAACAAAGCATCGCAAATTACTAAAAATTATGAATTAGGAAAAGAAACCGACCTTACAAAGGTTATTATGCAACAGCAAATTTCAAATATTGCATTTCAGATGACTTTAAATGTAAGAAACAAAGTTTTGAGTTCTTACAAAGATATAATGAATATGCCCGTTTAATTAAAGCAAATTGATAGGAAAAGACTATGGCAGAAGCAACAACAGGAAATGATATAACAGGTGTAAACCAAAATACTAATATAATTAGTAGGATTTCTTCATCAATATCTAACGTTAGGAGAATGACATCTGATCCAGCTGTACAGAAATCAATTCCATTGATATTCGGAGTAATTGTTGCCTTTATTGGTTTAATAGTATTCTTTACCATGCAAAAATCTGATATGACTACACTCTTTTCATCACTCCCAGAAAGTGAAAAGGCCTTAGTAGTTCAAACGTTGAAGCAAAATGGTGTTAATGCATCGCTTAATCCATCTACTGGGGAAGTAGTTGTACCAGTTAAGGATTACCATGAATCAAGAATGTTACTTGCAGGTGAAGGTCTACCATCATCAGTTCCTGATGGTTATGATAGTCTTGGTGATATGCCAATGGGAACAAGTAGGTCTGTTGAAGCAATAAAAATTAAACAATCCTTGGAAGCAGAATTATCACGTTCAATCAATCACATATCTGGAGTAAGTTCTGCAAGAGTACATTTAGCCATTCCTGAGAAAACAGTTTTTGCAAGAGAAATTGCTCTTCCTTCAGCCTCTGTATTTGTAAAATTAGCTAACGGTAGATCTCTAGGAAGACAACAAGTTCAGTCAATTGTCCACCTTGTAGCTTCTTCAGTTCCAAATTTACCATCAGAAAATATAACTGTGGTTGATCAATTTGGTGAACTGTTATCTAAACCATCAAACGACCTTTCTGCATCAATTTCAAGTGAACAAATGTCACAGACAATGAGACTAGGTGAAATATATAAATCTAGAATTATTTCATTGCTTACGCCAATAGTTGGAGCAGGTAATTTAAAAGCTGAAATAAATGTAGATATGAACTTTACCCAAAAAGAAATTACTGAAGAATCTGTAGATCCTAAAGGTAATGCTCTTAGAAGTGAACAAAGCTCGTTAGATGAAAGTGCTAATCCTGAGGCTAGAGGTATTCCTGGAGCTTTATCTAATGCGCCTCCTTTAGCTCCTGATTTAAAAAAAGAAGCTCCACAAGGCAAGGAATCTGGTAGCACTCTAAAACAGAGGAGTCAAACATCTGTTAAAAATTATGAAGTTAGTAGAAAAGTTGAAACTACTAAGGCTCAATATGGAGAAATTGAAAAAATTAAGGCCGCAGTAATTATTCGTGAAAAGAAAATAATTTCTCCTGAAGGTGTTATAACATTTGAAAAGTTTAGCGATGAAAAACTATTAGAGATCAAGTCCCTTGTTCAAGAAGCTCTTGGGTTCGATGAAGCTAGGGGAGATAGTGTAACTGTAACAAGCAGCCCTTTTGTAGATATTTTAGAGGCTGATGAAGTTCCTTGGTATGAAAATGATTCTGTTAAAGAACTTACTCAACAATTAGCAACAGTACTAATTCTCGCAATTGTTATATTTGGTGCTCTCCACCCATTATTAAAAAGAGTTCTTGTTCCAGCTGGGTACACATCTGGCCCTGGTGTTATTGCTTCTGATGAAGAAGATGACGTAGATGATAAAATTGAAGTTCAAGAAGGTGAATCTCTTGAAGATATAAAAGCAAAGTTAAAACCTAAGAAATCAGCTATATCAGCCGAGATGTTAGATACCGCTAATACTTATGATGATAAAGTCGCTGTTATAAGAATGATAGTTGGAGACGAGGCAGGACGAGTTTCCAGCGTTTTTAAAAATATGATGGAAAAAGAATAAAGTAGAGAGTAGGGTAATTATATGGCAGAAGTAGTAAAAAAACCGAGTGCAGATGAAGTTTACCAAGGTTTAACAGGCACCCAAAAATGTGCAATTTTAATGATGTTAATTGGTGAAGACGAAGCTGCAGAAATAATGGGCAATCTCTCTCCAAAAGAGGTTCAAGTCCTTGGTTCAGCAATGTATTCTGTTCAAGGCTTAGGGCAGGATACTGTTAATTTAGTCTTAGATGAGTTTTTAGCAATAATTAAGGCACAAACAAGCCTTGGTATATCTGGAGGTGGTTATATAAAAAACGTCCTAACCAAATCATTAGGTGAAGATAAAGCCCAAACAGTTTTAGGGAAAATTACTCCTTCAGACAGTAATAAAGCTATTGAAATACTTGACTGGCTTGATGCCAGATCAATTGCCGACTTAATTATTGACGAGCATCCACAAATTATAGCATTAATTATCTCGTACCTAGAACCCTCTACTGCATCAGATGTTTTAACTTTTATGCCAGAAAAAAGCCAATCTGATATAATTAAAAGAATAGCAACATTAGAAACAGTTCAGCCTGAAGCATTAAAGGAGTTAGATAGAGTAATGCAAAAAGTTTTTTCATCTAATGCAAGTTTGAGAGCTAGTAAAGTAGGTGGTGTCCCTGCAGCAGCAAAGATAATGAATTTTTTGAGTCAAGATGGTGAAGCAAAAATAATGAAAGAAATTTTAAAAGACGATAAGCAGCTTATGCAAGATATTCAGGATAGTATGTTTGTATTTGAAACTTTATTGCTGTCTGATGATAAGTCTCTTCAAACGCTTCTTCGTGCTGTAGAAGATGATTTGATTATTTTAGCACTAAAAGGCGCAGATGAGGAATTGAAAACAAAACTATTTGGATGTATGTCACAACGTGCTGCAGCAAATATACAAGATGAAATGGAAGCACTTGGCCCAGTTAGGTTAACAGAAGTTCAAGAGGCACAAAAACAGATAATTGCTGTAGCAAGAAGAATGTCTGATGAAGGATCTATTGTATTAGCGGGTCGTGGTGGTGACGATTACGTATAATTTATTTTAACATAATGAATTTAACTATGAATCAAGAGCAGGAAAATAATGACACTCAAAACATTGTTCCGTTAGGTGGCGATGAGATTAGATCTATTTTAAAATCTCAGTCTGAGTCTGTTTTTGAAGATAAAAATATTTCAAATCATTCTAATTTTGTTAAAAAATCATTAATTGATATTGCTCTTGATTTCGAATCCAAACAAAATGTTAAGGAAAATGAAGTGATTGATGATATATCATCAAACAATAATAATTTGCATGATGAAAATGATGTTGTTATTGATGAAAAAAAATCTGAAGAGGCAATAGTAGACGAAAACAAAGAGAGTAGTAGTAAAATAGATAATCAAACTGAGATAGAAAATTCTAAAAATGAAGAAAATATAAATAGCATAAGTGACATAAACCTAGATGAAAATGAAAAAGATATTCAATCAGAAAAATTAGTAGAAGATGAAAGTTTAAAAGATGTTGAAAGTGACAACCAAAAACAACAAGATGAAATTATATCTGATACAAAATCTAACGAAATCACGAAGACTGATGATGAAACACAACAAGCTTTAGATTCTGTTAAAAATGCTGTTTCTCAATCAATGAATATGAATGAAGATGAAATTAACAAAACTTTAGAAGAAAATAGTGAATTAAGTTATGAAATACCAGAAAAAATTAGCAAAGATTTGGAAGATTTTAAAAATATTTTATCTTCGTTACCAAATTTAGCAGAAGAAGCAATATATAAAGTCTTTGAAAATAAAATTCTTGAAATCTCATATGATCTTGCAGGTTACCAAATAGATAAAATGCCCGAGAAATATGAAAAGAAAATTAAATCATTTCTAAAAAATATTAATTGTTTTGAGGATAAAATTACAGTTGAAGTAAGTTGTCAAGATTTTGAAGCTCTTTCAAGAATAAAAGATTTTAATAAAAAAGAAGAAAAAAAAGTTTTTATTTCTAATAAAGAACTTTCAAGAGGTGACATAATCTTAAATTGTGATGGAATGAGATATTCTGAAAAAAGTGTTTATATCAAATAAAAAATGGGAAATGATTTATGAATTTTCAGACTAAACTAATAAATAATATTTCCCAAATAAAAAGACCTATTTCAATTCTTAGTTCAGGAAGAGTAAATCACTTTGATGGTAATATTATTTACTGTGATCCCTTTCCAGCACCTATAGGAAGTCTTTGCGTTGTAAAAGACCAAATGGGAAAAGAAATTCTTGCTGAAGTTATTCGTTTTAACGAAAATCATAACATGCTTGCTGTATTAGAAAATTCCTCGCACATAGTTACTGGATGTGAAGTTTCATTAAAAGATAATGGAAGATACATAGATGTGGATAAAACATTATTAGGAAGAGTAACGGATGCTTTTGGAAAACCATTAGATGATAAACCTCTTGGTAAAATTAAAAATAAATGGCCTCTTATGGGTAAAGTTATGAACCCTTTAAAAAAGAGTTTAATCAAGAAACCATTAGATGTAGGGGTAAGAATTATAAATGCCTTACTAACTGTCGGCCAAGGTCAAAGGCTTGGAATAATTGCTGGTTCGGGAGTTGGTAAATCAGTCTTGTTAGGAATGATGAGTAAATATACCGAGGCAGATGTGGTTGTAATTGCATTAATTGGTGAACGAGCCAGAGAAGTTGGAACGATGGTTAATGAATTGTTTAAAGATGATAACTCTGAAAAAATTACTGTAGTTGCTGTACCGGCAGATAGATCACCATTAATGAGAATTAGAGGTGCTAATAGGGCCACTGCTATAGCAGAATATTTTAGAGATCAGGGAAAAAATGTACTTCTCATAATGGACAGTTTAACTAGAATTGCACATGCTAAAAGAGAAATTGGTTTGTCATTAGGAGAAGCTGCAACCTCAAAAGGTTATCCTCCATCAGTAATTTCTATGATACCTAATTTGATAGAAAGGACAGGAACGTGTGATCAAGGAGATGGAAGCATTACTTCATTTTATACGATTTTAGCTGATGGAGATGATAATAACGATCCAGTGGTTGATACAGCAAGAGCAATACTTGACGGTCATATAGTACTTAATAGATTAAACGCACAGATGGGTATTTATCCAGCAGTTGATATTCCTAATTCCATTAGTAGAGTTATGAATGACCTAATTGCAACTGATCACTCGAACGCATCAAAACTTTTCAGAAAACACATAAGCTCCTACATAGAAAATAAGGACTTATTATTAATGGGTGGGTATACTCATGGACAAGACAAAGATCTCGATGATGCAATATCTATGTGGCCAAAATTAATTGATTTTATTTCTCAAAGTAGTTCCGAAAAAGCAAGTTTTGAAAACTCAAGATCAGCATTATTAAAATTGTATGAATAGGATAGATAGTTGCAAAAAAGAATTAAAAGATTTCAGAGACTTGCATCATTTAGAAAAAAAGATATCTCAAAAGAAATTAATAACTCTCACCTAGTGCAAAATGAAATTAATAAAAATGAAAGTCTTATAGAACAAATAAATAATATTATGGAGAGTAGTAAAAATAATTCTTCGAACAAAGTAATTAATTCAGGATATTTTAAAAATAATGCCCAACTAGTAACTACGCTACAAAGTCAAAAAAATATTGCATCAAATAGAAATAAATATTTGCTTTTAGAAAAAGAAACAATAAGAAAGAAAATTGCTATAAATAATTTAAAAAAAGTTAAAGCTGAAGAAAAAGCTATAGAGTATAAAAGATTGTTAATGAGTGAATTAGAAAAGAAAAGTAATCAATAAAGCATTTAAGAATAACATATTTTAATAATGGCATTGTATTTGCAGTTAATACCAAAATATGGAATTTAAAATGAAAATTACAAATGATGTAAACAATAACTCTGACTTTTTTTCAATTTCAGACAAAGGCGACGGAAACACTTCCTTATTGGATTCGCTATTTTCGATCAATTTTTGTAGTGATCAAGTAAAATCAAATAATATTCCAGATGATTTTGAATTTGTTTTCAAAAAAGATGAAATAGAAATTATAGAATATTTATCTTATATCCTGCCTAATTTGAATATCAGCAACTTAAATACTATAGATCTTAAAAGTATTAAAAACGAAATTCAATCAGATCAAAGCATTAAATCTGAAAGAAAGGATAAGATATTTAGTTTTTTAGACGCAGCAAGTAATTATAATCAAAATATTTTTATAAAATTTCCTGCATATAATAACGTCAAAGTATTAAATAATAAGACAAAAAATGAAAGTTTTACAGATTCAAATACTGTTGCTAAAAGTATAGAGCAGCATATTGATAAAATTGGAGAAAATTCTACTGAAGCAAATGTTATTAAAAAAAATATTAATGAAACAATAAAGTTTGAAAAGAAATTAGATAACCACCAAACTTTAACCTCTGATAATAAACAAATAATTTTTGTAAAAAAAATTAAGAAAAATGACCATCCTAATAAATTATATAAAATTTCTCATACTAATTCTTTCCAGCATATTAATTCTTCACAAAATATAGAAAAAATAGACCCGAAACTATCCAATAACAACAATTTAAATCACATTATTAATAGTCAAAGAAGTGATGAATTAACTAAGAATAAGATAAACGATATTAAAGTAAATGATAAAATTTTAAACACGCAAAGTCCTATTGAGTCTAGTAGTAAGGGAAATCAGTTTTCTCAGCAAAATCACACCTTACTTTCAAACGGAGGTTATAATTCCGTTTTGGAAAATTTATTAGAGACCCTCGATTTAACGCAAAAGGGTTGGACTTCAAAACTTGTTTCTAGAGTAGAAAATGCTCTAGCTAATGGTGGAGAAGAAATTGAATTTAATCTTAAACCTAAAAATTTAGGAAGACTTAAAGTTTCTATAAGCTTAAAAAATGCTACAGGTAACGTAAAAATTGTAACAGAAAACACATTTGTTACTAGTGCACTAACTCAAAATGAAAATTACCTTCAAAAACTTTTTAATGATCAAGGAATAGATTTAGAATTTTTAGCTAAAGACGAAAGTCAATATTTTGGTTCCAAGAATAGTTTTAACAAAAATTCAAATAATAATGATGAAAATAAATTTATAAAATCCAAAGGTGAAGATGAACAAAAAGATATTAAAGAAAGTTTGGAAGGAAATGATTCATCTAGACATATAATTAACGTAATAGCATAATCAACAACTATGTAGTGAGAAAAAAATGGCAGAAGAAGTAGAAGAAGAACCAAAAAAAAGTAACTTGTTAAAAATAATTATTTTTGTAGTGGGCGGTTTGTTATTAATAGCTGCTGGATTAGGTATTGGTTATTTTTTATTTGGTGGTGAACCTGAACCAGATCCTTCAGCTGAAGTCAATCAAATAATTGAAGGAAAAGAGGCTGAAAAGAAAAAAACAGAAGTTGAAAATAAAGAAGGTGAAGAAGAAGGCGACGACGGCATTATAAAAAAGAATGTTAAAGCAATTCCCGAGGTTGATAGTTATGAAACTACTTACTTCGAATTCCCGGGTGATTTTACTACAAACTTAAAAGGAAGTAGAAAATTTTTGCAGGTAAGTGTCGGTGTCTCTACTCAGTACGATGAGAAAGTAATGGAAGTAGTAGACTCTCATCAACTAGCTTTACGTTCTGAAATACTGTCAACAATAAGTGATTTTACTGAAGAGGACATTTCAGGAAGTGATGGTAAGAAAAAATTATCTGAGAGATTGATGGTTGTTCTCAATAAAAAATTAGAATCTCTTGATGAATTTCCAGGTATAGAAGATGTATATTTTACTGCGTTCATTTTACAATAAGTTAGGATTTATAAATTAATGTCAAATACTTCTAGAAAATTATCGTCCGACGAAGTATCAGCTTTAATGGAAGGACTGCAATCTGGAGAAATTACTGCAAATTCAGGGTTGAATAATGATGTTGAAGTAACAGATTTTGCATTTGGTTCAGATAATTTAGAACTTCTTGGCGATTACTATGCTTTAAGATTGATTAATGAGAGATTTGCACGATTAGTAAGAAGTATTTTTCTACCGATGATAAGATTGCAACCAAAAATTAACCCATTTCCTCCAGAAGTTAAAACATATGACGAATATAGCGCGGGACTTAACAGTTTCATGAGTTTAAGTACAAGTAGAATTGATGAACTTCGAGGATCAATGCTACTTGTACTCGAACCATCTTTTATCAGTGTTTTAACAAATTGTTATTATGGTGGAAAATTAGCAAATTTTCCCTTA
>CACOAO010000006.1 GCA_902625215.1 uncultured SAR116 cluster alpha proteobacterium
AAAAAGAAAAGTTACTAGCTCTTGGTATATCCCAAGACTTAGGTTCTAAATTAACTAAATCATCTAAGTCATTGAATATATTAAATTTAAAAAAAATACCAAAGGATCTTAAAGAAGTTTCTAAATCTTCAAATGCCTCTTATTTAGTTGATGGAAACATCATGCAGATTGAAAATATGCTAAGAGTTAAAGTTGATCTTATAGATGGTAAGAACATATCTAATATATGGTCAGAGACATATGACAGAGACTTAACAGGTAAAAATATATTTAAACTACAAGATGAAATTATCAAACAAATTATAAATGAGCTTGTTGGAGCAGGGGCTGTCTTATCCAAAGATATAAATCAAAAAATTGCTTCCTCCAGTACAGATGATATATCAATTTATGAATGTATTAACTTAGCTCGAGGGGCTGTAACTCCAGCTTTAAACCCAAAAGCCATTGAATGTTTAGAAAAATCAGTCAAAAAAGATCCTAATTATGCTGATGCATGGATATGGTTAGCAGATAGGAAAAGGGCACAATATTCATCATTTTCAATTACTAACGAATTTAAATATATGCTTAATGATGCCTCTAAGGAGATTGATCAAGGTTTAATTTTAGATCCTGAGAATGCATTTGGTTATGCAACAAAATTGCAGATTGAATTTTTTAACAAAAGCTGGCAAGAAATGTTTAATGTTGCTGAAAAGGCTTATAAATTAGCTGGTGAGAGACCTCATTTACTTGGTAAAATTGGATATAGTTTAGCATATGGTGGAAAATGTGAAAAAAAAGATGTTTTTAAAAGTTCAGAAAAATTTCAAACTGTAAAAAAAAATAGATGTCAATTTCAAAGAGGATGTTGGGAAATAGGTAAAAAAGCTTATGAATTGGACACTGGAAATTATGCAACTTGGGATAATTATTTATTAGCTCAATGTTATCAAACTAGTGGAGAAAGAAAAAAAGTAATTGATGTTTTAGAACCTTTGCAACACAAAAAATTTATTTGGTGGAACCTTCATTTAGGTTTGGCATATGACTACTTAGAAAAATTTAATATTGCTAAAAAACATTTAGATTTTGTAAAAAAAATTTTAAAGGAAAATCATTTGTCAAAAATAAAGCTAGCATTAACTAAGCAAAATCAGCATTTAACTACTTACCCATACATAATCAATTCTTTGAAAAAATATGGGTTTGAATAAATTTTTTAAAGACTAAGTTTAAGGTAATGTTGTTAAAATATTTTTATTTCCAAATTTCTTTAAAAAATAAATACCAATTTAAGCCTATAATTTTTTCAATTTTGTTATTTGACCATCCTGCTCGTTCCATTGCTGGCACAAAATTCTGAAATTGGCTAAGTTTTGACATTCCATAAGGCATTGTTGGCACTGATTTATAAGGTGGAGTTACATATCGCCCAGTACCTTTATCTTTTTGTAAATATTGAAAAAAGGATATGTCATGATCTTGAACCCAATCTGTACCTATACCAACTTGATCTTCACCAACAATATTAATCAGATAATCCATACCGTTTATACAGTCATCAATATTACTTTCAGATCCTTTAGGTAAAAAAGGTGTATAACTTGCAAAACCTATCATTCCACCTTTGTTAGCGATCTCCTTTAATTGCTCATCTGTTTTGTTTCGTGGATGTTTTTTTAGTGTAGGGCAGCAATGTGTATAAGTTACAGGAGAGTTAGACACTTTTATTGCATCAGAGCTTGTTTTTGGTCCTACATGTGACAAATCTATAATCATACCTAGTCTATTCATTTCAAGGACTACATCTTTACCAAAATCAGACAGACCTCCATCATTTGATTCCCAACATCCAGAGCCAACTAGATTTTGAGTATTATATGTAAGCTGCGCTATCCTAATCCCTAAATCATAAAAAATTTGAAGTTTTTTTATATCGTTTTCTATAGCACTGGTATTTTGCCATCCAAGTATAATTCCAACTTTCCCGTCAGCTTTAGCTTTATCAATATCTTCATATTTTTTTATATTACAGATTATATCGCTATTACGTTCAAAGTGATCATTCCACATTGTTAAATTATCTATGGTTTGGTTAAAATTTTCCCAAACACTACAAGTACAATTTGCTGCAGTAATTTTTCCTTTCTGCATTTCTTTAAAAATTGATCGAGAAAATTTTGCAATTACTAGTCCATCAATGGATAGTCTCTTAATATGATTTTTTGTTAACTGTGAATTATTATTCATATTATTTTCCTAAAGAACCTATGAAGTTGCTTATATGTGTGTTTAGATCTTTAGCTCTTGTTTCTGTGAGCATATGTCCTCCACTATTGAGGCTAATTAGTTTTGAATTATAACATAATTTATGCAGTTCTTCTCCGTGGTGTGTTTTCATTAACTTATCATCAACAGCATTTATTATTAATTTGGGCAAAAAAAGTTTACATAATTCATCGCCGATGTTGCAATCTAAAATAGATTGTAATCGCCTTTTGATTAACGAAGCATCAATATTATTGTTTTTTTGTTTTAAAATTAATTCACAAAATTCTTTCTTAAATTTTATAGTATAATTTTTTGAATAAAGAAGGTTATAATCACTTTTAAGGTATCTTATCTGATTAAATTTTTTTGCATTTTCAACTCGCTTTGTTTGCAATATTCTGAACTCATTATCCTGTTTATTCCAGGGATTTATTAAGGTTAAGCTTTCACAATCGACTTTATTTTGTTTTGCTATAAATGTTCCTAAACCACAACCTGTTGAATGTCCTACAACATGAAACTTAATATTTTTCCATTTTTTTAAAAAATTATTTATTGCTAAAGCTTTTTGTTCAAAAGTGATTACTTTAGATTGATTAAAAATATTTGATTTTTCAGAAAGTACATCATTATATTCAAGCAGATTGAATTTATTTTTTAATAATGCTTTAAACTCTGTTACTCCAAAAGGTCCTCTTGTTTTTGGAAGCAAAAGTAATATGTTATCTCTATCCTTTTTTTTATCAAAACTTCCGTGAAAAGTTAACATCTAGAAAGTGTCCAAAATTTTTATTTATTAAATTAATCTTTAGTTTTTATCTAAAGGATTTCTAATTTAATGAATTAGTTAGAGATTATATCTTAAAAAGTATGATTCAATAGAAAATTTACTTTTATAAAAATTTAATTAATAAGCCTAAAATTATATTTTGATAATAATATTATAACCTTATGGAACATGAAATCCTAAACGGTACGACTAAAAAAAATATTTTTTTCTTTATAATTAATATTATGTGTTTAATTATTATAGAATTATGAGTTCTATCTTATTTGGTTCTATTGGTGTTTTAGTAGAAAGTTCAGAAATCCAGAGAAAAGCATTTAATGAAGCTTTTAAAGAGTTTGGATTAGATTGGTATTGGAATGTTGCAAATTATATTAAAATGCTTGAGAAGCCTGGAGGATTAAATAGGATTGCTGAATACTCAAAATTTAAACTTAACGATCATGATATAAAAAAAATACATAATTTGAAAGTAAAGCACTTTAAATCCTTATCAAAGAATCAATTGAAACCCCGAAAAGGAATTTTAGAAGTTATAGATTATGGTCTCAAAAATAACTTCAAAATTGGTTTCATTACAACGACCAATAAGCCTACTTTAGACATTGTTATAAATGGACTCTCTGAATTTATAGATTTTTCAAAATTTGAATTAATTTCCTACGAAATAAACGTGTCTAACAGAAAACCACATTCTGACATATACAATTATGCAATAAATAAACTTAATTTGGATCATAAGAGTTCTATTGCAATTGAAAATACATTAGAAAGTTGTAATTCTTCAATTGAAGCAAAATTACATACATTATTTTATCCTGGTGAATACACCTTTTTTAAGGATAGTGATAACTTCACAAATGACATTTTCAAATCTGTAAAAGATTTTTTCAAAGAAAGTTAAGTTTAGTCAATGGCAGAAATTGAGTTAATAAATGTCTCAAAAAGTTGGGGTAATTTTAATGCAGTTATAGATTTTAATCTAATTATTAAAGATAAAGAATTTCTTGTTCTTCTTGGACCATCTGGGTGTGGAAAAACAACTACTATGAGAATGATTGCAGGTTTAGAAGACCTATCTGAGGGCGTTATAAAGATTGGTTCTAAGATTGTTAATGATTTAGAACCAAAAGATAGAGATGTTTCTATGGTGTTCCAATCATATGGATTGTATCCAAACATGACAGTTTACGAAAATGTTCGTTTTCCACTTAAAATTAGAAAAGTTCCTAAAGAAAATCATGATGATTTAGTGATGAACGCCGTTAGAATGGTAGAATTAGAAGATTTTTGCCATAGAAGGCCAGCTGAACTATCAGGTGGCCAAAAACAAAGAGTTGCTTTGGCGAGGGCGCTAGTAAGGAAACCCAATGTATTTTTGATGGATGAACCATTATCAAATTTAGATGCAAAATTAAGAGTTTCGACAAGAGCACAGATCAAACATCTTCAAAACAAGTTAAAAGTTACAACAATCTACGTTACTCATGATCAGATTGAAGCAATGACTTTAGCTGATAGGGTTGTTGTAATGAATAATGGTATAATTCAACAAATAGGAACACCAAAACAAATATACGATAAGCCAATTAATATATTCGTAGCTTCGTTCATTGGAAATCCACCAATGAATTTAATTAATGGAAAAATCAAAGATGGCCAATTCTTATCTGAAAATATAAATATCAAAAATTTTAGTAATAAAAATGGTAAATATATACTTGGTTTTCGTGCTGAAGATGCTACGATATCTAAAAGTTCTAAAGGAAATATAAAAGGTCCAATTTTTTCTGTTGAGCTTTTAGGGGATGCAATTATGGTAACTTTAAAAATTGATGAAAGTTTTATTTCTGTTAAGGTTAACAATGATTTTAAAGCGTCTATAGGAGATACGGCGAATATCTCAATTCTTTCATCAAAATGTCAAATTTTTGATTTTGAAAATGGTTTTAATTTAAATACAAATAAGGAGAAATAATGAAATTATTACTTACAAAATTTTTTACCACAATAATTTTTTTAGTATCTAGCTCTGCTTTTGCTTGTAGTATTTCAGCTAGAGTAAGTATTGTTGGTAATGAATTCCCTGCAATTCAAACAGTAGGCTCTGGGGCAAAAGAATGTAAGGGAGCAAAGGTAACAGCAAACTTAACTGCAGATCATCAAAAAATAAATGTTGCTGGTATGAGTAGTCAGCCTGCCGAATACACTTCAGCTATTGTTGCAAATACATCTATTGTTGCGTTATTAAATAATGATCTGATTAGACCACTTGATGATCTAGTTAAAAAACATGGAAAAGGTCTAAAGAAAAATCAACTTATCACTATTGACGGAAAGATAATGGCAGTAGCTTTTATGGCGAATGCTCAGCACCTTGTATATCGAAAGGACATTTTAAAGAAATTAAATATTAGTGTTCCAAAAACATATGAAGACATGTTAGCAGCGGCAAAAAAAATCAGAGCATCTGGATTAGTCAAAAATCCAGTTGGTGGAGCTTATAAAGCTGGTTGGAATTTAGCTCAAGAATTTAATAATATGTTTATTGGTTATGGAGGATCTCATTTTAAAGGAAATTCAGCTGAGCCAAATGTAAATTCTAATGCAGGTATAAAAGCATTAAAAATGATGAAATCTTTGTCAGAATATATGAATCCTGACTTTCTTACTCATGACAGCAATGCAACGAATGCTGAATTTAGAGCAGGTAATGTTGCTATTATGAATATGTGGGGAAGTAGAGCTGCTACTTTAGTAGATGCAGATGGAGTGAGCATGGAAGTTAAAAATGGCATGGATATAGCAGGTCCAATGACAGTAGGAGGTGGTAAAACACCTGCTTCAACATTATTTTGGGATGGTTGGACAATTGCAAAAAAAATTAGTGATAAAGAAGCGGAAGCTACTTTTATTGCAATGACTAATGCTATCAGACCATCAATATTAGATAATGAAGAAGTCAGAAAGCAAGCTGTATGGTTGATTGAAGGATATAAACCTACTGATGCTGCTAGAGGTGTTTTTGCTGCTGCAAAAATGAATACAACACCTTATCCGATGTTACCTTATGCAGGATTGATGCATTCAGCTATCGGAAAAGAAATAGCTGATTTCATGCAGGGTAAAGAAACAGCAGAAAAAACTTTATCAGATATTGAAGATGCTTATAAAGCATCCGCTAAAGAAAAAGGTTTTTTATAAAAATATTGACTAGAGAGTAAAAAACTCTCTAGTTTTTTTATCATGAAACATAAAACTTTTTTTTGGTTTATTTTACCTACTTTTTTAGCAATGTTTTTTTTTATAACTTTGCCGATAATTTCAGTAGTTATTCAATCTTTACATACGCCTCATGAAAATATTTTAATAACAGTTGAAAATTGTGATCCCTTTGGTTGTAAAAAAGTTACATCCATTGATCATGAAGCCACTAAAGATTTAAAAAATGAAAAGCCATTAGGAAGGTTTGTAGGCTTAGATATTTATATAGATAGGGGGCATTTAGCATTTGAACAAGTTAAAGATCATTGGAATAAATCTGAGGATCTAGTAAGTTTTTTTACCTTAATTAGTGATTTACCATTTTATAAAGCAATTTTTTTCACTTTAACTTTTACATTCACAGTTACGCCGATAATGTTAGTTTTAGGTTTGCTGATAGCTTTGGGTGTAAATTCAATTAATAAACAATTAAAAGGTTTAATAATCTTTTTTTCACTTTTGCCAATGATTGTTACTCCTCTAATAGGGTCTATTATTTTGTTTTGGATGATTGACAGTAGAGGAATTGTTGGAAATTTTTTGCAATTAATGTTTGAAGACCCGAATTTGTCTCTTAAAGCTTCTACTTTCCTTACTTGGATTACTTTAATAGTTTATGGTGTATGGCATGCAATACCATTTTCTTTCATTGTTTTTTATGCTGGACTACAGACACTTCCAAAAGATCAAATTGAGTCTGCGCAAATTGACGGTGCTAATACTTTTCAACAAACAATACATATTATAATACCCCATATTATGCCATTAATTACATTTGTAACCTTGATGCAATTAATGGACAATTTTAGAGTTTTTGAGCCGATAATTGGGTTTAATGCAGAAGCACACGCTACTTCATTAAGCTGGATTATTTTTAACGATTTAGGTGGGGAAACAAGACAATTATCTGCAGCGGCAACATCCTCTATTTTAACTATTTTTGGGATAATTATATTGCTTATACCTGTTCTAATTAAAACTTGGAAAGAATTTGATTTTAAAAAATGAGTTTTAACACTACAAAAAATAATAAATATAATAATAATTTAAAACGTATGATAATATATTTTTTAATATTTTCATGGGTTTTTTTAGCAGCTTTTCCTTTCATATGGACTTTTTGGGGATCGTTTAAGGTTGAACTTGATTTTTTCTCCATAGCTAACTGGACTAATGCTATTACTGGAGAAAATACTGAACAGACCTATGGGTCCCCTTTCACATTTGTTGGTTATCATGGTGCATGGGTTCAGGAGGAATTTTGGAAAGCTTTCATAAATACATCTTTGGTTTGTTTTTTTGTTGTACTCACATCTCTTACAATTGGTACCCTAGGAGCATATGCACTCTCAAGATCAAACTATAAATATACTTTTTGGCTTTTGATAATGGCACTTATTTTTAGATCGATGCCGCCGATTACGCTGGTTGCTGGATACTTGCCACCTTTTTTTGAATGGAATTTATGGGGAATATTACCAACAACAATAATTGTTTTGGTATCAATAAATCAGCCATTTACTTTGTGGATGCTCCATTCTTTTTTTCAAAATATACCAAAAGAGTTGGATGAAAGTGCTAAGGTAGATGGCTGTTCACAGTACCAAGCTTTTGGTCATGTGATTGTGCCCGTAATGTGGCCTGGAATAATTACTACTGGATTATTTAGTTTTTTATTAGCATATAATGATTTTGCAGTTACCTCAATGTTGTTGTCTGATGAAAATAGAACAATGATACCCCAAATAGCTGCATTTTTAGGAACAACATACACTGAAGGTAATGTAATGTTTGCGGTTGCTGCAGTAGTGTCTGCTACAGTCCCTCTTTTTATTTTAATAATGTTTTTTCAAACAAAAATTGTCAGTGGTTTAACCCAAGGCGCAGTTAAAGGTTAGAGTTAAAAGATAATGGAAAAAGATATAATTAAACAAGCTAACAATACTTTAAACAATGATTTATCAAAGACATCAAAAACAAAAGAAATTATTGAAAAAATGGTTGAAGCTCTAAATAACCATAGAATTGACGATATAGGAGAGTTTTTCGATAATAATTTTAACTGGTTTGGAAACTTTGGCTGTGGAACAAAAAAAGGCTTAAAAGAATTCCAAAAAAATTGGCAAATCCCTTTTCAAAAAGCATTTTCTGAAAAAGTTTGTATTGATGAAGCTAGAATATTTGAAGGAGAATGGGGAGCTGCTTTTGGAAGACAAGAAGCAATTCATACAGGTGTATTTATGGGTATTGAGCCTACTAATAAAAAAGTACACATCAACTATATGGATTTTTGGCATGTTAAAAAAAATAAAATTATTAATAACTGGGTAATGGTAGATTTTCCAAATGTAATGAAACAATTAGGCGTAGATGTTTTTGAAGGTGAGGGTTGGGAAAAATATGATAATAAGAAAAATAGAACTGAAAGTTGTTATTTAGATCAAAATGAAATTGAGAATTTTATTTATAGAATTACAGAAGAAATATGGGAAAATAAAAAAGTAGAAAATATTAGAAAATATTATGCAAGGGATGCAATAGTAAGGTCACCTTCAAGAACTACTTATGATTCTAATAAAGTAGTAGAAGCAACTTATGAAACGTTAAATCAATTCCCTAATAGAGAATTGATTGGTGAGGATGTTATTTCATGTGGTTCAATTGATAAAATTTTTTTGAGCTCTCATCGTATTTTATCTACTGGAACTCATATTGGTAAAGGAATTTATGGGAAACCTACAGGGAAAAAAGTTATTTACCGTGTCATTGCAGATTGTCTAGTTAAAAACAATGAAGTTATTGAGGAATGGATAATAAGAGATGAGAAAAGTATATTAAATCAATTAGGGATTCAAATACATGATTATGTTAAGCAAAAAATTGAAGAGGGTGTTTATAAAAAGAATGACATTAATTTAATAAAAAATTGTTTTAAAATTAAAAATAAGATTTCACCTTGTAAAAGTAAAAGTGCAGATAAATACAAAAACCACTTTTTAAAAATAATAAAAGATCAGACTAAAGTCTATCATTTGTACGAACGTTCAGCACAATTGTATTGGATTGGGGGCGAGGTAATATATACTTTTGATCAGATTTTCGAAAAATGGAAATTATTTCTTTCTTGTTTTAATATATCTAAATGTGAAATTTCAAATAGTATTTTACTAAACCAAGCAAATATGAGGCCAAGGGCTTCGTTGAGATGGAGACTGATTTGTAAACATAGTAAAAATGGAATTTTTGGAATACCAACTAATAAAGATGTCGAAATATTTGGTATTTCACATGCTGAATTTGGTAAAAATGGTATAATTAGAGAATTCATATTAATTGACGAAATATCGATTTGGAAACAAATTTTACTTTAAATATTTTATAGGCGAAATTATGAATAATATAAATTTAAATGATAGACTAGTAAGATACGGTGAATTGATACCTTGTAAAACTGCTTTCATTGATACTCATACTCCAGGTTCAAATCAAAAAGAAAATTTTAGTATTATTGGATCAGGTGTTTCTGAAAATCCTGATCAACATGTTCATATAAAAATTCCACATGGTTTTAATATAGGTGCGGCTGGGCAGCCTCCTAAATGTCATAACTCTCTTCATAGTCATCGAACAGCTGAAGTTTTTTTTGTTCATTCAGGAAGATGGAGATTTTTTTGGGGACGTTATGGTAAGGCAGGTGAAGTAATACTTGAAAAAGGTGATATATTTAATATTCCAACTGGAATTTTTAGAGGTTTTGAAAATATTGGTAATGATTATGGAATGATAATGGCAATATTAGGAGGAGATGATGCAGGTGGTGGAGTGATTTGGTCACCAGAGGTATTAAAACAGGCCGAAAATCACGGCCTAGTACTATCTGACAAAGGAAAGATATATGATACTAAAATAGGTCAAAAAATTCCCTCCAACGAAAATTTAATGCAACCTTTGACGGAAAATGAACTTAAAAAATTTCCTGAATATAGTTCAGCTGATGTTGTTCCAAATTATGTAGCTAGGTATTTAGATCTTTATTCTTTATCACAAAATAATCCAGTAATAGTAATTGGAGAAAATGGAAAAATTTTTGATAAACCGGGTTTTGAGGTTGAATTTATAACAGATCATTCATTCATGAATTCTAAAAATATATATGAGAAAGATGTAGTGTTTATGCCTGTTGAAGGATATTGGATGCTCAGTTTAGAGAATCATAATTTAATTTTAAATCCAGGAGATACTTTTTCATTACCAAAAAATAAAGAATATACTTTAAATCCAACTAAACCTGGAATGGCAACGCTCTATAAAGTAATACCAACTGAAGATAAACCAGGTCCTACAACTAGGAAATAAAAAATGTCGATTCTAACAACACATGTTGGTTCCTTACCAAGGCCAAAAAATGTATCAGACTTACTTTTTAAACGTGAAAATAATGAAGTATATGAACAAAAGTATTTTGAAGAAGTTATTTCAAATGGTGTTTATGAAGTTGTAAAAAAACAAATAGATATTGGCATAGACATAATTTCTGATGGAGAGATGTCTAAAATTTCTTATGCTACATATGTAAAAGATAGATATAATGGGTTCGCAGGGGATAGTGAAAGAAATCCACCTTTAGATCTAGAAAAATTTCCTAACTATATGAAAAAAATTGCAGATAGTGGCGGAACGCCTACTTATTCTCGTCCATGTTGTGTTTCAGAAATAACATCAAAACATAATAATGATCTCTCTAATGATATTAATAATCTTTTAAGTTCATCAAAAAAATTTAAACATAGAAATATTTTTATGAATTCTGCGTCACCTGGTGTCATATCACTTTTTTTAAGCAATTCATATTATTCGAGTAGAAATGAATACTTGGACGCAATTTCAAAAGCTATGAAGGATGAATATGAGACAATTGTGAAATCTGGCATAAAGTTACAACTAGACTGTCCGGATCTAGCTCTATCAAGGCACATGACTTTTAAAAGTGAAAGTGATGAAGATTTTATAAAAATAGCTTATCAAAATATGGAAATACTTAATCAAAGCTTGCATAATATTTCTCCAGAAATGTTAAGGCTTCATGTATGTTGGGGTAATTATGAAGGACCACATATTCATGATATTCCCATTGAAAAAATATTTGATGTATTGATGTCCTTCAAAGGAAATTATTTGCTTTTTGAATCTTCTAATCCAAGACATCAACATGAGTGGGAAATTTTTGATCAATTTAAATCTAAAATTCCAGAAAATAAAGTTTTAATTCCTGGTGTTTTAGATACTACTAGTAATTTTGTTGAACATAGTTCTTTAGTAAAACAAAGAATTGAGAAATTTGTTAATATCGTAGGAAAAGAAAGAGTCATTGCAGGCACCGACTGTGGTTTTGGCACTTTTGCAGGATTTGGGAATGTAGATCCAGATATTGCATATTTAAAGTTACAAGCTTTAGTTGATGGAGCAAGTAAAGTTAAGTGAGTTTGAATGTAATATTAGTAAACTTAGTTATTAATTTATAACTTACTTTTTTATAACTGAACCCTCTTGAACAGAAACCTTAGCCATAGCTTGCTCACTAAGACCTTGTAATGCTTTCATTGTTTCTATTTTTTTTCCTGCAACCGAAATATTATCAAAAATTTCTATTATGAAGCCACTATTGTCTCCAGTTTTAAATAACATTCTTTTGTACTTTTCTTCTTCTATGTTTGAAGCAATTGCTTCAACAACAGCCCATAATGACGGTGCTAATAATGTAAAGTTGATATTTCGACCGTACAATTAATCCTCCGTTGCTTTTTGTTTTGCAGATACGTAGCTAGCCATTTTATCAGATGCTATTTCATATACTTTTTTCCACTCAGGGGCTTCAAAAGCCCTATGCCAATTAAAACTATCAAAAGCACCACTCGCGAATATTAAGTTTGTTACTGCAGCTACATCCTCATCATTTTGAGCCATAACAATGCACATAAAATCAAAGTCTGGATGATTTAGATATAAAAATTCAATAAACTTTGCTCCAAATGCTTTTGCCAATGGCTCAGTTACTTCACGTCTATTTTGAGGTTTGTTTAGCATAGATGCGGCTGTTTCTTGTGAACTTTTGCCTGTAATTATATATTTTTTCATATTGATGATGACCTTCTACATTGTAAATTTTTTAAAAAGTATTTAAGTGAGTTATAATGATAACAATTTTCAACTAAAAACCAATTTTTATGTTTACATCATAACTAATTTAAAATTAATATTAAATATTAAAATGTAAACTTAAGGGAGGGAAAGTATTTATGACTTTTCAATACAAAGAAAAATATGGAAATTATATTAATGGGAAATTTGTTGACCCAATCGATGGACAGTTTTTTGATAATATAACACCAATTAATGGTAAAGTTTTGTGCAAAATTGCTAGATCAAATGAAAAAGATATAAATTCTGCACTTGATGCAGCTCATGCAGCTTCAGATGACTGGGGAAAGACAAGCGTTACTGAAAGAAGTAACATGTTAATTCAAATAGCCCAAATAATTGAAGATAACTTAGCGATGCTTGCTGAAGCTGAAACTTGGGATAATGGAAAAAGCATAAGAGAAACTACTGCTGCTGATATACCTTTAGGTGTGGATCATTTTAGGTATTTTGCGAGTGTTATTAGAGCTCAGGAGGGAACTACTGCTGAGATTAATAACGACACAATGTCTTATCTAATACCAGAGCCTCTTGGTGTTGTAGGCCAGATAATACCATGGAATTTTCCTCTATTAATGGCTATTTGGAAATTAGCTCCTGCTTTGGCAACAGGAAACTGTGTGGTTTTAAAGCCTGCAGAGCAAACTCCAGCATCTATAATGGTTTTAATGGAGTTGATAGGTCATTTAATTCCAGCGGGAGTAGTAAATGTAGTTAATGGATATGGCTTAGAAGCAGGAAAGCCTCTTGCATCTAGCACACGAATAGCTAAAATAGCATTCACTGGAGAGACTACTACTGGTAGAATGATCTTACAATATGCAAGTCAAAATTTAATACCAAGTACGTTAGAGCTTGGTGGTAAATCTCCAAATATTTTCTTTAAAGATATTGCAGATGCTGACGATGATTTCTTTGACAAGTGTATCGAAGGCTTCGTAATGTTTGCTCTTAATCAAGGTGAAGTGTGTACATGCCCAAGTAGAGCTCTAATTCACGAGGATATTTACGACAAATTCATAGCACGTTGTATTGAAAGAACTAAAGCCATTGTTCAAGGTGATCCTTTAGACTCAAATACAATGATTGGTGCAATGGCTTCAGCTGAACAGTATGAAAAGGTTAAATCCTACTTAGATCTTGGGAAAAAAGAGGGAGCAGAAGTTCTTGTAGGAGGTGATGTTGCCCAAATGAGTGGTGATATGGCAAATGGTTATTATATACAGCCTACAATTTTTAAAGGCCACAATAAAATGAGAATCTTCCAGGAAGAAATCTTTGGACCTGTTGTTTCCGTTTGTACTTTTAAAACAGATGAAGAGGCTTTAGAGATAGCTAATGATACTCTTTATGGTCTAGGTGCTGGAATATGGACGCGTGAACTAAATAAATCATACAGATTTGGTCGTGCCATTAAAGCAGGAAGAGTCTGGACAAATTGTTATCATGATTATCCAGCACATGCTGCATTTGGTGGTTATAAACAGTCTGGTATTGGTCGTGAAAATCATTTAATGATGTTGAATCACTATCAACAAACAAAAAATCTATTGGTTAGTTATAGTCCAAAAAAACTTGGCTTCTTTTAGATTGAATATAGAGGGCACATGTTCAATGTGCCCTCCTACTTTATGAGGTAAAAAAATGTTAGACCAAGTTGAGGCAACAGAAGCTGCTTTAGAGTTAATAGAAGATATTAAAAAAGACTATGGAGAAGTAATATTTCATCAATCTGGTGGTTGTTGTGATGGTTCAGCTCCAATGTGTTTCCAAAAAGGTGATTTTTTAATTGCTGATCATGATGTCCAAATGGGTGAAATTGGTGGGGTACCATTTTATATTGGAGGACTTCAATTTGAAGCTTGGAAACATACTAGACTAATAATTGATGTAGTTGAAGGACAAGGTGGAATGTTTTCACTTGATAATGGAAGGGGCAAAAGGTTTATCACAAGATCTGAACTATGTGCAGTTTAATCCTTGAAAATTTAATATACAAAAGTTCTATCGGCTTCTAGCGATAAATTGAGTAAAGTTTTAGGCAAAACTTTTCTAGAATTCGTGTCTTGTAAATCTTGATCTGTTACCCCCCTAATTTCACAAGAAATAGCTGAAACATATATAGGAACATTATTTTGTTTTAAAACATCAAAATGCTCTTTAAGCTTTCCTGTTCCAAGACCTACTAAATTATCTAGAACAGGTGTTCTCATTAAACTAACAGCATCTGCATTTAAAAAAACAGTAACTTCGTGCCCTTCTTCTACAGCTGTTCTTGCTAACATAAAGCCGAGTGAGGCTTTAGTAGGGTTACCTGTACCATTTGTAATATTAAATAATATTTTTGCCATATGAATATATTAAGTAATAATAAAGAAAAGTATACTTCATTATTAAATATACAAAATATTTATAATTATTTTGTGATCAATTAATTATTTTTATTTCGATATAATATTTATTGACTCATTACAAAACCACCATTAGGAGATAGTGTTTGTCCAGTTACAAATTTTGCCTCATCAGATGCAAGATATACTGCAGCCCACGAAATATCATCAGATTTTCCAAAACGTTTCATTGGTGTTGCAGATTTTACTAATTTTTTCACATCTCCTAAACTGCTAGTCATGTCAGTATCAATGTAACCAGGGGCAATTGCATTTACTCTTATATTCCTAGATGCCAATTCCTTAGCTGTCGCCCTTGTAAAACCGAGTATAGCTGCTTTCGCAGCAGAGTAATGAGGAGAAGATGGGCCTCCAGTTGTTCCTAAAACAGAACCCATATTTATAATTGACGCTTTTTGTTGTTTATTCATGATCTTAAGAGCTTCACGAGTGCAAAAAAAGGTTCCATTTAAATGAATTGAAATCATTTTATGCCATTCATTATCTGTCATTTTTACAGTTACATCAAAATGACTTTTAATTTCACCTGTTTCAGCGAATTCTTTGCTTTGTCGATTGTTTACTGCAATTCTATCTAAGAGTAAATCTTCTCGATCCTCAAAGCCGTTAATGCCAGCATTGTTAACTAAGATATCCAATTTTTTGTATTTTGAGTTAATTTTTTTAAAAATACTTTTAACTTGTTCTGAATCTGACACATCCATATGATATGCATTACCGTTAAGCTTTTTAGCCTTTTTAGTTGCTTCATCAATATTGATATCACCTATAATGATTTCTGCTCCTTCATTAAAAAAATGAGTTGCTATTGAGGCTCCTAAACCTCTTGCCCCACCTGTTATAAAGGCTACTTTATTATCTAATCTACCCATAATTAATTAATCCTTTTACTAAAATTCGATCATAAAACTATCACTTAATAAAGAACTTTTTTGTATTGTTACTATTTTAAAATTTGAGCTATATTTAATTACAAATGATTAACTTAAACACAAAAAATGTGAGTAAATATTTTGAAGACTTTGAAATTGGTGACAGATATATAATTCCATCAAGAACACAAACTAGTGCTATTTTTTCAATGTTTCAATGTGCTTCAGGGGATAATGATCCCATTCATTATGATAAAGAATTTTGCAAAAAAAAAGGACATCCAGAAATGTTGGCTCATGGCCTACAAGTTCTTATTCAAACAGCTGCTGGCGCTGGTTCTTTCCCATCAGAAGTAAGAGATAGTTTAATAGGTTTAATAGAAGTGTTTGGAAAAATGTTAAAACCTGTCTATAGAGAAGATACTTTGTATCCTGAATTGGTTATAATGAATTTAATACCACAAAATACAACTGGTATTATTGAGATGAAAGCTTTGGTTAAAAATCAGAAAGATATTTTAGTTTTTGAAGGATATCATAAATATTTAATTAAGAAAAAAAAACAAGTGAAATATTAATTATTATAAATAAATCATTGTAAATAAATATTATTTTCTTAAAGAAGGAAGTCCAACTCCTGTTGCTTCAAAACCTCCATCAACAGCTAAAATTTGACCAGTAACATATGTTGCTTTCTCAGATGCCAGAAAATAAATGGCATTAGCAATTTCAATTTCAGTGCCATATCTATTTAACGGAATAGCATCATGGTAAGCATCAATTATATCTTGAGTGTGTACTGCCATAGCAAGTTTTGTTTTTACTGGTCCGGGAGCGACACAATTCACTCTAATACCGTATTCACCTAACTCAGCAGCTTGTTGTTTTGTCAGTTGTATTATGGCAGCCTTAGAAGTACCATAGGCAACTCTAAGTGTTGAAGCTCTTAAGCCCGATATGGATGCAATATTAATAATACATCCTCTAGTTTTCTTTAGATGGCTTATTGATTTTTGAGAACACATAAAAGCACCATCTAAATTTGTTCTCATGACATCATTCCATCTATTTAAATCTGTAGCCTCAATGTTCCCAAAATCTGCAACACCTGCGTTATTTACTAAAACATCTATCCTATTATACCACTTTAAAATACTTTTAAACATTTTATCAATGCTATCAGGATTAGAAATATCATAACAAAATGTTCTTATATCATTGTTTGATATAGATAATTTTGTAATTTCATCTTTGTCTTTATCAACTATTGCGACTTTAAAACCATTTTCATTAAACAATTTAGCTGTTGCTAAACCTATTCCTCGAGCAGCGCCAGTCACTATTACTAATTTTTCTTCTGTTGAAGGCATATTTTGTTTACTCAAAACTTAGTTATTATCCGCTATTGGGTTTGATGGTCTGCTCTCTATTTCTAATTTCCATCGATATATGTTTTTATAATTTTGCTCAAAGTCAATTTTAAGTATATTGGATAAATTAAACATAAAATGTCCCGTTATGTCTGCAACTGAAAATTTATCTCCGAAAAGAAATTTATTTTTTGATAAATGTGGATCAATTCTATCTAGTAAAATTTTGTACATTTCAATTCCACGTTCAACTATTTCTGTAGATTGGTTTATGTTGGTTCGAGTGCCAGGAACAACCTTACCTTTAAAAAAGGATGTTTTGTTTCTTACCGAATGTAGTAAGGGTAAAAACCCGTCTAATTCTATTCTTCTATTCCACATATCAATAATTGCTTGTTCTTTGTTACCGTTTCCAAATAATTTTGGACTTTCAAATTGCTCATCCAGGTAGCGACAAATTGAAATTGTTTCTGTTATAATTGTACCATCATCTAACTCTAAAAAAGGTATACAATTGAATGGGTTCATAGAATTAAATGGTTCCTTGAATAACTCATCTTCCCTAACATTTACTGAAACTTTTTCTAACTTAATATTTTTTTCTCTTAAAAACATCTCAACTCTGAGAGCATTAGCAGCAGGTGCAAATGTGTATAATTTCATAATAAAATCCTTAAGTATCTAATCTTGATCAATATTAAATTAGTTTTTAATTTTATATCCTGTTTTGAATATATACCAAATTATACTTATACAAATACTAGTAAATATTAACATAAATATAACGCTAGTTAAAATTGGAACATCTCCAACGCCAAAAAAAGACCATCTAAACCCTGATATTAAATATACAATTGGATTTAGTAGTGCAAAGTTCTGCCAAAAAGCAGGAAGCATGTCAATTGTATAAAAACTACCACCTAAAAATACCAAAGGAGTAATTATAAGCATTGGTACTATATTTAGCTGCTCAAAATTGTCTGAAACTATACCAATTATAAACCCCAAAAGACTAAATGTCATACAAGTAATAAATAAAAAACAAATCATAAAGAAAGGATATTTAATTTCTAAATCAACAAAAAGATAAGAAGTACTTAAAATTATCAAACCAATTGAAAATGCTTTTGTGGTTGCTGCGCCAACATATCCAATAACTATTTCTACAAAAGATAATGGCGCGGATAGTAATTCATATGTTGTTCCAATAAATTTTGGAAAGTATATTCCAAAAGATGCGTTATTAACACTTTGCATTTGTACGGTTAGCATTATTAATCCAGGAACAATAAATGCTCCATAGGAGACTTCACTAATATTGTCCATTCTAGATCCAATAGCAGCACCAAAAACAATAAAATATAAAATGGTAGACAGAACAGGTGACACTAAACTTTGTATTAAAGTTCTAAAAGACCGATTCATCTCATATCTATAAATTGCATGTATACCCCTAAGATTCATAAATTAGTCCTTAATAATTTTGACAAATATATCTTCTAAAGATGTTTCTTGTGTTTGAATATCAAAAAGATTTATTCCAATTTCGTTCATGTCTGACAAAAGGGAAGTAATACCTGTTTTTTCATTACCAATATTATAGAAATAATTTAATGACTGTCCGTTATCAATTATTTTCAAATTATATTTTTTTAGCTTTTGAGGAATTCTTTTAAGTGTTTTTTTGAGCTTGATATTAAGAATCTTAACACTCATTCTTCTAATTAATTCATTTTTTTCTTCAACTAATAACAACTCGCCGTGATTAATTATGCCTATTCTATCTGCAATCATTTCAGCTTCTTCGATATAATGAGTTGTTAAAATAATTGTTACTCCCTCATTCTTAAGCTCTTTTATTATGTTCCACATATCTTTTCTTAACTCAACATCAACTCCAGCTGTTGGCTCATCTAAAAATAATATTTGTGGTTCATGACTTAAGGCTTTTGCAATCATAACTCTTCGTTTCATACCGCCAGACAAAGATTTGATAATATTATTTTTTTTGTCAAAGAGTTGTAACTTACTTAGTAGTTTTTCTATGTATTCATTGTCATCTTTCTTACCAAACAATCTTCTAGAAAAGTTAATAGAATTGATCACTTTTTCAAATGGTTCGAGTGCTAATTCTTGTGGTACTAATCCTATGAGATCACGTGTTTTTCTATAATCATTAATAACGTCTAATCCATTCACTTTTATTGAACCAGAAGTTATTGATGAAAGGCCACAAATTGTCGATATTAGTGTTGTTTTGCCTGCACCATTAGGTCCAAGCAATGCTATTATTTCACCTTGGTTAATTTTCAGACTTAAGTTTTTTACTGCAGTAAAATTATTGTCATATTTTTTTACAAGATTTTTTACATTTATTATTTCTGACAATTTTTTTTCCAGTTAATAAGTTAATAAACAAATATTTTTATAAATCGTACATAACTTAATAATACCAATTAATTTAATATCAACTAAAATGGTAAATATTTATTTTTTAAAAACTTTATATTACATGTATAATTTTAACTTTTAACTAATTATGAAAGGTATCTAATGTTAGTAAAAATGGAAATTGACTTAGCAAAGGGATTTGGGCCTTGGAAAGAGATGTTTATCAATAATGAACACAAATTAAACGCTCATGGAGGCAAATTAGTTTTTGCAGGCACGCCCAATGACAATGAAAATAAATTGACAGTTATTATGGATTTTGTGTCAGTGGAAGCACTTAAAAATTTTGGTGGAGACGAAGAATTAACGAAAACTAGAGTGGAAGCAGGTGCTATGCTCGAAACTGGAGTTATGACAATTATGAGTGAAGCATCATTTACAAGTACAAAATCATAAAAAAATTAAATTTAAAACATATTTATTTTAAATTGGGCAATCCTTAAATTTAGAACCTACTGTTTCAATAACTTTAGGCAGACTCTCTACATTATCACATAGTTTTAATATACTAGCATAGTCTTTGAATGGCTCATCATGGCAAGCCTCTCTTAAAATTTCAAAACCACCTGTATGTTGCACAGTCCTTACACACGTGTAAATAAATATATCAGCATATGAACATGTATCACCGGTAATAAACGGAGCTAAATTTTTGTCTATGATATGATTTTCTAAATATTGTAATCTTTTATGATGCAATTTTGTAAGATTAGTAATTCCAAGTTCTTTTCCACCTTCAGCCAATGTGTCTGTTAACCTTAAGTTTCTCCAAAAGGGTTCATTGTGGCCAGTAATAATGTCATGAAAAGGAGATAATACAAATGAGTAATAATCTTGTGCCCAAGACCAATACATAGCTGATAATGCTGCATTTTCTGTTGATTTTGGCGTAAGTGGACCTTTATATTTAGTAGTTAAATACTGAACAATGGCCAATGAATCATTTAATTCTAACCCATTAGAGTTGTCTTTTAACCAAGGTATTGTTCCAAAAGGAGCTTGTGTGTCTTTGTCAAAGTCTTCACCCATAGGTTTGCTCATCAGTAAATTAACTTTTATGTCATGAATAGCGCAAATAATATTTATTTGAAGACCCCTTCCTACAATTGGAAGATAAACAAGATCAATATTAGCCATATTTAAAACTCCTAGGATTTTTTATAATACTTTCGCAGATCTAGAAAAAATAGCAATAATTGATTATTATATTCCATCAAATGCAGAATTAATGTTAAGGCTTAATAATGATAGACGAACTGTATATTACTGGAGCTGGAGTAAGTGCAAGTAGTGGTATTCCAACATTTAGAGGCAATGATGGTTTTTGGACTGTAGGTAGCGTTAATTACACCCCTCAAGAAATGGCTACTAGATCCATGTATGAAAATAATCCAGCGGACTTTTTATTATGGTATTTCAAAAGATTTGCTTCTTACAGAAATGTTAAACCAAACGCGGCGCATTATTGGCTGGCTGACAAAAAGTTAATAACTCAAAATATTGATGGTTTAGACGGTAAGGCTGGAAATAAAGATTACATATCTATTCATGGAAGATTAGATAAAGTTGTTTGTTATAAAAACGAAATGGAAGAACAAGTGCCATTTGATGCAAATTGGAATGAAATAGATTTATCTTTAAATCCAAGTGATCAGGTTTTAAAAAAGCAATTATTAAAAAAGTTTAAAATAAAATTTTACAATGATCGTTTTATACCACAAGAAGGTATTTCTTTAAAACCATACGTTTTGTTATTTGATGAAATTTATACTGATTTGTATAGAATTTCAGAAGCAGAACATTGGATGAATGATGCAAAAAAAATAATTTTTATTGGTACGTCTTTCAGTGTTAACATTACTTCAATTGCCCTAAGAATTGCAATATCACGAGGTATTGAAGTGGAAATAGTTGACCCAAATCCAATTAAGATTAATTATGATAAAGTTAACTATCATCAGATGAATGCTGAAGAATATAGTCATTCAAGAAACTCAAATTGATAATTATTTTTTAATAGGTATCCAAGTGGCACTTGCGTAAGCCGCTAATTTTTGATCTTCTCTATACATATGAGATTGTAAAAAAACAATCGTTTTACCTTTTTTAATAAAACTTCCTTCGCATCTTACTTGACCACTATTAATAGGAAGAAGGTACTTGACATTCATTTCTAATGTTGCCCCAGCGCCTAATTTGTGATGTAACAAGTGTCCCATAGACACATCAAGCGCTGTTGCTATAATTCCGCCATGAAGAGTTCCTTGAGGATTAAACATTGGACTTTTCGCCTCAAATGTAACTATACATAAATCATCCTCATAAGAAGTCTTAAAGCCTAGAAACCTTGAGAGATAAAAAGAACCAAATTCTTGTTTATCTGAGCTATCTGCTTCTGAAAGCATTATTGCACCTAATTTTTTTATTTTCTGATTATTATCCATAAACTTTTCCATTAATTTGAAGTTATTAATTTATGAGATTGTAAAAAGAATTTAATCAATTTTGAAACTTTTTAACTTATCAAAATCAAAATTTATACCATGTCCAGCTAATTCAGGTGCTTGAGTAAAGCCATTTTTAACTTTTAAAGGTGCTTCAATAAACTCATCAATTCTCCATGCATGAAACTCTAGATAAGATGCATTAGGACATGATGCAAGTAAATGTACATGTAATTCATGAACACCATGAGAACATATTGGTAAATTATTTATTTCTGCTAACTTTGCGACTTTCATGAAGGGAGTTATACCTCCGCAAGTTGTCAAGTCTGGTTCAAGAAAATCAACTCCACCGATACTTATTAGTTGATTAAATTCTGAAAGAGTGTGAAGGTTTTCACCAGCTGCAATTGGGATTTTTCCTAATGAACGTAAATGAGCATAACTTACAAAATCATCAGGTTTTATCGGCTCCTCAAGCCAAACTAAATTGAATTTTTCAATCTCTTTAAATGCTATAACAGCTTGGTCCACTCTCCATGCCTCATTAGCATCTGCCATTAACATAATATTACCTGGTAAATGATTTCTCATAGCATCTAACCTTTTAATATCTTCAGATAAAAATTCTCTACCCAGTCTCATTTTAATTGATCTGAAGCCGTCATTTAGAGATTTAGTTGCTCCTTCAAGTAATTTTTCAATTGTGAAGTTCAAATCAATATTACCAGCATAAGCTAATACCTCATTATTATGACCACCTAACAACCTCCATAATGGTTCATTTAAACATTTACCTTTAAGATCCCAAAGAGCGACATCAACAGCTGCAATAGCAAAACTTACAGGTGCTCCTCTTCCGGCATAGTGGGTAGCTTTCCACATTTCTTTCCAACGTAATTCTATAAGTCTAGGATCTTTACTTAAAATTATGGGTATAAAACTATTTTTTATTATTGAAGAAATAGCTAATCCTTGATTTTCATGAACTGTTATATAACCAATGCCATATTCACCATCATCATTAACAATTTTACATACAACTAAATCAAATGCTTTCATAATACCTGCGGCAAAAGCTTCAACTGGTTCAGGTAAAGGTATTTTGTAGGTATTCACTTCAATTTTTGAAATTTCCATTTTATTCCTTAGTAAATTTGATTATAAAAACTCAAAGCCTTCATAATTATTTTTAATCTTTTCATCACAAATATTTTTATAGTTTTTAACACCACCTACGTAAGGCATAAAATTTCTTGATTTACCAACTATATTATCGCCGTTGTACCATGAATGAGCTAATGGATATAAAGTGGCGTTTGCAACATCATTGTTATGATTAACCCAATCATCTTGACTATTTATATTGGCAGAAACAGTTTTGAAATTATTATTTTGTTTATGAACTATTAAATTATGAACAAAATCAACATGTTGTTCAATTGATAATATCATCTGACTTTTTACTCCTGGGCTTTGTGGTCCTGTTATCATAAAAAGATTTGGGAAGTTTGATACCATAATGCCTAAATATGTTTTTGGACCTTTGTCCCAGATTGATTTTAAACTTTCATTATTTTCATTTTTAATATCTATTGCGTTAACAGCGCCAGTCATAGCATCAAAACCAGTTGCAAAGACTAAATCATCAAATAAGTATTCGGTATTGTTTGTAATTAATCCATTTTTTATAATTCTCTCAATTGGGTACTTTGAAACATCAATTAAAGATACATTTTCTCTATTATATGTTTCAAAATAGTTGCTATCTAAACATAGTCTTTTAGTTCCAATGGGGTGACTTGTAGGACAAAGTAATTCAGCAGTTTTTTTATCTTTAACAATTTTTCTAATTTTTTGGCGAACAAATTCTGCTGCTGTTTCATTAGCCTTTTCATTAGTCAATAAATCAGTAAAAGCAAATAACATTGCTTGCCCACCTTCTTGCCATGCCTTTTCGTAAATGTTATTTCTTTCATTTTCACTCACATCAAAAGCAGATTGAGTTGGCGGCTGATATTTAGCTATTCCAAAAGAAGAATTTTTAGCGAGATCTCTATATTTTTTATAGTTTTTCTTATACTCTACTCGACGATCATCTGGCAGATCTCTATGCCTTGCTGGTAAACTAAAGTTTGGAGTGCGTTGAAAAACTAATAACTGTTGTGCAGTTTCTGAAATAATTGGAATTGACTGAACACCTGATGATCCTGTCCCAATAATGCCAACTTTTTTTCCTCCAAAGTGTGGCATTTTTTTTGGCCACGCGCCAGTATGGTAAATTTCTCCTTCGAATTCATTTATTCCTTCAAAATTAGGTGTATTTGGAGTAGACAAATTACCAGTTGCTAGAATTAAGTTTTTCGTTTCGATGATCTCGTTGCGATCAGTTTCAATAAACCAATGTTGTTTTTTACTATTAAAATTTGCTCTCGTTATTTTTTTATTAAAATTTATATTATTTCTTAAGTTAAATTTTTTACAGACATATTGTGCATATTTTAAAAGCTCCGGCTGCGTCCCATATTTTTCTTTCCAATCCCACTCTTGTTGTAATTCTTCAGAAAATGAATATGAATAATCCATGCTTTCAATGTCACATCTAGCTCCAGGATATCTATTCCAGTACCATGTACCTCCAACATCATCTGCTTGTTCATAAATTTCTGCTTTAAATCCATCAGACAACTGTTTATGTAAACTATACATTCCTGCAAAACCAGCTCCAACGATTAATGTATCCAAAGATTTAGTAATATCCAAAAAAGCCTCCATAATAACTTTTAAATACTAGGTCTTGAAAAAAAGATTTTCAACATTAAATAATAAATGTGATGCCAAATCGGGTCACAATTTAAAAACTAAAACATTGCCGCTCGCGGGGTGTTTAATTAACTCGCTTTATAAGGAGATAAATATGACTATTTTACCAACATTAGCTTTACGATCATTTGTAGGTTTCGACAACTTATTTAATGAATTAGAAAGCATCTCTAACCAAAAACAAAGTTCTTTTCCTGCTCATGATATTGTTAGAATATCAGATGATGAGTATGAAATTACACTAGCAGTTTCTGGCTTTAACAAAAAAGATATAAATATTGACGTCCACGATGGTGTTCTTACGATTAAAGGAAATGGTGGATCTGAAGTGCAAGATGATAGCATACAATATATCTACAAAGGAATTGCTAAAAGATCTTTTGAACAAAAATTCAGATTAGAACAATACGTTGATGTCAAAGAAGCCAAATTGTCTAATGGATTATTAACCGTTTCTCTTCTCAGGGAAGTGCCTGAAGAAAGAAAGCCAAGACAAATAGCTTTAAAAACTGCTTAAATAGCGTTAGGTTAGGACATATTGTCCTAACCTTGATTAAAGGGATTGTATAGTAATGGAATTCTTACTAATTTGGGTCTTGGGGAATGACGTAATAGATAGTGGTCTTAGATATAAGAATGCTGCAAAATGTTTTTCAGAATCCCAAAATGCTGCTACTGAAATGAGGGAAGTCGGGTTGTCAGCCCCTCAATTTACATGTTTGCCAGTCGCCAAGGGTAAAGAATTTAAAATTTATAGAAAAAATGATCAAAGTTCTCGATTTCCATTTTAAATTTTTTAATCTAATTTTTTTTCAATAATTCTTCTTATTTTTTCAATTTCTTTAGTTTGTTTATCGATTCCCAAATTTTTTCTAATAAATCCATAAATCCAAATAATTAAAATTACAAATATTAAACCAAATAAAATCTCAATCATTAAAAATAAAAAATTTATTTTTGCCTGAAAAATTTCTAGTGTTGAATTAAGAGGTTTTAATAAGTCTTTCATTTGTGTATCTAATATTTAATTTATTACTTTCAAATTATAATTTAATAATATACTTTTTTTTACAAAAATATGGGAGGAATTTATGAAAGTTATAAAAATTTTAATTTTATCAGTAATTTCTGCATTTTTTACAAGTGCAGCTTTTTCAGAAACTAGAATAACTTACAAATCAGCAAAATCTACTTCATCTTATTATCAGATGGCGGTACAAATTGCCGACACTATGAAAAAATCAACTAATGGAAAAATGATTTTGACTATTGAAGAAAGTCAAGGTTCTGTTCAAAATGTAAAAGAAGTTGCAGCAAGAACTGGAAACTACGTATTCACTACACCACCTGTTTTAGTGAAATTAGCAATAGCAGAAAAAGCTATGTTTAAGGGTAAAGGTAATCCCAATTATAAAAACATAAGAGCTTTGTTTCCAATTCCTTCCTTAACAATGCATTTTGTCATGTCAAAAAAATCTGGGGTGAAAAATTTTTCTGATATGGCTGGTAAAACAATATTACTTGGAAAGGGTTCCTTTGGTGCTAAAGAGGGAGCAAAATATATTAAAAAATTTGGTTTAGAAGGAAAAGTTAAATTAGCTCAGGTAGAACTTTCTAATGCTGTGCCAGCTCTAAAGAATGGTCAAATTGATGGATTTGTTACAGCTGGTTCTTATCCAGCCCCAAATGTTATAGAAGCTGCAGCGTCTATGGGAGTAAACGTAATATCGCTTACTGAAGATCAAATTAAATCATCTAAAAGAACCAAACTAACAATACCTTCTGGCACTTATAAAGGTCAAAATAGTGATATTACAACAACTTCATTGCCAGTTGTTGCATATTCCACAACGAACATGAGTAAAGATGTAGCCTATAATCTTACTAAAGCTTATTGGGAAAATAAAGGCAAATTGGGAGAGGCCGCGAAATGGTGGAATGGGGTAACTCCTAAAATGATATCTAATGTATCAACTAAGATACACTCAGGTGCGGTGAAGTATTACGAAGAAATAGGGGTAAAGTTAGCAGATCATCACAAATAATATATGACGCTTAATTATAAAATGTGGATTGTCTTCGGATTTATATCCATAGCCTTCCACATTTACCTTATTTTTTCTGGATTAGTCCCTAATTTGATTTCTAGGCCATTACATTTGGCTTTAATTTTGCCTTGGATCTTTCTTTACAATAATGAAACAAGATCCAAATTATTAATTAACATTTTCATTGTCATTATAGGAATGACATCATGTCTCTATATTGCCATTTTTTCAAATGATTTAATGGATCAATATGGATTTTTGGAAAATAAATTCCAATTAGTTATCTCTATCATATTAATTTTAATAGTATTAGTTGCTGCAAAAAGATCAGTAGGATGGCCACTGCCTATTGTAAGCTTCTTAGCATTAATATATGGAGTTTTTGGAGAGTATATACCTGGTGAGTTTGGTCACCCAGGAATACCTATAAATAGTTTTTTTGGAACACTTACAATTGCTGAAGGTGGTTTATGGGGCCCTTTAACAGGTGTTTCTGTATCTATAGTGTCAATATTTGTCATATTTGGCTCTTTTTTAAATTCTGGTGAAGCTGGTTCAGGGTTTATGAATATTGCAACCGCTTTTGCAGGAAAGTTAAAAGGAGGGGCCGCAAAAGTTTCAGTAATTTCATCTGCCCTTTTTGGTTCTATTTCAGGTTCAGCATCTGCAAATGTTGCTTCTACAGGAATGGTTACCTTGCCAGCAATGTTAAAGTTAAACTATCCTAAAAGGTTGGCTGCATCTGTAGAGGCCGTAGCATCTTCAGGTGGCCAGATCATGCCACCATTAATGGGTGCAGGAGCATTTGTTATGGTGGAACTAACTGGTGTTCCATATGATAAAATTATAATTGCAGCACTTTTACCAGCTATTCTATTCTTCTTTGCAGTTTGGGTTGGTATTAATTTTTATTGTAAAATTTATGACTTAAAACCAATGAAAAAAGATAATCTGCCAGATATGAATACAGTTATTTTAACGTCTCTATTTTTTTTAATTCCATTTTCTATATTGCTTTTTTTAATGTTTATAGGTTTTACACCTCAATATTCTGCTTCGATATCTATTTTAGCAGCTTTAATTTTACTTTTTTTCAATATAAAAAATATTTTTAATTTTCAGTTAGGTATAAGTAGATTTTTTGAGGCTTGCATTGCCTCAGGACGACAGATATCTCTAATTGGGTCTATTATCATATGTGCTTCAATTATAATTGGTGTATTATCAATGACTGGTTTAGGAGTAAAGCTTACTTCTTTAATTATATCCTTATCAGATAATAACATTTGGCCTGCACTTATTTTAACTGGAATTGCGTGTTTGTTATTAGGTATGGAAGTGCCTACTACAGCAGCTTATGTAATATGTGTTTCTGTTGCTGGTCCAGCTTTGGTTGATATGGGACTTGAGCTTCTTCAGGTTCATTTATTTGTATTTTGGTTTGCATTATTATCAACTATTACACCGCCTGTTTGTGGGACAGTTTTTATAGCCTCTGGAATGGTTTCAGAAAATTGGTTAAAAGTTTCTTTAACATCAATGAGTTTAGGAATAGGATTGTACTTTATTCCACTTTCGATGATAGCAAACGATGCAGTTATTAAACTAGATAGCAACTTTTTGCATGCAATTATTGCATTTTTTAAGATTGCTGTAAGTCTGGTATTGTTATCTTATGCGTTTATTAGCAACCATTTAATAATTTTAAAGATTATTGCATTTGGGTTAGGTATGTTTGTAATGTTTGTGTAAATTACTTTGGTGATAAATACCAACTTTTACCAATATAACTGCTACCTTCGAGGCAAATGAGATATCATGGTTTTATTAAATTTTTAAATATTCCATATTGAACTATAAAGTTATGTTTTTTGCATGCTCATAACTTAATATTGACCAATATTTTTTGGTGATTTTATAATACAATTTTTTCATTTCATTATCTTTTACTCAGTAAAATTTATAGAACATTCACCTAATTCGTCTATTTTAGCTTTGATTGAACAAGGCTTTTTTATCCACAATAAAGGTGTAATACTACCTAGTCTAATTATTTCACCTTTTTTTATAGTTTTGTTTAATTCCAATTTTTTTTGAAAATACCATTTAAGAGCATTTAGAGGATTCCCTAAAATACTATCAGAAAAAGATGAATAAATTTCTTGGTTGTTCAAAAATAATCTACCAATAAATTTAGAGTAATTACTAAATTGATTTATTATTTTTTTGTCTAATATAATTGAATTACCAAGACTGCCATGAATAATGACATGTTCTACTTTATTTTTTTTTATTTCGACAAATCTATCTTCAACAATTTCAAGTGATAATCCGCAGTAATCAAATAAATTTTCAATTTTTTCTTTAGATAAGTGATCCTTATTAATGATATTTTTAGCTACATTTACATAAAGTTCACATTCAACTCCAACTTTAATAAAATTCTTTAATGAAATGTTAGAATTATTTTTAATTAATTTGTTTTTAAATAATGCACCGTAAATAGGTTCATTAATATTGAGTTCTCTTTGAATAGCTTTATTAGTGCAACCAATTTTATAACCAATAATTTTACCTAATCCATTTATGGAAAGTGTGTTATTTATTTCATCTTGAATATTGTATGCATCGTCTAAATTAAATTGATAATCAGATAAATTATCTAATAATTTATGTTTTAATCTACTATCAATTATTTTTTCTTTTAAATCATTGATCATTTTTAATAATCTTTTTGATAAGCTTTCCCAAAACCTTCTATATAAAGAGCTCTTTTCGGTATAAGGCTATAGAAATTAAAATCTGTAAACATGCCCCACATTTTACTCCCATTTTCAATTTTTTGATATGACTCCAATAGATCAAGAAATACAGTGTCATTTTTATTTAAGTCGTGTTTTTTTAAAATGCCATTGATTGTTAATCTAGGATTATTAGATTTGGTTTTATTTAATTCTTTTAGTGAAAAATAAATACTAACATATTGATTTAAATTTATATTTTTAGTGTGCTCGCTTAGGTCACTTATGAGGAGATACAACTTATCGTTTTTGTACATTGGAATAATTTTAGAAAGAAAAGGGAAGTTATCCTTTCCATTAGTGCCTAGAACTGATATTTCATAATTACCTTCTAAGATTTTTTGAATTTTCTTTTCGATTTCTGAGTTTGTTTTTTGATACATAAATAAAGTTTATTTTTTAAATTTAATGATTAACTTAACAATTTTTTTTAAGAGTTGAAAGCAGATTCATATAAGGTTGAATTAATTATAATGAGAAATATTGTTTATTACATTTTAGCTTCTTTTTCTTCTTTATTAGTTCTTTTTTATTGCCTAACACTTACCTCGATTAGTAGAGGCGCAGGCGAGAGTTTTGCAGTTTTTTTATTACCATTAAGTACACATTTTTATTGGGATAGAGCCTCAGTAGCTTCTATTTACTCTGTATATATGGTTTGTTTGGGTTTAGGATCATTGTTATCGGGATTGTCATTTGATAAATACGGTCCAAAATTTAATTATGTTGTTGGTCTAGGTCTATTATCTATAGCTTATGGTTTTTTAGGAAACTTTTCATATATTTGGCAATTTTATGCTTTTCTAGGTGTTTTAGGAGGGTTAGGCGCTGCGATGGTTGGTGTAATCCCAGCACAGAGTTTGGTATCTAGGTGGTTTGATAAAAATTTGGGAACTGCTTTATCTATAGCATATGCTGGTCAAGGGTTAGGTGTGCTTATAATGGCTCCATTATCTCAAATTTCTATCGATCATTTTGGATGGCAACTTTCTTATAAATTTATTTCTTACGTATTTATTGTATTATTAATTTTAGTTTGTTTTCTTCCATGGAAAAAAATTTCAAGTGGATCAAAAAACAACCCAAGAAAAACAAAAAATGGAAAAGCTACTGGTGGTATTTCATTAAGAGAAGCAATTCATACAAAAACATTTTGGGGTTTTTTCTTTATATTTTGTTTCACAGCAATAGGTATTTTTGGCATTTCTCTTCACGTTGTCGCCTATTTAGTTTTTATTGGTTATAGTGAAGTAGAAGCAGCATTTTCGTTTGGAATAGCAGGTATATTAAATTTTGTAGGTATGGTTTTGACTGGCTTAGCGGCTGATAGGTATCCAAGGCATCTTGTTGCTACAGTGAGTTATGGTTTAAGTTTTATGGCAATTTTTAGTTTAGCTTTAATGCAAGTCAATTCCTCAATTATATTTTTGATATTATTTATTATAGGATTTGGGTTGTCTGCAGGTGCCCGTGGTCCAATTATTACTACTCTAATGGCAGAAATTTTTGCAGGAAAAGGATTGGCTTCTATATACGGGGCTACAAATTTAGGTCAAGGAATTGGTGCTGCTACTGGTGCTATTTTGGCTGGGTTTCTTTTTGATTTGACTGGTGGTTATAATTTTGGTTTCATTTTATGTAGCATATTCACTTTTTGTGGAGCCTTGTTATTTTGGGTAATTCCTGAAATAAGAAATGCCAAAATTTAAATTACAAAGAAGCAATCAAATGATTAAAAAAAAATATAACATATTAGCCGAAAATTTAAAATTTCCTGAAGGTCCGATTTGTATGAAAGATGGATCAATTATTTTAGTTGAAATTGCCAGGGGCACATTAAGTAAGGTTATAAAAAGTGGTACAGTTGAAGTTGTTGCTCATTTAGGAGGTGGTCCAAATGGTGCAGCAATTGGACCAGATGGTCAATGTTATGTATGTAATAATGGTGGTTTTGAATGGGAAATAAACTCAAAGCCAGCAGGGATGAGGCCAATATTGCAATCTAAATCATATTCAGGAGGTAAAATTCAGAAGGTAAATCTCGAAACCGGGCAATTTGAAACATTGTATGAAGAATGTAATGGAATACCTTTAAAAGGTCCAAATGATATTGTTTTTGATAAAGAAGGTAATTTTTGGTTTACAGACCTCGGGAAACAAAGAGAAAGGGAAATAGATAGGGGTTCAATTTATTGGGCAAAATCCGATGGTTCTCTTATTAAAGAAGTAATTCAACCTATAATGACACCAAATGGTATAGGTCTTTCTCCAGATGAGAAAGTTCTTTATGTTGCTGAAACTGAAGGCGGTAAGTTATTTGGGTTTGACATTTCAGGTGAAGGTGAAGTCCAAAAAGTTCCATTTCCATACTCAATTTATGGTGGAAAATTACTAAATAATGAGGGCGGAATTAAAAGATTTGACTCTCTTGCTGTAGAAAAAAATGGCAATATTTGTGTGGGAACGCTTTTTAATGGTGGGATATCTGTTATTTCTCCTAATGGAGGTTTGGTTGAGTTTATAAAATTTGACGATCCATATATTACAAACATATGTTTTGGGTCAAAAGACTTAAAAACAGCCTTTATTACAGCTTCTCATGCAGGCCATCTCCTTGAAGTGGAATGGGATAGAGAAGGTTTGCCGTTAAATTTTCTTAATAAATAATTTATAATAACTCTAATATTTCTTTTTTTAGATTTGCTATTATCAGTCTTGGGTCAATTCCTTTTATATCAGATTGAAATACTTCAAATTCTACATTTATTTTTTCTCTTCTTTTCAAAACAGATTTTAAATATTTTGATAAATCTACATTATTTATATTATTTTGTTTATTAAGAATTTTTCGACCGATTGGTCGCCAATTATCATCAAATTTTATATTAGAAAATTGAAGCAAACCTAATTTAGGAGAGTTCTTTAAAAAGCTGTCTAATTTGAAGTCTGCAAAACTGTGATATAAGTCAATTATCAATTTATGTTGATTTTTTTTAACAAGATTTAAGCAGCTTGTAATTGAGTTAAAATGTCCTTTTTTGAGTATATCCCAACTACCAATAGGCTCCAAACCTAAAGTGATATTTTGTTCTTCAGCTTTTTTAAATAAATATTGTAATTGAGCTACGCTATCTTTTCTTATTTTTTCAATATTTAAAACGTTGTTTTCTAAATTAAATTCAGTGCTGTTTGGGTTTGGTCCTCCAAGAATTCCACCTGATATTATGCAAACTACATCTGGTTTTAATATTTTTGCATAATTAAAAATCTTTTCGTGTTGTTTGTAATAAAATTGGTCAGTAAAATATCCAACAGAATTAATACTAGTGACGTTTATTTTATTAAGTTTCAATTCTTCTTTTAATTTATTAATACCAAATTCTTCAATAAAACCAGTGTGCAATCCAACGTTCTTAATGCCTGCTTTTAATATTGCCTCAATAAATTCGTATGTATCAATATATTTTGGCCACAAGTAACTATTTATTGATAGTCTATTATCTAATAAATCTTTGAAATTTGTTTTCATTTAAATTTTAATTTTTATGATAATATTGTATCTCTAGGAACATACACCCTTCATCAGATCTAAATGGCCCATGATTAGTTCCAGGTGGTCTACATGCATATGCAGGTGATAGTGTAGTAATTTTTTCATTTCCCGGTTCATCATTTCCTAAAGTTATTGATCCTGATATCATGTAAACTTCTTCCCAATAATCATGAACAAAAACTTCGGTATTAAATGATCCAGGTAAAAATCTAATTAAACGTGTCCTCACACCAGTTTTTTTTTCTTCGTCCAGGCTTCCTGATAGCATTTTCATTTCAATTCCAGGACCTGCACCAGGTGCTAATTCCCAGCCTTTTTCAATATTTAACCTTGAAAAAGAAATAGCTTCTTTCAACATTTTAATATTCCTTTCTATTTATTATTTGTTGTAGGTCTTCAAACCACTCAATTGATGATTTATCATTTTCAATGTCTGTATTGAGTATTCTTTCGACTAAATCATTACAATTACTGTTTTTTATATTAACATTTATTAAATTTACTGTTTTATTAAATAATTCTTTTTCACTCATTGGATTTTCTGGATCACCTTTAGCGTGGTCCAATTTTCTACTTAACTCTAAATTATTGTTAAATTTAATTTTAATTTTTGCAGAATAATTTTTTGGAAAATTTATAGACATTTGTTTTTCAGATTTTACATAAATTTTTTTGCGTAAATTTACAATATTAACATCATTTAATACATTTTTTTTAAAATAATCTTCTTGTATATCTTCAAATTTAAGAGAAATTGCACAGCAATGCTGGAGTGAAAACTTACCCTCAATTTCATTTGTTGGTGATGGGTTGTTACAAAAATCTATAGCAGTTTTGTATGTTTCAATTTCAATAAATTCTATATTTTCAATATCTAATTTTTCTTTTTTAATTTTTTCTTTTAGTTTTAATGAGACACCTATAACAGGGTGACTATGCCTACATGCAGGCCATGGTTTATTACTTACTTCATTTATTAAATGTGTGTCTCTGTTTTTAATCAGTTCATCATAATTGATTTTATTTGTATAAGCTTTTAAAAAACCAAGTTCACCTTCAATCATATCTAAAGGAGTTTTAGCATCATTTTGTGCTAAAAAAGCCGCTGTTATACCCGATCTTGCTGCATTAGCTAGTGCATATTGTTTGGCTTCTCCTTCTCCTTTTCTACATTGCCATATACCTGAAGAATTCATTGTTGCAAGTTGAATAGCGTAATTTAATCTTCTCAACATTGATTTTTTATTTTGATCATGGTTTTGTATATAGCTTGAGGTGGCTGCAGCTCCAAATATTCCACAAGTTGCACTTGAATAAAAAAATTTATAATGATCAGTACCTAGACATATTCCCATTCTAATAGCTGTCTCATAACCTATTATTAATGATTTTAAAAATTCTTTTGCATTTATAGGCTTGCTAGATGCAGTCGCTATTGCAGCAGGGATTACTGTGTCTCCTGGGTGAATTATTGAAGTTCTATGCACATCGTCTAACTCTAAAATATTACCAACTGAAGCATTAACAAAAGCACTGTCAAATATGTTTAATTGTCTTTGATCAAAAAGATTTAGCGATTTACCTTTTGGAAGTTCTTTTTGTAAATTTTTAAAAGGTATAGCTTGTTTAGTAAAAGTTCCTGCAATTGAGTATCCAATCCAATCAATGAGTTCCAATTTTGCTTTATGCAAAGTTTGTCTATTTGGTTCTCTAATAATTTGATTTAAAAATTTTTCTATCATTTATAATCGTTTTAACAAGTTAACAATTTTACTTTGCTTTTAGTCAATTAAACTGCTTATATCTAATTAAATATAATATGGAGTTTTATAAATGTACAAGACTACAAGAAGACAATTTATGAAAAATAGTGCTATGGTGGCTGCCTCGGCGTCATTAAGTCAATCTTTTATAATGGACGCATTTGCTGCAGATCCTTTAAAAATCTGGACTATAGGTGTTGCTAAAGTTACCAAAACTTGGGATGAAATGGGTAAACAAGCAGGGGTACCACTTGTATATTCAGCGAAGAGTGGCTCAGCTGATCAGGCAATTCAGAAGTTTTTTGTTGGTGATGGTCAAAAGCTTTATGACGCTATTACAGACAATGGTGGTGGTCAGGAAGATGCCATGTCTGATAATAAAGCTATTGTCCCTTTAGATGTTTCAAAGATTAAAAATTGGAAAAACTTGATTCCTGAATATAAAGAAGGAAACGTAGCAGCAAACACAATTAGAAATAGAAAAGGTGAAATAGTAGGCGTTCCATATATTTCAAATGCTGACTCGATGGCTTATAATAAATCGAAAGTTGGAGGAGATATTGATACTTGGGATGCATTATTTGACAGCCAATTTAAAGGTTATGCAGCTATGCAAAATGATTCTGGTCCAACTTTAACCACTACTGCTGTTTATTTAAAAGAGTCAGGCAAGCAAGATATTGTCAATCCTTCTGATATGTCTAAATCTGAGGTAAAAGGTGTTTGTCAATTTCTAATTGATCAAAAAAAGAAAGGTCAATTCAGAACTTTTTGGGATGGTTTTGGCAATGGTGTTGACTTACTTGCAAGTGAAGAAGTTCTTGTATCTTCATGTTGGGAGCCAATTGCCGTAATTGCTGCCAAGAAGGGTGCCGATATTCATTACGGAACTATGAAAGAAGGCCATCAAACTTGGAATAATGTTTGGATGCTCACAAAAGGCGGCAAACAAAGAGGACAAGAAGATAACTTTTACAAGTTAATGGATCTTTATCTTTCACCATGGTTTGGTGCCAGAACACTTGCTAATTTAGGTTTTACACCGCAAATGACTGGCGTTAATGAGTATGTGGAAGCAAATCCAGCTGATTTTGATGCCAATAAAAAAGCAGTTATTGCTCAAAGATTAAAGAACAAGGCTGACAGGATGGCAGTAAAAGGTAATTCTTGGCAGAACTTATATCCTAAAGAATTGAGAGCTTATCAAGATTGGTGGGCAAAAGTTCAAGCTGCTTAAATTAGAATTAAATTTACAACCCTGCAAATTGTGGGGTTGTAATTTATTGGTAACTAAATGATTTCAAAAAATAATTTTCTTTTTAAAATCCCAATCATTTTTATGGTTATATTTTTTGTTCTTCCACTGCTTTTAACTGTTGTTTGGAGTGTGTTTGAACGAACTATGTTTTGGATGGAACCAGCTTTCACTCTGTTCTCTTATGAAAATTTCTTTTTCTCTTCTAGACTAGAAAATTTTCTTTCTTCAATGTTTCATTCATCTATATCTGTTGTTTGTGCTTTTTTTATAGGTTTTCCAATAGCTATATTTATTAGACGAAGAGTTAAAAAAGTAGCTCAACATAGAGTTATGTTGTTGTTTATTCTTCCTTTTATGGTTTCTGAAATAATTAGAATTTTTGCATTAAGACCTATTCTTTCTCGAAATGGTGTTGTTAATTCTTTTCTTATGGATATGAATTTAATCGATAGTCCTTTTTCTATATTTGTATTTACACCTACTGGTGTCGTTATTGGTGAGATAGTATCTTTTCTACCTTTTATGATTTTTTCCACATTTTTAGCTTTGGAAGCAATTCCAAATTATATATTCGAAGTTTGTTCTGACCTAGGTGTAAATAGAAGAAGAATGTTCAAAGATATTTTTTTACCACTAGCTGCGCCAGGATTGTTTGCAGGTAGTGTTTTTATTTTTGTTAATGGTATTGGAATTGCTCTAATCCCTACTATATTGGGCGGGCCAGGTTCTGTAAATGCAGGTTTGATTGCAACACAAGCAATTATAGCTCTTGACTTTCCATTAGCAATGGCTGTGAGTGCAATAATGATGTTTACTCTTATGGGGCTTCTATATTTAGGCCATAGATTGTTTAATCTAACAAAATTGTTGGAGCCAATAAGTTAATGTCACTTAGAGATGATTTTCAACCTAAATGGAAGCTATTATTAAAATGGGGTTGGTTATCCTTTGCAGTTTTTATTTTAATGGCTCCTACTTTTTACACCGTATATATCTCATTTAATGAACTTGGTTTTGGTGCAAAATATTATAATTTTACATTTCAATGGTATGAAAATGTATTTTCAGATAAACAATTGATTGGAGCTCTAGGTTGGACCATGCTATTAGCTTTAATTACATTGCCAATAGTTATTCCATTTGGATTGCTTTCAGCTAAACTTTATAAACAAAGTAGCCAAAAAGTGTGGATTGTTTTTGTTCTACTTTCTCCATTGTTTGTACCTGCTGATATATTGGCATCTGCATTGTTAGTATTCTTTAAAAATTTAAATAAATTTTTCACTCTAATAGGTGAATATACAGGTATTTATTCTTTAGATACTTGGTTTGATTTAGGAATTATGACAGCTGTTATAGGTCTGATTGTATATACGTTACCTTATGTATTCGTAGTTATAATGATTACCATGGCTAGATATAGAAATGAACAAACTGAAGCAGCAAGGGACTTAGGCGCATCAGCTTGGAGAGCTTTTTTGGAAATAGAATTCCCTCAAATTAGAGCAGGGGTTTTTAGTGCTTGTGCATTTGTAGTAATTCTAACTTTCAACGAATACACGAGGACTAGCTTATTAAAAGGTGGTTTTGATACTTTTACTTCAGTATTGATTTCACAAATGTTGAATACCGGCATGTCTGAAGAGTCATATGCTATGGCTTCTATAGTGAGTTTAGTAGCGGTAATTATTGTTTCTACTATTTTAATTGTAACAGCTATTAAGACTGAAGAATTAGAGAAAAAAACACGAATAGTTAAAGAGCCAAATAAATAAATTTTGGAGTTAAAGTTGAAAAAAAGTAATGCAATTGAAGTAAAAAATTTAATTAAGACATATGGGGATGTTTATGCTCTAAACGATGTTGACCTTAACATTTCAGATGGTGAGTATTATGTCTTGTTAGGCCCTAGTGGTGGAGGGAAAACCACACTTCTAAGATCTATTGGGGGGTTTATAAGACCAGATAGTGGGTCAGTTGTAATTAAAGGGAAAAATGTCAATAATTTACCACCAGACAAAAGACCTACTTCAATGGTTTTTCAAGGGTTTGCCTTATTCCCTCATATGGATGTTGTGCAAAATATTGGATATGGTTTAAAGATACAATCTATCGAAAAAAATATTATTGACGAAAAAGTAAACAAAATGATGGATTTAGTTGGTCTTACTGGATTGCATAACAGAAAACCTCATGAACTATCAGGAGGACAACAGCAAAGAGTTCAACTTGCTAGAGCACTTATACTTGAAAATGACGTTTTGTTACTAGATGAGCCTTTGTCAGCGCTCGATGCTCAATTAAGAAAAGATATGTGTATTGAATTAAAAAGACTCCAGAAAACTGTAGGTATAAGTTTTGTTCATGTAACGCATAACCAAGAAGAAGCTATGTCGGTGGCAGATAGAATAGCAATAATAGCTGATGGTAAAATGATAGAAGAGGGAACTCCTCAAGAAATATATAACAAACCCAAAAAGCAATTTACGGCTGAATTTTTGGGTGAAAAAAATATCTTAATTGGAAAGATACATAATTTAAATAAATCCAAAATCGTTTTACATATTAATAATGATAAAATAGAAATTGCCAATAACAATTATAATGTATCAAAAAATCAAGAAGTAAGAGTGTCAATAAAGTCTGAGTCAATTCAGATTAAAAAAAATATAAAATCAAAAACAAATGAAAAGAATTCGATTGTTGGTAAAGTTTCTGAAATTACTTTTCTTGGCCAATTTGTTCGATATTTAGTTTTACTGAGTAATGATCAAGAAATACAAGTAAGATCAAGTCAGGAAGTGCCTAACCTCAAATTAAATGATCAAGTTATCCTTTATTGGAAGTTAGATGACTTTATTTTACATAGCGAGTAAACTATTTAGGTGGACTTTCTAGAAATGGTTTAAGTTCTTCTCCATAAGTTCCATCTTCTTTAATAAACCAATCACCAATTTGGCTTGAAGTCATAAAAACAACATCATTTCTTCTCATCAAGTCTTCTATAATTTTTTTAAGGTAATAAAAATTCTGAGGCACTCCAACTATGTGTGGATGAAGTGCTAATGTCATAATTTTCGTATTAGATTGTTTTTCGTTTTCAAATATTTCTAAAGTTGCTTTAACTCTTTTATACATTTCATCACATGCGTTATTTTGAACTGTCCAAATTGGGACATCGTTCAATTCAAAAGTATACGGCATGGCCACTATTGGTCCTAATTTGGTTCTCATCCAGCAAGGTAATTCGTCAATTAACCAATCATGTAAGAACTCAATACCATTTGCTTTAAGAAGTTCAGGAGTGTTTTCAGTTTCCCCACCACCAGGGCCAAACCAGCTTCTCACAGGTTGGCCAGATAATTCTCTCAAAAGACCTAAGCTTTTTTTAATTACATTTTCTTCATCTTTAGTCACTCTTAGCGACTCTTGAAACCAACCATGACCAACTAACTCCCATTTAAGACTACATATTTCTTCAAATGCAGCAGAGTAAATTTCTGCTACTTGAGCGTTAATAAATGCAGAAACTGGAATATCGTTTTCATAAAAAAGTTTCATCAACCTAGGGAGGCCAACTCTCATTCCATACTCAACCCAAGAAAAATTTGGTAAATCAGGTGGGTCTGAAACTTTACCATGAGGCGGAGGCAGAATGCCTCTTGGCATGTTCTTGTCAAATGGCCAATATTCAACATTCATTACAACATGGACTATAAGTGGCTTATCATTAGGAGGTGTTAGTTGTTTTCTTTTTGATGCTAGTTCATAGGGAACTCTTGGATTTGACCACATAAGATATCCTCCCAATAACAACTATTGCAATATTTTTCCAAAAATTGAAGATATTTTTAATAAAATACTATCTTTATTATTTGATGCAGTTAATTGTATAGAACAAGGTTTTTCACGAGTTCCGTTATAAGGCAGTGATATTGCAGGAAGATCTGATATATTGGCAAGAGAAGTAAAATTAGCTTGATTTAAGGGCTGTTCTTTTTCAATATTAAATGCCGATTGTGGTGTAGTCGGAGTTAAGATTAAATCAAAGTTTTCAAAATTATTTTGTGTTTTAGTTTTTAATTTTAGTAAATCCTCTTTAATTTTTTTTATCTCAGTTTTGCTTATATTTTGACCAAATTTTAAATTGGATCTCAGAAGTTTTGTTATTTTGCTTTTATTATTAATTAATAAATCACTAAAATTTTTAGCTCCTTCATTCTCTACAATTTTTAATAATGCCTTTCTGTGATTGTTTGGATGCCAATAATCTAATTCTTTTTCTATTACCTGAATATTATTTTTTTTAAGTAAAAGAATAGCTTTTTTAAAATTTTCTAGAACATCATCTTCAATTTGATCTTCAAAAATTTGAGTTGGTACAATGCATTTAATATTCTGAGGCAGGCTATAATCTTGATGATTAATTAAATTAAATAAATTATTGATATTACTAATTCTTTTTCCAAAAAAACCTAATGTATCATATGTATTACTTAATAAAATTAGGCTTTTATTACTAATAGTATTAGAAGATGGCTTAAAACCAAAAACTCCACAATAAGACGCTGGTATTCTTACTGATCCCATTGTATCTGTTCCAATAGCGTTATCAACTAACCCAGACGAAATTGCAGCAGCGCTTCCTCCTGATGAGCCTCCGACAGACAAATTTTTGTTTTTAGGGTTAAGACATCTTCCGTAAAAACTAGATGAGGTATTTCCTCCAAATGCAGCTTCATCCATATTAGTTAATCCAATTACTATTCCACCATTTTTTTTAATTATTTTTATAATTGGATCATCTTCAAAAGATGTATTATTTTTAAATTCTTCAATGCCAGCATGAAATGGAAATGAATTAACTTTAATATTTGCTTTTACTGCAATTAACTTCCCGTCAATTTGAGATAGATTATTTATCCTACTATCTGAATCTCTAGCATGTTTTAATGAAGAATCTATATCTGTATGAATAAAAATTTTGTGTGATTTAAAATTTTCTAAATATCTAAAAAATTTATTTACTTTGTCTTCAGATGTGTTGTTAATACTCATCTAAATAATTTATTCTCATGTATCAAAAATTAAAAGGAAAAGTTTAAATGTCATATGGATTGATTTTTGAGTCTTTAAAAAAAAATAATCTTCAAAATTGGCTTCTTTATACTAAGCATGATTTTTTAAAACAATTGTCAGATAATTCATTGAAAAAAAATTGTTTTTTGAATTATTTAAAACAAGACTACCTTTTTCTTATTCAATTTTCTAAAGCCTGGTCTTTAGCAGTTCTAAAATCAGACAACTTAGATGAAATGAAAATTTCAGCAAGTACGGTTAATGATCTCATTAATTTTGAAATGCAACTTCACATTGATTTGTGTAATGAATATGGAATTTCAAAAACTGATTTAGAAAGTACAGATGAACAGAATGAAAATATAGCTTACACTAGGTATGTGCTTGAGTTAGGCTATTCAGGTGATTTTTTAGACTTATTATCTGCATTAGCTCCATGTGTCCTTGGGTATGGTGAAATTGGTTCAAATTTAAAGGATTTTAAACCGGATAATTTCATGTATCAAAAATGGATTGAAACTTATGCTAGTAATGAATACCAAGAAGTTTGTAAAAATGTATCTCAATTAATAGACAATGCATTTCTAATTAGGCTCGGTGACAATTATAAAGATACATATAAATGGGTCCGGGTAAACAAAGTTTTTAAAAAAGCAACTTTGCTTGAAGTTGATTTTTGGAACATGGCATTAAAGTAATTTAAAAGTGTATTATTTTTTTAAAATACCCTTTTAAAAAGCAACTATGAAAAACTATTTTGTGCCACTGTCATTGCAACTAGCATTGGAATAGATAAAATTGTATTTTTTCTAGAAAATAACATTGCTTTCCTTGCAGCATTTGCTTTGGTTTCTGCATCAACTTCCACAATTCCAAGTGCTTTTTTTTGATTAGGCCAAATGACTAACCATACATTTAGAAACATTATTAACGCAAGCCACATACCAATTCCAATAGGCCAATGTCCATTTGAAAAAGTCATAGCGTCATGAAGATAACCATTTAGATGAGCTAAAATAAAACCTGTTACAACTGTTGCCACTGCTCCCCATCTAAACCACCATAATGCAGCTGGAGCGATAACCTTACTTATTGCAGGTTTTTGATCATCTGGAATATTAGGTATGTTAGGGATTTGTACAAAATTGAAATAATATAAAATTCCAACCCACATGAGCCCTGATAATACATGCATCCATCTAAGAAGCCACATATTAAAAGCAGTTTGGTCAAATGATCCTTGAGCCAAAAATAAAATTAATATTATTGCAAAAATAAAGCCTGTTATTACAGCACTTCTTAAATTAGTTAAAATTGAAGACATAAGTTTTCTCCCAAGACTATTAACTTATATTCTATAATGTATATAGAATTTTTATTAACTCATAGCATTATTGTATTTATGGAAGTTTTTATTAATTTATATTATCATAAAGTATATAAATTTTGAGGACATAAAAAATGAATATGTTTGACATTCATATTAAAAATGGAGAAATAATCGATGGTACAGGTGCTCCAAAATTTAGGTCTGATATTGTTATTGATAAAGGAAAAATAATAGGGGTCTTTCCTCCTGAAAATGGTGATGCACGAGATCCATCAGAAAATCATTTTTTATCAAACTTTAAAGCAAAACATACGATAAATGCAGAAAGCAAGATTATTTCACCAGGATTTATCGATGTACATACACACGATGATGATAATGTCTTTCTAGACCCGTCAATGTCTTCAAAAATAAGTCAAGGAGTTACAACTTGTGTTGCAGGTAATTGTGGTATTAGTTTAGCACCATTTAGTTATAAGGGTGAAGTTCCAGCTCCAATAGCACTTCTAGGTAAATCAGAAGTATTTAGGTTTCCACGCGTAAGCGATTATAAGGAAGAGTTTGACAACAAACCAAGTTCTGTAAATTTGGCCCTGTTAACTGGACATTCTATGCTGAGAGTTGAGGCTATGAATGGTGAATTTGCTAGACCAGCAACAACAAAAGAAATTTCTAAAATGGTTGATAAGCTGAAATTTGCTCTTGAGGATGGTTCTATTGGTCTGTCTACCGGTTTGGCTTACCCTGCGGCAAATGACGCTCCTACGTCAGAAATTATAGAGTTAGCAAAAATATTACCTGAATTTGATGGAATTTTCACAACACACATGCGTAATGAAGCAGTTGATGTTATAAAATCTGTAATTGAAACTATTAACATATCATCTAAAGCTAAAGTTAGAACTGTAATCTCTCATCATAAATGTGCGGGAAGAGAAAATTGGGGAAAAAGTAAAAAAACATTAGAATTAATTGGAGAAGCTAAAAAGAATAATTTTCTTGATCTTGACTGTTATCCATACACTGCCAGCTCAACCATGTTATTAAAGAGCTTTGTTAAGCGCGCAGATAAAGTTTTAGTTACATGGTCTGATAATTATCCTGATATTTCTGGACAAGATTTGAATGACTTGGCTCAACAATTTGGAACTAGTATTGACGAAACAATTGATAAATTATATCCAGCAGGGGCTATTTATTTTCAAATGGATGATCAAGACTTAAACAGAATTTTACAATTTCCAGGTTCTATGATCGGATCTGACGGCATACCAGGAGATCGGCATCCTCATCCACGTTTGTGGGGCACTTTTCCTAGAGTTTTAGGTAAATATTCTAGAGAGATGCAACTTTTCCCACTTGAAGAGGCAGTTTATAAAATGACTGGTAAAAGTGCTTCGGTTTTTGGTCTTGAAAAAAGAGGGATAATTGATGTTGGCAATTATGCAGACTTAGTTATCTTTAATCCTGAAACAGTTATTGATAAAGCATCATATCAATCACCTAAACTTCATGCTGATGGCATTGAAAATGTTCTTGTAAACGGAGAGGTTGTTTGGCAAGAAGATAGCGCTACACAAAATAGACCAGGAATGTTTTTAGAAGGTAAAAATTTTAACTAATCTAAACTATTTTTTCTAAATCTTTGTATTTAACTGGTTTAAATCCAAATTTTTGGTATAGGTAAATTGCATTCTTATGATCAAGAGAGCAGGTATTTACAGTTAATTTCTCTATTTTCCTACTGTCCCATGCTGTCAATATAGCTGTTTGTAATAAATATTTTCCTAACCCTATCCCAATTGCTTCTTCAACTAAACCAAAAAAACTAAGGTCACAAATATCTTTTTTTCTATAATCTAACATATAGAAACCAACAGGCCATCCGTCTTTTATCAGCGTGTAAAGTAATACATTTTTATCATTTACAAACTTATTAATTTCATTATCACTTTTTCTTAGCCAATCCGTCCAATAATAATTTTTTCCAACTTGTTTGTAAAAAAATAAAAAATACCAAGATGGAAAACTCTCAGCTAACAATATATTAAGCTTATGTTTTAAATTTTTTGGCCAATCAAATTTTGGTCGATTGTCCATTTCTAAATATGTTACACGGTATTTTAGTGTTTCTTGTATATTTTTATTCATTTAAAACAAACTTTCAATTTACTTTCACTTTAGTTTTTTGCACTATTATAAATCAATTTTTAAATTAATTAACAACTTTTCTCTGGAGTAAAAATGAAATTAATCGATCACTTTATTGATGGCAAAAGTCCTAATTTTCCTGAACTTTCTTCTACACCTGTGTTTAATCCTGCATCAGGAGAAGAAATTTCCAGAGTTGTATCAGGAACTGCTGAATGTATAAACAAAGCGGTTAATTCTGCAAAAGAAATATTCCCAGATTGGTCGGCAACAACTCCATTAGTTAGAGCAAGGAAAATGTTTAAGTTAAAAGAGTTGATTGAATTTAGGCAGAATGAATTAGCCAAGTTAATCTCACAAGAACATGGAAAGACTTTTGATGATGCATTAGGAGAAATTGGCAGGGGATTAGAAGTTGTTGAATTTGCATGTGGAATACCTAATCATCTTGCTGGTAATTATACTAGTAATGTTGGTAGATCTATCGATAGTTGGTCTGATTATCAACCGATGGGGATTTGTGCAGGTATAACACCGTTTAATTTTCCAGTGATGGTTCCAATGTGGATGTTTCCAGTAGCAATTGCATGCGGTAATTGCTTTATACTAAAACCTTCTGAAAGAGACCCAAGTTCAACAAGGTTGTTATCTGAAATTGTTTTAGAAGCTGGAATACCACCGGGAGTTTTAAATTTAGTTAATGGTGGAAAAGAAACAGTAGATGCTATTTTACAACATGAAGATATAAGTGGTGTAAGTTTTGTAGGCTCTACACCTATAGCTGAGTATGTTTATAGGGAGGCAGCTAAATATGGCAAAAAAGTTCAAGCTATGGGAGGAGCGAAGAACCACATGGTTGTAATGCCAGATGCTGATATGGAGATGGTAGGTGATGCAATTATGGGCTCAGTATTTGGGTCTGCTGGAGAAAGATGCATGGCTATTTCAGTTGTGGTTCCAGTTGGTGAAGGAACCGGTGACAAAATAAAAGAAATAGTTAAGCCAAAAATTGAAAATTTGAAAATAGGACCTGGTTTAGATCCTGATTCAGAAATGGGACCCTTAGTCACTTCTGATCATCTTAAGAAAGTCCAAAATTACATTGATAAAGGTGTCGAAGAGGGTGCCCAATTAGTTGTAGATGGAAGAAATTTGAAGCTTCAAGGGTATGAAAATGGTTTTTTTATTGGTGGTTCATTCTTTGACAACGTTACAACTGATATGTCCATTTATAAAGAAGAAATTTTTGGTCCGGTTTTGTCAATGGTTAGAGCTAAAGATTTTGATTATGCTTTAGATATTGTAAACAAACATGAATATGGTAATGGAACAGCAATTTTTACTTCGAATGGCGGTGTTGCAAGAAAATTCTCAAATGAGTGCCAAATTGGCATGGTAGGTGTAAATGTACCTATTCCTGTTCCAGTGGCATATCATTCTTTTGGTGGATGGAAAAGATCTGCATTTGGAGGTCATGGCGTTTATGGAATGGAAGCTGTAAGGTTTTATACTAGACTCAAAACAGTCACAGGAAGATGGCCTTCTGGCCATCATTCTGGTGCTCAATACACATTTCCTAGTAATAATTAACTTTTGAGCATTTTAGAAAAATCTTTTATTTCTGGCAATGGCCATTTATCAGTATCATTTGGCACTTTAAATACATTAAGTGTCATTGAAATTAAGCTGTAATAACCGCAGATGCCAACAATGTCTATTGCCGCTGTTTCATCGAGTGTGTTTACAAGATTATTATAAGTATTATCAGAAACGTTTTTTAAAATATTAGCTTCAGCAGCAAAATCAAAAACAGCTTCTTCTTCTGTTTTTGTAAAATTTGGCCTCTGTCCTATGCTAATTGTATCTACATGTTTTGGATCTATTCCACCTTCAATTGCCAATGGTGCGTGATGCTCCCATTCAAATGCGGATGACCAGACTCTTCCAGTAGTTATAATAGCTAATTCAGATAAACCTTTTGATAATGATGTTCCATATCTTGCGTATTCTCCAACTGTTTGGGCACTTCTTGCCAAGCCAGGATTGTTAAGCCAAATTCTAAGTGGGCCAACTACATGACCTCTTGGGCCATTCACAATAGTGTCGTGGATTTCTTTTTGTTCTGCAGTTAAATTTTCTACTGTCCAATCTTTAATTCGTGTCATAAATATTCCTTTATAAATACGTTAATTTTTCTAATAAAACTTCGTCACTATATTGCCATCCTAGTAATGATATACCAATAGGGCCAGTATTATCTTTAAATTTTGGCATCGATATTTGCGGCCTTGATGTCATTCCAGCTATCGATGTGAACTCCATTAATTTTTTCCTATGTGAAGCTAATTGCTCATCACTTTGGCCACATTTTGGTGGTGAAAAAGGTGTTGTTGGGAAAAGAGCAATTATTCCTTTTGGCAACGATTTATCAATTTCTAATTTAAGGTTTTCTCTAAACTTTTGAGCTTTATTAATCTCGAAGTTTGTTATTTTCATTGCCATTTCAATTCTATTATTTATTTCAGGTGATATTTTAGGCTTATATTTTAAAATCCAAGGAATAACACATTTCTTTATCTCACCACCTTGAAGAATTCTAAAATTATCGGCAATTATATCTTTAGAATGTTTTGATAAGCGAACTGTTTTTATTTCTGGGAAATGATTATTTATATATTTATAAAAAAGATTGCTAATTTCAGGATTTACTAATTCTAAAAGATCTTTTGGTATTACAAATTCTTTAAATTTAATGTCTGTTTTATCATTAAAATTTAAAAGAATTTGTCCAATTTTGTTAAAGATTTTAATGTCTTTAGAAAACCAACCTATAGTATCAAAACTTGGAGCCATTGGATAAACATCATCTGTTTTAATTCTATTATGTGTTGGTCTTATTCCAAATAAGCCACAAAAAGATGCAGGCACCCTCACAGAGCCGCCAGTATCAGAGCCAATTGAAAAATCATATAAGTCAGTTGTTAATGCAGCTGCTGATCCAGAGCTTGATCCTCCAGGCACAAAACCAGGAGCATTCAAGTTAGTTGGTGTGCCGTAGTGAGCATTTTCACCAATCAAAGAATAAAAAAACTCATCACATATAGTTATTCCTTTCAAAGTTGCACCTGCATTTAAAATATTTTTTAAGAAGGGTGCATAATCATATGCTAGTTGACATTTTTGATAAAAATCAGGATTACCACAAGATGTTTTATGGCCTTTAATCTTACACATATCTTTAACTACAAAATTTAGATTACTTAATAATCCATTTTTGTTTATTTGAATATCCATCTTTGGACTGTGTGGCATCAAAAAATTCATGTTTTATCTATAAAGTTTTAAGTATTTATAATTTTATGATTAACATATAATTAGATATAGGATAATAAAATTATGATTCTTAAAGATTATATTGAAGAAATTCCAAACTTTTCAGTAAAGGGTGTTTTATATTAATATCAGTCCTTTATTAGAAAATTATCAAGAAATGCATTACGTTAAGACATCTTTTTTAGATATAATAAAGTCTTGTGATGTTGATTATTTTAGTAGAATTGACGCTAGAGGTTTTTTGTTTTCTACATTGTTAGCTGATGCTTTATGTGTTGGCTCTTTTATGATTAGAAAAGAAGGAAAATTGCTTGGTGAAGTAATTACAAAAAAATACAGTTTAGAGTATGGTTCTTCAAAATTGTCTATTAAAAAAAATGTTAATTTAAAAAATAAAAACATAATTTTAGTTGATGATCTATTGGCTACTGGTGGAACTTTAAAATGTACTGAAGAGTTGGTAAATATTGCAGGAGGCAACGTGTTATTATTATTAACTGTTATAGAGCTAACAAAATTAACTGGTTATAAAATTTTAAATTCAAAAGTGCATTCTTTGGTAAAGTATTAAGGAGTGTTTGATAAAAAAGTAAAAATAAATAATTTAAATATTAAGTGTTAACGTTGAATATAAAAAAAGGTGCTTTTTAGCACCTTTTATTTTTATTTTATTAGACAATTTAAAGTCTTGAAGCCACATTTTCCCAATTAACCAAATTATCAACGAAATTCTTTAGGTATACAGGTCTCTTATTTCTAAAGTCTATATAATATGAATGCTCCCATACATCACAACCTAGAAGTGCAGTTTGTCCAAAGCATACAGGATTTACACCATTTTCAGTTTTAGTTACTTTCAGGCCTCCATCTTGATCTTTTATTAGCCAGCACCAGCCAGATCCAAATTGTGTTGCGCCAGCATTGCAAAATTCTTCCTTGAATTTATCTATACTTCCAAAAGATTCATTTATTGCATTTTCTAATTCTGAGGGCATGCCAACTTTCGAAGGGCCCATCATTTGCCAAAATTGTTCATGATTCCAATGTTGTGATACATTATTGAAAATTCCACTTTGGGCTACACTTTTTGCATCATATGTGCCTACAATTATTTCTTCTAAACTTTTATTTTCCCATTCGGTTCCTTTAAGTAAGTTGTTCCCGTTATCCACATATGCCTTGTGATGAATATCATGATGATATTCCATTGTTTCTTTACTCATACCATTTTCTGCAAGTGCATCTATTGCATATGGCAATTCTGACAATATTAAACTCATAAATTTCTCCTGATTTGTTTTAATAGAAATAATTCTAATTGTTAGTTTTACAAGTAATTAATTATAAAACGTTGATTTTGATCATCATAAATTCTAATTTGAATTAAGTCATTATAAAATGTAATGATTTTTTAAGAATTTAGGGGAATACAATGAAACAAAGAGTAATATCATTAAATGATTTTGGTGCTGCAGAAAACATGAAGCTTATAGAAGCTGACATTCCAACACCTGGCCCTGGACAGATTGTTGTTAAAAATAAAGCTATCGGTTTAAACTATCTAGACACTTATTTTAGAACTGGATTATATCCTTGGCCTAATCAAGAAAAAATTAAGATTCCAGGCTCAGAAGGAGTAGGGCATGTACATTCCATTGGATCCGACGTTAACTTTTTAAAAGAAGGTGATAAGGTCTCTTATGTTTGCCCTGTTGGAGCTTATTCAGAATATGCTCTTATAAATGAAACTCATGCAGTCCAAATTAAAGTTGATGTAGATGATTATGATGTAGCTGCTGTTACTCTTAAAGGATTAACTACACATTATTTGATTCATTTAACATTTAAATTAGAAAGTGGTATGACAGCACTTTGTCATGCTGCTGCAGGAGGTGTTGGTCAATTGATGGGGCAGTGGGGCAGTGAAATTGGCGCCACTATGATTGGAACAGCTGGCGGTCCTGAAAAAGTAGAGGCAGCCACAAAAGCTGGCTATCATCACGCAATCGACTACAACAGTCAGGATTTTGTTGCTGAAGTTATGAGCATTACAAATAACCAAAAATGTGATGTTGTTTATGATAGTGTTGCTAAATCAGTTTTTCCTGGTTCATTAGATTGTTTGAAACCCAGAGGTTTATGGGCTTTATTTGGTCAATCATCAGGTCCTGTTGTTGATTTTAATTTAGGATTGCTTTCTGCAAAAGGCTCTTTGTTTGTAACCAGGCCAACTTTGTTTACATACATATCAAATAGAAATGAATATAATGATGCATCTTATCAACTTTATAGTAGAATTGCTGATGGAAGATTAAAAGTTTCTATTCATGACAGAATACCCTTAGAAAATATTGTTGATGCACATAATTTACTTGAAGGTAGAAAAACTAAAGGCGCAATTGTAATTACTCTTTAAAAATATGGATAAAAATATGATAGACTTATACACATGGCCTACTCCAAATGGGAGAAAAATATCAATAATGTTAGAAGAAATAGGAATAAATTATACTGTTTTTCCTATAAACATAGGAAAAGATGATCAATTTCAACCAAATTTTTTGAAAATTTCTCCTAATAATAAAATTCCTGCGATAGTAGACAAAGAAAATAACAATTATTCACTCTTTGAGTCAGGTGCAATTCTGATGTATTTGGCTGAAAAAAGTGGGATGCTATTAGATAAATCTAATTCTGACGAATATTTCAGAACAATTGAATGGGTTATGTGGCAAATGGGAGGCGTAGGTCCTATGTTTGGCCAGGTACATCATTTTGTAAAATATAATAAAGGAAAATCTAATTATGCTGAAGAAAGATATTCTAAGGAAGCTAAAAGATTATACAGAGTAATGGATGATCGACTAGGTAAACATCAATATATTTCTGGAAAAAAATATAGCATTGCTGATATTTCTATATGGCCATGGACGGCAAGATTTGACTGGCAGGAGATAGATATTAATGATTATCCAAATGTTACTAGATGGTATAGAGAAATGGTAGATAGGCCAGCTGTTCAAAAAGGATGGCAAGTGCCGCAAAATGATCAGGTAATACCATTGCCATAATCCATTTATAAATTAGTTTTAAATTTAAAATTTTTATTAAATTTTAATATATTTCAAATTTAGTTTTTGAATGGATAATCTATTTAACAAAAGCAAAATTGAAGTAATAAAAAGGCACATTGTGAAGCCTCCATATTGGAAGGTAAGTCCAGATAATATTGTTCCAATTAATCTACCAAAAGCATTGGACATATAATAAAATCCAACATCAAGTGTTACTCTTTTGTTATTTGTATAATTTAAAATTAAAAAAGAATGAATAGATGAATTAATAGCAAAAACAAATCCAAACATAAAAAGTAAAAATGTAACATTGTAAATACTATATTCTTCAAAATAATAATTGAAGCTTATTAAGAGTAGAGGAATTGCTGTTAGAAACCCTGACCAGAACTTAGTTTGTTTACTGAAAGATTTATCTTTTGATAGTATTTTGGGGGTAATGGTCTGAACAATTCCGTAAAATATAATCCATGACGCCATAAATGTTCCGATAATAAAAAAAGCTTTTTTATTTCCGTCCAATGAACCATCCGATAAAGCCGAATATAAAAATATAGGTAACCCTACTACAAACCATGTATCTCTTGATCCAAAAAGAAAAACTCTTCCAAGGCTAAGGTAATTAACATCTTTATTTTTAGAAAAAACCTCTGAAAACTTTGATTTCTTATTAACTTCAGAAATATTATTTTTTAAATTAATTAATAATAGAACGAAAATCAAAGCAAGAATTAAGGCCATTATTATAAGTGAGATTTCAAAGCTAGTAAAAGAAAGAAGAAGAGCTCCTGTTAGAAATCCAAACCCTTTAACAGCATTCTTAGAGCCTGTCATGAGAGAAACCCATTTAAATAATTTTGAGTTTTTATTAGGGGATAGTAGTTTAACAGAGCTTTTAGCGCTCATCTTTGTTAAATCTTTAGCAATACCAGACAAACCTTGTGTAAACATTACAAAAATAACTGATAAAGTAGTGCTCCATGTTTGATCAAGTTGAGTTAAAATCATTAAAGAGAATATTTGAAGAATTATTCCAGAAAACAAGGTCGTATTAAGGCCAAATTTTTTTGCAATCCACCCAGCTCCAAGGTTGGTAATCATGCCTAAAAATTCATATAACAAAAACAAATATGCTAATTGAAGGGGTGTGTAACCTAGAACATGAAAATGAAGTAAAACTAACATCCTCAATGCACCATCAGTTAACATAAAAAACCAATAAGCAAGTGTGATTAAAGTAAAAGAAATTTCGTTGTTATTAAGTTTGATCATTATTTTAAGAAGTTTTAACCACCATATTCACTATATCTACCAATCTATTGGCATAACCCCATTCATTATCATACCAAGCATAGATCTTAACCTGTGTTTCATTAACAACCATTGTAGATAAGCTATCAATAACTGAGCTTCTAGGGTCATTTATAAAGTCAGTTGAGACTAATGGACGTTCTTCGTATCCTAAAATGTTTTTTAATTCGTTTTCACTTGCTAATTTAAGTAGGTTGTTTATTTGATCCTTGTTAGTTGATGATTTCATCTCAAAAACACAATCCGTTAAAGAGCTATTTAAAATAGGGACTCTGACTGCGTGTCCATTTAATCTTCCTTTTAATTCTGGATAAATTAATGAAATAGCTTTAGCTGAACCTGTGGTGGTAGGTATTAAGTTATTAATTGCAGACCTGCCTCTTCTAAGGTCATTATGAGGAATATCAACTAGAGTTTGGCTATTAGTTAAATTATGAATAGTTGTTATAGAACCGTGATTTATACCAATATTTTCATGTAAAACTTTAATAATCGGGGCTATGCAGTTTGTAGTACAACTTGCCCCTGTTATTATATTGTGTTTCTTTGGTTTATAAACCTTATGATTAACTCCATAAGCAATATTTACAATATTATTCTCATTTATTGGTGCTGAAACAATTACCTTTTTGACCCCTTTGTCAAAATATTTTTGAAGTTTTGAAGAACTTTTGTATACACCTGTGCAGTCAATCATTATGTCTACGTCATCTAAGCTGAGGTCATTAATATTTTCAACAAAAGTTGCTTTTATAGATTTGCCATCAATCTTTATTTCATCTTTACCTTCTTCTATATTTGCTTGCCATTTTCCGTGAATACTATCAAATTCAATACTATGAATTAATGAGTTGGTATTGCCATTTAACTCGTTAATGTATTTAACATTAAAATTTTTAGAAATTAAAAGTTTGAGGACAAGTTTACCAATCCTGCCAATACCATTTATTGCTAAGTTGACCATCCTGAACCTCAAAACTCCTAATAGATTATTATATCTATTTAATGATGTGACAAATTAATGTAAACTTATTTAAAGTTTATTCATTACAGATTTATTAAATTTCAAGAAATTTTTAATATGAGCAATAAAATTATACCATCTAATATTAAAAACTTAAGCCAACTTCTGGACGATGGTCTAATACTTTGTGATAAACTTGGAGTTATTATATCATCAAATTCCATCGCACAACAATTTCTAAACAAGAATTTAAACAAGAAAAATATCTCTGAATTCATTCAAATAGATGAATTTAAAAATTTAGAAGAAAGTCATTCAAATGGAAATTTAAATGATGAATTTCATTTTCAAACCAATGATATTTTAAAAAGATCCCTTATTACTAAAGCAACAAAAATAGAAGATAATTTGTACGCAATTCTTTTGCTTGATATGACACTTCAAAGAAATCTTGAAAAAGTTAGAAGAGACTTTGTGGCAAATGTAAGTCATGAACTAAGATCTCCCTTAACAAGCTTAGTTGGTTTTATTGAAACTTTATTGTCTGGTTCAGTTAATGATGAAAAAGACCGTAATAAATTTCTAAAAATTATGGATGAAGAAGCAAAGCGAATGAATAGATTGATAGATGACATATTGTCATTATCAAAAGTAGAAACAGAAGAACATATTACACCCAACACAACTATTTCACTCATAGACCCAATAAAACATATTATTTCATCCATTAATGAAAAAGATTTAAAAGAAGAAAACAAAATATTAATTGAGGATTTAAGAAGCAATCCTAATAAAAATTGTTTTATTAGCGGAGATATTGATGAAATCAATCAAGTATTCGTTAATCTGTTAGAAAATGCCATCAAATATGGTTTTGATAATACTAATGTCATAGTGAGAATTGAACAGGAAAAAAATAACGAAATTAAAGTTAGTGTTATTAATAGTGGAGAAGGAATACCTGATAAATATATAGATAGGCTAACTGAAAGATTTTTTCGTGTTGATAAAGCAAGATCAAGGAAAATAGGTGGCACTGGTCTTGGCTTAGCAATTGTAAAGCACATTCTAATCAAGCATAGAGCACAATTATCTATTAACAGCATTCGTAATCAAGAAACTAACTTCTCAATTACTTTCCCAATAATAAATTAAAACTGTAATAAAAATGTAATATTTAACATTTAAGACGATTTCATAATAAATGTTAAGGAGTTGTTGATTGAGTAATAATAATAATAATACAGATTACAGATATGTTAATGATCTAAGGCGATTAGCTTATTCTCAAGGCAAATTAATCGAACAAAAAAAATTCTTAATATTATTAGGAATTGCAGCAATTTTTTTAATATTAGTTGCAGTGGCTGTTGAGCAATATATTTCTTTAGGAAGTGAGCAAACTTTTATTTTAGTTGCTGCTGCAATGGTTGGTGGATATATGGCACTCAATATTGGCGCAAATGATGTTGCCAATAACATGGGACCAGCAGTAGGTGGAAAAGTTATCTCTGTAGGCACTGCAGTTGTTATTGCAGCAATATGTGAAAGTTCTGGTGCGTTATTAGCTGGAGGAGATGTAGTTAGCACTGTCTCAAAAGGGATTATATCTCCAGGTGAATTTATAAACACCACACAATTTAGATATTTGATGTTAAGTGCATTATTAGCTGCTGCTCTTTGGATAAATATAGCTACTTTTTTTAATTCGCCTGTATCAACAACCCATTCCATTGTAGGAGGTATTCTAGGTGCAGGTCTTACAGTTGCAGGGGCTTCTATTGTAAATTGGGGCACAATGGCTAAAATAGCTGCTAGTTGGGTTATTTCTCCTGTTTTTGGAGGTGTTGTAGCTGCACTATTATTATATTTAATTATAATTAAAATTCTAAATGTAAAAGATAAAAGAGAAGCTGCCTCTAAATGGGTTCCAATTTTGATTTCTTTGATGGCGGGCGCTTTTACAGCATATATGGCTCTAAAAGGGCTCAAAAAGATTTATAAATTTAGTAGTAATGAAGTATATATCTATACTGTTATTTTTGTGGTACTAGCTTATTTTCTTTCAAAACCATACATTAAAAATAAGGTAAAATCTTTAGAAAACAAGAAAGAAGATATTTATAAATTATTTCATTTGCCTCTTCTATTTGGTGTTGCACTATTATGTTTTGCTCATGGTGCCAACGATGTAGCTAATGCTGTTGGCCCACTTGCTGCAATAGTAAGTACATTTACACCGAATGAAGGTATAGCTGCAAAAGTGTCTATCCCGTTATGGGTAATGGTTATTGGAGCAATAGGTATCGCTTTAGGGCTATTATTATTTGGTCCTAAATTGATAAATACAGTAGGTCAAAAAATAACAAGATTAAATGCCCCAAGAGCTTATTGCGTAGCTTTGTCTTCTGCAATTACAGTGTTAATTGCCACAACCTTAGGATTACCAGTTAGCTCTACTCATATTGCCATAGGAGCTATTTTTGGGATTGGTTTTTTAAGAGAGTTTAGAGAAAATCCAGAAAGGAATTCATCCTCAACCTCAAGAGCTAAAAGAAAGTTGGTTAGAAGAAATTTTGCATATTCAATAGGTGCAGCTTGGATAATAACTGTTCCTGCGTCAGCTACCATTGCAGGTATTATTTATTATTTATTAAGCATCACTTCTGTATAAAATATTAATTTTATAAGTTTAAAAATGTAGTTATTCATTTATAAAAAATTGTTATTAAAGAAATAAAAAATCATATAGGTTTATGTAAACATATGAATTCAAAATGAATGCAAACATTTTAATAGCTGACGATGAACCTAATCAATTAGAATTGATGTCCTTCAATTTATCTAATGCTGGCTATTCTATTATTAAAGCTACAAACGGCAAGGAGGCTATCGAGTTGATTGAAAATCATTCTCCTGATTTAATAATTTTAGATTGGATGATGCCAAAAATGTCAGGCATTGATGTATGCCGAACTTTAAGGTCTAGGTCAGAAACCAAACAAATACCAATAATTATTTTAAGTGCTAGAAGTGAGGACACAGATAAGTCTCTTGGTTTAGATACTGGAGCTGACGATTATATTTCTAAGCCATTTTCTCCAAAAGAGCTCATCTCTAGAGTAAAGGCTTTACTCAGGCGTGCTAGACCTGCGCTTGTTAACGATATATTGCAATATAATGACCTAACATTGTCTTTGAGTGAAATGAAAGTAACTTATAAAAACAATAATGTAAAACTTGGACCAAAAGAGTTCAAATTGCTTTCATTATTAATGGAAAGACCAGGGCATATTTTTTCCAGAGGTAAGTTGTTGGATTTGGTTTGGGGCCATGGTGTTTATGTTGAAGAAAGAACAGTAGATGTTCACATGAGTAGACTAAGAAAGGCACTCAAAACAGCTTCAGATGAAAAATCAGACCCTATAAGAACCGTAAGAGATGGTGGTTACGGGCTATTCACAAATAAAATTATTTAAATTATTAATATTTATGATATTTTAAATATATAAATTTTTTTAAGTAATTGATATATATGATTTATTTTCACAAAATTTTACCTTTTTTCTTATCGCCTTTAGGAATAATCTTAATATTTTTAATAGCTTCATTCTTTTTTAAAAGAAGGTTTTTTGTATTTCTAGCATTTATAGTTTTGATAGTGTCTTCAAATCCTATTGTTGGAAATTATCTCATGCAGAAGCTAGAATATCCTTATAAGCCTATCTCTAGGAACACATTAAAAGAAGCAGATGCAATAGTTGTATTAAGTGGAATGCTTCACCAGGTTGGAGATGAGAATTATAGTACATATGAATTTTCAGATCCTGATAGATTTTTTGGAGGTTTAGATTTAATTAAGGAATATAAATCTAATAAAATTATTTTTACAGCAGGGCAGTTACCATGGACAGACAATTGGGAGCCAGAAGGATTTATTCTTAGAAAAAAAGCAATCTCTTTAGGTGTTCCACAAGCAAAAGTACTAGTTACAGAAAATGTTAAAAACACTTATGAAGAAAGTATTGCTGTTACAAAATTGATACCGAATAATTCATCTATTATTCTTGTAACTTCAGCTTTTCACATGCATAGATCTAAATATTTATTTGAAAAACAGGGTTTTAAAGTAACTCCATTTCCGGTTGATTTTAAATACCTCAACAAAAAATCTTCCATAATAGATTATTTGCCACATCTTAATGCTTTACAAAACACTTCAAGGTTTATTAGAGAAAGCATAGGTAGGATTTACTATAAATTGTTTTCAGTTAATGTAATTAAGATACTAAATTAAAAAATCTAATATCATTTTATTAACCAAAGCTGGAGCCTCAATATTAACAATATGAGCAGCTTTAGGTATACACTCATATTTACTATTAGGAGTAAGGTGATGCATTTCTTCTATAGCCATAGCTGGAGCACCAATATCATTTTCACCAGATATGTATAAGATTTCTCTATTAATTGTAGATAATTCTTTTAAATAATCTAAATTTTTTATTGCTTCACAACAGCCTATATATCCTTCTACAGATGTGTTTTTAATCATTTCAGTCGCAAGATCAATTTTGACCATATTGTTTGGATTATTCCTAAACTCTTCACTGTACCATCTTTCAATTGAGCTATTTACAACTCCATCAGTTCCATTTTTTTTAACAATTGATATTCTTTCATTCCAACTTTCTTTCATTAGAGCCGGCATATCAGCTCTTGCAGCACAACATACAATTTTATTAAACCTTTTTTGATGTTTTAAAGCTAGTCCAAGTGATGTCATCCCACCAATTGATAATCCTACAAAATTGGCTATTTCAATATTTAATTCATCTAGAATACTAATTACATCGTTCTCTAACATATCGAACGAGAAGGGTCCTTCAAATTTACTACTATGACCATGCCCTCTAGTATCATATCTGATGATACAGAATTTATCTTTTAAAGCTTCTACCTGACTATCCCATAATCTTAAATCAGATCCTAAAGAATTGGAAAAAATGATTTTGGGAAAGCTAGTGTTACCCTCAACCTTAACATTTAAATAATATTTATCATTTATATAAATTTTTTGCATAAAATACCTATTCAGCAGCAATTTTAATATTTTTATTAATTATCGGCATAACCTTTTCACTCGTTAGTTCCATTGATTTCTTTGCCAATTCTACATCAGCCCAATCATGACCAGCGTATAATAAAGTCCCAAAATCACCTACTTCTTCTCTAAACTCTAAAATTTTATCAGCAACCTCTTCTGATGTGCCACAAAAAATCAATTTATTACAAATATCATCAAGTTTAACATCGGCATCTGCAATATTTTGATCTTCTTTAAATAAATTAGCTTTACCATGCTTTAAAAACTTTGCGAGTAGTTGTTTATAATAAAACACATATGGACTTTGATTTCCTAACGCATATTCTTTAGCTTTTTTTCTGTCTTCACACACAAAAATGGATTTTGCAATTCTCCAATTTTGAGCACATGGTTCAAGCCCACCTTCGATACAACCCTTTACATAATTTGGCCAATGAGTTTTTACCCATTTAGGTAATAAAAAGTTAGCAGAAATAGGGTGCCATCCTCTTGCAGCAGCTGAAATCAAGCCTTTAGAAAAAGGTGCAACAACAGTGCAAACTATTGGTGGATGTGGTTTCTGCAGTGGTTTTCGCATAATACCTTGCCCAAGTTCTTTTATCTCTGTGCGTTCAGTTGATACTGTCCAATATTTTCCTTTTAAATTGTAGGGAGATTCTTTTTTCCAAATATCCAACACCATATCTATGCATTCTACAAACATTGCGTTTCTGTCTTTATCCAGATTACCAAAGACCTCAGCATCAGAGGCAAGTCCTCCAGGGCTTATGCCAAAGTTAAATCTACCATCAAGCATATGATCTAACATTGCTATTTGTCCTGCTATCGCAGCAGGATGAGAATTTGGCATGTTAACAGTTCCTGTGCCAAGTCTAATTTGTTTTGTTTCTGCTACCAGCGATGCTATGAAAAGGGTGCTTGATGTAATATTTTCAGCCACATCTGTAACATGTTCACCACAATAGGCTTCAGAATACCCAAGTTTGTCTGCTAAAAGAAATGCTTGCCGATCCTCTGACAAGGTTTTTTTGTAGTCTTTGTCTAGAGGATGAATAGGCATAGTAAAAAAGCCAATTTTCATTATGAGCCAACCTAAAAAAAATTTTACAAATAACTATCTATAAATCAATAATGTATGTTATTTAAAAATCAAAACTTCTTCAATCGAAAAATAAATATGAATAAAGACAAAGAAATAGAAGCTTTTAAGACAGCTTTGAGTAAATTTTTAACTGGTATTACAGTTGTTACTGTGATTGATGATGTTGGTGATCCTATAGGCATGACAGTTAATAGTTTTAGCTCGGTATCTCTTGACCCACCTCTTGTACTTTGGAGTATTGATAAGAAACAACCAAGTTACAATTTTTATAAAAAATCTAATGGGTATGTAGTAAATATCTTGTCTAAAAATCAATTGGAATTGTGTAATTTATTTTCTTCTCAAACTAAAGATAAATTCAAAAATATTAATTGGCAACGAAGTGCAAATGGGTTTCCATTAATTAAAGATTGTTTGGCTTGGTTTGATTGCGTCAAGTGGGAAGATTATCCAGGAGGTGACCATCAAATTTTAGTGGGTAAAGTTACTTCTTTTAAATTTTCTAATTTAGAACCTTTAGCATTTTGGAATAGTAAAATTTCTTGATTGAAATGTTTAAGAAAATTTATAGGATCAAAATATAATTTTAAATAAATGAGGTATAGATGGCAAAGTGGTTAAAAAACGGTAAATCAGAAAATGAAATTATAGAAGCTGATGCCGAAGTAAAAAAAACAGTTGAGAAAATTTTACTGGATGTGGCTAAAAGAGGTGATAATGCAGTTAGAGAATTGTCCAAAAAATTTGATAACTATGAACCAGAAAATTTTATTTTAACTCCCAAAGAAATTGAAATTGCAATTAGTAAAGTATCTAAAAGGGATATTGATGATATAAAATTTGCACAAGATCAAGTAAGAAATTTTGCAAAAAAACAACTTGAATGTATTAAAGATCTTGAGGTTGAAACTCTTCCTGGAGTTGTTTTAGGTCATAAAAATATACCAATGAACGCGGTTGGCTGTTATGTGCCTGGGGGGAAATATCCTATGGTCGCATCAGCGCATATGTCGGTTTTAACAGCAAAGGTTGCTGGTGTAAAAGAAATTACAGCATCAGCTCCCCCACAAGATGGCAATCCTCATCCAGCTATAGTAGCTGCAATGCACATGGGAGGAGCCGATAAGATTTTATGTCTTGGCGGTATACAGGCTGTTGCCGCAATGGCAATTGGAACTGAGACAATTAATGGTGTTGACATGTTAGTTGGGCCAGGGAATATGTTTGTAGCGGAGGCTAAGCGTCAGTTATTTGGAAGGGTTGGAATTGATTTATTTGCAGGGCCTACTGAAACTCTTATAATTGCTGACAAGTCATCTGACCCAGAAATTTGTGCTATAGATCTTCTCGGGCAAGCGGAACATGGGCCAACCAGCCCTGCAATTTTATTAACTGATTCAGAAAAACTAGCCATAGAAACAATTAAAGAAGTTGACAGACAGTTAGAAACTCTCCCAACTGCAGGAATTGCCAAAACTTCATGGAAAGAATATGGACAAGTTATAGTTTGTGACAATATTGATGAAATGGTAGAAGTTGCAGACAAATTAGCTTTTGAACATGTGCAAGTAATGACAGAAGATCCTGATTATTTTCATAATAATATGACTAATTACGGAGCTCTATTTCTTGGGTCAAGAACCAATGTTGCTTTTGGAGATAAAGTAATAGGTACTAACCACACTCTTCCAACTAAAACAGCTGCGAGATATACGGGTGGTCTATGGGTTGGAAAATTCTTAAAGACTTGTACATATCAAAAAGTGTTAACTGATGAAGCATCAGCACTAATTGGAGAATATTGTTCAAGACTATGCGCCTTGGAAGGATTTGCTGGTCATGGCGAACAAGCTAATGTTAGAGTTAGAAGGTATGGTGGAAGAAATATTGAGCCTTATGCGGCTGCAGAATAGGAGATCTCATGAATTATCCAAAATTGCCTAGTTTCAGACTGGATGGAAAAAAAGCTTTAGTAACTGGTGCTGGTCGAGGAATTGGAATGGGTGCTTCAATTGCTCTAGCTGAATCTGGCGCAAATGTAACTTTAGTTTCCAGAACAGAAAAAGAGTTGAAAAATTTGACTGACCATATTAATAGTCATGGTTATAAAGCTTCTTATGAAGTATTAGACGTTAATGCAGAAGATGACGTAGCAAGTTTTATAGATAAATCTGACCCTTTTGATATACTTATAAATAATGCTGGCACTAACAGACCAGCAAAACTTGTAGACACAAAAATAGATGATTTTGATTATGTAATGTCATTAAATGTTCGGTCAGTCATCAATCTAACAAAATTAGTAGTTAGAAAAATGTTAGATAGTAATTTAAAAGGATCTATAATCAATGTTTCATCACAGATGGGTCATGTAGGAGGGCCTAATAGGACAACTTACTGCTCCAGTAAGTTTGCCATTGAAGGTTTTACAAAATCATTAGCAATTGAATTAGGGCCGGAGGGCATAAGGGTAAATGCAATCTGTCCTACCTTTATCCAAACTCCGATGACAGAACCATTTTTAAAAGACGAGGAATTCAAAAAAACAACTATTGGAATGATACCAATTGGAAGATTAGGTGAGGTAACAGACTTGATGGGTCCGTTTGTTTTTTTAGCCTCTGATGCTTCATCTTTAATGACGGGTTCAAGTATACTTGTTGATGGTGGCTGGACTGCTAGATAAATAAAAAGTAAATATCAATTATAAATAATGTTTATAAATAACAATTATATATATAAAATTTATTAATTAATAAATTAATATAATTTATTTATCATAAAAATTATCAAGGAACCGTACAAATGACCAAAAAAAAATCAGGTATGTACAAGAACTTAACTAACTATGGAGATAGTGAGTTTTCAATTTTTTTGCGTAAGGCATTCATAAAAGGAATGGGTTACTCAGAAGAGATGCTTAATAAACCTATCATTGGAATAACTAATACTTACAGTGACTATAATCCATGTCACGGAAATGTACCTGATTTAATAAAAAGTGTGAAGGCTGGTATTTTATCTTCAGGTGCAATACCGCTAGAATTTCCTACAATAAGCATTCATGAATCTTTCGCCTATCCAACATCTATGTATTTAAGAAATTTAATGTCAATTGACACAGAAGAAATGATTAAAGCTCAACCAATGGATGCATGTGTTTTAATCGGTGGTTGTGATAAAACTGTACCAGCTCAATTAATGGGCGCATTTAGTGCAAACATTCCCTCTATACAACTAGTTACTGGGCCAATGCTTACTGGCTCACATAGAGGAGAAAGAGTAGGGGCTTGTACTGATTGTAGGGGTTATTGGGCAAAATATAGAGCAGAAGAAATTGATCTTGCTGAAATTAATGAAGTTAACAATCAGTTGGTACCCACTGTAGGAACTTGTGGTGTAATGGGTACTGCAAGTACAATGGCATTAATTACAGAAGCTCTTGGTATGATGATATCTAATGGGGCATCAGCTCCCGCTGTCTCTGCAGAAAGAAGAAGAATAGCCGAAGAGACTGGGAAAGTGGCGGTTGAAATTGCCAAAAAATCTTTTAATCCAAAAAATTTCTTAACTATGAAAAATTTTAAAAATGCATTGACTGTTTTGTCTGCAATTGGTGGGTCAACAAACGGAATAGTTCATTTAACAGCTATGGCTGGTAGATTAGGAATAGATATTGATCTAAATGAATTTGATAAAATGACAAAAGATACACCTATGATTGTTGACTTAAAACCATCTGGATCTGGTTATATGGAAGATCTTTTTAAATCAGGAGGACTTCCAAGAATTTTAAATGAATTAAAAGACTATCTTTGTTTAGATGCCATTACAATTACAGGAAAAACTATTCAAGAAATTATTGAAAAGCACAACTATGATTGGAAACAGGAAATAATTAGAAAAGTAGAAAATCCTATTTTTGATAAGGGTAGTATTGCAGTGTTAAAAGGAAATCTTGCCCCAGGATCAGCTATAATTAAGCAATCAGCAGCGAGCAAAAATTTGTTAACTCATGAGGGTGTTGTTGAGGTATTTGAAAATCTTGAAGATTTAGCCAATAGAATTGATAGTGATGATTTAAATGTTACTAAGGACAGTGTTCTACTTCTAAAAAATATTGGCCCTATAGGCGCTCCAGGAATGCCAGAGGCAGGATTAATACCTATACCTAAAAAGTTAGCCAAGCAAGGCGTTAAGGATATGGTGAGGATTTCTGATGGTAGAATGAGTGGTACTGCAGCTGGAACAATTATTTTGCATGTTTGTCCAGAGGCTGCTGCTGGAGGTACTTTAGATATTGTAGAGAGTGGTGATATTATAAGATTAGATGTAAAACAAAGGTTACTAGAACTTAAGTTGTCTAATGAAGAAATAGCTACTAGGAAGAAGAACAAAAAAAGAAATATTGAGATTGAAAGGAGGGGATACGATAAAATATTTCACGAGAGTGTTCTTCAGGCAGATAAAGGTGCAGATTTTGATTTTCTCAGGCCTGTAAAATAAAATATTAATTAGTTTTAATATATTCTTTCATATGAGGATAGGTTTCAAAGTAATTCTCATACAAAACATTAGTAACTCTTTTAAATTCCTCTAAGGTTTTTTCGTTAATATTTTCAATTGTAATATTTTTTGACTTTATTTTTTTTGTTAAAATGCAATCTTCATTAATTGCCAATTTATTTTGATGTTCTGTTACTTCTTTTGACTTTTTAATTAAAATTTTCTTGTTAAAATCCGATAATTTATTGAAATAATCATTGTTAATTACAAATAAGCAAAAACTAAGAATATGTGATGTTAAAGTAATAAATTTTTGTTTTTTATAAACACCAAAATTCCAGTAATTGGTTAGAGGGTTTTCTTGCGCATCTATATCATTATTTTCTAAAGCTATTTTAAAATCTCTTACATCAAGTGGTTTAGGTGAAAATCCTAATTTTTCGAATATTTCTATGTGAAGTGGGCTAGGGGTTGTCCTTATTATTTGTCCTTTGCAATCGGCAAGGTTTTTTATTAATTTTATCTTAGAACTTATGTGTCTAATACCATTATCCCAAAAAGCTAGCAGTCTTATGTTCTGATCTATTAACTGGTCATTTATATAATTAAAAAACTCTGAATTTAATGAGTTATAAGCTTCATTTCTATTTTTAAATAAATAGGGTAAATCTAGAATTTTAATTTCTGGTAAAATTTTCTCAAAATAACTTGATAAAAGATATGATATATGAATTTCTTGTTTTTGCGTTTTCTCAATGAGACTTGAGGCTTTTTCATTATTATTTGTAATATCCATTGTGAAATCTACCATGAAATTTTCTCTTATTTCATTATTAAAACGTTTCATAGATATGGTGTGAATTGAATCAGCGCCTTGATAACCTCCAATTAATATTTTTTTTCTCAATACAATCTTCCTATATTTATTTTAAATTTTACTTTAGTTAATAATTATAACCAATTGTTTTTGTGTCATATTTTATATTATTTATTAATATTAAAATTATATTCATAATTGGTAGGTGATACGTTATGAAGATATAATCAATTTTATATTTTTGTCGCATAATATATATTATGTAAATTAAATATCTAGTACTAATCCATCATATGCAGGATATGTGTTAGGTGGACATAATTTAGTTACTTCATCGTGGTCGGATTCAGGACTTAAATGAGTTAAATAAGCAACTTCGGGTTTAAGTTTTGTTATCCAATCAAATGATAAATCAAAATGTGCATGTGCAGCATGTGGGGATTGTCTTAAACCAGTAACTATTAAAACTTTCATGTTATGTAGGTATCTAAAACTTTTTTCTGGAAACCCCACAACGTCAGTACAATATGCAAATACATTATTAAATATAAACCCTAATGTATCTATTACACCGTGATTTTGTTTAATGGTGTTTATTTTAATATCATTTATAATAATTTCTTCAAAATAATCTATTTCATGCATCTGCAATGGTGGTTTAAAATAAGATTGAGAAGATTTCGATTTATTAAACAAGTAATCATATCGTTTTAGTAAAAATTTTGATGTTTGTTTATTAGTAAAAATATTAATTTTTTCTCTATTATAAAAATAAAAAGGTCGCAACTCATCTAATCCTGATACATGGTCTGAATGATTATGTGTAATGAAGACTGCGTCTAATTTTTGAATATTATGTTCAATAAGTTGATTTTTTATGTCAGGCCCAGCGTCAATTAATATAGTCGTGTTTTTAGTTTGCACTAGAACTGCGCATCTTTGTCTTTTATTTTTGGGATTAGATGGATCACAATTACCCCAACCTAATTGACCAAGGGCAGGAATTCCAACAGATGTACCTGTGCCTAACACTGTAATTTTTATATTATTTTTCATTAATTAATCTTATCAAAAATTTTAACTGAATTCATGTATAATTGATCTACAAATGTAGAAAAATCACATTTTCTAATATCAGCCAAATATTTTGCAGTTATTAAACAATTTTTTGGTTCATTTACAGAACCTCTTATTGGAGTTGGAGATAGGTAAGGAGCATCAGTTTCTACAAGAATTTTATCATCTGGTATTAATGTAGCTATTTCCTGAATTAATTTTGCAGATTTAAATGTCACAATGCCAGAAAAAGATACATAAAATCCTAAATTAAGGCCACATAAAGCTAGATCTTTTCCAGAACTAAAACAATGAAGAATTGCCTTAAAAGGTCCATTATTGTACTCAGTTTTTAAAATTTTAATCATATCGTTATCCGCATCTCTAGCGTGAATAATTAATGGTAAACCAGTTGCTCTAGCTAATTTTATTTGGGTAATAAAAGACACTTTTTGCAATTCTTTACTCTCATTTCCATAATGATAATCTAGTCCACACTCCCCTATCCCAACACATTTTTTATTTTTTGAAAAATTGAGCATCATTTCATAATTGGAATTATTTTTATCTTTCAAAACCTCATTTGGATGCACACCAACGGTATGAAAAACTTCGTTATAGTTTTCTGATATTTCAATTATTTTATTAATTTTATTAAGATTTGTTGATATGGTAACAATTTTTTTAACATCATTTTCTATGGAGTTTTTTAAGACTTCATCTAATCTATTATATAATTCTGGAAAATCTAAGTGAGCATGTGTATCAATTAAATAATTTTTCATTTTACAAAAGTGACTTTAAATCCTTGGAAATAATGGGGTTGGAAGTGATATTTCTATATTACCATTTAAAATAAAATCTACAGATTTTAATTTACGTTGATCATGCGGTATTTTTATATGATCTAGTATTTTTTCTGCAGTATGTGGAACAAATGGCTGAAGTAAAATAGATATTTGTCTTATGGTTTCAACCAAAGTAAATAACACTACTTCCATACGTTCAAAGTTGTTTTTCTTTAGCGCCCATGGTGCTTGTTCGTCAATATATTTATTTGCATTAGAAATAACTATCCAAATATTTTTTAAATACTGATCAAATTTTTGTTCGTCAATCAAGTTTCTATAATCATCCAGGTTATTTTTAATTGAATTAATTAATGTTAAATCTTCTTGATCAAATTTATTTGGTTTTAAAGGTATTATTTCCTTACAATTTTTAAAAATAATAGAAACAACTCTTTGAAATAAATTTCCATAACTATTAGCAAGATCACTGTTTATTCTATTTATGAGTTGAGAATTTGAGAAATCACCATCATTTCCAAATGGCACTTCTCGTAACAAAAAATATCTAATTTGATCAATACCATATTTATTAACTAATTCGAAAGGATCAATTACATTACCTAACGATTTGGAAATTTTATTACCTTCATTAGTCCACCAACCATGAGCATAAACTTTTTTTGGCAAGGGTAGATCTGCAGCCATTAGAAATGCAGGCCAATAAACTGCATGAAATCTAATAATATCTTTTCCAACCATATGTATATCAGCAGGCCAAAATTTTTTAAAAACTTTATCATCTTGTTCGTTTGAATACTCACAAGCAGACAAATAGTTTGTAAGAGCATCCAACCAAACATACATTATGTGATTTTTATCATTAGGGACTTTTACTCCCCAGGAAAAACTAGTCCTGCTAATTGATAAATCTTTCAAGCCACTTTTTACAAAACTTATAATTTCATTTCTTCTAGTTTTAGGAGAAATAAAATCTTTATTACTTTCATAAAATTGAAGAAGTTTTTGTTCCCATTTTGAAAGATTAAAAAAGTAAGATGGCTCTTCAACCCATTCAACAGGTGCGCCAGTTGGTGCTTTTCCATCCACAATTTCTGACTCTGAAAAGAAAGCTTCATCGCGTACCGCGTACCAACCAGAATATTTATCTAAGTAAATATTTCCATTATTGATAAGCTTATCCCAAATTTTTTGACATGATTTGATATGTTTTTCTTCAGTAGTTCTTATAAATGAGTCATTTGAAAAATTCATACAATTAAGTAAATTTTTAAAATTTTCAGATACCTTATCTACAAACTCTTTAGGATTAACTCCATTATTTTTTGCTGCTGTTTCAACTTTTTGTCCATGTTCGTCTGTTCCGGTTAAGAAAAAAACTTCATATTCATCTAGGCGCTTAAATCTAGCAATTACATCACATGCTAAAGTCGTGTACGCATGGCCAATGTGAGGAACATCATTCACATAATAAATTGGTGTTGTAATATAATATGTTGGTTTCATTTAAAACTTTCTGAATAAAACTATAAACCAGATAATTCTTTTAATGAAGCAATTAAAACATCTGATTTGTTTAAGTTTAGTACATGAGCTAGGTGCATATTTTTATTAATTTGAGATTGTAAATCTACAATTTGTTTAGTGTTTTTATTATTTGAAATTTTTTGTATTAATTCTTTTTCTTTATCAAGTGTATAATCAATGTAATTTTGATGTTCAATATAAAAAACAGTTTTTTGAATTAAATCATTAATTATCAAATCCATGACATTGATTAAAAAAATATTATCTTTTGTGTTTAATGCTTCGACAATATTTTCTTTAAGGTTTAAATGTCTATTAGAATTAATAAGATCATCCAGTAATTTTTTATAAAAGACAAAAATATTATTTTTTATGATATTTTCTGCCATTCCAGGAGACCCAAAAGAGATATTATTTATAAATTGTAATTCCTCTTTTGATTTGTCTTTATATTCATCACATATAAATTTATTAAGGTCAGATTTACATAATGAATTTACATAGAAAAAAGCACATCTTGATTTTATCGTTTCTAGTATATTAACTGGATTATTTGAAATAATAAATAAATATGAGTTTTTTGGTAATTCTTCTATTGTTTTCAAAAGTAAATTTTGAGAATTTAGACTCAAATCTTCAATAGTGTCAATAATTCCAATCTTTATCCTTGAAATTGAATCTGTTTTATAAAAAAAATTTTTAAATTTTCTAACATTCTCAATTGGTATAGTTTTCCCAATTTTTTTTTCTTTGTCATTTATGTAAATAAAGTCTGGATGAGAATTATTGTCAAATAAATAAAAAGATTTTGTTTTACTTAGTTTATTAAAATCCAATTTATTATCTTCAAAAAAATCTAAATTTATTTCTTTTGTATTTTCTAAGTTACACAAAATAAATTTTGCTAATTTAAGTGTAAAATTTCTTTTACCTAACCCTTTGGGACCCCCAATTATAATAGTATTTATTTTTTTAGTGCATATAATTGCAAAAATTTCTTTTTGTAATTTTTGACTTAAAAAATATTTACGATTTATAAAAGAGTTAATCATTTATAGTTAATAATTTTTTTACATAAGAGCTAATTTCATTTGAAATAAACTCTTTAGTATTATCTGCATTAATCTTAATGATACGATTTGGATTTCTTTTTTGTAAAGTATCAAACCCATTTAAAATTTTTTGATGATAATTTAATCCTAAGTTCTCAAATCTGTTTTCAACAATGTTTTTTCTTTTTAGAGTTCTTTTCAAACCTTTTTGTGGAGGCAAATTTAAGAAAAAGGTTAAGTCTGGATATAAATTATAACAATATTTTTTGTGTAACTCTAACAAATCTTTTTCACTTACTTCTCCTACCAGTCCTTGATATACAATTGTAGAATCTATAAATCTATCACACAAAACCACAGAACCATTTTTAATTGCCGGTAATATAATTTTATTTACATGTTCGCGTCTTATAGCGTTAAAAATTAATGATTCTGAAAAAGGATCCCACGCTTTTTCATCACCAGTAACTAGAAATTTTCTTAATTCTTCTGCTTCTTTAGTTCCACCAGGTTCTCTTGTGGACACAACATTAAATTTACTATTTATAAGATCTTTTCTTAATAAATCTATTTGTGTACTTTTTCCAACTCCCTCACCACCTTCAAATGAAATGAAAACACCTTTTCTTGAATTTAAAGTTTTATTAATTTGCAACAATGTCTCCGTAAAGTAAAAACTTTAAAATAGATTTTACTCTAATCAAAGATGACATTTTACCTACATTCTCAGAAGATATTAAATCTTCTTGATACGTTTGTTGCCCAGGTATATTAATATAAATTTTTCCAAGAATAGAACCTTTTGTAATCGGGGCAGAAATAGGGTCCATCCATTCTAGCTTAATTTTAGTTTTATTTAATTCAAAGGGTGAAATAATTTTTTTGAAGGGTTTGCTAGCAATTAAATTAACTTTGTTTTTTTTCCCCAACCAAACATTAGCCTCAACAAGACTTTTTTGATTACTAAATAAAGATAATAAAGTTGTTTCTCTAAATACTATGTTAAAGAGTCTTTTGCTTTCAAATCTCCTTTTTTTCTTACTATTTAACCCATTTATAACAATTGTAACCCTTCTATCATATCTTTTTACTGAGCCTATTAATCCATATCCAGACTCATTTGTATGACCTGTTTTAAGACCATCTGCTCCGTTCATAGTGTATAGTAATGGGTTTCTATTCGATTGTTTAATTTTGTTATATGTAAATATTTTCTCTTCATATAGCTTATATAACTCAGGGAAATCATCAATTATTCTTCTTGTAAGAATCACTAGATCTCTCGAAGTTGTTTGTAAATCAGGATGAGGCCAGCCTGTGGAATTGGTAAAATATGTATTTTTCATACCTAATGTTTTAGCATATCTATTCATTTCTCTTGCGAAAGCTTCTTCATCACCAGAGACACCTTCGGCTAAAACAACAGCCGCATCATTTCCTGATTGAACAATCAAACCTAGCAACAAGTCTTTTATTGTAACGTTACTATTTAATTCTAGAAAAGATCTAGATCCACCCATTCTCCAAGCTTTATCTGATACTAAAAAAGTGTCTGACATATTTAAAGATTTATCTTTAATTCGATCAAATACTATATAAGAAGTCATTACTTTTGCCATTGATGCAGGTTTCATAAGCTGATCTGCATTTTTTTCAAATAAAACTTCGTCAACTTCATGATCATAAATTATCACTTGTTTTGCAGGAGTTTTAATATCTAAAATTTTTGAAGAAGTTTCTTTGATATTTACAAAACATAAAATTAGAAAAGTAGAAATTAGAATAGTTGGTAATTTATAAATATTTGACATATAAAACCTCAAGAGACTTATTCTATAATTATTTTTGCACCTTGCATTCCTTTTTGTAACAACAAAGAATGTAATTGATCAACTTTTTCTACACTTGAAAACGGACCAGCCTTAACTTGGTAAAGTATTCTATTCAGCTTATAAATTTTATATATTTTTACATTATCAATATAAGATATTTTTTTTTTCATTATTTCTGCATTTTTTTTGGTACTAAAAGAAGCTAATTTTATATAAATTTTATATTCTTTATTTAGGTTTTTAAAATTATAATTTATTTTTTTTGTCACAATTTTTTGATTTTTAGTGTCCTTAATTTTTACTGCCACTTTTGTAGGGATTAGAATATTAGGTAATTCTGTTTCTTTTAAATCATTTATTTCAGGAAAAGATCCTTGTTTAGCAAGTCTTTCTAAATATAGGCTCTTCTCCCGTAAAATTTGTACCCTTACAAGACCTGTACCTTCTCTTTTTAAATCTAATATATCAGCTGCTTTTGACGATAAGTCTATAATTCTATCATTAACAAAAGGACCTCGGTCATTTATTCTAAGCACTATTGATTTATTATTTTTTAAATTCGTTACTTTTACTGCGCTAGGAAGAGGTAAAGTTTTATGAGCAGCTGTAAGGGCATATTGATTGTATATTTCACCGTTAGCAGTTAATTTACCATGAAATTTCGGTCCATACCATGAAGCTATACCTGTTTTATTGTAATAAAGATCTTTTTTTGGGTAATAATACTTGCCACCTACATTATATTTTTTACCTATTTTATAAATTGGTTTTTGTGTTATTTTTTTTTCTTCTTTTGGAATTAAATATTTTTTTCCTAGATTAGCAGCAACTTCTAAATTTGAGGTGCAACCTTGGATTAGAATTAGAAAAATAAAAAAAAATATATTTCTAGAATTTTTACAAAAATAAAATAATTTATTTGTTGTTGAATACATTTAATTATTTTCTTTTATAGAATCCGCTAAGGTTCCGACTGCTATAGCAAAATAGTTAGATCGGTTCCAATTTAAAAGGGAATCAAAATTTTTATAAACTAAATAACCATAATTTTTATATCCATCAGGTATAATAAGCCTGGCTTTTAATTTAACATTTGGTAATTTTCCTTTATTTGCTTTTAATAATCCCTTTGATGCCCAATAACTTAATAAATTATATTTTTTTTCATCGATTTTATCATTGTAATTTCCAATAAATACTTTTCTACCCCAAGTGATTTTGTTCGACCAACCTACTCTTTTTAAATAATTTGCAGCTGATGCAAAAACGTCTGGTTTTGATGTCCAAATATTTTTAGATCCATCTTTATCCCAATCAGTAGCGTAATTAATAAAGCTAGATGGCATAAATTGACACTGGCCCATTGCACCAGCCCATGAGCCTGTCATTTTATTAATGTTAATATGACCTCCATTAACTATCTTTAATGCATTTATTAATTCTTTTTTGAAATAGTCATACCTTCTGCCATCATAAACTAGCGTTGTTAAAGCTGAAATTACAGAAAAGCCACCGGTTAATCTTCCAAAATCAGTCTCAACACCCCACAAAGCTACTATAAATCGGGATTGAACACCGTAATATTTTGATATTTTGGTTAATAAATTTTTATTTTCATTATATTTTTGATTTGCTTTTTTTATTCTAGTTGCTGTTACAACTCTTTTTAGATATTGATCAAGAGTTAATTTAAATTCTGGTTGAGATTTATCAAGTTCCACGACTCTCTTGATAAATTTAGTCTTATTTTTAAATTCATTAATCACTTTGTCAGAAATTCCTTTTTGTTCTGCCTCTATAGCTATTTTTTGAACAATTTCATTAAAACCAGATTTTGCGAAACTTGAAAAAGGAAATATGAAAATAAATATTATGAATACTAAAAATTTAAAATAATTTGAGACATTCATAATTAGATCCTTTATATATAGCAATTTAATTAATAACGTATATTTTAAAAAGTTAAAAACTAATTATTGAAAAACTGATTATCAACTATAATAACTATTATAAGAAAATAATGACTTGCCTTCATTCATGACCTAGTATAAAAAAACGAAATTGTGGATGGGTGACTGAGTGGTTGAAAGTACCGGTCTTGAAAACCGGCGAAGGTGAAAGCCTTCCGTGGGTTCGAATCCCACCCCATCCGCCATATACCTTGTATACCATATAGTTAGTAAGTAAAAAATTGAAATAAATTGTCCAGTAATTTCAAAACTTACATCTATTTTTTTCTTAATAATGAAATAAAATAGTAAAAGTTTGGCCTTTGATGTTAATGATTGTATCATGGTAATATTTTATAATTTTTTATGAATAATTCACGGATAATTGTTACAAATAGTGCGCCATTTTTTGGGAGCAACATGTTTTCATGTTCAACCCTATTAGAGATGGAGTGCTAACAAAATAATTCAGTTTAGTCTATTTAATAATTCTAGTTTACAATCTAACAATTCAATTTTAAATATTATATAAATGAAAGTTTTTCAAAAATTAGATGATTTTCTAGATTATGCCTGGACACAGATTTCTCGTGGAAAGGTTGACAAAAAATCACCCGCAAGACACCCTACTTTCGTAACATCAAGTACAGATGGTTTTCCAAGTGCTCGCACTCTAGTGATGAGACGGAGCGATCGGGAAAATAACGAGATAGAGTTTCACACCGATACTGCCTCTTCAAAAATATTGGCCCTCACCCAAAATCCCCGTGCTGGGATTCATATTTGGCTGCCTAAAGTCCAACTACAAATTCAGATGGACGTTGTTGTTGAAATCAAGGTTGGAGACATTACTATTCCATACTGGAGAAATGTTCCAACCAACTCTAGGACGGCTTATGGGACGATTCCTAGTCCTGGGAAGGTCCTTGAAAGTCCTCTTGCGTATGATTATGCCCCAGATCAAAAACGTTTCGCTGTGTTATTATGTGATATACATTCAATTCAGTTACTGCTTTTAGGGCATAAACATATTCGTGCTTATTATAAAAAGACAAGTAATTGGAGAGGAGAATGGCTCTCTCCTTAGTTTAAATCTATACTCTAAAAAATAATTTCAATTATTCACATATTAACTAAAATGATTATTACACCAATTTTTACATACCCCATCTTATAGCAGCGGTATGCACTGCTGAGTCCCAATGATTTACTGTTTCTTGGTCGAGCTTGGTAAGAGTAATTGAAGCTCCTTGCATTTCTAATGATGTACAATAATTCCCAACTAATGATCTTGCAATTTTGATATTTTTATTATCTAAAGTTTTTTTGGCATTGTCATAGATAAGATATAATTCTGAGAGGGGTGTTCCACCCATTCCATTTACAAACAATAAAATTTCATCTTTATTTTCTGGTTTCAAATCTTCTATTATTGCATTCAATAGCTCATTGGTGATTTCTTGCGCAGATTTTATTTTGTCTCTTCTTCTTCCTGGTTCTCCATGAATACCTACTCCAAATTCCATTTCATCAGCACCAAGTTCAAAAGTTGGCTTACCTGCAGCAGGAACTATACAACTTGATAAGGCCACTCCCATTGAACCAGAATTTTTATTAATTTTATCACCCAAGTTTTTGCATTCTTGCAAGCTACCACCGGATTCTGCAAGTGAACCAACAATTTTCTCAACAATAACAGTAGCCGCAACGCCTCTTCGGCCTGTTGTAAAAGATGAATCCTCTACAGCCACATCATCGTTAGTCATCACTGTTTCACTTGGTCCAGTCATCATTTCTGCAGCCATTTGAAAATTCATTATATCACCTGAATAATTTTTAACTATAAATAATACTCCTGCATCACTCTCAACTTTTTCTATAGCTGCTATCATTTGATCAGGGGATGGAGATGAAAAAACAAATCCAGGACACGCGGCATCTAACATTCCATATCCTACAAAGCCACCGTGCATTGGTTCATGACCACTTCCACCACCAGTTATTAAAGCTACTTTTCCCTTTTTAGTAGGCTGAGATCTAATGATAAAAATTGGATCATAATGACAAGTGACTATATCTTTATGTGCAGCACCAAATCCCTGCAAGCTTTCTTTTAGAAAGTCATCTGATGAGTTCATAAATTTTTTCATTACTTCCTCCTAACTATTTAAAATTGATGTACATACTGTTTTTATCATAAGTTGCGATGAACGAGCACCAGGATCTATGTGACCTATTGAACGTTTACCTAAAAAAGAAGCCCTACCCTTTGTGGCTAATAAATTTTTAGTCGATAACATACCTTTTTCTGCTGTTTCAATAGCTTCCCTCATTAAATCTTTAGGATTTTTGTTATTTTGAATACCTTTTTTTAAGCAATCAGCTACAGGTATCAAAACATCCATCATTGTTTTTTCTCCTACATCAGCTTTACCTCTTTGCTTGACAGCTTCAACACCAGAAGCAAACATCTCAATTCCTTTTTTATAATCGATAGCCTTGTCTAAATTGCCACTTTTTGCCATTGTCATAAACAATGTACCAAATAAAGCCCCGGAAGAACCACCAATACCTGATAAAACTTTCATAGAAATTTGATTCAATGCTTTAGACATTGATAAATCTTTGATTATGGGCTCTAACTCAATTACGAGTTTAATTCCTCTTTGAATATTAAAAATATGATCACCATCACCAATTTCTTGATCTAATTTTTCTATTTCTAGTGCGTGACTGTCTATAACAACTTGAATTTCTTTTGCTCTTTTGATCAAAAAATCAACACTCACTATATTCTCCGTGAACATCAAAGATAATTTAATTAAATATTACGAAAAATTAAATAAGCTTTCAATATTAATGGTAAAAGAAGAAATAATAGAGTGGATTTTTTGATCAAAAGATTTTATTGATTCAATAACTTTCTACAAAAATTTCCTATGCTTGTTATTGCATTTTCTGCATCTTTTAATACGTGAGCATTATTATGCCATCCGTGAAACATATCTTCCCAAATCTCAAGTTTTACATTTACATTCGCTTTTTTTGCTTTCTCATAAAAACGAGTACTGTCATCTAACATTGTCTCAGCAGAACCAACTTGAATTAATATATCCGGTAACCCCGATAATTCACCAATAATAGGGGATGCTAAATGAGACATATTGTTCAAGTCAGGAAAATATAACTTTGCAAATCTATCAAGGTATTTTTTACTAATAACTGGATCAATTTTTTCATTTTTTATCATTGTTTCTCCTGATTGATAAAGATCAGTCCAAGGACTAAGTGCTACAGCTCCTAATGGTTGAGAAATATTATTTTCTTTAATCTTTAATAATAATGCTAAACATAATCCACCACCGGCAGATTGTCCGCTAACAATTATGTTTTTAGGTTGTATTTCTTCATTAATAAGCCATTCGTAGGCTGAAAATGTATCATCAATAGCTGCTGGGAAAGGGTTCTCAGGGGCTAATCTATAATCTATTGATAAACACTTAACTTTTGCTTCTGCAGAAATTCTTGCGACTGTTGCTCTTGTCGCAGCCACTGATCCCCTATAATAACCACCTCCATGCATAAACATGAATATTTTATTTTCATTTACTTCTCCACATGTTATCCATTCTGCATCAACGTTTCCAGCAACCACTTTTTTATATTTTATTTTCTTAGGAAGTGGGATCAAAAATCCAGCAGTTTCTGTCTCTTTTCGAAGTTGATCAATAGTTTTGTTTTCTGTGTAGGGATTTTTTCTTTTTGCTTCAATGATGTTTTTGAGCACTTTTTTGTTATCCATATTAGTATCATTCCGTAATAATTTTTTAAATCATAATTTAAAAACTAAACCCTCTTGCAGAAACAGGCCATAAATCGATTACTTTTGAATCTTTTACTACTACATACCAATCATGTAAATTACAGGTTGGGTCACAATGTCCAGGAATTAAACGAATTTTGTCATTAATTCTAAGAACATTATAAGGGTCAGAAATTATTCCATGCTCATCAGAACATTTTATATATTCTAACTCAGAATTTATTGTTTTTGGCAAGCCACTATCAACTGCTATTGATTTTAACCCTGCATCTACTACAGCATGATTTTGCAACGCTTTTGACATTACCCCAGTATAAACAAACAAGGAATTTTCAAAATTATTAGAGTTATTCAATTTTCTGTCATGTTTTAAAGATGAATAATGGGCGTCCATAAAAGCATATGAACCTACTTGTATTTCGTCATAAATTTCTTCAGATACTTCAAGATCAAAACAACCTGTACCTACACCTGTAATAAAAGGTGAATATTTTATGAAATTAGCTTTTAATTCTTTAATTTTGTTACAAGTTTTTTTTACTTCGTTTTGTCTTGTTTTGTAATCTTCAATATGCTGAATGGAACCATTGTAAGCTTGAAAACCAATAAAATTTAAATTAGCCATTTTTTTAATCATTTTAATCAGTTCATTTATTTTATAAAATGATTTGATTCCACATCTATTTGCACCGCAATCATATTCAATATAAATATCAATTAGAGAATTATTTCTTTCAGCTGCTTTTTGAATATTGATTAAATTTTCACTATTATCGACACAACACCCTATCTTTGCTTCTTTGGATGATATTTTTGCTAATCTATCTAATTTAAAGATATCAGTTATTTGATTAGTTATTAAAATGTCTTTTATTCCAGCTCTAAAGAATATCTCTGCTTCGCTGACTTTTTGGCAACAAATTCCATGTGCTCCACCGTTATCAATTTGGTAATTAGCAACATCAATTGATTTATGCATCTTGGCATGAGGTCTCAATTTTACATTATTATTGAGAACAAACTCTCTCATTTTTATTATATTATTCTCAAATATCTTAAAATCAATAATCAATGAGGGTGTCTGTATCTTACTAATATCCATTCCTATTTTAGCAGGAATATTAAAACCTACCTCAAATTCCTCTAAATTCATAAAAAAACCTTTATTAAATACTCATAAACTTAGTATAGTTGAATTATTAATGTTATGTATATATTATAATTTTTTTAACAAATTTTGGATTTAAAATGAAATTTTTACACACCATGATAAGAGTTACAAACATTGAGGAATCTTTAGATTTTTATTGCAACAAGCTAGGTCTTGTTGAGATTAGAAGAAAAGAAGTCCCAGAAGGAAAATTCACGCTTATCTTTCTTGCCGCACCAGAAGACGAAGACAATGCAATAAAAACAAGATCACCTGAAATTGAATTAACTTATAATTGGGATCCAGAAGAGTATGGAAGTGGTAGAAATTTTGGACATCTTGCTCTTTCTGTAAAAAATATTTATGAAACATGCCAGAAATTAATGGATGCTGGAGTAACTATCAATAGACCTCCAAGAGAAGGAAGAATGGCATTTATAAAGTCTCCTGATAATATTTCAATAGAATTGCTTCAGCAAGGTGATAACCTTGATATTAAAGAACCTTGGTCGAGTATGAAAAATACTGGAACATGGTGATTTTTAAATTCAATAATGCTTAAGAGGTTTTACTATGTATAAAAATATAATTTTTATTTGTGCTTTATTTATTTTACCCAGTTGTAATAAACACGCAACTTTAACTCAAATTAAACCAACTAAAAGTACTAATATTATATATCAAGAAAAACCATTTGAGCTAAAATGGAAGATTGAAAAAAAATCTATTACTTATATTCCTGTAGAAGTTCATAAAAAAATCAAAAATATTTGCAAAAACTATGATAGGTTTGTTTTGATTAAAATAAAAACTTTTAAAGATGATACAGCCTTAGGTACTTTTGATTGCAGAATATAATCAGGATTTTAAACTTTCTAACTGATCGATAAAATTTAATACATTATCTATTTTATCTTCTCTATTTTTTAACCTTTTTTCCATAAAAAGCTTTTGATCAGACCTAATTTTTACTTTGCCAGAAGATTTACCAATCCAGTCTAAAAGATTATCAGTATCTTTAAAAAAATTATTTTTAAAACCTAATAAAATACCTTTAGGTCCTGCATCTATAAAATTAATATGATTTTTTAAACACTTATTTTTAATTACTAATGTTTGAAGTAGATTATTAACTTCAACAGGAGGAGGACCAAACCTATCAAATAACTCTTCATTAAACTCATTTATCTCTTCACTATTTCGTAAATCACCTGCTTTCCTGTAAAGCGCCATTCTAGTTGATAGATCATATACATAAGTATCTGGAATGAGTACTGCCAAGCCTAATGAAATTGAAGGAGACCAAACTTCTTCTAAAGATGCTTCTTTATTTTTATAAGAATAAACAGCATCCCTAAGCATATTTTGATACAATTCAACTCCCACCTCTTTAATTTGCCCTGACTGTTCATCACCAAGCAAATTACCTGCTCCTCTTATATCCATATCATAGCTTGCAAGTGAAAAACCAGCTCCTAGATTGTCAAGAGTTTTAATTACATCTAGTCTTTGTTGAGAATTCTTATTTAAAACTTTACCCGCCTCAACTGTGAAATAAGCATATGCTCTTTTCTTACCTCTTCCAATACGCCCTCTTAGTTGATAAAGTTGAGAAAGTCCAAACATGTCAGATTTATAAATTATCATTGTATTAGCGTTAGGAATATCTATTCCTGATTCAATAATATTTGTAGAAATTAATATATCTGATTTACCATCTGCAAATGAATTAATTGAACTATCTAATTCATCTATTTTCATTTGACCATGAGCAACTTTTATTGATAGGTTTGGTACCATTTTTTTAACTTTTTCATATAACCCATCTATATCTTTTACCCTTGGGCAAACAATAAAAGATTGTCCTCCCCTATTTTTTTCACGGTTTAAAGCATCTAATAAAACAACTTTATCCCATTCAAAAACAAAAGTACGAATTGATAATCTATCTACAGGTGGTGTGCTAATCAAACTCAATTGTTTTAATCCAGACAAAGATAGTTGAAGCGTTCTTGGAATTGGTGTTGCTGTAAGAGTTAACACATGAATATTGCCTTGTAATTCTTTTATTTTTTCTTTTTGAGCAACTCCAAAATGTTGCTCCTCATCAACAATTAATAGTCCTAAATTGTTAAAATCAATATCATTAGAAAGTAAAGCATGCGTTCCAACAACAATATTTGTATCACCAGATTTAAGATTATTTTTAATAATCTTTCTTTTACTTGCCATAGTCATTCTAGATAATGAAGAAACTTTTAATGATGAATTTTTAAATCTTTCATAAAAACTTTTATAATGTTGTTTTACTAAAATTGTAGTTGGAGCTACTAATGCAACCTGATAACCAGCGTTTGCTACAATAAAAGAAGCTCTTAATGCAACTTCAGTTTTTCCAAAACCAACATCACCACAAATAAGCCTATCCATAAGTTTTCCTGCTTCAAGATCAGACATTACATCTTTGATTGCAGAATCTTGGTCATCAGTAAGTTGAAAAGGAAAATCATTAGAAAATTTGTCGTAATCATCTGTAATTAATAACTTTTCTGTGTTAATAATTTCTCTTTGTGCAGCAACTCTAATTAATTTTTCAGCCATATCTTTAATTCTTTTTTTGACATTCGCTTTTCTGTTCTGCCAATTTGATGCACCTAACTTATCTAAATTTCTAACAATACCAGAATCGCCAACACGGCTTAACAAATTCATATTCTCTACAGGCAAAAATAACTTATCACCATCTTGATATAATAATTTCAAACAATCATGATCTATTCCATTTGTTGATATTTTCAATAATCCATCATACAAACCAATACCATGATCAATATGGGCCACTAAGTCACCAACATTAATTGAGTTTACATCTTTAAGAAAATTTTCAGTTTTCCTTCTCCATGATTTTCTTTTATTTTGTGAAAAGCCAAAAATATCACGTGTAAATATGAAAAAATGATTATTAAATTCAAAACTCTCCAAGTATGGAGAATATGAAAAATTGAAATTTGACAGATTTTTACTGCTAACAATCTTTTTAATGTCAATTAAATCGAATATTATGTTACTTTTATTTAAATCTTCTTCAAAAAAACTGACTAAATTATTTATCTTGGATTCATCTTCTATTATGATTATGAATTTTTTTTTATTTTTAATCTCATTTATACAAAATTTAACAAAATTGTTGATTTTATTAGTTTTTTCTGAGCTTATAAAATTAGGAATTATTAATGGTTTAGAAGAAAGATTTATTTCATTTTGATTAGTGATATTAGGTCTGTCATATTCGTTTAATTTAATATTATTAAAATTTTTTATATTATCTAAAATATTACTTTTAGTAATATATAATTCTCCAATATCAAACGAATTATAATCAGTATTTTCACTTTTTCTTTCGTTACTAAAATTATTTATTTCTAACTCTCTTTCTTGAATTAGATTTTCAAAATTTTTGGTAAGCAAACATGTAATTCCATTTTCAAGTGGCAAATAGTCAAAAATTGAACTTAATTGTTTTTTATGAAATAAAGGTAAAAAATGTTCTATACCGTTAAACTTCATACCAGCAGATATGTTTTCGTAAAATAAACTATTTAACCCAGCAGTTCCGTTTTTATTCCTAAATCTTTTTCTAAAATTCTCTATATTTTTCTCATTTAATATAAATTCATTTGATGTATAAATATTAAAATCATTTATTTTATCCCTAGATCTTTGTGTAAGAGGATCCATAGTTTTGATTGATTCAATATTTTCACCTATAAAATCAATTCTATACGCACTTTGGTTACCAACAGGAAAAATGTCTAATATACTTCCTCGTATACTAAATTCACCAATCTCTCTTACTGTTTGTACCCTTTTATATCCTGAGTTATTTAAAAACTCGATAATCAATTGAAATTTATAATCTGAAGATAAATTTAAATTTATAAAATGTTTTAAAAAAAAATCTTTGGGCGCTGTTTTTATAAATAAACCATTAATAGTAGTTAAAATAACGTTTTTAGATTTATTTTTTTTAAAAAAACAAAGATCTGTAAATGATTTTACACGCTCTCCAATTAAATTAAGATTTGGTGATGAGATATCATAAGGTAAACAATCCCAAGATGGGATTTTATATATGTTTATTTCTTTAAAATTCGAATGTAAAAAATTATAAACATTCGAGAGCTCTAAATCATTTTTTGCTACGTAAAATATATTTTGATTTTGAGATAAAGCAGAAATTAAGAAAGGTATTAAGCTATCCCTAATACCATTTATTTCTCTTATTTTATTTAAATCTTTATTAAAATTAAACAATTTAATGACCTTTAAATTCTTTTATAAGGTCTATTAGAAAGTTTTCTTTAGAAGATTTAGATTTTTCAATGTCTATGGATAAACGCCAAATTCTAGGATCTCCTGAATTAAGAAGAGCTTGATATGCTAATAAGTTTTCATCATCGAGATTTTTTAAATGATTTTCTGCAAAATTACCTAGTAAAATGTCAGTTTCACGAGTACCGGTATATTTAGATCTATAAATTAATTTTTTTATAAAAACATTTCTATTATTCAATTTTTTCTCGTTTTATTGATATTTTTTGATATTGTTTATTATAAATAAAGGTTTTTGAATTCTTGTCTAATGTAATTATTAAGAGACCAAAAGAGATTTTTGAATTATTCTCATCACTTAGAAATTTAAATGGTGTTGGTGAAAAAAAATTAAACCTTTTAGAAAAAAAAATTGGTCCATATTTAATAAATCTTTTATTTTATTTGCCTCATAAGTCTATTAATAGATTCCAAAATATATCTTTAAAAGAAGTAAATCATGGTGACATATTAACTTGTGAAGTAGAGGTTGTGGAAATAAATATTCCTCCCTTTAATTTTAGAAAAAAAAATAATATGTCTAGGATAATAACCTTTGGCCTTAATAACGAAAAAAATGTTAGATTAGACATTGTTTATTTTGGGCAAAATACACAATATTTAAAAAATATTTATAAAGTCGGAACCAGAGTTTTTGTAAGTGGAAAATTTGAGAACTTTAATGGGCTTGGACAGATTGCTCATCCTGACTATGTAGTAAAAGAAACTGAGAAAAAATTAATACCATTTTTTCAACCAATTTATCCCTTATTTTTTGGAATAAATCAAAAATTCATATCAAAAATTATCAACCAAGGTATAAAAAAAATACCATCAATACCCGAATGGTTAAGTGAAGATATACTGATAAATTACAAATTCCCAAATTGGCATACTTGTATATCAAGAATACATAATCCAGAAAACAATGATGACTTAAACTTAAATAGTGTTTTTAGAAAACGACTTGCTTTAGATGAATTAATAGCAAATCAGATTTCAATGTTACTAATAAAAAATAAAATTTCTAAAATTAGGGAAATTAAACAATTTCATAGCAACTCAGAATTAATTGAAAATTTTTATTATAACTTACCATTTGAGTTAACTGAAAATCAAATAAAAGTTATTAAGGAGATAAAAGATGACATTCATAGCAACAAAACTATGGTTAGAATGCTTCAGGGAGATGTAGGATCAGGGAAAACAATTGTAGCAGTGATTTCTATGCTAAATGCAATATTAGACGGATCTCAAGCAGTATTGATGGTTCCAACAGAAATTCTTGCAATTCAACATTTTAATACAATTAAAGACTTACTTACACCACTAAAAATTGAACCAACTCTTCTATTAGGAGAAAGTAGATCTGTTTATGATAATCAAACTAGATCCAATATAATTAAACAAATAGCAGACGGTGAAATTAAAATTATAATTGGAACTCATGCATTAATTTCAAAAAAAGTAATTTATAACAACCTATCTTTAGCTGTTATTGACGAGCAGCATAGGTTTGGCGTTAAACAAAGAGTTGAAATAACAGAAAAAGGTAATAACGTTAATGTACTAGTTATGACAGCAACTCCTATACCTAGATCTCTAGCACTTACTGCTTATGGTGATATGGATATTTCTGTTTTAAGTGAAAAACCGATTGGTAGAAAATTAATTAATACATACGTTTTATCGCAAAAAAAAATAGCAGTAGTATTATCTTCTATTGAAAGAGCAATTAAAGCTGGAGCTTTAGTATATTGGGTTTGTCCTCTAATTGAAGATTCTGAGAATTCAGATCTAATAGCAGTTAACGAAAGATATAATTTTTTAAAAAATAATTTTAAAAACATTAATATTTCATTAATTCATGGAAAACAAAATCAGATTGAGAGAGAAACATCAATGAATGAATTTAAATTTGGTAAAAGTAAAATTCTTGTTGCAACTACGGTAATTGAAGTTGGAGTAGATGTTCCAGAGGCTACTATAATGGTGATTGAATGCGCAGAAAGATTTGGGTTAGCTCAAATACATCAATTAAGAGGAAGAGTCGGAAGAAGTAATAAAGAATCCTCATGCATATTGTTATATAACTCTAATTTAAGCTCAATTGCTCATTCAAGGTTAAAAATCTTAAAGGAAAATGATGATGGATTTAAAATTTCTGAATATGATTTAGAATTACGTGGACCAGGAGAAATTCTTGGAAGCAAACAATCTGGCAATCTTGAATTTAAGTTTGTAGATTTGCATGTTCACAACCAAATGATACCCGTTGCAAGAGACGAAGCAAGGAAAATGCTGGAAAAAAAAGATGACAGAGAAAAAATCAATGTGCTTTTATCTATTTTTGAAAATAATGATGCTATCAAATTATTAAAAGGTGGTTGATCATTACTTAATCTTATTAGTTTTCATTTTTGGAGTAACGATGCCTCCAGAAATTACCATTTTTACAGCATCTTCAACTTTCATTTTCATATAAATTAAATCCTTCTTGGGGACAAATAAAAGAAATCCACTTGTAGGGTTAGGAGTAGTTGGTATAAAAACATTAATTAAGGTTTCGTCGCTTAAGGTTTGAACTTCTCCTCTTGTCTCTCCTGTAACAAAGCCAATAACCCAAATTTTTTTCCTTGGATATTCAACTAAAACAACCTCTCTAAAACTATCTGAGTTAGTTGACATGACTGTTTCCATAATTTGTTTGATTGCACCGTATATACTTCTAACAACAGGCATTTTATCAAGTACTCTCTCCCCAGCTTTAAGCAAAGTTCTACCAATAAATCCAGGAGTTATTGCTCCGATAAAAGTAATAACTACTATACTTATAATTAATCCAATTCCAGGTATTTGATGTGGTAACTGTTTAGTAAAATCTAAACTATCAGGTAACAAACCTGCAACTTGAGAATCTATAAAAGTAATTATGATCCAAGTAACGTAGATTGTAATTAAAATTGGAGATGTTACTAAAATACCTGCAAGAAAATATCTTCTAAATCTTGCAAACAAACCTATTTTTTTTTCAGACAATTTCAACTCCTGATGGTATAAATATTATAGGTTATCTAATTAAATACACAAATCCAATATGAAAAGATTTAAAAATGAAAAAATTATCTGATGAAAAGTTAAGTGAATTAAATAAACTAGAATCTATTTCAAAAATAAGAAAAGTAATTCAAATTTTAAGAGATCCAATTGATGGTTGTCCTTGGGACATAAAACAAGATTACAATTCATTGGCTCCATATTCTATTGAAGAAGCTTACGAACTTGTAGATGCCATAGAAAACAAAGATATCGATGATATAAAAACAGAGTTAGGAGATTTATTGTTACAAGTTATTTTAATTTCACAGGTAGCTAGTGATAAAGGAGATTTTGATTTCGATGATGTAGCAAATGAGATATCAAAAAAAATAATTAGAAGACATCCACAAATATTTGATAAAAATTACAATGAAAATGATTTTCCTCATGAATCATGGGAAAAAATAAAAAAATTAGAAAAAAATAAAAGGACAAATAAAAAAAATACATTAGACCGAGTTGAAAAAAATATTCCAACATTACTAAGATCTCTTAAAATACAAAAAAAAGCTGCATCATTGAATTTTGATTGGGAAAATGAAACTCAAGTTTTAAATAAAATTGATGAAGAAATTCACGAATTAAAGTATGCATTCAAATTAAATGACAAAAAAATGATTGAAGAAGAATTAGGAGATCTATTTTTTACTATTATCAATTTATCAAGACGTTTAAATTTAGATCCGGAGCAAACTATAAGAAAAGCAAATAAAAAATTTACAACTAGATTTAATGAGATGGAAAACTTTATTGAAGACAACAAACTAAAATGGCATAATTTAAAAAAAAATGATTTTAAAAATATTTGGAATAAAGTAAAAAAAAGGCATAGAGGAATTAATGAATAATAACATACCTAAAACTATACTTATTACTGGCGCCACTTCAGGCTTTGGTAAAGCAACGGCAAGGCTATTTAATGAAAAAGGCTGGCAAACAATAATTACAGGTCGAAGAGCTGATCGTTTAGAAGAGCTTGCAAAGGAATTAGGTGAGAAATCATTACCACTTGCTTTTGATATAAGTGACAGGCGTGCAGTTAAATCAGCCATACAAAATATATCACCAAATTTTAATAATATATCTGTTTTATGTAACAATGCAGGCTTGGCTCTTGGTTTAGAAGGCGCTGATAATGCAAACCTAGATGACTGGGACGAAATGATTGATACTAATATAAAAGGTTTAGTATATGCTACTCGAACTATTTTGCCATTAATGGTTGAAAATGGACAAGGTCATATTATTAACTTAGGTTCAGTTGCTGGCTCATATCCTTATCCTGGAGGTAATGTATATGGAGGAACTAAAGCGTTCGTAAGTCAATTTTCCTTAAATTTAAGAGCTGATTTAGTTGGCAAAGGTATTAATGTAACGTCAGTGGAACCGGGTTTGGCGGAAACTGAATTTTCTATTGTTAGGTTTAAAGGAGACAAAGAAAAGGCGTCTCAAGTTTATCAAAATACAAGATCAATAAAAGCAGAAGATATTGCAGAAACAATTTATTGGGTGGCTACAAGACCTAAAAATATAAATGTTAATAAAATTGAAATTATGGCTGGAGACCAAGCTTTTAATCCTTTTAATATTGTAAAACATGGCTAATTTTTATATTTCCTATATGGGCTGTCAGATGGAATAATTAAATCTCTAATATTATTCCAAATTTGAGCATTGCTCGCAGCTAGAATTGATCCCTTAGATTTTATATTAAATTCTTCTTTATTGGTTGCCATATAAACACTACCGCCAGCTTCTTTTGTTATCAAGTCCATAGGAGAATGGTCCCATGGAGTAACTCTTCCATGAAAAATAAATTTAATTTCGTTTTTGGCCAACATAATTGTTTCGATACCCACACTACCAATAAACAATCTTTCTGTATTAGTTTTTAAATTATTAAGAATTGATTGTCTATAATCTTCAGGTATCCCTTTAGTTCCACCACACCCTATTAAATTCAGTGACTTATGTGGATTTATTAAAAGTTTAGATAATGTATTAGTATTTGCTTCAACTAGATAAGCACCGAAGTTTTTAAATGCATAAACAAATATGTTTTTTAAAGGATCATAAATAAATGTAGCTATAGGAACCATATAACTAACAAGTGAAATCATAGAACAAAAATTTTTTTTTCCATTAATGTAGTTCTTTGTCCCATCTATTGGATCAACAACCCACAATAGAGATTTATCCAAATATTTGTCATATTGTTCATTTAAAAAAGCAGTTTCTTCACCTAATATATCATTAACATCTAAAAAACCTCTCAAATGCTCAGATATAATTTCTTCACTTTTTTTATCTGCAATACATACAAAATCGTCATTAGATGATTTTGTATTTATATGTTCACATTTCAAATTTTTATAATAATATAAAATAATACTTTTATTAACTTTAATTAATAAGTTCATTATATAATTAACAATTTCATTTCTTGTTTTTTTATTTTGAATTAAAATATCATTCATATTCATTAAATAGTATATAACTCAATTTCAGGAAATTGAGATTTAAAAAAATTTAATTTGTCGTTAGATATCTTAGCACTAACCTTGTTGCCTACAAAGTCTATATCACAATAAGTTTCATTATATACATGTGAATTTTTGTACAACCAAGAAGAAATTTTATAAGAGTCAATAGGTATATGAAAAAGTACTTTCGTAAATTTTTTTTCAGCCAGATTTTCAATATAAATTTTTAAATTTTGTAAACCCTTGGGAGTTAAGGCAGAAGTTTTAACTGATCTTTTTTTGAACTTGATTTTTACATTGCTCAAATCAGAATTTAAATCGCATTTATTAAAAACATTAATTATTTTCCTTTCTAATTCTTCTTCAACAAAACCAATAGATATTAATGTATCAAAAACTAATTTTGCTTGATTTTCTATGTTAGGATTTGATAAATCGTGAACTAATAATAAATAATCAGAAGAAAAAAGTTCTTCTAAAGAAGATTTAAAAGAATCAATTAACTCGGTAGGCAATGCTGATATAAAACCAACGGTGTCTGAAATTATAATCTTTTTATTATCAGACACTTTTATAGAACCCATTTTTGTATCTAACGTAGCAAAAACCATATCTTTTACTAATATGTTGGAAGCTGTAAGATTATTAAAAATTGTAGACTTCCCGCTATTGGTGTAACCAACCAAAGAAAAAATTAAAGAAGAAGCATTTTTTCTAAATTTTCTTTGGACTTCTCTAGTTTGTGTCACCTTTAAAAGTGATTTTTTTAATTTTTTTATTTTAGAATTAATCATTCTTTTATCTAATTCTATTTGACTTTCACCAGGACCACCTACTTTACTTAAACCACCTCTTTGCCTTTCAAGATGAGTCCATGATCTAACAAGTCTCGTTTTTTCAAAACTTAAGTTAGCCAATTCTACTTGTAGTTTACCCTCTTTGGTTTTAGCTCTGAGACCAAAAATTTCTATAATAAGTTGCGTCCTATCAATGATTTTTTTTTGTAAAATTTTTTCCAAATTTCTTTGTTGTATTGGTGATAAAGAACAATCAAAAATTATTAAATCAACAAGGCTTAGGTCAAAATTATTTTTAATTTCATTAGCAACTGTATTATTTATTAATAATGACGATTTTGGGACACTAATATTAATTATTTTTTCAAAAATGATTGATGCATTTAGTGCTTGCACAAGGCTTCTCGTTTCATAGGATCGTGAAATAAAATTTTTCTGATTAAAAATATCGTTTTGTAAAAATTTGTTATTTTTAAAAATAGGAAGTATCAAAAATGTATTATAATTAATCATAAAATATTGCTAATTCAAAAATTTTTGAAATATAAATCTCTTAATTCAATTGATGTTTTACCAATTATACCATTATTTATTTTAACATTATCAATTTCAATAATTGGTGTAACAAATGAAGAAGCACTAGTTAAAAAAACCTCCCTAGAATTAAGCATTTCTTCTTTTGTAAATTTTTTTTCTAGCATTTTAAAATTATTATTTTTTGTGAATTGGGAAATAGTCTTCCTAGTAATGCCAGATAAAATTTTTCCATCAATTTCACGAGTTAAAATTTCATTATTCTTATTTATAATCCAAATATTTGAACTAGATCCCTCAGTTACATAACCTTCATGATCAATAAAAATTCCTTCATAAGCATTTTTTTCATTAGCATAGGTTTTAGCCAAAACATTTGGTAATAACTGAGTTGTTTTAATATCTGGTCTAGACCATCTGTTATCTAACACAGTGATAGCTTTTACACCTTGTATATCATCTGAAAAGTTATTTTTCTGCTTCGATACTATCATTGTTAAAATAGGTTTTGTGTTAAGTTTAAAATAACTATGATTTCTATCAGCCACCCCTCTTGATACCTGTATATATATACTTCCAAAATTAACTTTATTTAGTCTAAAAAGATTTTTTATAATTATTTTTAACTGTTGCTTTGTTATATGAAATTTAATATTTATTAATTTTAGCGAGTTATATAGTCTTTTTATATGACCATCATAGTCATAAAATGTTCCATTGTTATAAAATATTACTTCATAAACCGAGTCACCAAAATGATATCCCCTATCATTTATGCTTATTTTAGCATTTTCAATATTACAATAAACGCCATCTATGTAGGATATATTTGCCATTAAAAAAAATCCAAGTTTACTGAAAGCAATTCTTCTACTTTTTTCATTGATTTTACTGGCACAAACATTACAACTATGTCTCCTGCGTTAATAATTGTATCACCTCTTGGAGAAACAATACTCTCGTCATCTTTAACTAATGCACCTAAAGATACATCCTTTGGTAATTTTATATCTTTAAGAGGCTTTCCAATGATTGAAGATGATTTTAGCGCTTCGAAAGATATTACTTCCCCAAATTCTTCTATTATAGCATGTACATGTTCTATTTGACCACTTCTAACTTCTTGTAGAATTGACGATGCTGTTAAGTTTGGTGGGCTAACTACACCTTCTAAATCTAATGAATTAAATAATGGAATAAAAACTGGCAAATTAATTAAAGCTACAGTATGCGATGCTCCTGATCTTTTAGATAATAATGATGATAGAATGTTAACTTCATCATTATTGGTAGCTGCTATATAAGTTTCTCCTTGTCCTAATCTAGCTTCTAATATTATTTCAGGATCCAGAGAATCTCCAGAAATTATTGTTGCATACTCTAACATTTCAGCTGCATGCCTTGCTTTTTCTTTATCTATTTCTAGAATTGTAAGATTCGTTTCTGGAGATAATTTATGTATTTCTTCCGCGACCCTAATCCCAATTGCACCAGCTCCTGAAATAGTAACTTTTTCTGCAGTTGTTTCTATGTGTCCAAAAGCATTCAAAGTTCTATTAATTTGATTAGTTGGACAGGCTAAGTAAACTCTATCACCAGCTAAAATTGTATCATCCCCTCCTCTAGGAACAATTAATTTTGCCCCTCTAATTATTGCCATTACTGTGACACTAAGATCTGGAAATAAGTCAACTAAATTTCTTAAAGGTGTATCAAGTATAGGACAATCAGCTTTACAAGAAACTCCCAACATGGTGACAAGCGATCTTGCAAATTCAGCAACATCAAAAGCTCCAGGTGTTCTCCATTGACTAACAATGGCGTTTGCAACTTCATCTTCTGGAGAAATAATTCTATTAACACCAACATCTTTTAATAAATAATTAGAATACTTAGGATCTAAATACTCTTTTGATCTAATACGAATAATCATTGACGGAGTACCAAAAATTGATTTTGCCACATGACATGCTGCTATATTAATCTCATCAGATTGAGTCACAGCAATGATCATATCGGTATCTTTAATACCCGCATCTTCAAGAACGTTTGGATAAGAAGCTAAACCTAACACTCCTTGAACATCATACAATTCTGTAATACGCTGAATAGCCTCAGAATTTGAATCTATTACTGTTATATCAAAACCTTCATTTGATAAATGTTCTGTAATAGAGGTTCCCACTCTTCCTGCACCACAAATAATAACTTTTTGTTTCATCTTATTTCCAAAAAATTTAATTTAATCATATTTATCTATATTAATATTTAATTCTTTTAATTTTCTATGTAATGCTGATCTATCCATTCCGATAAAAGTAGATGTCTTTGCAATACTTCCTTTGAATCTTTTTAATTGCTCTTTTAAATAATTTTCTTCAAAAGCTTTTCTTGCATCTTTTAACGACAAACTAAATTGGTTTGTAATATCATTCCTTGTTTCTTTTTTATTGTAACCTAGTATTTCTGGGGGCAAGTGTGAAGGTAAAATAATTAAATTTTTTTGATTACCATACATTATATTTAACCATTCAATTGTGTTTTTTAATTGTCTCACATTGCCAGGCCATTCATAATTTTCAAGAATAACAAGAGTTTCAGAAGAAAATTTGAGTATATTACTTCCAAAATCTTTTCTTAATACATTTAGAAAATGATTTAGTAAGTCAATTATGTCTTCCCCTCTTGTATGTAATGGAGGCACTTCAATTGGCACTACTGAAAGTCTATAAAACAAATCTTCTCTCAGTAACCCTTTTTGAATAGATGCTAACAAGTCCTTATTACTGGCTGAAATTATTCTTACATCAACATTAATTTTTTTGTTCGACCCAATTTTGTAAAAACTTTGATCTTGTATTGCTTGAACTAACTTTCCTTGTGTTTGAAGTGGTAAATCACAAATTTCATCAAAAAACAGCGTACCATAATTAGCTTGCTCGAATAGACCAATATTTGACTGACTATTTTTCCTTTCAGAATTTAATTCATTCCAACCAAACAAAACTTGTTCAACTCTTTCAGGTGACAAAGTTGCACATGAGGCGACAATAAAAGGAAAAGAACCTCTATTAGATTTTTTATGTATCCATCTAGCTATCAACTCTTTTCCTGAACCTGATGGTCCAGTAATTAATGCTCTACTATTCGTTAAAGCAATTTTATTTAACTTTTGTTTTATATTTTTAAATATTGTTGAACTTCCTATCAAAGCCATACGCTCACTTTCCTTCAACTCAAAATCTAAAACTTTTAGTTTTAAGTTTCTGTCCTGAAGAGCTTTTTCAACTAATAATATTAAACGTTCAGCTTTAAATGGCTTTTCAATAAAGTCATATGCACCATTCTTTGCGGCTTTAACAGCTGTTTCAATATTGCCATGACCTGACATCATTATAACAGGGATTAATGGATTATTATTTTGACTAAAAGTTAAAAGTTTAAGTCCAGCTGTAGTATCATTATTCATCCAAATGTCAGTAATTAATAAAGTTATGTTTTCATTTGTAAGCTTATCTACTGCCGTTTCATAATTGGTAGCTATTAAAGCGTTATAATTTTCATCTCTTAAAGTTTCTGCAACCATTTCACAAATGTCAATTTCATCATCCACAACAAGAATAGAAATTTTATTTTTTAACATTTATTTTCTCTTGTTTAGTTTTTGTTATAAGAGGAAAAGTTATAATTGTAGACGTACCTTTTAAGCCTTTAATAGATTTAATTAACATTGTTCCATTATGATCATCTATTATTTTTTTAGTAATAGCTAATCCTAAACCTGAATTACCAACTTTAGTTGTATAATATGGTTCTGTAATTTTTGATATTATAGAATTGTCTATACCCGTACCATTATCACTAATAGTAACTGTAGCTAAATCATCCTTAATTCCAAATATTATAGAAATTTTTCCATCTTTAATATAATTCAGGGTTATATTTTCGTATGAATTTTTAACTAAATTACCACAAGCCTGTCTTATTTGTTTTTCGTCAGCCATTATAAAAGCATTTTCAATAACATTATTAATGCTAATAGTAACATTTTCATATGAAGAAATTAGAGGTTTAATGTAATCGGTTATTACTCTACTTACATTTATCAATTTTAATTTTGGTGATGGCATTCTGGCAAATGATGAGAATTCATCGACAAGGTGATGAATATCATCTACTTGGCGAGTAATCATTTTTAGAGATTGCTCAAAAATATTTTTATCTATTTTTTTATTGTTACTGATACGATTAAGCAAACGTTCAGAACCTAATCTAATTGGTGTAAGAGGATTTTTTATTTCGTGAGCTATTCTTCTTGCTATATCAGTCCAAGCAGCCATCTTTTGAGCAGTAATTAAACTAGTTAAATCATCAAAAGTTAAAACATAACCTAAAACCACATCATCAGATTTTTGAATTACTAATCTAGTTATTAAATTTAAAACTTTATCATCTCGTAAAATTTGTATTTTATCCTCAACGAGAGTTTTTTTTGATTTTAACATGTTATCTACTAAATTTTTGAATTCAGGTACAATATCTAAAATCGATTTACCATAATCTTCATTAATTGATATGTTTAATAATTGCGTTGCAGTTACATTCGGGAGATTTATTTTCAAATCTTTATCTAAACCAATTACACCAGAATAAACACCAGAAAGAACTGACTCCGAAAATTTTCTTCTTTTATCTAATTGATCATTTGCGTGTTCCAAATCAACTCTATTAGATTTTAAGTCTGAAATCATTAAATTAAAAGCCTGAACTAATCTTTTTATCTCATTTACATTTATTTTAGACAACACATCGTTAGAAATTTTATAATCTAAGTTACCACCTCCAACTTCTTCAGCCCCTCGTATTAGAGAGCTAATTGGCTCAAGCAATCTATTAGCTAAATTAAGGCCAATTAACAATGATGTAAATAAGAGAATTGTTGTAATTAGAATATAAATTACAATAAAGGATACTTTAATATCAAATTGTTTAAGTTCAATTGATTGGTAGTCAGAAACTGCTATTGAAGTACTTTCAATTGCATTTAAAACCTTTTGATCAACAAATCTTGTTATCAATAAATATGCATCAATATATTGAGATAATTTTATAAAGGCACGTATCTTATTCGAGTCTTCTTCTTTTACAATAAAAATCTCATCATTGTTTGCAATATTATAATATTTTTGAGGTATTTCAGTGTAAGTGTATTCAAAAACAAATTCTGAAAAAGCTAAAACATTACCTATAGAATCAATTATTACTGCTTCTGATAAGTTATGCTTTCTAGTGTATTTATTAAGGAAATTATTAAATTTATCTTTATTTGAAGATAAATAGCTTGAGTTAGCATTAATTAAATTTACTAGTTCTAAAATTTCACCTCTTATTGCACTTTGATGTTCATTTAAATATTGATGAGCAACTTCTACTGATTGTGAAATTGCAGTTGAAATTTTTTTATTAAACCAACTACTTAAAGCAGCATCAAATATAAAAATTGAGAAAAAAGTTATAGATATTGTGGGAATTAGAGTAATGGCAGAGAATATAATTAATATTTTTTTTTGTAATTCTTGCCCAGCTTTTTTAAGCTTAATTTCGTTAAAAATTTTTAAAAAATTTTTAAAAAAAAGACTGAATAAACCTA
>CACOAO010000007.1 GCA_902625215.1 uncultured SAR116 cluster alpha proteobacterium
ATTGCTTGAGAATTTTCAACAGATACTTCAATAAAAATTTTTTTTATATTTAGTTCTTTCATTTTATTAATTATTAATGAACCGTAACGTTGTCTTTGATGTGATTTTATAATACCAATTGTTATAATTTCAACTTCGTCAATTACATGATAAAAACACACAAATCCTATAATTTTTTTAGTTGAAATTTTCCATGTTTTAATTGAACCCTTATTTATATAATTTTTTAATTGGTCCCTAAAAATTTGTTCTTCAAAAAGACTCTTTTCAATTTTCATTAATTTTGAATATTCTTTTTTTTTTACAGGCGATATATTCATTATTTTATGTTAATTTGTGCGGGTCGCACGTAAACGGGTTTAAATTTGTTAGAAGCAAAATTAGTTTCATTAATAGTAATTTTATTTCTTATGAGATATAAAGCAAGTTTTCCAACCCCTAATGAGTCAGGATGTTGTTCCAATTTTTGGGAAATATTCAAGTTAATTAGTTTTTTTGCTACATTGTATTTATGTCCTATAAATAAGATATCTTTTAAAATTAGTTTGTTAACTACAAAATAATTATATAAATTTTCAATTTTTATACTATCAATATCATTATTAACAACGAATGGTATCGATTTATTTTTAATGTAATTTATCTTAAATGACTGTATAAATATGTCATCTGTTTTACTGTCAATAGAACTAACAATATAGTTAAGTTTCAAATTTTTAGCTTCATCTAATACGGACATTGCTAAGCCAGCTAAAGAATTAATACCTATACTTTTGATGTGATTATGAGAAATTGTTATGCCTAAACCAGTTGAGATTATTGTACGAATACCTGTAAAACTTCCCGGACCACATCCAATTGCTAAATAAGAAATATCGTTAAAAGATATCGAGTTATCTTGTAAAAACATTTTGATTTTTGGAACAATAATCTCAGATAATTCTTTATTAAAATTTATAGTTCTATGATTAATGATATTATTATCATTGAATAATGTAAGCGACAATTGTGACGTGCTAGTTTGAATTGAAATAATCATCGATTTCTTTTTTAATCATAAGAAAATGGTAGTAATTTGTTACATTAACATATAATAAAGTAACTGATTATAAAATTAATATTTGATCTTTGAGGATAAAATGAAAATACTAATTTCCTTTTTGTTTTTTATTATGCCTTCAATTTCATATTCTCAAATAAGTGAAAAAAATAAAGTTTTAAATGCAAATTATGCTTCTTTTATAATGTACCATCGATTTGGGGATAGTAGATATCCGTCAACAAATATAAAAAAAGGACAATTTATTGAACACATTAATGAATTATTAAAACCTAAATACAACGTAATAGGTATAGAAAAGGCTCTTCTTGCAATTAACAATATTGAGTTAGTAAAAGATCGGTCAGTTGTCATTACAATTGATGACGCATATTCATCAGTATACAAATATGCGTGGCCAATATTTAAAAAATACAATCTGCCTTTTACTCTATTCATTTCAACTGATGTAATTGATAACAAAACACCAGGATATATGAGTTGGGAAGAAATTAGAACCTTAAGAGATAACGGTGTTACTATTGGTAGTCAAACTAAGTCGCACCCACACATGTTTAAAATGAGTAAAGAAAAGGTAAAAGAAGAATTATCAATTTCTAACAAGAGATTTATTGATGAAATTGGAAGTGCACCCAAAGTATTTGCTTATCCATATGGAGAGTATAATTTAGAAGTTTTGGAACAAGTAAAGCTACACGGATTTGTTGCAGCCTTTGGTCAACATTCCGGAGTAGCTCATAAGAGTTTAGGTATGTATGAACTGCCGAGGTTTGCAATGAATGAAAAATATGGGGGTATGGAGAGGTTTTTACTCGCTGTGAACGCCTTACCTATGCCAATATCTGATCTTTCACCTCAAAATCCAGTTATTTCAATGAATCCACCATCATATGGATTTACGCTTTCTAACAAAATTGAACCAAAAAATGCTGTAAGATGCTTTGCCAATAATGGTTTGAAAGTTAATACTAAAAGATTAGGTAAAAACAGAATTGAAGTAAGGTTAAGTGGTCCTTTTTTAAAAGGAAGAGGTAGAATAAATTGTACTATGGCAGGTAAGGAAAATAGATGGCGTTGGCTTGGAAGACAATTTATAATTAACTAAAAAACTACTAGCTTGGAGTTTGCATACCTACTCAATTGATTTCTTTTAATCATATCTTTTACTTTAGTAACATATTGGAAACCAATTTCTGCATATTTTTCAAGAAAATTTGCAACATCAATTCCTCTAACATTTTTATTCAATTTATATTGTGAAGATCTAAAGTTTCGTAAGCCCTCATAAGCTGGATGCGTGTTTAAATTTAAAATGTATGAGTTAACAGAGTCTAATAAGCTATCAAAGTTTTTAACTGAAAAGTTCGCATCTAAATTTTCTTTCGGCTTTATTCCATCATTATTTTTCCATGTCCATTGACCAAAAAGTGCATTTCCTTCTTGAGCAAATCTAGATGACCCCCAACCGCTTTCAATTATTGATTGTGCTAAAATAATTGAGACAGGTATAGTATCAATTTTTTTTAATAATTCTAATTTAATCCGTTTCAATTTTAATCTGTTAAGACTACTAAAATTAATATCTTTGAAATTTTGAATTTTATATTTTTTTGAAAAATGTTCTATTTGATAAATATTATTTGATGAAAACGCTTTTTTCATCATATTTCTTTCTTCTATAACTAATTCATTTCCTCTTAAAGCTATAGGTAATAAAATAGATATGAATACAGATTTTTTATTATTTGTTTCATATTTACTAATATTTTTTGGAACATAAGGAAAATACATGCGTGGAATTGGAACATTATTTTTAACATTATTTAAAATAATCTTAGACCATCTAAGCACTGTAGTTTGATCATTAAATTGATCTGAGGATAGGTAATTATTATTAGAATGAAATTTATTTAACCTGTTTATGCTGACCACGGCATTACTAAAATTATTTTTTATAACTTTAAAATTAAATTTTGGTTGCGGCACACTCCAAAAGTTTGGTCCCAGAAAGCCAATTAAAAAAAATAGGAAAATAGTTATTAGAAACAAAACTTCATAGTAATGACGTAAACTCATAATATAAATTTTTTGCCCATTAAATTTTTTATAATTCTGCAGCTTTTACTTCTGTAACTTCTGGAATATAATGTCTTAGCATATTTTCAATACCCATTTTCAGGGTAGCTGTACTTGATGGACATCCAGCGCACGCTCCTTTCATTTGAAGAGTGACAACACCTGATTCAAAAGAGCAAAATGTAATATCCCCTCCATCCATTGCTACAGCTGGTCTAACACGAGTTTCTAACAAATCTTTGATTTGCTTTATAGTTTCTGTATCTTCAGCGTTGTTGGCTTCTGAGATTATGTCATCAACTAAATTAATCGCAGGAAGTCCACTGGAGTAATGCTCCATAATTCCTGTTAATATGGATGGCTTTAGATTATTCCAATCTAATTGAGGATCTTTTGTAACAGAGATAAAATCAGTTGCTAAAAAAACTCTACTAACTCCCTCAATTTCGAATAGTCTTGAAGCCAAAGGTGAATTTGATGCGACCTCTTTGTTTACAAAATCTGCATTACCTGTTTTAAGGATAATATTACCAGGAATAAATTTTAATGTATCTGGATTTGGTGTATCTTCAGTTTGAATAAACATAGTTAAACTCCTTATAATTAAATAAGCATAATTTATTAAATTTCTATAAGATAAACTTATATTACAAAGCCTATCAATTCTTTTACATGTTTTAATACAGGTTTGGCAATTTTCCTAGCATTGTCTGCTCCATCTCGTAATATTTTTTCAATTTCTGCAGTATTGTCTAATAACTTTCTCATTTCAGATGAAATTGGGTTTAATGTTTCAATAGCCAAGTCAATTAGCTCAGGTTTAAAAGAAGAGAAACCTTTACCACTAAATTGACTCAGAGTTTGATCGATTGTTTGGTTTGACAGTGAGGCATAAATATTTAATAAATTTAAGGCTTCCGGTCTTTCATTAAGATCTTTTATTGTTTCAGGTAAAGGATAGGGATCGGTTTTAGCTTTTTTAATTTTATATGCAATTTCTTCTTTTGTGTCAGTCAAGTTTATTCTAGATGCATCGGATGAATCAGATTTACTCATTTTTTTTGTTCCATCTCTAAGACTCATAACACGTGTTGCTTGACCAAAAATTTGTGGTTCAGGTAAAGTAAAAAAATCTTTGTCATTATCATTTGAAAACATATTGTTAAAAGAAGAAGCGATATCTCTTGCTAATTCAATATGTTGCTTCTGATCTTCCCCAACAGGAACATGAGTGGCTTTATACAATAAAATATCCGCTGCCATTAAAACTGGGTATCCATACAAACCAACAGTTGCATTTTCTCTGTTTTTGCCCGCTTTTTCCTTAAATTGTGTCATTCTATTTAACCATCCTATTCTGCAAACACAGTTGAATATCCAAGCTAACTCTGCATGTTCTTTCACAGAAGATTGATTAAATACAATTGAATTTTTTGGATCTATACCAGATGCAATAATTGCTGCTGTTACTTCATGAGTAGAAGATTTGAGCTCTGAAGGTTTTTGAGGTACTGTTATTGCATGCAGATCTACGATTGAAAATATTGAAAAAATATCACTTTGAAGATTTACCCAATTTTTTATTGCCCCTAAATAATTGCCCAAATGTAAATTACCAGTTGGTTGTATTCCTGAAAATATTCTATTTTTACTCTTTGTTAATTGAGAATTTATCATATTTTTATTTTTCTTTCTTTAATTTCAAAAATATAGAACGATATATTTCTCGTGGAATATATCTAAATATCCAAGCTGTCAAAATATACATAGAAAAACCAAGTACACACAAACAAGCTAATATAAAAGTTGCGTCTAATTTATTATTCTCTAATGCGTTTTGAACTAATTTCATACTTAAAATCATTATACAAGAAATAAATGCGATTTTTAGACCATAAATAATAACTGAAAATAAATTTAATTCTTCTTCTTTTAATGAAAATTTAGGCTTTTTAATTCTTCCAGATTTTACTAGAAGAGTTGTATAAATTATTGTTCCTATCCAAGATACAATTGAAGTAGCTAAAGCAATTCCAAAATGCTTGAGAAAATACATTAAACTTAGAGATAAAATTATGTTTATAATTAACAGTATTAAGCCTATATACATTGGGGTTTTTGTGTTACCTTCCGCCAAAAATGCTGGTTGACAAGATTTAAGCATAATGAAAGCAGGAACTCCAAATGCATATGCTAATAATGCATGAGAAGTTTGAATTGTGTGTTGAGTACTAAACTCACCTCTCTCAAATAACACATTTATCAATAGATCACTAAAGTTAATAAACACAAATGCAGAAGGAACTGAAAAAAACAAGCCAATCTTTAATGAAATAATTACTTCTTTGGAAAATTGATTAGCATCTTTATTTGCATTTGACTTTGAAAGTGATGTTAAAAGTGTTGTGCCAAGAGCAATACCAATTATACCCAATGGTAACTGAGCAATTCGGTCAGCAAAATAAAGATAGGAAATAGATCCAAATCCAAGTAAACTTGCTAAAATTGTATCGACTAATAGGTTTATTTGTAAAATGCCACCACCAAATGCAGCTGGTAAAAATTTTTTCCAAGTTTGGCTTAATTGAAATTGTATTTGACTGTTTTTGTCACTACGACGAATAAATTTTTCTGTATTTTTAACATCGAAAATTTTAAGTTTTTTTATCATTGTTGAAATAAATATAATTTGAATTAAACCTCCAAAAATAATCGAAATTGCAAGGGGCAAAGATTTAATAGTCCAATAATCGTTTATAAAAAAACATCCCAGTATAATACTTGAGTTTAAAATTGTTGGTGTAAATGCTAAAATCCAAAATTTTCCTGAGACGTTAGTTACAACTCCTAGCAAGGCTACAATTGAAATCAATGGCATAAAAATTATTGTTATTCTCGAGAGTGTAATTATTTGATTTATAACATCTTCGTTATTAAGAAATCCAGGAGCTAAGAATTGAATTAAAAATGGCATAATAATTTGAAAAATTATCATTAAAATAATTAATGATATAACAACTTTGTGTAAAACATTTTTGAAATAAATAAAAGCTAAAACTTCACCGGTTTGTATTTTTAATTTAGAATAGATTGGCAAAACTGCAGAAGTAAGGGCTCCTTCAGCTGTAATTCTTCTAAATAGATTTGGTAACTTAAAGGCTATTAAAAATATATCTGAAAAAATACCTGCACCTAAAAAAGCTGCAATAAAAATATCTCTTAAAAAACCAGATAAACGACTTATAATTGTAAAGAAAGCAGTTTGGGTAAATCCTCTTATCAAAAAAGATGTTTTATTTTTTTTTAGATTCCTCATGAGATTGATTTATTCAGTAAATATTTTTCCTCTAATATTTTTAAAATTGAATTCTTTATTTTCTCTATTGTTCTTTCATCATAAACTTTAGAACCAAATGCATTTTTAATATAAAAAATATCTACAACTCTATCGCCATATGTAGAAACAGATGCTGTGTTTATTTGGACACCTAAACTTGTTAAAGTTTTTGTAATTTTATATAAAACTCCAGGGGCATTTTTGCATTTAACATCTAAAATAGTAAATTTTTCACTTTTTTTATTATCAAATTTTATTCTTACAGGAGCTTTTACAGCTCTAAAACGTGCTGGAATTTCTTCCCATTTTTTATGTAATGCTTTTTCTATATTAAAGTTTCCTTCCAGACCTAAGGAGATAGTTTTTATTAGTTTTTTTCTAAGATAATCTTCAGTAATTGGTTTTTTATCCTTGTTTTGAATAAAGAATGTATCTAAAGCATATCCATCAGATCTTGTAATAATTTTAGCACTTACGACATCATAACCAGATGCAGCTACTAAGCCAGATATAAGAGAAAATAAACCATGATGATCCGGCGCAATAACAATTAGCTCAGTCGCTTGCAAATCACTTCCATCAGAAACATAAATCTTAAATTTCTTTTTGTGCTGCTCCATTTCTTTAAAAAGATAGTAGTGATTTAAAATTGTCTGCAAATTGAATATTTCCCAGTAATTTTTATAATAATTTTGGCAGTATTGTTTTACCACTGCGTCATCAATTCCATTGTTTAATAAATCACTTTTAAATAATTGCTTAGTTGTTTCAATGCTTTCAATTATATTTTTTTCTACAAAATTACTTCTTTGAAGAATATCAAGAGACTTTATATACAAGTCTGAAATAAGGGCACCTTTCCAATCGTTCCAAATCTCTGGCCCAACACCTTTAATATCTGCTACAGTCAAAACTAATAATAATTTTAATTTTTCAACGGTTTTTATATTATCAGCAAAATCTTTTATGATTTTTGGGTCACTTAATTCATATCTGAAGGCTGTTTTACTCAACAACAAATGATTAAATACTAACCATTTTACAATATATGTTTCATCTTTACTTAAACCCAGTCTATGACAAACAGTTGATGCGATTCTTGAGCCATTTACAGAATGGTCTCCTTTTTTCCCTTTTGCAATATCATGAAGTAACATTGCGACAAACAGACATTTATAAGAACTTATTTCAAGTATTACCTTACTAGCGAGAGGAGCGAAGCTTTTAAATTTTCCGTTTTTCAAGGAATGTAAATTTGAAATAGTAAAAATTGTATGTTCGTCAACTGTATAAGAGTGATACATATCAAATTGCATTAGACAAACAATTTTTTGAAATTCAGGAATAAATTTACCTAATACATTAGATTCATTCATTAGCCTTAATGTTCTTGTTGAATCTTGCTCGCTTGTTAAAATATCCAAAAACATCTTATTGGCCTCATAATCATGCCTGACTTCAGTACCAATTAGCTTTGTTAAACTATTAACTAGTCTCAATGTCACAGGATGTATGTCTATATTTTTTTTATGAGAAGTAAAAAAGAGTCTGATTATATTTACAGGGTTTTCAATCAATATTTTTTTATCTTTTATATATAAACGGCCCAATTCAATACTAAACGGATTTACATTTTCACTTTTTTTAAAACTTAAAAAACTTAATCTCAATGGCTTGTTAAACTCTGTTTCAATAGCTGCACAAAATATTCTTGTTAGATTTCCAACTGTCTTTGTAGCCAGAAAGTATCTTTTCATAAACCTTTCAACATTTATATGAGTAATAGTATTTTTAAAATTCATGCTTTTAGCAATTTCTAATTGTGCATCCATTGCTAATCTATCATCTTCTCTTTCAGCTCTATAATGAAGGTGACATCTTACTGAAAGCAAAAAGCGTTGTGCATCAGCAAAAACCACGGCCTCATTTTTAGATAAAGCGCCCATTTTAATTAACTTAGATATAGAATCGACCTTATAAGCAAATTTTAGAATCCAAATTAAAGTATGAAGGTCTCTTAATCCACCTTTGCCATCTTTAACATTAGGTTCAACAACATAACGAGATCCTCCAAACTTTTTATGCCTTAAATCAGATTCTTCTAATTTTGCCTTTACAAAATTTAACGTTTTCGTATTTGCAATGTAAGCATTAAATTTAGTATTTAGTAAATCAAATATGTGTTCATTACCTGCTATGAACCTTTTTTCCAACAAACTTGTCGATATGGTTAGATCTAACTTACTTTTTTTTATGCATTCTAAAATAGTTCTAGTAGAATGACCAACCTTGTACCCTAGATCCCATAATACATAAAGAATTAATTGAATAAGATCTTCAATATTTTTAGTTTCATTTTTATTTAAATCATCCGGAATAAGAAATAATAAATCTAAATCAGAATGAGGTGCAAGCTCACCTCTACCATATCCTCCAACAGCTATAATTGATAATTTATAATTTATATTTCCAAAAACATGTTGATGAGCGTTATTTATAATTTCTGTTAACATACTATCTATTAAAATTACATTTAAGCCAACATTCAAAGAACCATCAGATGTCTTTAAAAATTCTTGTTTTATTTTTTTCTTAAGTTGATCAAGTTGTTTTTTTAAATTATTAAAAAGCAGTTCTTTAAAAACTTTTGAATCTTTATGTTTAGTTTTTATATTTTTGAATACATATAATTTCTTTCCATTTTTTTTAGCGTAGGTTACCGGTTCCATACTTTGGAACCATGTTGCGCTAGTATCAATATTTTCTAATTCATAAGTATTATTTGAGTCATTTGACTTAGGTTTCTTAAAAAATGAAAACTTATTTTTTAAATTTACTTTTACCATTACTCTGTCTCATTGATTTGAGTTTATATAAAAAATCTAGAGACTGACGTGGACTTATTTCATCAACATCTATTTTATCAAACTCCTCTAAAAAATTCTCAATTTCTTTATAATTGACTGTGACTACTTCCTTGTTATAACTTTTCTTTTTTTGTTTTTTACTTTTTAGATCAGATAAAATTTTAGCAGCACTATCAGTTACTACGGATGGAATTCCTGCTAATTTTGCAACGTGAATTCCATAAGATTTATCTGCCTCGCCATCTAAAATTTTATGCATAAAAATTATTGAATTGTTCCATTCTTTAACAGACATTTTATGGCATGATAAATTTTTTAGATTATCTTTTAAAGCTGTTAATTCGTGATAATGAGTTGCAAATAATGTTATTGGTTTAATTTTATTATGTAAATACTCTAAAACTGACCAAGCAATTGCTAAACCGTCAAATGTAGATGTGCCTCTTCCAATTTCATCAAGAATTACTAGGGAATTTTCAGAAGATGTATTTAAAATTAGTGATGTTTCTATCATTTCAATCATAAATGTAGATTGTCCTTTTGCCAAATCGTCTGAAGCTCCTACTCTAGAAAATATTTTGTCAAACAAACCTATTTTTACTTTTTTTGCTGGTACAAATAAACCTGCTTGTGCCATTATAGCTATTAGTGCATTTTGTCTAAGATATGTAGATTTTCCTGCCATATTAGGACCAGTTATTAACCAGATGAAATCTTCATTATTTAATTTACAATCATTTGAAATAAATGAATCCTCTGAAAGTCTCATCTGATGTTCTACAACAGGATGTCTTCCACCAGTAATTTCTAATATTTTATCTTTGGAAATACGAGGACAAACATAATTTCTAGATACTGACTGATTAGCTACCATAAATGAAATATCTAATTCAGAAATAGCGTTTACAACATATAGAATTTCTTTGCCTTTTTGTAATATTTGATTAGCAAAATCATTAAAAATTTCTAACTCTATTTTAATTGCTTTTTCGAACGAGTTTAGTATTTGTATTTCAATATCAACAAGTTCATTTGTTGTAAATCTTGATGCCTGAGCCGTGGTTTGCCTATGAATAAACAAATCAATATTTCTAATTGATTGATCGTGCATAGCTCTAACCTCTACGTGATAGCCGAGCATTCTATTGTGTTTGATTTTCAATGAATTAATTTTTGTAAGTTCAGAGTACTTCGTTTGTAGTTTCATTATTTGATTTAATTCATTTTTTCTAAGATTTCTCAAAAAATCTAGTTTTGCATTAAAACCATCTTTTATAAATCCACCTTCTTTAGCAATTAGGGATACATCTGATTTTAAAGCTTTTGTAATATTCACAAAAAGGCTATAATCAACATTTAGCCTATCCAGAACTGATTTAAGCAACTTCGGTTTTAAGTTTTTTTGCCTATTTAACATCAAGCTTTCGTAAATTTCTTTTGCATCAAGCAGGCCTCTAGAAATTAATAGCAAGTCCCGCGGACTACCTCTTGATAATGAAATTCTCGAGAGTGATCTTTCAAGATCTGGTATACCCTTCAAAATATCTTGATAATTATTTACATCAATTTTATTTTCTAATATCCAATTGATTATATCATACCTGTCTTGTATGAGTTTGATATCATAAAATGGCTCAATTATTCTCTGCTTTAGTAACCTTGCACCACTAGCAGTTTTTGTTTCATCTAAACAAGAAATTAAACTACCTTCATTATTTCCTGACAAATCTTTAAGAATTTCAAGTGATTTTTGGGTAAAATAATCAATCTCTAAAAAATCATTAATATTTTCAGACTTAATCATTGAAAGAAATGGTAATTTCCCACATTGAGTTAATTTTAAGTAATATAACAAAACTCCAGCAGCAATAATTTCTCCCTTACTAAATGAGCCAATACCATCTAATGAAACAACCGAATAGTAAGAACAAATCTGGTCAAAGCAAGATTGATAGTGGAATAAACTAGGGGATTGTTTTTTAATTATAGGATGCCATTCATCAATTAGATAATCCATATTCATATCGTCAGAGATTAGTATTTCTGAAAAATCTTTTCGTAACATAAAATTGGTTAATAATTGTTTTTGATTTGAATTATTTCCTTTACCAATAAGTCTTGATTTAAAACATCCTGTCGAGACATCTACCCATGCAACAGAAATTGAACCATTAAATATTGATATAGCCCCTAAATAATTATTATTTTTTCTCTGTAACAAATTATCTTCAGTTAAAGTGCCTGGTGATATTATTCGTACAACTTCTCTTTTAAGGGGTCCTTTTTTTAAGTTAAGTTTAGCCTCCTCAGCAGTTTCTGTTTGTTCACATACAGCAACATTAAAACCTTTTTTAATTAATTTTGGTAAATAGTTATCAGCTGAATGAAAAGGAACACCACACATCGGAATATCTTTTCCATTAGATTTGCCTCTTTTAGTTAAAGCAATGTCCAATGCGTCTGAAGCTATAATTGCATCTTCAAAAAATAGCTCATAAAAATCTCCCATCCTATAAAACAATAAGGCGTCTTTATATTTATTCTTAATATTTAAATATTGCTCCATCATTGGAGTATGTATTTTTTTCACAATAAAATAATTTTCCTTAAAAACTAAATTTACTTTTACTTATAATCGAAATATTTTTAATAAAATACAATTTATTAAGATCTTTTAAAAAATTTAAGTTATAGTTTAAAATTCACAATCTTAAGTTTTTGAGGAAAAAATGTCTACTACCAATAAAGATGCTAATAACAAATCCAACCTTGAAAAAGAAGCCTTGGAGTATCACAACAAAGGTCGCCCCGGAAAATTAGAAATAACACCGACAACACCTCTTATAAGTTCTAACGATTTGTCTTTAGCATATTCCCCTGGTGTGGCAACGCCGTGTCTTGAAATTGAAAAAAATCCTGACACAATTTATGATTACACATCAAAAGGAAATATTGTTGCAGTTATCTCTAATGGTACTGCAGTGTTAGGGCTTGGAAACATTGGAGCTGCTGCATCAAAACCAGTTATGGAGGGAAAGTCAGTATTATTCAAAAAATTTGCAGATGTTGATGGAATAGACCTAGAATTAAATACAGAAGACACAGAAAAATTTGTTGATGCCGTCTCTTTACTAGAACCTAGCTTTGGGGGAATTAATTTAGAAGATATTAAAGCTCCTGATTGTTTTATAATTGAACAAAGATTAAGAGAAAAAATGAATATTCCTGTGTTTCATGATGATCAACATGGCACAGCAATTGTAACTGCGGCAGGAATAATAAATGCTCTTCATTTAACTAATAGAAAAATAAAAAACACAAAGTTTGTATGTAATGGTGCTGGCGCTGCTTCCATAGCTTGTGTTGAACTATTAAAAGCGATGGGAGCACAAAATGATAATATAATTTTGGTTGATAGAGACGGTGTTTTATATAAAGGAAGAAAAAGTAATATGAATCAATGGAAATCTGGTCATACCGTTAATACAAAATCAAGAACTTTAGAAGACGCTCTAAAAAATGCAGATGTTTTTTTAGGTTTATCAGTTCCAGGATCAGTAACAAAAAAAATGGTTAAAAGTATGTCTGAAAAACCAATAATATTTGCAATGGCTAATCCTATTCCTGAAATTATGCCCGAAGATGTTAAAAGCGTAAGATCCGATGCGATCATTGCTACTGGTAGGTCAGATTACCCAAATCAAGTTAATAATGTATTGGGCTTTCCATATATTTTTAGAGGTGCTCTAGATGTGAGAGCAACAGCAATTAATGAGGAAATGAAAATTGCTGCAGCTAATGCTATAGCTGAATTAGCCAGAGAGGATGTGCCAGATGAAGTAAATGCTGCTTATCATGGTGTTCAACTTCATTATGGCAATGATTATATAATACCAGCTCCCTTTGATCCAAGATTGATTTCATCGGTTTCATCAGCAGTTGCTAAAGCGGCAATGGACAGTGGAGTAGCAAAAAACCCAATTAAAAATTTAGATGATTATAAAAGAGAATTAGAAGGTAGAACTAATCCTATAGCTTCTATTTTAGAACCAATTAAAGCAAGAATAAAAGGTAAAAAACAAAGGGTTGTTTTTGCAGAGGGAGAAGAAGAGAAAACAATAAGAGCAGCTTTGTCATTTTATAACTCAGGATTTGGAATACCAATATTGATTGGTAGAGAAAATCGTATTAGGGAAACTATGGAAAGGGTAAATTTAGAGGGACTTAACGAGCTTATTATACACAATGCTAGTCTCAGTAAGAATAATCAAAAATACATAGATAATTTATATAATTTACTACATAGAGACGGTCACGTAAGAAGAGATTGTCAAAGACTGATTAACCAAGACAGGAACGTGTTTGCAGCCTCTATGGTATCTTCTGGAGATGCAGATGCAATGGTCACTGGAGTTACTAGACCATTTGGTAGATGCTTTAATGACATTACCAAAGTAATATCATCAAAGAGTGATCAAAGTTTTTTATCTATGTCTATGATGGTATCAAAAGAAAGAACCGTTTTTATTGGAGATGTAAATATACATGACACACCAAATGCTGAACAATTAGCTAATATAGCAACAGGTATTGCTAGTATAGTTAAAGACCTTGGTTACAAACCTCGTGTAGCTTTATTATCATTTTCTAATTTTGGAAGCTTATCTAGACCTAGTTCTAAAGAATTAAAAGAAGCAGTAAATATACTTGACAATAAACAAGTTGATTTTGAGTTTGATGGTGAAATGACACCAGAGGTCGCATTAGATTATGGTCTAATTAAGGAAAATTATCCATTTTGTAGACTGTCAGGTCCAGCTAACGTTTTAATAATGCCAAGCCTTCTAGCAGCAAATATTTCCTTTAAATTATTACAAAAACTGGGTGGTGGGTCAATTTTGGGCCCTCTTATGATTGGTGGAGAAAAACCTTTTCAAATTGTTCAAATGGGCTCATCTGTCTCTGATATTGTAAACTCTGCATCAATAGCTACATATAATGCAATATTTTCAAAATAAATCATTACAAAATTGATTTAAGAGAAAGCTTTGGACGAGCTCCAATATATTTTATAATTTCTGAAGCTGCTTTATTTCCTAAATATCCGCACTTTTGAATTGAGTATTTATTTGTTAGACCAAACAAAAAACCAGATGCAAATAAATCACCTGCACCAGTCGTGTCAACTAGTTCTGCCACACTAATTGGATCTACACGGTATTCAAGTTTGTTTTCAAATACAACAGAGCCATTTGACCCAAGCGTAATAGCCCCAATATAAACATTGTTTTTAATATAATTTATGCTTGCTTTCAATTCTGATTGATACAAACTTTTTATTTCATCTTCATTTGCAAAAATAATATCAACATATTTATTAATTAAATTAAGAAAATCTATTCTGTGCCTATCAACACAAAATAAATCTGATAAGCTTAGGGCAACTTTTCTATCATAAGATTTTGCTAATTTACAACAGTGATAAATTGCCTCTTTTGCCTCAGGTTGGTCAAACAAGTATCCTTCAATATAAATCATTCTACTATCAATAATAAATTGTTCTTCGAAAGAGTTGATATTGAATTTATTACTAGCACCTAAAAACGTGTTCATACTTCTTTCTGCATCAGGAGTAACCAAAATAATACTTTTTGAAGTTTTTTCTTTAACTTGAAAATCTTTATATTTGAAACATATACCAGAATTATTTAGGTCTTTTGAAAACATTTCACCAAATTTATCATTACCAATTTGTCCTATAAAGGAACATTTGCCTCCGAATGATTTAAATCCTACAGCAGTATTAGCCGCACTTCCTCCAGAAATAATTGTTGAATCTTGAATATGTTTTAAAATTTTGTCTGATAATTCTTCATCAACAAGCTGCATTGCCCCCTTAGGTATTTGAAGTTCATCGAGTGTTTCGAAACTAACCTTGGATAAAATGTCTACTATTGCATTACCAATAAAACAGATTTCTACTTTAGAGTTTTTCATTTAATCCTCAAAATTATTTTTTCAATAGACTTCTTAACTAACAATATTTATGTATATTGTTTATGAATTCTATTCTTATTAAAATTATCTTTAGTGTTTGTATAGTTATTTCTATGAATGCATGTCACACCTTTGAACATCAAAACATTTTTATTCAAGATGTTAATAAAATATCAAAAAAGGATTTTTTTGATAAAGAAAATAAAAAGTCAAAAATTAGTGAAAAAAAATCTGAAGAAATTGAGAAAATGGCTCCAATTGATATGCCTAAGCGAACACAAAAAGTTCAAAAGCTCGCTTTACAGAAAAAAGTTAAAGTACCAAATCATAAGGAATTTAGTATTAAAAATTTTATAAATTTGAATGAAGAAAAAATAATCACAATACTTGGTAAAAGTGATTTTATAAAAAAAGAGGGAAAGTTAAAAAATTATCAATATTATTTTGACAAATGTTTTTTGGATGTGTTTTTGATTAAAAAGAATAACGAATATATTGTAAACTATATTGAAACAAGACCTACAAGATTAAATGGTGCCATTAACATTAATGAATGTCTTAAAGAAATAAAGTCAATTATTAATTAATTTTATCCACCATTTTCTAAAACATCTGCAAGAGAATACAAACCTGGTTCTGCATTCGCGGCCCAATAAGATGCACGCAAAGCTCCAGAAGCAAAAATTGACCTGTCTGTAGCTTTATGAGCTAACTCTATTCTCTCTCCAGAATTACAAAATAATACTGAGTGTTCTCCAACAACATCACCACCCCTTAAAACTGCAAAACCTATTTCATCTGCTTTTCTCTTTCCAACTAACCCATCACGTGAAACAGATTTTACATTTGACAATTCTTTATGCCTTGCGTCTGCTGCTGATTTTCCAAGTAATAAAGCTGTTCCTGAAGGAGAATCAACCTTATGTTTATGATGCATCTCTAATACTTCAATATCCCAATCGAACCCAAGTGTTTTTGTAGCTTTTGAAACTAAACTAGACAATAAAGTCACACCTATTGAAAAATTTGCCGAATAAACAATAGGTATTCTTTTTGATAATAAAAGTAATTCCTTTTCTTGATCGTCATTTAAACCGGTTGTGCCAATTACAATTGACATTTTGTTGTCATAACATTGTTTTGCATGAAACATTGTTGCATCTGGAGCAGTAAAATCGATAAGTACATGAGCGTTTTTAAACAATGACAATGGATCAGAACTAATTACCTTATTAATTTTACTTTTACCGGCAAACAAACCAATATTTATTCCAACTTCGTCTTCATTAGGTAAACATGTTGCTGATGCTAATTCGTATTTAGAATTTTCTAATATGAGGCTGAGAAGAGTTTTACCCATTCTGCCATTACAACCAGGAATGGAAATAGATATTTTATTCATTGTTATCTCTTTTATTATGTCACTAGTTAAGTATAAACAAATTTAAAATTACTGAATTAATTTTTTAAACCTATTTGTCTTGGGACTAATTTTTTCCAAGCCTAAATCCTTGATTTGATTGAATAATTCTTCCTGTTTTCGTGAGAGGCCAACTGGCGTTTCAACATTAATTTGTACATATTGATCACCTCTAGTTCCGCCACGCAATCCAGGCATGCCTTTTCCTTTCATCCGTAAACGAGTCCCACTTTGTGTCCCAGCACTTAAATTCATTTTTGCTTTAGACCCATCAATACAAGGAACTTGGATTGAATTACCTAAAACGGCGTCAATAAAATTAACTGGCACCTCAATAAATGTGTCCTTACCATCTCTTTGAAAAAGAGAATGATCTTTTATATCAATGAAGATATATAAATCACCAGCAGAGGATCCTCTTGGACCAGCTTCTCCTTCACCAGAAAGGCGAATGCGCGTACCGTTATCTACACCAGCTGGTACATTTACTGATAGCTTTTTATTTTTATTTATTCGCCCCTGACCTTTACATGATCTGCATGGATCACCAATAATTTCTCCCGCACCTGAGCAGGATGCACAAGTTCTTTCTATTGTAAAAAATCCTTGTTGTGCTCGTACTTTTCCATAACCCCCACATTGACCACATTGTTTTGGTTGTGAGCCTTTATTAGCTCCTGTTCCATTACATGATTCACATTTTCCGGGAACTGTTAAAGAAATCTCAACTTGATCTCCAGAAAAGGCCTGTTCAAGAGAAATAGATAAATCATACCTTAAATCTGATCCAGTAGAAGCGGATCTTCTTCTTGAGTCACCACCCATACCAAACATATCTTCAAAAATATCTGAAAAACCACCAGTTCCAAAACCTGAAAATCCACCTCCTGGACTTCCTCCACCACCTTGGGAAAATGCAGCGTGTCCATATTGATCGTAGGCAGCTTTTTTTTGTGGGTCTTTTAAAATCTCATAGGATTCTGATATTTCTTTAAATTTCTCTTCAGCTTTTTTATCACCAGGGTTTCTGTCGGGATGATACTTCATAGCTAATTTACGGTAGGAAGATTTTATTTCACTATCTGACGCAGATTTAGATAAACCAAGTATATCGTAATAATCACGTGCCATAAATTAAGCCTTAAGTTTTTTTATTCTTTTTTAAGAAGCGTCTTTTTTTTCTTCGTTATCCTTAACTTCTTCGAAATCGGCATCTACAACATCTTCTTTACTTTCACCTGAATTATCTGTTGTTTCTGCACTCTCAGCATTGTTTGCTTCATTTGCTTTATATGCTGCTTCACCCATTTTCATCATAACTGATGATAAAGATGCTGTTTTTTCTTTTATAATTGCAACGTCTTCGCCTTCTAAAACAGTTTTGAGCTCAGCAACTGCGTCTTCTACCTCTTTTTTTGCACCTTCTTCAGCCTTTTCACCTAAATCAGACAATGATTTTTCGGCTCCATGAATCATGGATTCTGCTTGATTTCTAGTATCGATTGCTTCTCTTTTTTCTTTATCCGCTTCAGCATTATCCTCTGCTTCTTTTACCATTCTTTCTATTTCATTGTCATCAAGGCCACCAGATGCTTGTATTGTAATGTTATGAGCTTTTCCAGTTGCTTTATCTTGTGCGCTTACGTTAACTATACCATTTGCGTCAATATCAAACGTTACTTCAATTTGGGGGACTCCTCTTTGAGCTGGTGCAATACCTTCCAAGTTAAACTCGCCCAAAGATTTATTGTCTGACGCCATCTCTCTTTCACCCTGAGAAACTCTAATTGTAACAGCAGATTGATTATCTTCAGCAGTTGAGAATATTTGAGATTTTTTGGAGGGAATAGTTGTGTTTCTATCTATTAACCTCGTAAATACACCACCTAATGTTTCAATACCTAAGGACAATGGGGTAACGTCTAATAAAAGAACATCTTTCACATCTCCCATCAAAACTCCACCCTGAATTGCTGCGCCTGAAGCAACGACTTCGTCAGGGTTAACACCTCTATGAGGTTCTGTCTTAAAAAAAGAAGTTACAGCTTCAACAATTTTTGGCATTCTAGTCATACCGCCTACAAGAATAACCTCATTAATATCACTTGCATTAATACCAGCATCTTTCAAAGCAGCCTTGCATGGTTTAATGCTTTTAGTAATTAAATCATCTACAATACTTTCAAACTGTGATCTTGTTAATTTTACATTAAGGTGTTTTGGACCACTTGCATCAGCGGTTACAAAAGGAAGATTAATGTCAGTTTGAGCTGCACTAGAAAGTTCTATTTTAGCTTTTTCTGCAGCCTCTTTCATTCTTTGTAGAGCTAATTTATCCGTCCTTAAGTCAATTCCATTTTCTTTTTTGAATTGTTCCGCAATGTAGTCTATTATTCTTTGGTCAAAATCCTCACCACCTAGAAATGTGTCTCCATTGGTCGACTTTACCTCAAATACACCATCTCCAACCTCTAGAATTGAAACATCGAAAGTTCCACCTCCTAAATCATAAACTGCGATTGTACCACTTTCTTTTTTATCTAAACCATAGGCCAGTGCTGCTGCAGTTGGTTCATTTATGATTCTAAGAACCTCTAGACCAGCAATTTTTCCAGCATCTTTTGTGGCTTGTCTTTGTGCATCATTGAAATAAGCAGGCACCGTGATTACAGCTTTTTCAACTTTTTCTCCTAGGAATGCCTCAGCATCTTCTTTAAGTTTTCTTAAGATAAAGCTAGAGACTTCAGAAGGTGCGTAATCTTGTCCATTAGCTTGAACCCAAGCGTCGCCATTTTTTGCTGATATTATTTTGTATGGAACTAATTCTGAAAATTTTTTGGAATATTCGTCATCATGTCTTCGTCCTATTAATCTTTTAATTGCAAATAAAGTGTTTTCAGGGTTTGTAACTGCCTGTCTTTTTGCTGGTTGACCAACCAAACGTTCATCATCCGTAATTCCGACCATGGATGGTGTTGTTCTAGCACCTTCACTGTTTTCTATAATTTTTGGTGACTTGCCATCCATAACAGATACACACGAATTAGTTGTACCTAAATCAATACCAATAACTTTTGCCATTAATTAACTCCCTAGACACTGAATTTCTTTTTTTAATGCATTCTTTAATATTAAAATGTTATATGGGTTAAGTTGTTGAATTTACAAGATTATAAATAAAAATTATTTCTATTTACTTAACTTCGTTATTTTGTTCGGTGGATACATCGTCGGGTTTTTTTGATATACCTACCATTGCTGGCCTAACTAACCTATCATGTAAAATGTATCCTATTTGCGACACCTCAACTACAAATCCTGGATCCTTTTCGATTGTTGGTACCTCAAACATTGCTTGATGGAGATTATAATCAAATTTTTCATTTAAAGGATATATTTCAATTAAGTTATGTTTTTTAAATGTATTTGTGATTTCTTTCTCAACAATTTCTAATCCTATAATCAAATTTTTTACTGGCTCAGAAAGTTGTGACCTATCTTCTGGCACTGCCTTTAACGCTCTTTGAAGATTATCAACTGACGAAACTAAATCTCTTACAAAAGAAATATGACTATACTTTTTTGCATCTAAAATTTCTTTTGTAGTCCTTTTTCTTAAGTTTTCGCTATCAGCTAAGCTTCTCAATAGTTGGTCTTTAAGCTCTTCGATCTCTTTTTTTTGGTTTTCAACAGTATCTTCAATAGAAATATCTGCGTCCCCATTTTTATCTAAATTAACTGCTAGAGTATCCGTTTCTGGTTCAGTTCTGACAATTTCTTCTTCCAAAGAGTTTGTATCTTTTTTATCTTTATTAGATGACACTTTGTTTTTAGACAATTTAGACTCCAAATGTATTTATATGTTTGACATAATAAATATTGTGTTGATTTACAAGAGTTAAAAAATTATAAAGCTAAAATATTGTTTTTATTAAATTTTGATAAAACGTAAGCTAACTGAACTAACTGTAAATATTTATGTTTAAAAGACCATCAAATAGAAATTTCGACGAATTAAGAAATATAGTGCTTGAAGCTAATATTTCACCTTACGCTGAGGGTTCATGCATTGTAAAATTTGGAAATACTCATGTTTTATGCACTGCTAGTGTTGAAAGCAAGTTACCATTGTGGTTAAGAAATTCAGGTAAAGGTTGGATTACTGCAGAGTATGGAATGCTTCCAAGATCAACGCATACTAGGGTAGATAGAGAAGTAAACAAAGGAAAACCATCTGGACGAACACAAGAAATTCAAAGATTAATTGGGCGATCACTAAGATCAGTTGTTGATTTAAGAAAAATGTCTGAATATCAAATTAAAATTGACTGTGATGTAATACAAGCGGATGGTGGTACTAGAACAGCATCAATCACTGGTGCTTGGGTTGCATTATATCAATCAGTTAACTTTTTACTTAAATCAGGTAAATTAATAGAAAATCCAATATTTGACCAAGTTGCGGCAATATCATGTGGTGTTTGTGAAAATCAAGAGTTGGTTGATTTGGATTATGAAGAAGATAGTAATGCAGAAACTGATGGAAATTTCGTAATGACTGCAACCAATAAAATTGTAGAAATACAAACAACAGCTGAAGAAAAACCTTTTAATAAAGAGCAATTTCTTAAACTTTTAAATATAGCTGAATTAAGCACCAAAAAGTTATTTAAAATTCAAAAAGAAGCGTTGGGTATAATATAATTTCAATGAATAAAAACATTTTTGATGGAAATAAATTAATTATAGCCAGTCATAATAAAGGTAAGATAAAGGAAATTAAAATTTTGTTAGAGCCTCTAAAAATTGAGGTCTTATCTGCACATGATTTTAATTTAAAAGAACCAATTGAAAATGGTTCTTCATTCGAAGAAAATGCTCTAATAAAATCATCTTATGTTTCGAAAAGTACTGGTATTCCAAGTATTTCTGATGATAGTGGAATTTGTTTTTCAGATCTTAATAATGAACCAGGTATTTATTCTGCTCGTTGGGCAGGAAATGATAAAAATTTTAAATTGGCAATGAGTAAAATTAATGATTCACTAAAAAAAATAAAAAAGCCTAGTTATAATTGTTTTTTTGTTTGTGCTTTATCCCTTTGCTGGCCTAATGGAAACAATATAAATGTTTCTGGAAAAGTTAATGGAAAGTTTTCATGGCCACCTAAAGGTAATTATGGTTTTGGATATGATCCAATTTTTAGACCCTTGGAATATGATAAGACTTTTGGTGAAATGAAACCAGAGTTTAAGCATAGTATTAGTCATAGGGCTTTAGCTTTTAAAAAATTAATAAATGTATGTTTTCCAAGTTTAAAAAGTTGATTAAAAATAATGAAAATCTTTTAAGTTTATATGTTCATTGGCCTTATTGTGAATCAAAATGTCCATATTGTGATTTTAACTCTCATGTAAATGAAACAATTGAAATAAAAAAATGGATTAAATCCTATAAAAATCAAATGACCTCAATGAAAAATGAATTAGTTAAAAGAAATATTAGTTTTAAAAATTTGAACACAATTTTTTTTGGTGGTGGTACACCTTCTTTAATGCCTGTAGAAATAGTAGAAAGTATTATTACTTTGTCTGATCATATTTTTGGATTTTGCAATGATATTGAAATTTCCCTTGAAGCAAATCCAAGTTCTTATGATAGTAAAAGGTTTAAAAATTTTAATCGTGCAGGAGTTAATAGATTATCAATAGGTGTGCAATCTTTAAATAATAAGTATTTAGAGTTTTTAGGTAGACTGCATAAAATTGAGGATATAGAGATTAGTTTAAAAGACGCCTCCAACACATATGAAAATATATCTGTGGATTTTATGTATGCTTTTCATGGCCAAAATCTAAATGATTGGTCAAATGAATTAAAAAGTTTCCTAAATGCAAACAACTTACAACATTTATCTCTTTATCAACTAACAATTGAAGAAGGCACAAAATTTTTTAAAGACCACAAAAATGGTCTTATTAATATAATAGATAATGACACAGCTGCCGAGTTCTATAAAATCTCAAACGAATTACTTAATGATTATAGTTTTTATAATTATGAAGTTTCCAACTACGCAAAAAGTGGTTTTAAATGCAGACATAATTTAAACTATTGGAATTCTGAAAATTGGATTGGTATTGGACCAGGTGCATATGGAAGACTGTGGACATCTGACTTATATAAAAATCGAATTGAATATCAAAATTATAAGAATCCAAAGACTTGGCTATCTAAAAATTTATACCAAACTGAATTCGAAAAAATCACTTCTTTAAATAACTATGTTTCTGATACTGATACGTTATCAATGGGATTAAGATTGTATGACGGTATAAACATTTCTAAGCTGAGTAACAAATCTATAATTAACTCTAATTCTCTTAAGGTTTTACAAGATAAAAATATAGTATCATTTAAAAATGATATTTTAAAAGTAAATAAAAAGCACATGTTAAAATTAAATAGTATTCTTAATTATCTAATTAATTCATAACTTAACTACATTTTTGAATTTTAGTTAATTTTTCTAGATCATCTATTTGCATTACTTGAATTGGTTTTTTTACATAACCACTAGTATCGAAAATTAATCCTGTTACTGATCCCTCAACATTGGCTAAATATTGAAGTCTATTTTTTGAATTATTAATATAATCTATAGCAATTATACCAGCATCAAAACCGGCATTGGAAAAATAATTATTAGTATCTGACCATGTGTTTTTCCAAAGAGTTAAGAATTGATCATTGTTTTTACTTAAGATTATCGGAAACCACGATTTTTCTAATGACGGTTCATTTTTAATTTCCTTACTGTTATAGGTTTCAGTACCTAAAATTTTTACATATCTTGAATCTACATTGAAGAAAGCCAATAAAGGTGCTATCTCTAATATAAATTCTTTACTTCCACCTAAAAGTATGGCGTCAAATCTTGTATGTGTTTCTTTAGTCTCTGAATATTGCAAAAAATTTTTTAGAAGCGAGTAAAGTTTGGTTTTGTTATTTAAATCTTCATTAGAGAGAAAAATAGAGCTGTTGTAATTTTTCTTATCAGTGGAAATTAAATCTATTGAATGTCGAGAAATTATTTTACCATACAAACTATCTGGTGCAATTATACCAAATCTATTGTAACCATGAATTAAAGCACACGAAATAACACTTTCGACCTGTTCTTCTGGGGAAAAACCTAGTGACCACACATTATTTTCTACCATTGCGATGTCATTTGAAAATGTAAGCATAGGTAATTTCTCTGCCTTTGCGAGTGGTTTGATTTTTAACAGTACTTCCCTCGTAAATGGTCCAATTATGAATCTAGGTTTTAATTTTGCAAATAAACTAGTTATGGCTTGTTGATCTAGTGTTTGTCCTGTGTCAAAGTAAAATAATTTAATCTCATCATTACCGAAGTTTAAAACACTTAAATCAAGAGATTTTCTAATTTTATTTCCAAAATTTGAATATTTTCCCGTAAAGGGTAGAAATACTAGTATATGTTGATAATTTAGAGTTTTGCTTGCTTCAGAAATATATCTATTCAAAATTGGAATGTTTTCATCTTTTTTTAGGTTAAGTAAGTTATTATTAGAGCTTACATTTTTATTGAACATTTTTTGGACAGCTGACAATGCTAGTTTAGTCTTTTTTTCTTCATTTTTATTAGAAATATTCCTACCCTGAAGTAATCTTTCGTTCCTAAACTCAAAAATAACGTCATTATTTTTCATATAGTTTGGTAAAAATTTATTATTATCAGATATAGTATTTTTTATTACTTTTTTCTTCAGATAGTTTTTATTGATGTTTGGTTTATTAGATTTATCTTCTATTTTTTCTATTTTTTTATTTTCAATAATTAATTTACTGTTTTCCTTATTACATGCGTTAATCGATAATAATATACAAAAAAGTATAATAAGATTATGTTTAATATTATTGGAAAACATAATAACTCACTAAATATTAAAAATAAAATTTAGGTTAATGTATTGAAAAAGTTAAGTAAAGAAGATCTGAAAAATTATAATAAAGATGTTCATGGATGTTTATATATAATTTCTACCCCTATAGGTAACTTCGATGATATAAGTCTTAAAGCTATTAAATTATTAGAAACTGTAAACATTTTGCTTTGTGAGGATACTAGAAAAACAAAAAAGTTGTTAACACATCTTAATATTAATCGAAAAAACCTTATGTCTTATAATGACAATAATGCTTCTAGAAAGAGGCCATATATTATTCGTAAGCTCCTTTCAGGTATAAGAATAGGAATAGTCAGTGATGCAGGAACACCTTTAATATCAGACCCAGGTTTTAAGCTTGTACGAGAATGCCATTTTAATAACATTCACGTGACACATGCACCTGGACCTTGTTCAGTTATAAGTGGATTAATTTTATCTGGTCTTCCAACAGATCAATTTTATTTTGGAGGATTTATTTCCTCTAAAAATAATTTAAAAAAAAAACAGTTCCTTTCAGTTAAAACAAATATTATGACTGGTATATGGTTCGACACATGTTTAAGAATTAAGAACACTCTACGGATAATGCATGATGTTTTTGGAAATAGAAAAATTTCAATTGCCAGAGAACTCACAAAAACCTATGAGGAAATAATAACTAGTGATTTGAATAATATTATAGAAATTATTGATAGGAGGGAAAAAAACAACACTCCTCTCAAAGGGGAACTTGTATTAATTATAGAAGGTTGTGGTAAAGAAGAATTTGATGTTGAAACACTCAGTAACACCATAAAATATAAACTTAAAAAACTATCTCTTCGTGACGCAGTAGATGAGATCATAATTGAGACAAATTTGCCACGTAGAAAGATTTATAATGAGGCTATAAAAATAAAAAATAATAGGAAAACTCTTAATTAACAATGACAATTTTTATTTTTGATTTATTGTTTTATTTTATGAAAGGATATTGATGTGAAAAAATTAATCTATATTTCATGTATTGCTCTAATTTTACAATCATGCGCACCGATAATTGGCACTGTTGGTATGGTTTCTCTAGGTGCCGCGACCAAAGAAAAGGGTTTAGGAACGTCAATAAATGATAACATTATAAAAACAAAAATCTCAAATCTAATTTATAAATTTAACAAGAATTTAATAGCAGATACAAAAGTTTTTATTAATAATGGTTCAGTTTTATTTACAGGAAAAGTAAAAAACCCAAATGAAAAAATTGAATTTACAAAGTTAGCATGGACTGTAAGAGGTGTTAAAGAAGTTAATAATGAAATCCAGATAACTGACAAAAGCTCTATAAAAAACATTGCAAGAGACATGGCCTCTTTAGGTGAAATAAGAGCACGCATAATTTCAGATAAATCAATTAATAGTATTAATTTTTCAGTTGATGTAGTTAACGACAAAGCTTATATAAGCGGAATTGCTAGTAATGAGGTTGAGATAAATCTTGTAAAAAATCATGCTTTGAGTGCAAAATTTGTTAAAGAAGTTTATAATTATATAATTTTAAACAAAGATACAAGATGAGTAAATGTCTCAATATAGCATTCCTAATGGATCCATTGGAGAGGCTTGACCTTAAGGGTGATACAACTTATGCACTTGCATTCGAAGCACAAAGAAGAGATCACAATATAAGCTTTTTTAAACCTGACGATTTATCATTAAAAAACAACAAGGTTTTAGCAAATACATGTAAACTAGAATTGTATTCATCCAATAATTCACATGAATTTAAGTATCACGATTCATCTGTAAAACCATTAAAGGAATATGATGTAATCATGATGCGACAAGATCCTCCTTTTGACATGGCTTATGTAACTGCAACTCATATTCTTGAGAAATTACCTAGCACAACATTAGTAGTAAACAACCCTTTTGAGGTAAGAAATTCGCCAGAAAAAATTTTTGTTACAAATTTTTCACACTTAATGCCAAGAACTCTAATAAGCAGAAATATAAATGAAATTAAAGAATTTAGAAATGAATTTAAAGACATTATCATTAAACCACTTTATGGAAATGGCGGACAAGGTATATTTCATGTGCTTCCAGAGGATGAAAATTTTAATTCGATACTAGAAACTTTTTTTAATCTAAATAGAGAACCCTTAATGATACAACAATATCTAAAAGAGGTTAGAAATGGAGATAAAAGAATAATCTTGTTAAATGGAGAAGCAGTAGGTGCAGTTAACAGAATTCCTAAATTAGGTGAAAGTAGATCCAACATGCATGTAGGAGGGAAGCCTGAGAAAACGAAATTAACTAAACGAGATAGGTTCATATGTAAGGAAATTTCAGGTGCACTAAAATCAAAAGGACTTTACTTTGTAGGAGTAGATATAATCGGTGACTATATCACCGAAATAAATGTTACTTCACCGACCGGAATCAGAGAAATTAAAAATTTAGACTCAGTTTCAATTGAAGAATTGTTTTGGAATTTTGTCGAAAATAAATTGATGAACAGTTAATTATTTTATCATTCTGCCCAAATTATTACCTCCAAGCAAATGAACATGAAAATGGGGTACATCTTGGTTTCCATTTTTTCCTGAATTCGTTATAATTCGAAAACCTTCTTCATCAACTGCAGTATATTCAATAACATCATTTACGAGTTTCCAAAAACTTTCTACTTCTATAAGTGAAGCATTTTTTGTAAAATCATTAAAATTTAAATAAGGTTTTTTTGGGATAATTAAAATGTGAATTTTAGCTTGGGGATTGATATCAGAAAATGCTATAGAATTTTCATTTTCCAATATTTTATTGCAAGGAATTTCAGATCTTAATATTTTGGCAAAAATATTATTTTGGTCATACAATTTATTCATTTGTTACCTCTGTTTTTTTTCTCTTCGAAACCAGACTTAGACTTTCTAGATGATAACTCGATCCATATTTCTTTTGGATCAATGCCCATAGTAATCCAAACCACAAGCATATGATAAATTAAGTCAGCAGATTCTCTTATTACACCCTTCTTATTTTTTTTTATATAATCTATAATTAACTCTGCAGATTCCTCTCCAATTTTTTTGGCGAGAAATTCTGGATTTTTGATGAGATGAGAAGTATAAGAGATTTCTTCATTAAGTTTTTCTCTTTTTATTAAAGTTGAAAATAAGTCTTTTATAATTTGTTCATTCATTTTAATTATCACAGTCTCTTGTTAATATTCCATTTTCAGACATTTCTTTTTTCACTGAGTGTATTGAGTGAATGCCATAATGAAAAATTGAAGCAGCTAAGACAGCTGATGCACCTGCTTTAAGCACTACTTCCACCATATCTTTTGGACCTCCGGCTCCACCAGAAGCTATTACAGGAACAGCAACATTCTCAGAAATTAATTTCGTAAGTTTTAAGTTATAACCTTTTTTAGTTCCATCTGAATTCATTGATGTTAACAAGATTTCTCCTGCTCCATTTCTCACACCTTGTTTAGCCCATTTAAGAGCATCTATATTTGTTTTTTTTCTTCCTCCATGAGTTGTAACCTCGTACCCACTAGGAAAACTTTTGTTTTCAACTGCATCGATTGCTAAAACAACACACTGATTACCAAATTTTTCAGATGAATCCTTAATAATTTTTGGATTGTAAACCGCAGATGAATTAATTGATACCTTATCTGCCCCGGAATTTAATAAATCTCTAAAATCTTGAAGATTTTTTACACCTCCACCTACAGTAAGAGGTACAAAGCAAGACTCAGCAGTTTTGGAAATTACATCAAACATAGTATTTCTCTTTTCATAAGTTGCAGAAATATCTAAAAAGCATATTTCGTCAGCTCCTAGAGCACTATATTCTTTTGCTTGTTCAACTGGATCACCTGCATCTTTTAAATTAATAAAATTTATACCTTTGACTGTTCTTCCGTTATGTACATCCAAACACGCAATGACCCTAGTAGTGAGCATCAGATCTAACCTCATTTATTTTTTGTAATGCGTCTGAAAATGTGAATTTTTTGTCATATAACGCTCTACCAATTATAACTCCTTGTACTCCGTTTGAAATTTCATTAGACAATTTTGAAATATCATTTAATGATGAAACTCCACCAGAAGCAATTACTGGATGTGGAATTGATTTGGCAAAATTAACAGTTTGATTTAAACTAATACCTTTCAAACTTCCATCTTTGGCTATGTCAGTATAAATTACAGAATTAACGATTGAAGAATTTAGAGTTTTGATTAAATCCACTGCCATTATATCAGTCTGTTTTTTCCAACCATGCGTAGCAATTTTTCCATCCCTAACATCTGCCCCTACAACAATTTTTTTTGAATATTGTTTATCGAGTTGATTTATAAATTTAGGATTCTCAAGGGCTAATGTTCCTAAAATAACTCTACTGACTGAATTTTGTAACCAAAAGTCAATATCATTAAGATTCCTAATACCTCCACCAATTTGAATTTTTATTTTGTTTTGAAGTTTGTTTAAAATTTTAATTATTACTGCTTTGTTTGCATTAATGCCCTTAACTGCACCGTCTAAATCTACAATGTGTAACCATTCTGCTCCTTGATCGAGAAACCACAATGCTTGATCTAATGGGTCATTATTATAAACTGTTTCTTTTTCCATTTTGCCAAAAAGTAATCTCACACACTTTCCATCTTTTATGTCAATAGCAGGATAAAGTGTAAATAAATTATTTTTCATCATTTTAATTCTTTGTAATAGTAATAACCAGCTATATATTTTCCATCTATTAAAACTGATTTTGGATTAATACCTGATCTAATATATCCAGCTTGTTCATATAGTTGAATTGCTCTCAACTGTGTTTCTCTTACTTCCAGATTAATTACTTTAAAACCATCGTCTTTAGCTTTTAATTCAGCTTTTTCAAATACAGCTTTAGCAAGACCAAATCCCCTAGCCCAAGATGCAAAGAAAAAAGTACTTAATATACAAGAATGGGATTGAGCTTCGTTATTTTTAGCAGGTTTGATGAGCTGTGCAGAACCGGCTATAACATTATCTAGTTTACCAACTATAAGCACTCTTTCCGGTATTAGCAATACACCCTTCCAGTAATTTTGTAATGTTTTAAGAGATGGCGGTGAAATCCATCCAAAACCCCCGCCAGCTAAAATTGCTTCCTCAGTTGCATCGCATAATTCTTGTAAATCAATTTTACTTAAGTTTTTGCATAATTCAGCTTTGACGTTATATTTTTTAAATTTCATTTCCATTTTTAAACTCTGATATCATGGTATCCATTTTAGCCAATTGTATATAAATTTTTGACCGGAATTTCCACTTTTTTCTGGATGAAATTGTACTCCTACATAATTGTCTTTACCAATAATTGCAGGAATCTTCTGATTATAAATTGTATAAGCAATTATTTGATTAGTTTTAGCATTATCTAAAGCATAAGAATGTACAAAATAATATTGTTCGTTTCCTGTAATATTATCTAAAATAGGATGATTTTTATTTTGAATCTGTAAATTATTCCAACCCATGTGAGGAATTTTATAATTTCTGCCAAGATAATCTAGACCATTTGTTTTAATTTTTTTAAAATTACCACAAAGCCAACCAAAACCTGATGTTAGTTTTTTTTCTCTGCTATAATTAGCCATCAATTGCATACCTACGCAAATTCCAAGAAATTTTTTTTTCTTATTTATCACTTCATCAGTTAATAAATCAATTAAACCGCTAATTTTCTGCAAACCTTTCTTACAATCTGGAAAGGAACCAACACCTGGCAGAACTAAGTGATCTGCTTTTGAAATTAAGTCTAATTTGTTAGTAACTTTAATTGTAAACTTTAATTTATTAGTATAAACACAATTTTTGAAAGCATTTTCAACAGACTTTAGATTTCCAGAACCAAAATCAATAATTATTAATTTCATATTATTTATTACCAGTAAGAGTTCCTTTTGTAGAAGGCACACTTTCTAAGTTTCTTAAATCTAAACTGATCGCATTTCTCAGAGAAATCGCGAGAGACTTAAAACACGATTCAATTATATGATGCGTATTTTTACCATAAATATTTTCAATATGTATAGTTAAGCCTGCAGATTGTGAAAAAGACTGAAAAAATTCTCTAAATATTTCTGTTTCAATTTTATTGATTTCTATATTTGGCAAAAATACGCTCCAGACCAACCACGGTCGTCCTGATATATCAATGCAACATCTAGTTAGACACTCGTCCATAGGTAAATATATGAAGCTGTATCTTTTTATTCCTTTTTTGTCACCTAGTGCATCATTTATTGCTTTCCCAAGCGCCCATCCAACATCTTCTATTGTATGATGTGAATCTACGTGAAGATCGCCCTTACATTTTAAGTTAATATTTATAAGACTATGTTTGGAAAGCTGTTGTATCATGTGGTCAAAAAAAGGTAACCCTGTTTTCACTTGGTTTAAACCATTTCCGTCTAAGTTAACATTTACTTTGATCTGAGTTTCTTTGGTTCGTCTCTCTACATAAGATACTCTTTCATAGTTCTTTTTAATCATCTTTTATCCAAAATTATTTACCTAGTTTTTTTTGAATCTGTTCTTTATTCTAATTAATAAGGCTCCTTCACCACCAAAATGATTTGGAGCAAAATTGATACTTACTAAATACCTATTGAGATATTTATCGTTAAGCCATTTTGGTACCTCTTCTTTCAATACACCTTTATTCTTTCTCCCTTTTCCAGTTATAATTAAGATATTCCTTATATTTTTATCATAACAATTTATAATATATTTGTTTAAGATTATTTTTGCAGAGTATAAAGTATGACCGTGAAGATCTAATACTACATTCGGTTTAACTCCTTTTTTCTTAAAAGGTTTAGTATAAATTGAAGGACTATCCTTTTTATAAATGTTTGGGTTATAAGAATTATTTTTGGGAATGGTTCTATCATTAACCTGTGGAACAAAAACATACTGTTCAAAATTTGAGACATAGTTTTTCCATATATTTTTGTCATTTTTAGATATTAAAACCATCTTACTAATTACTTTTGGTTTCCACTAATGTCCAATTTGGATTATCATCTTTTGCTTTTTTTTCAAAAACCCATTCATCATAGACAAGAATTTCTTTTTCAGTGTCGCCATCGATAATTTTGTCATTTTTGTCCATTAAAGCTCTTATTTGTAGTGACTCAAACTTAACATTAATCTTTATAGATGTTTTCGTTAAGGTTGATTTACTTATCTCATTTTTCTGAATTGATTTTAAATCAATTATTAATGTTTCCTGTTCTTTATCTCTTTCTTCGATGGCAACTTTAAAACTTTTAAGAACTGAAGGTTTTGTAAAATTTTTTATAGTTTCAAGATTGCCACTGACAAAACTTTCTAGCACCATCTTAAAAAAAGTTTGTGATCCAGTTAAAAAATCATTTATGTTAAAGTTTGGGTCAACTTCTAAAATTTTACTTAGTTCTAAGTCACTTTCATTATCTTTGCTAGATTTTAAGGGCACAACATTTGTAAATTGTTTTTCCTGTCCTTTTTTATTAAGATTTGTTTCTTCAAAACCTGTTTTAGTGCCTAGTATGTTTTTAAGTCTAAAAATAAGAAAGATTGCTATTACGCCGAAAATTAGAATGTCAATGTACGGAAAACTGTTTTGCATGTTTCTTAACCACCATAGTTATAATATAATTTGTTAATACAATTCTATTATACAAAAAAAAACAAAAATTAATATTCATTATTGATTATTTCATATATATAAGAAGAATTTATTACTTAGAGAACTAAATGAATATTGTAAATAAAAATGAGTATTCTAAAATTAAGATGATTAGAGAATATATCAAAGACTTATCATTTGAAAATCCCCAGAATATTAATGAAAATAATTTTTCTAACAATAATAATAGTAACGTTGATGTTAAAATGAATGTTGTTTACAAACCTTACAACGACAATAATTTTTTTAGTTTAGTTTTAAGATATAACGTTGATTGTTCTTCAAATGACAGCAAGAAAAAATTATTTAATCTTGAATTAGATTACTTTGGTTTTTTTGAAATTCTAGATAAAGAAAATCATGATCAAGAAGTTTTGACAAAAATTGGTTTAAAATTAATGCTTCCATCTGTTAAAGACATTGTGGAAATCATAAGTAAAAAAGGTGGGAGTTTGCCAATATCATTAAATGATGTGGATTTTAGTCTAACCAAAAATTAACTATTTATTTTTTTCCAAATACTGTTTTTTATTTGTTCTATACATTTCAAATGTAATGCATAATCATCCTGGTTAATTAAACTATTATTAATATATTTTACAGAGCTATTGTTATAATACTCATCTATGTCAAAAATATTATTATCTTCAATATTATTACCTTTATTGACTGAAATCTCAAAGTTAAGTTTTGATTGTCTCCCTCCTATGAGTTCTAAGTAAACCTGTGATAAAAGTTTGGCGTCTTTTAGAGCACCGTGCATCTCTCTTCCTGATAAGTCAATATCATATTTTCTACATAAAGAGTCTAAGCTAACTGATTGACCTATAAACTTTTTTTTTGCAAGTAACATCGTGTCTATGACAGCATTCTGTTCTAATTTTTTCATATTACATCTCTCTAATTCGGCGTTTATGAAACCAATATCAAAAGACGCATTATGAATTATAATTTTGCTATCTGATATATAATTTATAAATTCCTGAGCTATGTCAGAAAACTTAGGCTTATCGTTTAAAAACTCTCTACTTAAACCATGAATTTCTTTAGCTCTAATGTCGGAATTTCTTTCAGGGTTTAAATAATAATGAAAATAATCTCCTGTTGGTAAATGATTTTCAAGTTCTATTATTCCGATCTCTACAAGCCTGTGACCATCTTCATAACTCAAACCAGTAGTCTCAGTGTCTAAAACTATTTCTCTAATCATTTTTTTTCCCACATATTGCTATTTTAAACAAATATTTCAGAATGACAAAGAAACTAAACACTCTTCCAAACGAGGTGCTAACAATCCATGGATGTTCTTTTTTTTTCTTTTTAAAATCCCATTGTGAATTGTTTATAAGATCAAATTTTGTCTCAGTCATATTTTCCCTGGATAAAACTCTTTTTTTTTGAATTCTCTTTGATGTATTAACTAAAAAAACATAATCACATATTTTATCGGCCCCAGTTTCATACAACAATGGTACATCTAAGCCAACAATACTAAAATGCTTATGTTTTTTTAAGAAGAGATTCCTCTCTTTCTCAACAATAGGGTGTATTATTTTTTCCAATTTGTTTTTGCTTTCGGTGTCGTTAAATATTATATCACTTAATGCTGTTTTATTTACAATTTTTTTGCTTTTTGAAATATAAATTGTCTCAGGCCATGTTTTATAAATTTTGTCTATGACTTCATAATTCTTTTCCAAAATATTTTTTACTTTTTTGTCTGAGTCAAAAACAGGAATGTTCATAAATCTCAACATACAAGAAACTGTAGTTTTTCCCATCCCTATAGAGCCTGTAATTCCAATGATTATCATAAATATTTTTTCTTGTTAGTAATATGTTGATAAAAGTTATTTTTCTATAATATATTCTTAATTAATTTTAAATGAAAATAGTTATACCGAATTTAAATACATGTTGATAATTCTTAATGATAAAATTATAGTTTGTTAATAAGTCTTATTTATCTAATAAATTAACTATAAACTTTTTTAATAAGATGTGGATAAAATGTTCTTAATTGTATTATTCACAGAATTATAAACTACATCTACATCAAAATAATTTTATAAGGTATTATTTTTATGAATAATAATTTAATAAATAAAGCTTTAAAAAGTAAAATAGCTAATGTTCCTATCTGGTTTCTAAGACAAGCTGGCAGACACATACCTGAATATTATAATATAAGAAGAAAAGAAAAAAATTTCATTGATTTTTGTTTGAATGAAGATCTTGTGATCAAGTGTACAAAATTACCATTAAAATATTATGATCTTGATGCAGCTATTGTTTTTTCTGATATATTAATGATACCTTGGGCAATGAAAAGAAACGTTAAGTTTTGTAAAAATTATGGCCCGTCTTTAGATCCTATGATACCTGAAGAAACTAAAATATTACAAAATATATCTATAATAAACGAACTTACACCGCTTAAAAATTCGATTATGTGTCTGAGGAAAGAATTACCAAGCTCAATATGTTTAATAGGTTTTGCTGGTGCACCTTGGACATTAGCTTGTTATCTGATAGAAGGCAGGGGAAGTAAAGACTTTATAAATACTAGGAAAGCCCTTTGGAGTTCTCGTAAATGGTTCATGAAACTTATAGATACTTTAATAGTCTATATTTCTCAAAAGTTAGAAATGCAAGCTAATGCTGGTGCTAATGTATTAATGTTATTTGATACTTGGTCTCATATGATACCAAATAATTTCTTTAAAGACTGTGCAATAACACCTGTTTCAAAAATAGTAAAAATTTTAAGATCTAAGAAAATTTATACCCCCATTATTGGATTGCCATTTAAAGCAGGCCCATCAATAATAGACTATTCATATGAAAGTTTAGTTGATTGTATTGCATTAGATTGGTCAATAGAATTAAAATGGGCAACAAAAAATATAAATAATGAAATAGCTATTCAAGGTAATCTTGATCCTGCTTCATTAATTCCAAATGATAGTAATAATCTTGAAAAAAATGTTGTATCTATTTTGGATTCAATGAAAGAGAGAAAGTTTATCTTCAATGTAGGTCACGGTTTAACACCAGAATGTAAAATTGAAAATGTAAAAAAAGTTATAAATATTGTAAGAAATTATCAGCGATAGATATAACAACTACTTTATCTTAAATCACAATTATTGCATTTAGCCATAATACTTCTCTGAATGTTAGGTTTTATCTATTCGCAAAACTTTTTGGATATTAGAATGATACAAAAATCTGGGGAGATATAGATAAAAATTTTTCGTCATTGAGTCATAACAAATTTACGATACAACGATATCGATTTTTCTTAAAATATATTTGATTTATAAAATCAATTTAAGTTAAATATAGTTTTATATTTTTAACAATATTTCATTTCTATTTATCAATTCTTTACAAAAATTTTAAAAAAGGTTATAGAGTAAATATAAGAAAATTTTATAGACATATAAATGAAATTCCTACATTATTTACTGTTCAAACTAATTTTTTGATATTTGTTAAACTTAACATACAAATTATTTAAAACTCCCCATGAGAAATAAATGCACTTAAAAGATCTTAAAGCTAAAAACCCATCTGATTTATTAACTTATGCTGAGAGCTTAGATATTGAAAATGCAAGCACACTTAGAAAACAAGATATGATGTTTGCTTGTTTGAAAAAGCTTGCTGACAACGAAATTGCAATATACGGTGACGGAGTACTTGAGGTTTTGTCCGATGGATTTGGTTTTTTAAGATCACCTGAATCTAATTATCTTGCCGGACCTGATGATATTTACATATCACCAAATCAAGTTAGAAAGTTTGGTCTAAGAACAGGAGACACAGTAGAAGGTCAAATACGAGCACCTAAGGATGGTGAAAGATATTTCGCTCTTCTTAAAGTTGAAAGTATAAATTTCGAAGCACCAGATTCTGTGCGACACAGAATTAATTTTGATAATTTAACACCTCTTTATCCTCAAGCAAAAATAAATTTTGAAACTGAATTTGATCCTAACAATAAAGACATTACAACAAGAGTTGTCGAAATGGTTGCACCGATGGGTAAAGGACAACGAGGCTTGATTGTTGCGCCACCAAGAACAGGTAAAACAATGATGTTACAATCTGTTGCTCAAGCTATATCAAAAAATCACCCTGAGATTTATCTTATAGTTCTATTAATTGACGAAAGGCCCGAAGAAGTTACGGACATGCAAAGATCAGTAAATGGTGAAGTCATAAGCTCAACTTTTGATGAACCTGCGTCTCGTCACGTGCAGGTTACTGACATGGTCATCGAAAAAGCAAAAAGGCTAGTTGAACACAAAAGAGATGTTGTTATTTTACTTGATTCTATAACGAGATTAGCTAGAGCATATAACACCGTAATACCATCAAGTGGCAAAGTTTTAACAGGTGGTGTAGACGCAAATGCATTACAAAGACCAAAAAGATTTTTTGGGGCTGCAAGAAACATAGAGGACGGTGGGTCGTTAACAATTATAGCTACGGCTTTGGTCGAGACTGGCTCAAGAATGGATGAAGTAATTTTCGAAGAATTTAAAGGCACAGGAAACAGTGAAGTGATACTTGATAGAAAATTGTCAGATAAACGAACTTTTCCAGCAATTGACGTAACTAAATCTGGAACACGAAAAGAAGAACTTTTAGTTGAAAAAGACACTTTGTCAAGAATGTGGGTATTGCGCAGAATATTAATGCAAATGGGCCCAGTAGATGCAATGGATTTTCTTTCAGACAAACTTAAACAAAGCAAGTCGAACGAAGATTTTTTTAGAGCGATGAATAAATAAACACTGTGTTTCACGTGAAACAAATATTAATAAAAAGAATATAAAATTGGACACAATTTTTTCTTCTGCATCAAATGTACAAAAAAGTGCTATAAAAATTATCAGAATTTCTGGAGCTTCTGCCAAGAAAGCGTCAAAAATATTTTCATTTAAGCCAACAAAGCCACGCGTCGCATCTTTAAGAAAAATATATGACGAAGAAAATAATATTATAGATAATGCAATAGTAATTTTTTTTCCTAAACCTCACACTGTTACTGGAGAAGATATAATAGAGCTTCACATACATGGGAGCCAAATGGTTGAGAAAAAAATTTATAATGTCCTTAGCAAAACAAAAACTTTTCGTATTGCAGACAAGGGAGAGTTTACCAAAAGAGCTTTTTTAAATGGTATTTTAGATCTCACACAAGCAGAGGGTTTAAATGACTTAATTAATTCAGAAACTGAAAACCAATTCAAGGTATCTATGTCACAGTATGAAGGTAGTCTCTCGAGTAAAATTAACTTTTGGAGAAACGAAATCGTGTATCTATTATCAAAATTAGAAGCATTAATTGATTTTTCAGATGAAGAACTTCCAATCGATATTGTAGAAATTTTCAATGACAAAATATCAGATTTGTTACAAGAAATGACAAAATCTATAAAATATAGTAAATTTGGTGAGAGAATCCGTAGTGGTTTTGTCATTACTATCATTGGGCGACCAAATGTTGGAAAAAGCTCGCTAATCAATTATTTGTCAAATAAAAAAGTAGCAATAGTAACCAATGAGGCGGGAACTACTCGAGATATTTTAGAGGTATCAATGGATTTTGATGGATTTCCTGTTATTTTAAATGATACTGCAGGTATTAGAGACGCGAAATCAAAAGTAGAAAAAATTGGTGTAGATAAAGCTATAGAAAAAGCAGAAAATTCAGACTTAATTTTAATTTTATCCGATAACGAAGATTTTTCTTATCCAGACTTAAAAACCACATGTAGAAAGATTTTAGTACATACAAAGTCAGATTTGGGAAAAATATCTAACAAAAAAGTTTGTAATATCTCAGTCAAAGAAAACGTAGGTATCGACAAATTAATAAAATTAGTTGTTAATCATTTAAATTCTTTAGCGCCAAAAGATGCTGTGCTTCTTACTAGAAAAAGGCATATGAATTCTATTAAAAAATCTATAAATGCTCTAAACGAAATTAAAAAAATTGATTTAAATTTTAGTCCCGAACTAGCATCAGAGAATTTGAGAATAGTTGCAAAAGAAATTGGAAATATAACTAATGTTATTGACGTTGAAGAAATATTAGACGATATATTCAGTAGCTTTTGTATTGGTAAATAAATTTTGATAAATAACATGAATGATTTTGATGTAATAGTTATTGGCGGAGGTCATGCCGGAATAGAAGCGGCGTCAGCCGCTTCAAGGATGGGGGCCAAAACCATTCTGATAACTATGAAAATTAACACAATTGGAGAAATGTCTTGTAATCCAGCAATAGGTGGTTTAGGAAAAGGTCATTTAGTTAGAGAAATTGATGCTCTTGACGGAATAATGGCTAAGGCAATTGACTGTTCTGGTATTCAATTTAGAATGCTTAATCGTTCTCGAGGTCCAGCAGTCCATGGGCCAAGATCACAAGCAGATCGTGAATTATACAAAAAAGCTGTTACAAAACTTTTAGAATCTACCCAAAATTTAACTATATTTGAAGGAACAATCAAAGATCTTAATATTGTAAATCACGAAATAAATGGAGTAGTATTAGAAAACGGAACTTTTTTTAGAGCAAAATCAGTAGTTTTAACAACCGGCACCTTTTTGGGTGGCATTATTCACATTGGGGATGAAAGGTTTCCAGCAGGTAGAATGGGAGACGAGCCATCTAACCAGTTATCCAAGAGAATTAGAGATTTAAATCTCCCAATAGGCAGGCTAAAAACAGGCACACCACCTAGATTATTAAAAAAAAGCATCAATTGGAAAAAAGTTGAAATGCAGTCTGCGGACAGCAACCCAATTCCATTTTCTTATTTAACTAAAAACATAAAAATTAAGCAAATTAAATGTGGGATAACAAGAACAAATGGATATACACACAAAATAATTTCAGATAACCTCAATTCATCTCCTGTGTATTCAGGCTCAATTCAAGGTTCGGGGCCCAGGTATTGCCCTAGTATTGAAGACAAAGTTAAAAGATTTTTTGAAAAAGATTCACATCAGATTTTTCTTGAGCCAGAAGGCTTAAATAGCCCTTTAGTTTACCCCAACGGAATATCTACAAGTTTGCCAAAAGCAATACAGGATGAGTTTTTGAAAACAATTCTTGGTCTGGAGAAAGCTATCATAAAACAATATGGATATGCGATAGAATATGATTATATGGACCCTAGAGCTTTAAAAGAAACTTTAGAGACAAAAAAAATAAAAGGACTTTTTTTTGCTGGTCAAATAAATGGCACAACTGGATATGAAGAAGCGGCAGCGCAAGGATTAATTGCAGGAATAAATTCGACAATAAATCTAAATACAAATCCTAAATGGTTTACACTTGATAGGTCTGAAGCATATATTGGAGTAATGATTAATGATTTGATTAATAGAGGTGCTCCTGAGCCATATAGAATGTTTACATCAAGAGCGGAGTTTAGATTACTTTTGAGATCTGACAATGCTGACCAGAGATTAACAGATAAAGGCATAAAATTTGGTATAATTGGTCAAGAAAGAAAAAAATTATGGAAAGAAAAGAAACAAAATTTAGAACAATCTTACAGAATCATTGATAATTTAAGAGCCAAGCCAAGTTTATTAAAAAAATATAACCTACCAACCACCAGGACTGGAAAAACAAGGACACCAAAAGACATTTTGTCTTCTGGAAGATATACTATTAAAAATCTTTTTAAAATTTGGCCAAATCTAAAAGAAATTCCTAAAGCATTACACAAGCAGATAGAAGTAGACTGTATATACAACGTTTACCTAAAAAGACAACAAGAAGATATAAAAATGTATAAACAAGAAAATAAAATCAAAATTCCCACAGATTTTGATTTTAACAATATTAAAGGGCTATCAAATGAAATAAAGGATATTCTTAAGCACGTTAAACCTAGAACAGTTGCTCAAGCATCTAATCTTCCAGGATTTACTCCAACGGCAGCCCTGTTGCTCCTAAGACATCTAAAACGAGAGAAGAAGTATAAAATTGCTCATGAATATTGAAACTTACAATGGATTTTGTTCACAGATATTTGTTTCACGTGAAACATTTGAAAAATTATCTGTTTTTCATAACACTCTTCTTAAATGGCAAAATTCAATAAACCTTATAAGTAGAAGTACTATTAATAATATTTGGGAAAGACATATCTTAGATTCTGCACAATTATTTAAGTTTGTTAGAGATATAGATGGAAATATCTTAGACTTTGGTTCTGGGGCAGGATTTCCAGGCTTAGTGTTAGCTATAATGGGTAAAAAGAATGTTCATCTAGTTGAATCAGATCATAAGAAATGCGTTTTTTTAAAAGAAATTTCTATGTTAACTGAAATAGATATAACTATACACAACTGTAGAATAGAAAATTTACGCTTTATAAATGTTGACTTAGTAACTTGCAGAGCATTAGCACCGCTAAATAAATTAATACAGTATGTAGAAACATATATAAGAAAGTCATCAAAGCATAATCATCTCTTTCCTAAGTTGTTGTTTTTAAAAGGAAAATCCTACAAAAGTGAGCTTTCACAATTAAATAAAAAAATACATTTTAAAGAATTTCCTTCTATAACAGACAAAGATAGTAAAATCTTATATGTTAATAAGTTGGATATGTTAAACGTTATAAATGAATAATAAAACTACAAATATTATTGCTATAGCAAATCAAAAAGGAGGTGTGGGAAAAACCACTACTGTGATAAACTTAGCAACAGCAATGGCAGCATGCGATAAAAAAACATTGATTGTCGATGCTGATCCACAGGGTAATGCAAGTACAGGTTTTGGTATAAAATATGATGAAAGAGATAAAGACTTATATTCTGTAATTTGTGGTAAAAATGATATAAATAGATCAATTAGAAATACTCTGATACCAAAGCTTAATATTATACCTACTTCACCAAATTTATCAGTTCTTGAGCAAGAATTAGTTGATGTAGACGATAGAGAATTTAAAATTCGAGACCTAATAGAAGATATTAACGATATATATGATTATATTTTTATTGATTGCCCGCCATCATTAGGATTAATTACATTAAACGCATTATGCGCAGCAAAATTCTTAATAGTGCCTTTGCAAACAGAGTTTTATGCTTTGGAAGGATTAACTCAACTCATGAAAACATTAGATTCTATAAAAAATAATTTTAATAATGAAATTAGGCTTCAAGGTATTCTTCTTACAATGTACGACAAAAGAAACAAAATATGTGAGATGGTATCAAACGACGTAAAAAATCACTTTGGTGATAAAGTTTTTAAAACGATAATTCCAAGAAATGTTAGAGTTTCCGAAGCACCGAGTTATGGTCAACCAGTTTTAATGTATGATATTTCTTGCCCTGGATCACAAGCATACGCTTCATTAGCTGGCGAAATAATAAATCAAGAGAAAGATTTAAAATGAAACAAAAGAAAAACAACAGAGCGATAGGCCTGGGTAGCGGACTTTCTAGTCTTTTAGGTGCTGAGGCAGAAAAAAAATCAGAAAATTTTAGAATGGTTCCAATAGAATTTATTAAGCCTGGTCCCTGGCAACCAAGAAAAGACTTCGATAAAAAAGATTTGGAGGCTTTGTCAACTTCTATAAGCAGACAAGGAATAATTCAGCCAATAGTTTTAAAATCAAATAAAAATCAAAAAAATCAATATTTTATAATTGCTGGTGAAAGAAGATGGAGAGCTTGTCAATTAGCAAAAATACACGAGATACCAGCTTTTATAAGAGATGATATAAAAGATGATAGAGTTGCAGAATTGTCTTTAGTTGAAAACATACAACGATCTGAATTAAACCCCATTGAAGAAGCAGAAGGTTATCACTCTTTAATTAACAAATACAATTATACACAAGAAGATATTTCAAAAGCTGTTGGAAAATCTCGTTCTTATATAGCTAATATTATTAGATTATTATTACTATCAGATATGGCTAAAGAATTACTGTTAAAAAAGAAACTTAGTATTGGACAATTAAGACCGCTTATAGGTCACAAAGATGCTGATCAATATCTACAAATAATTTTAAAAAATAAAATGAATTCTAGAGATATTGAAAAACTTATTAAAAAAGGAAATGTTAAGAAACACAAAATTAAAACTAAAAGTGCAGATATTACTAACTTGGAAAAAGAATTATCAGATATAACAGGATTGAAAATTGATATTAATTTTGATAGTTCAAATCAAAAAGGTAATTTAAATATAAAATGTAAAAACTTGTCAGAATTTAATTATGTTATTGAAAAAATCAAGACTTAATTCTTGTTCTTGCAAGTAAAGACGTTGACAATATAAATTGTGATAGTAAAGTTTTTTCAGTAATATTATTTAGTTTGCACTTTAATTCTAGCTCAATTAAACGATACAACATAATTTTAATTAATTTTAAATTCCATACTTTGCATTGAAAAATAACAAATTCTTTTTTTCTAAAAAAAATTGGTGGGCGCATGTTTTCAATAACAATATTCAAATTCTTTTTTGTTTCAAAAAGCAATAGTATTTTTTCTATTAATTTGAAGTGATTTACAAACATTCTTATCAAAGAAATACTTGTACCTTGGTTTTCATAAATATTTTCAAAATACATCAGGGCCTCACTAACATTACCATTAGTGCAATATTCAACAACTTTATTTAAATTAATATCTTCATTTCTTGAAATAAGTTTTAAGATCATTTCTTCGGTAACATCCTTATTATTTGTTAAAAAAACATCGAGTTTTTCAATTTCCATTTTATTAGTAAGTGAGTCCGAATTAAATTTTATAGTTAAATCCTCTATAAAATTACTTTTAAAATTAAGTTTATGTTTAGAAAATAAATTATAGATTCGAGAATAAATTGCCTCTGACTTTTCTTCATAGCAGGGGACTAAAATAGAATTATTAGTATTTTGAAAGAATTTTAGAAAAGTACTTTGTTTTAAGACACCGGCCTTAATTAAAAGTAAATAATTATTATCATTTTTTCTAACAGCTTGTAAAATAATATTCTCTATATTTTTAGTAAGAGAAACATGCACAAGGTCTAAATATATAAATCTTCTTTGTGAAAACATACTTATTGTATTAATGTTATCTAAAAGTACCGACGGATTATTTTTAAACTCCTCACCATCTATTCTTGATACACAAAATGGGTCACTATCATCAATTCCAATTAATTTTGATGTTTTTTTGTACAAAAGTTCAATTAGGCCAATGTTAGTGCCATACAGAAAAATTATGTTAATATTTTCGAAATTAGTCCTAAGATTATTAAGGTAAATATCTGGACTTATTTTCAACTTAGTCTTCTTAATATAATAATAATTTTCATATAAAGTGAATTCGCCGATTTTTTTGTTAATCTTTCTTTAATATGCTCGATACTTTTTTCACTACTGTACAATGAGCTTGAAGAAGAACTAAGAGATGGAAAAGTGTCAATAGAACCAGACTTAATTATCAAGTTTGTTTCTTTATTTCTTAGCACATAATTGATTTTAGCTTTAGTAAGTTTTAGAATATTTAGTCCACTTACAGACAATGTCTCTGTTGATTGAAAAGTAATTGTGGTTTCAAGTGAGAAAGGTCTATTTCCATTATCTTTATTATAAAAAAGACGTCTAAGATGTTCTTTAAAAAATGTGTTGTACTTATCACCAGGAGTTTCAATTTCAATAGAAAAATCACTTTTGTTTGCAGGTTTAATAAAGTTGTTGAAAGAGCAACTACTTATTAAAAAAATCAAAATTAAAAAAATTAATTTTTTAAAAACACACATTCTACGAACTATTTAAATTACAAAATTTACAATACGGTTAGGTATTACTATAACTTTTTTTGGATTAGGGTTCAAAAATTTTAATACATTTTGTTCTTTACGGGCAATTAACTCTATTTCTTTTTCACTTAAATTCATGGGAACTTCAATTACAGCCCTCACTTTTCCATTAACTTGAACAGGTATTTTTATATTTTTTTTTGTAATATATTTTAGATCAACTTTTGGCCAATTTTCTCTTGAAATTGTATTTTTATTACCCAGATAATTCCACAGCTCTTCTGCTAAATGAGGTGTCATTGGATTAATTAAAATTAAAAGGTTTTTTATTACATATATAATAACCTTAGTATCATTATCATTTTCAATTTTAAAAGCAGATAAAGAGTTAAATAGACTTCTAATAGACGCAACAGCAATATTGAAATGAAAATCGTCAATTGATTTAGTAACATCACTTATAGTCGTATTCATAATCGTCAAAAGAGCTCTGTTTCTTTCAGTAAGTTTTGCTGGTAATTCATTACAAGTTTTATGGTTTGGTAAATTATTAACAAATTTCCATAATTTATTTAAAAAACGCCAAGATCCTTCCACTCCAGATTCTGACCATTCCATATCTCTGTCTGGTGGGGAATCAGACAATATAAAAAAACGAGCAGTGTCAGCACCATAATTTTCAATTATTTGCTGAGGGTCAACAACATTTTTTTTTGATTTGCTCATTTTTTCTGTTCTTCCAGCAAAAATTGTCTCTTTTGTGTCTATATGAATAAACTTATTACCTTTTTTTTCTATTTCGGTTGGAAAAACCCATTGATCTTTATTGTTCTTAAATGTTCGGTGACATACCATTCCTTGTGTTTGTAGTGAAGTGAAAGGCTCTTCAATATTTATACAATCTAGATATTTTAATGCTCTCATAAAAAATCTTGAATAAAGGAGATGCATAACGGCATGTTCAACACCTCCAATATATTGGTCTACGGGTAACCAATATTTTATAGCCTCATCGGTAAAAGCATTAGATGAATTGAGGTCTGTAAATCTCGCAAAGTACCAACTTGATTCAAAAAAAGTGTCAAATGTATCAGTTTCACGAGTAGCATTTTTTTTACATACAGGACATTTTACATGTTTCCAAGTCGGATGATATTCAAGAGGGTTACCCTTGTTATTAAAATTTATATCTTCAGGCAGAGTAATTGGCAATTGTTCTCTAGGTACTGGTACTTCGCCACATTCATTACAGAATATAATTGGAATGGGGCAACCCCAATATCTTTGTCGAGAAACACCCCAGTCTCGTATTCTATATGTAACTTTCTCTTTTCCAATCTTTAAATTGTTTAATTTTTCAATACATAATCTTTTTGCATCTTCAATATTTAAATGATTTAAAAATTCCGAGTTTATATGAATACCATCACCTGTATATGGAAGTTTCTCTTTTGTTTTTATAACTGGGATAATATCTATAGAATATTTAACTGCAAAATCATAATCCCTTTGATCATGAGCTGGACATCCAAAAATTGCTCCTGTTCCGTATTCCATTAATATAAAATTTGCTATAAAAATTTTTAATGATAAGTTTTTTTTAAATGGATGTGAAACTGAAAAATTTGTTTGGTATCCATATTTTTCAGCCTTTTCGATGTCAGCCTCTTTAATAGAATTTTTATCACAAAATTTGATAAAATTAGAAACCTCAGTGTCTTTTTTGGCAATTTTTTTTGCAAATGGATGTTGAGGGGAGATTGCTATAAAAGTTGCCCCAAAGATTGTATCAGGTCTTGTGGTAAAAACTTCTATTTTTTCAGATGAATTTTTTATTGAAAATTGAATTGTAGCTCCAAAGCTTTTTCCTATCCAATTTCTTTGCATTGTTTTAACTTTTTCAGGCCACTCTACCAAATTATCAATCTCATTAAGTAAATCATCTGCAAAATCGGAAATTTTTAGAAACCATCCCTTCATTTTTTTCTTTTCAACTTCAGCTCCAGATCTCCAACCACGCCCATCAACAACTTGTTCATTCGCTAACACGGTATTTTCAATTGGATCCCAATTAACTAAAGTTTCCTTCTTGTAAGCAATTCCAGCTTTATAGAAATCTAAAAACATTTTCTGCTCAAATTTATAATAATCTGGGTCACATGTTTTTAACTCTCTGTCCCAGTCATAAGATAAGCCCATTTGTTTCAATTGGATTTTCATACTTTCAATATTTGAGTCGGTCCACTTAGAAGGATGTGTTTTATTTTCTATTGCCGCATTCTCTGCTGGCAGGCCAAATGCATCCCATCCCATGGGATGAAGCACGTTAAATCCTTTGGCTTTCTTGTATCGAGCGATTAAATCTCCTAAAGTATAGTTACGGACATGACCCATATGAATTGCACCGGACGGATATGGAAACATCTCCAATACATAATATTTAGTTTTTGTGTGATCAATTTCAGCTTTAAAAATCTCTAGCTCAGACCATTTCCTTTGCCATTTTTTTTCAATTAGAGATGGATTATACTTCATCATTAAAATTATTTATTTGATTTAATTCTTAAGTTTCTAGCTTCATATAATATGTTGTTTTCAATTTTTTTAGCCAAATCACTGTCAGTATAAGTCCCAGACCAAATACTATTGGTAAGTTCTTGTACGTGGACCTTAACTTTTATTCCATCGGACCTTAATTCGCTAGTTCTTATATAAGCTGAAATCTTTATTCTTTTGTTTTTAATATTTTTATTTACATACCAATCAGTAATAATTGTACCACCAAGCGCATCTGTTGAGATTAAAGGAGCAATTGATAATACATCCAAAGACGCTCGCCATAAATATCCATTTACATTAATATTATTTGAAGAAGACATGTTTGGATTAATAATATCAGATATTGAAATTCCCTTATTTGAGTCTTTAGAAAACAAACCAGGAACTTTTTCTTCGTCAGTGATAGTATTATTAACACTTGAATTATTTGTTGAACACGCTGAACTAAATATTAAGATGTATGCTAATAAAATATATCTAAACATAAAAAAACCTTTTTGATATTATGTTAATCTTTTATCAGTATTTCACAATACATCAAATAATTTATAAAAAAATTGGTTGCCAAAATTAGTTAGAAATTAATTTGCTTCAGAGAAATTTGATTTATATCTGTATTTTGATTTTGTGCATAATAGCATTTAAATTTAAAATCTTCACTTCAAATTTTACTGACACTTAATATTGAACAACTAAAAAATTGTAGAACAGCATAGATTTTAATTTTTTATTTAATATTTTATTATTTAATAATGTACTAATATTGTTACCATACCTTTGTCAGGAGTAATTTTTTGGAAAACATCAAAAAAAATAGAGCTTTAATTTTATCTAAAATAAACAATATTCATAAAACAAGCTTCTTTTCGAAAAGTAATGTCCCAAAATTGGTTGCTGTTTCAAAAAAACAGGATGATTATAAAATAGATTTATCAATTGCATCTGGACAAAGAATTTTTGGTGAAAATAGGGTACAAGAAGCTATTGATAGATGGACAAATAGAATAGAAATTCATAAAGACTTAGAGCTAAGGCTCATAGGACAACTTCAAACTAATAAAGTAAAGCAATCTTTAAATTTTTTTCATATTATTGAAACTATAGATAGAGAAAAGTTGGCTATAGAAATAGCAAAAAATTTTAACGTAAATTCTAAAACTAAGAATTTCTATATTCAGGTTAATACAGGCAGTGAACCCCAAAAGAGTGGTATAGACCCAATACAGGCGGATTCATTTATCAAATATTGTATTGAAGATTTAAATCTACCAATAATTGGATTAATGTGCATACCGCCAATAAATGAAGAACCGTCAATGCACTTCCTTTTATTACAAAATATTGCAAATAGAAACAATTTACCAGAATTGTCAATGGGTATGAGTAATGACTACGAAGATGCGATAAAATTTGGTGCTACTTCAGTGCGAATTGGCTCACTTTTATTTGGTGAAAGAAAAGCGTGATTAGAGAAGATGACCTGATTTATTGGTCTTAGTCTCAAGATATTTTTTGTTGTGTTTATTAGGGCTTATTTTAATAGGAACTCGTTTAACTATATTAATTCCTAAATTTTTGAGATGCTCTACTTTCTTAGGATTATTCGTAATTAATTTTACATTTTTGATCTTTAGTTGTTTTAAAATTTCTTTAGCGGGGTAGTATAGCCTTTCATCATCATTAAAACCTAGGTCTTCGTTAGCTTCAACTGTGTCCATGCCATTTTCTTGAAGAGAATAAGCCCTGAGTTTATTTAACAAACCAATATCCCTTCCTTCTTGAGCGAGATAAATCAAGACACCCTCATCAGCATCTGCCATTAATTTGATTGTTTTTTTTAATTGTTGACCACAATCACACTTAAGGCTGTCTAGAACATCCCCGGTAATACATTGGCTATGAATTCTCACTAAACTGTTGTCTCTATCCAGAGCTCTATTTTTTCCAAATACTAAACAAAAGTGTTCGTTTCCGCCATCCTTTGGTCTAAAAATAAGAATTTCACAATTTTCAGTATATGCAAGAGGTACTTTAGCTTTAACTGCCATAGTCAAATTATTAGAATTTTCTTTTTCATAAGATTTAATGTCAGAAGTATTTACATGGATTAGGTTGTTATCAAAGGCCCATTTATTTATATTTTCGACTTGAACATTTGAAATTATGGTCATTAATCCGGCAGGAAGAAGTCTTGATTGTCTTAAAAGCAAAATACATGAAGATACAATACCTTTATTGCTTTCTGGCAAAGCTCCATCAATTTTAGGTGTTTTGTGACCAGTAAGTGGCATACATAAAGACAAAATATCATTGTTTGTCCAATCACTCTTTATTAAAATTGAGCATGGCCCAATTGCATCTTTAATGCCAACTGCATTACAACGATTTTTTGACAAGATAATACTTGGTCTTGATAAAGCTAGTCCAGATAACATCTCAACTGTATTGATTTCTATAAGTTCAGAGGCCACAAGTAAAACGGACATTCCTGAATTTATGTCTGAAATTACTAGTTTACCTCCTCTTCTGAGTTCAGATATTGCTCTTTCTATTTTAAGTGTTAAACTATTATTATTCATTTGATACCTTCATTACCTTGTTTATCAAAATTAAAGGTGAAATTTTGAAAAAAAATTTATCTATACTGATATATGAAAAGGAAAAAATCTTAAACTCTATTTTGTATCATCAAATTTTAAATTATAACAATCATACTGTATTATCCACTAAAAATCATGAAGAATTTATTGAAATTTTAGCTACAAGAAAATTTGATACAATTATCACAAATTTAAATTATTTGGTTGCTGAATACGATAGTATTACAGAAATTTTTAAAAGCAAAAATAAATACGTAAATATCATAGCCTTTCATGATCCCAAATTAAATATACTTGCACAAAATATAAGAAATATGAGAAAATTATATCTATTAGAAAAACCTTTTAAACTTAAAAATTTACTAAAGTACCTTGATAAAATAAATACATCAAAAAATTTTCATTCTTCAAAATATTTAATGAATCATATTATTTTTTCTCCATCAAAAAAAATAATTTCTAATTTAGAAACAAATAATATAGAGCATTTAACAGAAAAAGAGAATAATCTTTTAATTTACCTCTATAATAAAAAAAATGAAGAAGTATTAAAAAACGATTTACTGAGAAAGATATGGGGCGTTTCTGATAAAATTAATACTCACACTTTAGAAACACATATATACAGGTTAAAACAAAAATTATACAAACTAGATAAAAATTTATCATTGTCGCTGACTAACAGAAATGGATTGTATAGTCTAAAATATACTAACTAAAAGTTCATTTAATCTTCATAGTTACGCAATTTTCTCATGAGAAACAATTTAGATGGCTGGGGCGGTAGGATTCGAACCTACGGTACACGAGATCAAAACCCGATGCCTTACCACTTGGCTACACCCCATTATTAAGATGAATTACATTATTTAAAAATTATTTTCAAGCATTTTAGAACAATGTACCCTGCTTATTTTATAATCAACTTTTTGCCCACACCAAACAAAATATTTACTATTGATATATTTATTTAAATCCGAAATATCATCTAGATTTCTGAATATACCAAAACACGTTGAACCACTTCCAGACATACCATATGCAACAATTCTTGGAATTTTTTCTAGATTAACTATTAAATCTGAAATTTCTGGATACAGAACAGTTGCTGAAAATAAAAGAGAGTTAAAAATTTTAATATTTTCAAAAAAAATTTCTTTTGATTGATGTTTTAATATTTTATTTTTGTTAAAACTTTTAAACACAGATTTGGTAGATAATTCAATATTTGGATAAATTATAAGAAAATAATAATTATTAGGAAATTTCTTTCTTTTTATCTCTTTACCGTACCCCATTAATCTAAGATCTTTACTGATAATACATGAAGGTATATCTGAACCTAATTCACTTCCTATATCAATAATTCTAGAAAGAGGTATTTTATCATCACTTCTATCTTTATTAAAGAGTTGTCTTAAGAGTATTAATGTTGCTGCTGCATCAGCTGAACCTCCACCTAAACCAGCACCAATTGGGATATTTTTATCTAAATAAATTTCAAAACATTTGTCCCATTTTGTATAATATCTAAATTTATCTACAGCTCTTATAATTAGGTTATCGTTACCATTTATCATAAATAAATTATTTTGATTTTGATAAAAAGCATCTTTTTTACTAAATTTAAAAGATAATTTGTCAGCTAATTTTAAGAAACACATATCGCTTTGTATAAAATGGAGGTCATTTAATTTTTTTTCACCGACAAATAGATTCAAGTTAAGTTTTGCAGGCGCAAATATGTTATAATAAATGCTCATATTTTCTAATTTTATCTTTTATATTTTTTATTATACTTTCATCAGTCTCATATCTAAGAGCTTTCTTCCATTCAAATAAAGCTTCCCTTTTCCTATCTAGCAATAGATAACAATCACCAAGATGATCTATAACTTCAGCACTCCTAGGAAGTATAGAGACTGATTTTTCTAAAAAGAAAACTGCAGAATTATAATTCTTTCTTTTAAATTCTACCCATCCAAGAGTATCTAAAAAGTAGCCATTATTAGGATCTATAAATAGGGCTTTCTCTATTAAATCTAAAGCTAGGTCTAAGTCTTGATTTTTTAATGCTAATTTGTAAGAGACATAGTTTAATGTATATGTATCTTCTGGGTTCTTTTTTAAAAGTTGTAAAAATAAAACTTTTGCTTGTTTCCATTTTCCAATTTTATCTAAGTTTGAGGCATATAGAAATAAGTCACGGTCATTATATTTATGTCGATCTAAAATATCTTTATAAATTTTTAAAGATTTATAGAATTGTTTTTTAGATTTATAGTAACTTGCAAGCCTATACAACACTAATTTATTTTTAGGCCATAAATCTACAACTTTTTCAAGCGAGCTTTTGTATTTTATATCAATTTCAAAAGATTTAATTATACTTAATTTTTTTAGATTTGCTGCTAGAGAAAAAAAAGATCTGTCAGGTATAGATTCTAACTTTTCAATTGCAATTTTAGATATTTTTTCAGAGTTATATATCTCAGCTAAAGCATATTTAGAAATATCCATTCGAGGTTCCAAGAAAAGACTGAATTCTAACAAAATTTTCTGATAAAGATTGAATTTGTTTATCTTTTCATTATTTTCATTCACAAAATTATATAACTTAGATGCTAATATAGTTTTTAGTTTTTGTAACTTACTAAACATATTATTTACGTTAGAAAAATTGTTAATTATACTATTTTTATCAAATTGATTCGACAATTTTGTATTTATAATTTCTTTTGATCTTTCGAAATTATTAACTCTGAAGTAAAATCCTGCTAAAAATAATGATTCAAGACTATTTAAATTTTTTCCTTTATAAATAGCATCAGCAATTCCTATTAATTTATTTGAATTATGAAAATTTTCCAATATCAACAACTTATGTATTGATGTGTTAAGATAATGCCTTTCGGATAAATAATCTTTTTTGTTTTCTTCTTCCTCGATCCATAATTTCATTAAATCATTCAAATTACCTACATTGAAGAACAGTTTTTGATCTTTAAAAAGCTGCAAACTTTCTTTGAAATTGTTATCCTTAATTTTTAATACATATTTAGGTAAATCATATAAAATATTAGTCTTGTTTTTATTTTTTAATTTTTTGGCAACTATATCTGCAGTATTGAACTTTCCACTCACAAGATTTGAAAAAAACTTTATTTCTAAAAGTTTATCATTATGCATTCTTTTATTGAGAATTTGACTTGCAGTATAAACATCACCATTTTTAATTAAATAATTAGCTGAAAGATAATTTGCGGCATAAAAATTATTATTTTTTTGATCAAAATTACTTTGGGAGATATTTGGGACTACTCTATTTATATTACAACTGGTAAAAATTAGTGTAATTAAAGAAATAATTATAGCCTGATTCATTCAATTTACCAATTATTAGTTGTCGATGTTATTAAGAAATAATACTATCTAGTTTATAGTTGTTAAATGAAATTTAATAGGAAATTTTTATTTGAGAAAATCAGAGACGGAAAATAAAAATCTAATTATAAATTTTTTAAATTTTTACAAAGAAATTGGAATTGATATATCTATTAATAACAAAACGAGTAATAGAGAAAATAGCAAATCAAAAAAAAATGTTTGTTTGAAAAACAAAGAAAAAAACATTAGAGAATTAGAACAATCATTTAAAAATTTTAATGGCTGCAATTTAAAAAAAACTTCTGCGAATTTTGTAAGTTTTTTTGGAAATACAAGCTCCAAAGTGCTGATAATTGACGGCCCTCCGGATGAAAAGGAAGATAGGGCAGGTAGTTCTTTTGTATCAGATAAAGGTGAACTTTTCGAAAAAATGCTTAATGCGATTAAACTAAAAAAAAATGATATTTTTTTGGTAAAAAGTATTCCTTGGAGGCCTCCAGGCAATAGATACCCAAGCATTGAAGAAATAAAAAACTGTAGACCCTTTATTATTAATTTGATAAATTTAATTCAACCTAAAATTATAGTCTGTTTAGGAGAAGTTCCCACTAATCAAATTTTTGAAAATAATGAGAGCATTATAAAAACTAGGGGAAAATGGTGCATCTTTAAATCTAATGAATTAAATTATGAAATTTTTGTTCTTCCTACTTTAAATATCTCACATTTGTTAATCAGACCAGAATTAAAACGGAATGCTTGGGAAGACATAAAATTATTAAGAGACAAAATAGAAGAAATTTTTTAGAATATGAAAATTAAAATAAACAAACTTATACTTTTTATATTTGTTTTCTTAAGTTCACTAATACTTTATAATTTTTCATTTGCAAAAACTCATAAAACTAAAAACATCCTTACTAAAAGTGATGTAAAAATTTATAAACAAATTTTTGAAATTCATAAACTTCCAATAAAAAACAAAAAATCTAAGGAATGGAAAAAAGTAGATAATTTAATCAAGCAGTTAAATAATAAAATATTATTAGGTAATGTGTATGCCGAAAGATTTTTGCATCCCACAGGTTGGAGAAGCTCATATAGTGATTTAAAAAATTGGCTTGATAAATATAATGATCATCCAGATGCTACTAGAATTACACGAATAGCTCTTAGGAGAAAACCAAATAATTTTAAAAGTCCAAAAAAACCAACACCTGGTTTCTTAAACGGTTATGGAACTTACAAAGCAAATGTACTAAAACCAAAATTTCCTTTAGATAATAATAAATACAAAAAGTTTTCATATTCCACATCAATTAAATTTAGGAGAGCGATTAATAAAAGACAAACTTCCTACGCTGAAAATTTGATAAATTCTAAAAAAGTAAAAAAATATTTGACTAAAAATGAGTTGTCACAGATTAGAGCTGAATTTTCACACGCACTTTTTATTTTCGGCAAAGATCATCAATCAATAAGACAAGCTAGACTTTCTCTAAGCCTATCAGAAAAACCTAATCCCCTAGCATTGTGGGCAGGTGGTTTGGCTTCTTGGAGAATAAAAGATATTACATTATCAAAATATTTCTTTAATAAATTATCAGACATCGAAGAACCTGAGGGAATAAACGCTGGTGGAGGTTATTGGTCAGCACGGATTTCATATTTATTAGGAAACGCCAAGGAAGCAAATTATTTCTTGAAAAAAGCAGCAAAAAACGAGCGAACATTTTATGGCTCATTAGCTATGGCCTCTTTAGGTTATAAATATAAACCAAATTTTGATTTACCCAAATATGATCAGGATTTAATAAATAAAATTACTAAACATAAGGGGGGTGTTAGAGCTTTAGCATTGTTAGAAATAAATGAATTTCACAAAGCTGCAAGAGAATTTAGAAAGATTATTCCTAAATTTGACATAAAAGACTATACCAAATTATTATCATTTACATCCCAAAATAACATGCCTGGCTTGACTTTTAGGTTAGCTGCTATTTTGAGAAATGATCATAATAAAATATTGTTAGGTGGTTTGTATCCTATTCCATCTTGGAACATCGATACATCTGATTTGAAAGATAAAGCTCTTCTCTACGCTATAGCAAGACAAGAATCAGGTTTCAATCCCAGAGCTAAGAGTTCATCAAAGGCTATGGGTGTTTTACAAATAATTCCATCAACAGCAGCATTTGTGATGAAAAATAGAGAATATAGACTTAGAAGAAGCAAAAATCATTTACTTTATAACCCCCCCCACAATATTTATATCGGTTCAAAATATATTAAATTTCTTTTTAATTTACCAATAGTAAATAATGATTTGATGTGGATGTTAGCAAGTTACAATGCTGGACCTGGAAACTTTAAAAAATGGACTAAAGACAAAAATTATAAATATAAAGATACTTTACTAATGTTAGAAAGTTTGCCTGCTAGAGAAACTAGAAATTATATAAAGTTGGTGCTTACAAATTTATGGGTATACAAGATCAGATTTAATCAAGATAACACAGTACTGCTTTCACTTGCATCTGGAAAATCTATAGCTTCAAAAGTTTTTTTCAAAAATACAGGAAGTTAAAATTAATAATGGTAGAAAATGAATTTATTTCTATAAATATTGCAGTTGTGACTATTTCGGACACAAGGGAATTAAAAAACGATAAGTCAGGTGAGACTTTGCAAAATAGAATTACTCAATTTGGGCACAAAGTAATAATAAGAGAAATAGTAAAAGACGATTTTAATGAAATTTCTGATTTATTTAAAAAGTTACTGAAAAATAAAAATATAGATGTCATAATTTCTACCGGTGGTACTGGACTTACAGGAAGAGATATTACACCAGAAGTAATGGAAACACTTTTTGAAAAAACTATAGATGGTTTTGGAGAAATGTTTCGTTGGTTATCATTTAAAAAAATTAATACATCAGCATTACAATCACGAGCACTTGCTGGAGTTGCATGTGGTAAATATATTTTCTGTTTACCTGGTTCTCCTTCTGCATGTAAAGATGGATGGGATGAAATATTGAAATATCAATTGGATATAAGACATAAACCATGTAACTTTGTAGAAATTATGCCTAGATTACAAGAGCATAAATTTTTCCGTTCTAAAAATTAATGATAAGTTTTGATATAGAAAGAGACTTATATAAAAAAAATATAATTATGATAGGAGTTGATGAAGCTGGAAGAGGTTCGTGGGCTGGTCCATTAGTATCGACTGCATGTTGGTTTGATTTTACCAAATATAAATCTTTGCATACAGAGATCGATGATAGCAAAAAATTAAAATCTTCTAAGCGAAAAGAAATAATATTATCATTAGATAATTTTGTTAAATATTCTTCTTCTATTGCTAGCGTAGTTGAAATTGATAAGTATGGTCTTACATATGCAAATGCAATTGCTATGAAGAGATCTATTTTTTCACTAACTCAAAAATTAAAAAAACACTCACAAATATATATAAATAAAAATTTTTGTATTTATGTTGATGGTAAATTTAAACCGGATTTTGAAAATTTGGATAATTTTTTACAACTTAACAAATTACAATTAGATAACTATTCAATTGAAGCTCTTGTTAAGGGTGATAGTCTTTGCAAAACTATTGCGTTAGCAAGTATTATTTCTAAAGAAACAAGAGATACTGTGATGAGGCAATGGTCAAAAAAATACCCATCTTACTTGTTTGACAGTAATTTTGGATATGGGACCAAAAAGCATAAAATTGCTATTTTAAAAAATGGTATTTTAGATTTACATAGAAAATCTTTCAAGCCTATTGCTACTATATGTAGTAAGATGAATTAATAAATATACACATATTGTATATTTTAAATTAATTTAACTAAGTAATTGACTTTATTGAATAATTATCATTTTATCCACAGTATATAAATAAGATATTAAATATACAAAAGATCAATTATGTTATTAAAAAGTTATTTAAATAGGGTTGTTGTAGGCGACTGTATTGAGAAGATGAATAAATTGCCTCCAGAAAGTGTGGATTTAATTTTTGCAGACCCCCCTTATAATCTTCAACTTAATGGAGAACTTGAAAGACCTGATCAAACTAAAGTTGACGGTGTTAAAGAATCTTGGGATAAATTTAAATCTATTTCTGACTATGATAATTATACTAAGGAATGGATGGGTTCTGCTAGGCGAATATTAAAGCCTAATGGTAGTATTTGGGTTATTGGTTCTTATCACAACATTTTTAGATTAGGGTATATTTTACAAGATTTAGAATTTTGGTTATTAAATGATGTGGTTTGGAGAAAAGTTAACCCAATGCCAAATTTTCGGGGTAGAAGGTTCACTAATGCTCATGAGACACTTATTTGGGCATCAAAAACAAAAACATCAAAGTACACTTTTAATTACGAAGCTATGAAGTCATTAAATGGTGATATACAAATGCGATCGGATTGGTCCCTTCCAATTTGTACTGGTGATGAAAGGCTAAAGAATAAAGATGGTAAAAAGATACATCCAACACAAAAGCCAGAAAATCTTTTAAATAGAATTATAATGTCAAGTAGCAATATTGGTGATGTAGTATTAGACCCATTCTTTGGGACTGGAACTACAGGAGCTGTTGCAAAAAAACTGCGTAGGAATTTTATTGGAATTGAACAAGATGCAAAATATGCATTAGAGGCTGAAAAAAGAATTAATAAAGTAGAAGTAATTGAAACTAAAGATCTTATTCAGACACCTAAAAAAACTGCTGAACCAAGAATACCATTTGGACATTTATTAGAACAAGGGCTAATAAATCCAGGTGAATTATTACAAGATTCTAGAAGTAGATGGACTGCTAAAATTAGAGCAGACGGCAGTTTGATTTCCAAAGATAAGAAAGGTTCAATACATTCAGTAGGTGCTGATTTACAAGGATTACAGGCCTGCAACGGATGGACATTTTGGCATATAAAGCGATCTGGAAAGCTTATCCCAATAGATAGTTTGAGACACGCAGCAAGGGCAGTTAATCAAGCGTAGATTTTAATTGTAATCTACTTTTGTGTAAAATTGGCTCAGTATAACCGGAAGGACTAACATCCCCCTCTAAAACTAAATCCAATGACGCTCTAAAGGCAATCGACTTATCATAGTCTTTAGACATAGGGATATAATTGTTATCGTCTTTATTTTGTTCATCAACAACTTTAGCCATCTTTTTCATTGTATCGACGAGTTGATTTTTGGAAAAAATACCATGTTTAAGCCAGTTGCATAAATGTTGACTAGAAATTCTGCAAGTCGCACGGTCTTCCATTAATCCAATATTATTAATATCTGGAACTTTAGAGCATCCAACACCTTGATCAATCCACCTTACTACATACCCAAGAATACCTTGTGCATTATTGTCCATTTCTTTTTGTATTTCCTCTTGAGACCAGTTGTGACCTTTTGAAACTGGAACAGAAAGTATATCGCTTAAGTAATTGTTATTATCATTAGACTTATCTTTCTGGATGTCAAATACATTAATTTCGTGATAATGCAATGCATGAAGTGTAGCTGCTGTTGGACTTGGCACCCAAGCAGTATTTGCACCACTTTTTGGATGATTAATTTTTTGTATTAACATCTCGTTCATAAGATCAGGCATTGCCCACATCCCTTTACCTATCTGTGCCTTTCCAGAAAGCCCACATTCAAGCCCAATTTTTACGTTGTTATTTTCATATGCAGCAATCCATTTCGCATTTTTTATGTCACCCTTTGGTATTATCGGACCCATTTCCATTGCGGTATGTATTTCATCGCCTGTTCTATCTAAGAAGCCGGTATTAATAAATACAGTTCTTTCACTTGCCATTCTGATGCATTCTTTTAGATTAACTGTTGTTCTTCTCTCTTCATCCATAATACCGATCTTGAGAGTGTTTCTTTCTAATTGAAGTGCATCTTCAACAGCACCAAAAATATCGCATGCAAATTTGACTTCTTCTGGCCCGTGCATTTTTGGTTTAACAATATATACCGATCCGGTTCTAGAGTTCATTTTATGGATTTTAATGTCATGAATTGAAATTAATGACGTAATCATTGCATCCATAATACCTTCTGGTACTTCTTCCCCATTTTTTAACAAAATAGCTGGGTTTGTCATTAGGTGCCCAACATTACGGATTAACATAACCGATCTACCTGGAAGTGTATATTCACCAGAAGAGGTAATGTAAGTTTTATCTGGATTTAATTTTCTTGTTATTGTTCTACCATTTTTTTCAAAAGTATCTTCAAGGTTACCTTTCATAAGCCCTAGCCAGTTTTTGTAGGCTAATACTTTATCTTCTGCGTCTACAGTTGCTACTGAGTCCTCACAGTCTTGGATTGTTGTTAAAGCGGATTCAATTATAATGTCATCTACACCTGCATTGTCTCCAGCTCCAATATTACCTTCTTTTTTTATTAATATTTCGATATGCAGATTATTATTTTTTAGAAGAATGCAACTAGGATTATTAGCCTTACCTTGATAGCCGATATACTGGCGTTTGTTTTTCAAATGTGACGTTGTGCCGTTTGAAGTTTCAACTAAAAGAGAGTCATTCTCTATTTTATAAAAATTTACATCTTTATGTGAATAATTTTCTAATGGAAAATTTTTATCTAAAAATTCTTTTGCATAAGTTATAACTTTTTCCCCTCTTATGGGATTGTAAGAGGCTGATCTTTCAGCATTGTCATTCTCAGAAATAGCGTCTGTTCCATACAGTGCGTCATATAAACTTCCCCACCGTGCATTTGCAGCGTTAAGTGCATATCTCGCATTAGTGACTGGCACGACTAACTGAGGCCCAGCTTTAAGAGCTAATTCGTCATCAACATTTTTTGTGTTGATTTGAAATTTTTCTCCATCGGGTACTATATAATTAATTTTCTTTAAAAAGGTTATATATTCTTCATGATTGATATCTTTACTAGAATTTTCTAGATAGAACTTATCTATTTTACTTTTCATTTCACTTCTAACTTGAAGAAGATCTTTATTTTTTTGAGCAAATTGATTTAAAATCGTCTCAAATTTTTCCCAAAACATATTAGGAGAAATGTTTGTATCAGGAAGTGCATCATTTTCAATAAAATTAGCAAGAGTATCTGATACTTGTAAATTACCACGTCTCAATCTTTTAGTCATTTTTATCCCCAATATATGTTTTAATTAAAAATTATTATCACTATTTAGTAATTATCTAAAGTTAATCCTTCATTTTTCAAAAGATTTTTTACTTCCAAAAATAACTCTTTTTTACCTCTTTCAGATTTACCTTCAAACCTAACTACGAGTGCTTCTTCTGTATTACTTGCGCGTATTAACCACCAACCATGATTATTTTTAACTCTTAAGCCGTCTAATGTAATGACATCATTGGAATTATATTTTTCAAACACTTTTTTAGATATATTACCTATAGTTAAAAATTTAATCTCATCAGAACAAAAAACTTTGATTTCAGGTGAAACAAATGTTTCAGGCAAAGTTGACATGAATTTATCTAATTCAACATTATTAGCCGTTAAGGAAAGCAGCCTTATAGCTGCATAAAGTGCATCATCATAACCAAAATAGGTGTCACCAAAGAAAATGTGACCAGACATTTCGCCAGCTAATGGGGATTTTATTTCTTTAATCCTTTTTTTGATGTTTGAATGTCCTGTTTTTCCAATTTCTGCTTTAAAACCTAAAGACATAATATTCTCATATGCTACATAACTTGACTTAATATCTAAAATTATTGTTTGATTATTTTTATCATTTTTAGCAATTGAATTTGCAAGAAATGCAGTTAACAAATCACCAGCAACTGCTCTTCCTTGTTTGTCAATAACACCTATTCTGTCTCCATCACCATCAAAGGCTATTCCAAGTTCAGCATCTACCTTTTTCATTTTATTAAACATAATTTTCAAAGTAGATTCATCAGTCGGATCAGGATGGTGATTTGGAAAATTACCATCAACTTTAGAATATAAAACAACATGTTTTCCAGGAATTTTTTTGGTTAACATTTCAACTGAAGGACCAGATGCACCATTACCACAATCCCAAACTATTGTTTTTTTTTGAAGCTCCCTATCAATGTTTTTTAGGGGCTTTGTGATCTCATCGATATATTCACTTCTTATTTCAACAGGTTTAGAAAAACCATTATATGTTTTTGAATAGCCCTTATTTGCAAGATGACCTAGTTTTTGAATATTTTCACCAAAGAAAGAGTTTTGATTTAAAACTATTTTAAAACCGTTATAATCTTTCGGATTATGACTGCCAGTGACTTGTATAGCTCCATCTGCTTTATAATAATGACTTGCAAAATAAAGCATTGGTGTTGGTCCCAATCCAATTCTGTAAATTTCACACCCAGAATTTTCCAGTCCCTTATTAAGTTTTTCCTCTAGTATTGGGCTAGATAATCTTCCATCCATTCCAATTACAATTAATGGATTTTTTTTTCTTGGATTTTCTTTTCTGACGGTAATGCCAAAGAAAAAACCAAGCATGAAAGCATCTTCTTCTAATAATGTTTTTCCATAAATACCTCTAATGTCGTATGATCTAAGTATTGTGTTATCAAAAGTGTGCTTATACATTAACTATTACTAATAATTTCATCTATTAGCCAATTTTTAAGATTTTGTTTCATTTCTGGCCTTTCAATAGAAAAGCGAATGTTAGCTTGTATAAATCCCAATTTAGACCCACAATCAAATCGCTCCTCTGAAAATTTATATCCCACACAATTTGACACACCTATTCTACTTGCTATAGCGTCTGTAAGCTGAATTTCATTGCTAGCACCTATATTTTGTTGTTCTAAGACTTCAAAGACGGCTGGTTCTATAATATATCTTCCGACAACAGCCATATTACTAGGTGCTTTCTTTGTGGAGGGTTTTTCAACAAGACCTAAAATTTCAGTAATATTATTATTTATTGTCTTTCCTGGAGATATTACTCCATATGAAGATACTTCTTTTTTGTCAACATCCATTACAGCAAGCATGTTGCCAGAATTATAATTAGCAATCATTTCTTTAATTGTATTACCACCATAAATTAAGTCATCAGCAAGAATTATAGCCACCGGCTCATCTCCAATCAAATGCCTTGCACACCAAACAGCATGACCAAGACCAGCTGGTTCTTGTTGTCTTACATAAGCAAAAGATCCAGGGATTTTTAGCATTTCCTGCGCAGTTTTGAGAGTTTGTCTTTTACCTTTTGAAAGTAAGTTATTTTCCAATTCAAATGAATGATCAAAGTGATTTTCTATCGCTGATTTGCCTCGACTAGTAACAAAAATAAATTGGTCAATACCTGCATTAGCAGCTTCTTCTACTGCATATTGTATAAGGGGTTTATCAACTATCGGAAGCATTTCTTTGGGCATTGATTTGGTTGCAGGAAGAAATCTTGTACCTAATCCACCTACTGGGAATATTGCCTTCTTAATTTTCATTCACAAATCCTATAAATTAGTATAGTAGTTGATATGGTTATTATTTTTTTATTTTCAATCAGCTAATAACTTTATGTTTCTCAAATTTAAGAGGATATAACATGAAAATAACAATGTTAGGAACTGGCTATGTTGGATTAGTCTCTGGAACTTGTTTTTCAGAGTTTGGTTTTGATGTTTGTTGTGTTGACAAAGATAAAGGTAAGATTACAAACTTAGAAAAAAATATAATACCTATTTATGAACCTGGTCTTGAAAATTTAGTTAAAAAAAACAAGGATGCTAATCGGCTTACTTTCAGTATTGATTTAAAAAACAATATAGCAGATGCAGATGTTATCTTTATTGCTGTGGGAACACCTGCCAGGCGTGGTAATGGTCATGCTGATCTATCATATATTTATAAAGCTGCAGAAGAAATAGCAAAAAATTTAAATGGTTATACAGTAGTTGTTACTAAGTCTACGGTACCTGTTGGAACAGGAAACGAAATTAAAAATATAATAAGTAAAACAAATCCCAAAGCTAAATTTGATGTGGTCTCAAATCCAGAATTTTTGAGAGAAGGCAATGCTATTGAAGACTTTATGAGACCAGATAGGGTGGTTGTTGGATGTGAAACTGAAAAAGCTAGAGAAGTAATATCAAAAATATACAAACCACTGTACTTAATTGAAACGCCAATTTTATTTACTGATTTAAAAACAGCAGAGTTAATTAAATATGCTGGTAATGCATTTCTGGCTCTTAAAATATCTTATATTAATCAGATGGCTGATTTATGTGAAAAAGTTGGGGCTGATGTCCATGACGTTTCACGAGGAATTGGTCTAGACAAAAGAATTGGTAGTAAATTTTTGCATCCTGGTCCAGGATACGGTGGATCTTGTTTTCCAAAAGACACTCAGGCTCTTGTAAAAACAGCCAATCATTATGGTTCAAATATTTCCTTAGTGGAAAATGTTATCAATTACAACGCTCAAAGAAAAATAGATATGGCAGAAAAGATAATTTCTACCATAGGAAAAGATTATAATAATAAAAAAGTTTCTATTTTAGGGTTAGCATTTAAACCAGAAACGGACGATATGAGAGAAAGTCCATGTCTAGATATTATTCCAAAACTTCAAGAAAAAAATATACAAATTTCAGCATTTGACCCAGTTGCCATGGATGAAGCAAAAAAATTATTAAAAAATATCCAATTTTCAGATAGCATAGAAAATTGTATTAAAGGTAGTGATGCATTAGTAATCCTGACTGAATGGAATGAGTTTCGAAGTCTATCACCGCAAAGATTAAAAAAAAATATGAGAGGAAATATTTTAATCGATTTAAGGAATGCTCTTAACCCAGATAGTTTTCGTAAAAGTGGATTTACGTTAATTCAAGTTGGTAGGCCTAATATTTTTATCCAGTAATATTTGTTCCAAGTGATTTTGGTCTTTTCATACCCTCAACCAAATTTACCATTTCAATCTTTCCAGTGATTTTACCTTTTGAGTTTTCTATAGTAACTGGTTTTGTAGGTGCTTCTGACATTATTTGAAGTATGTCCTCTAATACCATATCTTCTTTAACTGTAGCACCTGAACTTTTAGAATTTGTTGGTGTCATTATTGATTTTGCTTGTATTACTCTAGCCCTATTAATGTCTTTAATGAAATCAGAAACATATTCATCTGCAGGGCTCATAATTATTTCTTGAGGATCGCTGTCTTGAACCATACTTCCATCGCGAAGAATAGCTATTCTATCTCCAATTTTTAGAGCTTCATCAAGATCGTGTGTAATAAAAATTATGGTTTTATGTAATTCGTTTTGCAGGTCTAAAAGTATATTTTGCATTTCGGAGCGAATTAATGGATCTAAAGCAGAAAAAGCTTCATCCATCAATAGAATTTCTGCATCTGTTGCCAGTGCTCTTGCTAACCCTACTCTTTGCTGCATACCCCCTGATAATTGACCAGGATAATATGTTTCATATCCATCTAAGCCTACTCTTTTAATCCATTTTTTAGCCTTGTCATGCCACTCATCTTTCGAAATGTTTTGAATTGCAAGCCCATAACCAACATTTTGTAAAACTGTTTTGTGAGGAAATAAAGCAAACTTTTGAAAAACCATAGACATATTATTTTGTCTAAATTGAATCAATTCCTTCGGATTTAAGTCTAGAATGTTCGTATTATTGAATAATATTTTACCACTTGTTGGTTCTATTAATCTATTTAAATGTCTTATGAGAGTTGATTTACCTGAACCAGAAAGACCCATAACAACTTGTATTTTTCCTCTTTTAACATTTAGATTAATATTATTTAATCCAAGAACACAATTAGATTTTTCAAGAAGTTCATCTTTACCCATGCCATTTTTTACTAGATCAAGTGCATTTTTATCACCATCTCCAAATATCTTATAAAGTTCATTGACTTTGATTAATATATCTTTTGAATTCATTATATTAATCCTTACCTTCATTTCTATATTTTTGCATCCTAAGTCCAAATTTTTGGGTAACACGGTCAAAAATAATTGCTAATATAACAATAGCAAGACCGTTCATTAATCCTAATGCTAAATATTGATTTGAAATTGCTCTTAAAACTGGAAGGCCGAGACCTTTAACCCCAATCATGGATGCTATTACCACCATTGCTAGGGCCATCATTATTGTTTGATTTACACCTGCAAATATAGTCGGAAGTGCTAATGGCATTTGAACTCCAAATAATTTTTGCCAATAATTTGCTCCAAAAGAATCTGCCGCTTCTAGCACGTCTTTATCTACCAATCTTATGCCTAAATTAGTTAAACGAACAATGGGTGGGATTGCATAAATACATACTGCAATCAACCCTGGAACCTTTCCAATACCTAAAAGCATTACTACTGGTATCAAATATACAAAACTAGGAATTGTTTGCATTACGTCTAAAACTGGAACTATTGCTGCTTGGACTTTATTACTTCTTGCCATAGCAATTCCCAGTGGTATACCAATTGCAATACATAAGAATGTGGCAACAAGTATAATTGCTAAAGTTGACATAGTGTCTTCCCACATACCGAAATACCCAATTAACATAAAACTTAAAAAAGTTCCAACAACAATTAATATAGATCTTGATCCTATCCAGGCGAGTAAAAGAATACTAAATATTATTATTGGCCAGGGTGTATTAATGAAAAGCTTCTCAAACCATACTAAGAACATTAGTAATGGTTCAAAAAATTCTTCAATACCTTGTCCATACGTTCTAGAGAAATCAGTGAATGCAAAATCTACAGTTTTCTTAAATTCTCTTAGATCTGATCTACTCATATCAGGGAAATTAAAAAACCAATCCATTTTGAATCCCTTTACATAAAAAAATAATCACTACCTCAAAATACTTAGAAGTAGTGATTACAAAATTTAGTATAACTTAAAGACCAGCTTTGACTTTTTTTGCTACGTCCGCGGAAACCCATTTTTCCCAAACAGAGCCATGCTTTTCTAAAAATTCAAAAGCTGCATCTTTACCAGATGCTTTCTGTTCAGTCATAAAGACAAGCATACCATTCATTATTTCACCTGGATAAATTCTGTTAGTAATATAATCTAATGCAACTCCAGCGTTCTTTTTAAAGTTTGCAGATACCACACTATTAACTTCAGACTTAACCCATGAAGATTTTTTTGGATTTGCACACTCTTTCTCTGGCTTTACAATGCAGTTATCCCAATTATCTTTGCCACCAAAAGGCACACCAAAGTCTAGTTTATGCATTTTATATTTTCCAATCATAGAGGTAGGTGACCAATAGTAACCAAACCAATTTTCACCTCTTTCAACAGCTTTTGCCATTGATCCATCTAAACCAGCTGCGCTTCCTGGATCAACAAGAACCCATCCTTTTTTTTCCATTTCGAAGGCTCTAAAAAGGTTTGCATTAGCTAGTTGGCACCCCCATCCCGCAGGACATCCAACAAAAGCTCCCTTAGATTTGTCCTCGGAATATGGAAAAAGATCAGGCCTATTTAAAACATCTAAAGCTGTTTTTAACTCTGGATGTTTTTTAACTGTGTGTGGTGGAAGCCACCAACCTTCACCTAAACCAGTGATCGGACTTTTATTTGCAACAATTAGCCTGTTTTCTCCAACAGCCTTTTTTAGAGGAACTGCGACTGCGTTAGCCCATAGCTCCGGAGCTACATCAGGTGATCCTTTTTCGTTCATGGAAGTAAAAGTCGGCATTGTAGCACCTGAAACAAGTTCAACTTCACATCCATAACCTTTTTCTAAGATTATTTTATCTACATTAGCCATTAACTCAGCAGATGCCCAGTTCATTTCTGCTATAGTTACTTTTCCACATGCAGCATTTCCTATTGTAGCCCAACTAAGGCCTACGGCTACGGTTGCTGCCATAGTAAATGCAGCTCCGAATACCCTTTTCATTTTATTCTCCTATTTCCGCTTGTAATATAATTACAAACCTTGATTTATTAAAATTAAAAGTAATTTGAATTAAAAATTCAAGAATCATCTTAACAAGAAAATAGTACTAATTGCAAATCACTATCTGTGAAAATAAGCGTTAATACTTTATAAGTATATGATATATATAAGTAATATTTTTTTTAAATTTTTAAGGTAGAATGCAGAAATTTTTATTTTAATTTATTCTTTAATCTCTTATATTTTTTAAGTTTAGTAATTATGTAAATTAAATGTTTGAAGATTTTACACCATTTATAATAGCCTTAGTCGTAACATTCAGCTTCATGATATGCATCGCTATATGGAATAGTATGAACGCTCCTCAACCACCAAAAAAAGCGCCTCCAATAGAACCAGGACCGTCCAGAACTAGAGAAATTCTTGCCCGATTTAGTGAGTTTTATATGAATTTAAATCCTGAAGCTGAAATGATTTTTGATTCTGGTCTTCTACCAGATCCAAAACAACATATTGTACACGCTCTTTACGTTGGTTTTGATGAAAGTGAAAACGATGATGAGAGGTCAGCTATTGAGAGAGGTCTTAGAGCAATTGTAACATTTCAGGAACGAGTTGGTGAATTACCTATTAAAAAGGAAATAACAGAAATAGAAAAAAATTTGGTTACACCTAATTCTGAAGAAAATATAACAAACACATTTGATTCATCTAATATCAATATTTTAAGTGAAGAGGAGTTTCAGAGATTTTCTATTTTAAGAGATCAAGAATTAGAAACACATTTTCAACATTTAAAAATAGAAACTGCAGAAGAAAAGGAGTAATAATGTCTTTTTTAAAAATTGATGTAGTAAATGAAATTTACTATGAATTTACTGAACCAAAAGATAATGGATACACTTTTGTTTTTGTTAATGCTTTAACTGGTAATACAACCGCATGGAATGGTGAAATTGGTGAAAAAATTATTGAAGATGGAAATGGATTTCTTGCATATAATTTTAGAGGACAGGAACAAAGTAAATTTGACAACAAACTTAACTTAGATACTGACTTAATTGTTTCTGATTTATGTCTTTTAATAGAAAAATTAAAACTAAATAATATAATTTTAGTTGGATTATCAATTGGAGGATTGTATGCATCACTTGCTCTTGAAAAAGGTATTAAGTCTAAAGGTCTAGTTTTAATAAACACACTTAGGACTAATAATCCCAGGTTAAAATGGATTAATGAGACTATGGTTAATGTTGCCCGTTATGGTGGAACAGCATTATTAATGGATATGAACATGCCTGTAATAGCCTCTCCATCCTTTTTAGAAAAAATGAAATCAAACGCTTTAAATCCGAGTAATTATAAAGGATTAGAAAAAAATTCTGGTATTTTCAAACTTATGCAAGGATCTCTTACAGCAAACTGGGACATAGACTGGTCTAAAATTGAAGTTCCTGTTTTAGTTATGACGGGTCATTATGACAAGGTTTTTAGAATTCCCGATGACATTGACCAGATTTCTAACTCAATGAAAAATGTTCAAAGATTAGAATTCACTGATTGTGGACACTTAATTCCTCTGGAAAAGCCTATTGAATTTGCAACTCATCTAAATAAATTTGTGAAAAATTTAACCTGATTTTTTTATAACGATTGTAATATCATCCCTTAAAAGTTGGTTTTTGAAAATCTGTATTTTTCCAAAGTTATTTTCACATGTACTTTTTATCCATGATAACTCAGTATAATATAATGCTTTATTTATTTCCTTTTTCTCTCTAACTAGACAATTAAAAATCATAGCTTTTTTTACTAATTTCCAGTTATTATTAAGATTTCCTACCATATAATCTTCCCATAAAAATATATTATTAGTTGGTGTAAGATTATATGTGCCTGACATTATTATATAATCAGTACTTTTATAAGGGAATGTATTGATTGCAAATCTAACATTTTCAAAATTTTTATTATTTTTGCAAAAATTAATTAAATTATGATTTATATCAAATCCATAATACTGAATTTTTTGGTCTAAATTTCTTTCTTTAATTATCTCGTATAATCTTCCATATCCACAACCTATATCTGCAAGGGAGAATCCGTTATTTTTTGAAATGTTTAATATTTTATCTAAAATTATATTTAATCTAAGATCTTGTGATAATTTACTATTCCAAAACACTCCTTTGGGAGTATTATTATAATTGTCAAAACGTTTATTATAAATGTTAGAAATTTGTTTATTTAGTATTTGATAAATAAGTGATTTTATAAAAGTCATTCAATTATAATAAGATAGAACGTAATCAATTTGAACTTAAAAGGTTGTTATATGAAAAAAATATTATTATTGGGTAGTGGTGAATTAGGAAAAGAATTAACTATTAGTCTTAAAAGAATAGGATGTTTTGTGATTACGTGCGACGCATACGAAAATGCACCTGCTATGCAGGTAAGTGACAAATATGAAGTATTTAATATGCTTGATAAAGAAAAATTAAAGAAAGTTATAAACAAACATAAACCAGATTTTATTGTTCCTGAGGTCGAAGCTATTGAAACAACTGTACTGCTTGAAGCAGAAAAAAGTGGGCATAATGTAATACCCTCTGCAAAAGCTGTAAATTTAACTATGAATAGAGATAAAATTCGAGATAGAGCAAAATATTTAGGATTAAAAACTGCTAATTTTGCGTATGCAGAAACTGAAGAAGAATTAATTTTAGAAGCCAATAAAATAGGATCAAAAGTGGCAATAAAACCAGTTATGAGTTCTTCTGGTAAAGGGCAAAGTTATGCGAATTCAGAGGATGAGTTAAAAAAATCCTGGAAACTTGCAATAGAAGGCATGAGAGGAAATAGAAAACGCGTAATTGTAGAGGAATTTATTGATTTTGACTATGAGATAACGCTTTTAACAATTTTGGAAAAATCTGGAAAAGTTACATTTTGTAATCCTATTGGACATTTTCAAAAAAGAGGTGACTATCAGTATAGTTGGCAACCTGCTGATTGTGCTCAAGACGTTATTATAAAAGCACAAAGAGCAGCAAAAAAAATTGTATTAGACTTAGGTGGTTCAGGTATATTTGGGGTAGAATTTTTTATTGATAAAAGAGGTGAAGTAATTTTTAGTGAACTAAGTCCTCGTCCACATGACACAGGAATGGTTACGATGTTTACACAAAACTATAGTCAGTTTGATATTCATTCTAGGGTTTTGCTGGGATTGCCATTACCAGAAATTAAAATCAATCGGTCAGGTGCTAGCCATGTAATTTTAGCAGAAAAAAACGCTGTGGGTGAATACACGATTGAAGGTATAGAAAAAGCACTTGAAGACAAAAGTGTGGATTATAGAATTTTTGGAAAACCATTATTAAAATCTTATCGTCGAATGGGTGTTGTTTTAGCACCAAGTCTTGATCAAGCAAAACAAGCAGCAAAAAAAATATCAGTTAAATCTATTAAGTAAGTTCACTGTAGAATAGGAGTTTCTGCATCTTCTTTTATATCAGTAATAAGCATGTGACCAGGGGTGTGAGAAATACAAAATGGAATGTCTGAATTTAAAATAGCATTTTGTGGAGTTACACCACACGCCCAGAAAACATTTACTTCATCTTCTAACAGTAATCTTGGTTTATCACCCCAATCAGGATTGTTAATTTCATTTATTCCTATCTTGCTTGGATCGCCAACATGGACAGGTTTTCCATGTGCCCAGTGAAATGATTGGCAAATATTTATCACCTCATTAACTTGACTTTTTTTGAAAATTCTCATTGATACCACCATAGTATTTTTAAACGGACCTGAGACTTTATTTTTGATATTAGATTTATACATTGGAACAATTTTGTTACTTTCTATGTGATCTATTTTAAATCCATTTTGTATAAGTGAATGTTCAAATGTAAACGAACATCCAATAGCAAATGCTATTAGTTTCTCACTCCACAAGTCACTGATATTATTTGTTAACTTAAAAAGCTCACCATTTTTATATATGTTGTAGGATGGAACATCAGATCTGACATCAATATTTTTCCCCAAAGTTCTAAAAAATGGATCACCAACATTGGTAACACCAACAAGAGGACAGGACTTAGGATTTCTTTGACAAAAAATCATAAAATCTAATGCATAATTTTTGTCCAAAATAATAAGATTTGTTTGCAAAAAATTTTTTGAAAGACCTGAAGTTTGACCTTTAAATTTTTCTGATCTTATTAGTTTTCTTAGTTGGTTATTATCAAGTTTTTGTGCCTTAGCATATTGGTCTTGATAATTTTTCACTTAATACTCCAATAAAACAGTGTTATTTAAAGTGCGATATTACAGAAGATATTTCTTTTTCCTGTTTATAACCCATCAAATGGATACCACTTACGCCTTTAATTAATTTGTATTTATTTATTAATTCTATACATACTTTAATACCTTCAAGACTTTCATCGTTAGATTGTTCAATTCTATTAATAATTTTTTCTGGAATATTTATGCCAAAAAGGTTTTTATTCATCCATCTAGCACTATTTGCAGATTTTATTACGCCCAATCCTATTATAAAAAAAGCTTTGTCAGTAATTTTGAGTTGTTTTAATTTAAGCATATATTTTTCTAGTATTTCTTCATCAAAAGCATATTGAGTTTGAAAGAACTCTACACCGGCATCAATTTTTTTTCTTAAATTAGATCCATCAAAATCATTGTTAATTTTATATGGTGTATCTGCTCCTCCAATGAAAAACTCTGGTGCATTTGCAATCTTTCTTCCAGAAGGGTACATTTTTTTAGTTTTAATTTCCTGAGCAGTTTTTAATAAACCAATAGTATCAAGATCTCTAACTTCTTTTGTGTTCGGTTGATCTCCACCTTTTACCTCATCGCCATATAAACAAAGTATGTTTGGTATATCCAGTGCCCAACCACCTAGCAGGTCACCTTGAATTGCAATCCTATTTCTATCTCTCGTTGTAAATTGTAAAATAGGTTCAATACCGTTTTGAGCAAGAATTGCGGCTGTTGCTAGTGCCGACATATGAGATTTAGCACCTGCTCCATCGGTTACGTTTATGGCATCAGCTAAACCAGTTAAACATTTTACTTGTTCAATTATTTCGTTCTTATTTCCAGAATCTGGTGGAGAAGTTTCAGCAGTAAAAACAAACTTATTATCTATAAGCAATTTTCTTAATTTACTTTTCATAAAAAATATCCAAAGTATTATAATAATCTGTTTAATTGGGGTAAGTAAAAATGTCTAATGATTTTTTAATTAGCACATCTAATAGGATTAAAAGCACACCTTTTACGTCTCGAAATCAAGCGGCAGGTGTTAACAAATACAGTGTTTATAATAACACTCTTCTTCCCACTATGTTTAGATCATTAAAAGAAGATTATTTTCATTTAACAAAAAATGTTCAACTATGGGATGTTTGTGCTCAAAAAGTTATTGAAGTTAAAGGCTACAAATCTTTATCATTAATACAATATCTTTTTTGTAGAGATTTTTCTAATATTTCCTCCAGTAAAGCTTATTATGCACCAATAGTTAACTTTGAAGGTGGGTTATTGAATGACCCAGTTATTTTTTGTATCTCCAGTAATCACTTCCTGATTTCTATTTCTGATTCAGATTTATTTAATTGGATCTCAGCAATAAATAATTCAAAAGAATTTTTTTCTGATGTAAGAGAAACCGACATACTAACAATGGCTATTCAAGGTCCAAAATCTGAAGAATTATCTCAAAAAATTTTTGGTAAGGAAATCAAATCTTTAAAGTATTTTAATTTCATAAAATATTTATTTAACAAAGAAGAAATAATAATATCGAAAACAGGTTACAGCAAACAAACTGGTTATGAAATTATGATAACTAATCCAAATAACGCAATTATGCTATGGGACCAAATAATGGAAAAAGGTGCAGAATTTAATGTTAAGGTTGGGTGTCCAAATATGATAGAGAGGGTTGAAAATAATCTTCTAAGTTATGGGAATGAAATGACAAATAAGAACACACCCTATGATTGTGGGTTAGGAAATTTTTGTAATCTTGATAAAGATTATGATTTCATAGGAAAATCTGCTTTATCAAAACAAAAACAGGTTGGGTTTAAAAGAGATATATATAAAATTCATTTTAATTTTGAAAGTGAAGACAAACCAGTTTTTTTTAATAATCTTTCGGTTTATAGAGAGAACTTAGAAATTGGAAAAGCCACTTCAATTGTTTGGTCACCCAAATATTCCAAATATGTAGGTTTCCTAATTGCATCAAAGAGCATAAAAAATAACCTCAGTGATTATTATATCTTTGATAAAGTTAGGTTTGATTTAATAGAAATTTCTTGAGAGACCCTATAGAAATTTTGAATTGCGCGAATTCCTCATGCAAGCTTATATATTGCTTTAATCATGCATATATTCAGTGTATTAAATGGTGTAACTATACGGAAATATTTGTTAATGAAACAATTTCGTTTACATTAAAAAAAAACTTTTTTAATACAGATATAGGAATTAATATTTTAATTATTCCTAAATAGATTTTTAATCAACTAGTTGCTCATGTACCCATATGTTCATATACCAAAGTGAGTATGAAAGTGATTAGTTCATGTAAATTACAATAGATATGTTTCAATTAGTTAAAGTATTTAGAAATTATTTCTGAAATAAAAATATACACACCATATCCGTAGAGAGTGTAAATAGAAAATTTTAAAACTTTATTTAAAAAGTCATCTGAAGAATATACCCATTTATGGTAATTTTTATTTACATACATATTTTTGTTTTGTCTTTTGTTAAATAATATCAACCAGTAAGGTATATTTAAAATTATGTAAAAACAAATTACGATGGTAATCAGACCTAAACCTAATATAATTCCTGTAGTCATTTTTCAAAATCTTTCATAAATAATTCTTTATCTTTTAGAAATATCAAGATTGGAATATTTTTTAATACACTACATCTTCGCATAATTACAATGAACCATTAGTAATTTAGAACATTCGTAAATTTATGTATTTCAACATACTTAGATATTACGATGCTAATATATATATTAAAATAGTCTAGCACATTACAAGTATGTAGTATTGAAAATTTGTTTTTTATATTGAGTTTGATGCATACGCCAGGATTAATTTAATATTCCCATTACCTCAAAAGTCTTTTGAACATAGTCAACTAATTCAGCTTTCTTTTCAATTATTTCAATGTCATAATTTGTATTTTGTGTAAATTCAAAAAATCGTTTTTCATCATCTTTATCAAATTTGAATTTAATTTTTTTAGCAATTTCTCTAATTCTTCTATTAACTAAACTATCTATTCTTTTTAGATCACTCTTATCTAAACTCTCTTCATTTTTAAAATTTTTAATAGCATCAAATAATCTTTCTTCCTTAGCTATTTTATAATTTTTACTAGATTTATAGCCATTTATTTTATTTCCAAAATTATTCCTATCATAATTATCGTCTGACGAAGTGTCATTATTGTCATTTGAATACGATTGTTCACTAGAATTGTCTTGAACAGATGACTTGTCTGCAGTTTTACTATTAGGTGCATTATCTTTGCTTGAGTTAGTAATATTTTCTGAGCTTTTACTTGCTGAATCCTCTGTTTTAACTCCTGCACTTGTGTCATCTGATTTATCTGCTTTACTTACAGAAACAGTGACACTTACATTTCCAGAATTTTTGCTGTAAGAAAATGCTTTGTTTTGGATAAGTAATGTAGAAAGTATAAGTATAAATATTTTAAATAAAATTTTCATTGTTTTCTATGTTTCAAATCATAAATTGTCTATTGAATATAAATAATAGATTGGGTTAAATTTGAAAGAAATAAAATCGTTTATTTGCATTCATAATAATGTTTTTGCATATTTAATTTGCACATTAACAGGTAACACACATGGTAAAACCTATAACTAAAGAGACTTTATTCATGAATTGCATGGAGTTAGATTTTGCAACAAAGGTTGAATTAGAGCATTGGATGGCAACTTTTGAAGAAAAAGTATGGACAGAAGATATAATGAAAGAACTATCTAAAGCAGGATTAGTAAGAAGAACTGTTGCACAAGTCTGGAACAAACAAAATCACAGATTAACAAGTACATTTGAATATGAAGATGAGAATGCTTATAAGGCATGTCAAAAGATAATTGAAGAAAAAGTTATGCCTAAAGCACTAGCAAGTTATACCATAAAGTCTAGGAATAATAGGGGGGTAATTTTTTATGATTATAGAAGTTGATTTAGATCCTTATATCTAATACTTAATGATATTTGTTCTTGATATAGCTATCCAGTTTTTAAATAAAACCTCAAAAGGTAAGATAAATGGTAAAACCTATAACTAAAGAAACTCTATTTATGAATGTTATGGAGTTAGATTTTCCTTCAAAGATTGAATTAGAGCATTGGCTTGAAACCTTTCAAGATAGAATATGGACTGATGATTTAATGGCAGAGCTTTCTAAAGCTGGGTTGATTAGAGTAACAGTCTCCCAAGTTTGGAACAAAGAAAATCACAGGCTTACAAGGGTTTTTGAATATGAGTCTGAGAAAGCATATAAAGACTGTCAAAAAATAATTGAAGAGAAAGTAGTTCCAAAAGTAGGAAAAAATTATAACACTAAATATAGGAACAATAGAGGAATTGTTCTTCATGATTATAGAAGTTGATTTATAAGTTCTAAATTTATTTTTGAAAATAAACAGGAATTGTCAATCTACCAAGTTTTAAATAACTTCTAAAATTCTCTACGCAACAAACATAATTTTTTTTGATAATACTAGTGATATTGAATATTATTTAAAAAAGATTAAATAATTACTATGTCAATAATACAAAAAATCATAGTTATACCAATATTGAGATCTCAAGTCAGACTTTATGTTTTTTTTGGTATTCTTTTTGGTTTTTATCAATTTATTTCATGGATGGAAAATTAGGAGTTTAAAATGTTTGGATTAGGAATAATAAAGGGCACTATTATAGGTATGGGTATAGGAGTAATGGCAGGGTTGGCTTTGAAAGAAGTTTGCAAGATGAAAAAGAAAAAAGATCAAATAAATCAAACTGAAAATGGTATTGTTGATACAGAAAATAGTTAATACAAATTAATAAATAATGGATTTAACGAAGTATAAATGGAAATGTAGAATACTTTTGTTAAGTACTACTTGTTATAGAGATAGTAACTATGAAAAATCCAAAAAACTTTATCAAAAACATATAAAAGAATTTCATAAAAGACACGTCAAGTTAATGTCTTTTAGAAAAAAAGGTCTTAAGTTTTCTATCAAATTAATTGGTTACGATGGTACTTTAAAAAAAGAATATGTAACTTTAGAGCCTTATAACATTTTTGATCTTATAGATTCTATGCCAATGAGTAAGGAAAACTATCAGGGAAAGTTAAAACCTCTTAATCTATCTCTATATTCAGACTATAAGCCTGAGACAACTCTAAAAGGACTTGGCTTTAAGAACAAACAAAAGGCAATGTATACAATAGATGCAATTAAAGGCAAAGACAAAAAATATCAGGTAAATGTTATATCTACCATGTTAGGTAGAGCAAAAAAACATCCAAACAAAACTACTGATATGGATGAAGCTATATTAGTTTTTGAGAAATGGATGCTAGACTATAAAAAGAGCAAGTTTTTAGTCTAATTAAATTAATTTTCTACTTTGGAATGTTTTTGTAATATGACCTTATATCATACGGAACACGCTTACTGAAATAAAACACACCACGCTTCTTATATAAGTAGGAAACATTTA
>CACOAO010000008.1 GCA_902625215.1 uncultured SAR116 cluster alpha proteobacterium
AAACCAATTGAAAATGGAGAATTGCTTAAAGAGATAATTTTACAAATAAAGGATCCCATTAATAAGCACAGACAAAACTCAATTGAATTTCTTATTTACAACACTATTCCTGGAACAACATCAGCTGCTCTTGAAAAATCTAAGTTTCTAAAAGAAATAATTTTAGAAAGTATAATAGTTGAAGAAATAAAACCATCATTTGCGTTTGAGTTATTATCTCACATGAAAGGTGGTCCATCTATTGAGGTTCTTCTTGATTTAGCTCTTGGCAATAACAAACCAACTGCATTAGATGCTGCAGAAGTACTCAAAACTCAAGTATTCTTATATGAAATTGATACAAATAGGTTGGAAACTGCATACAAAGAAGGTAATAAAATTGCCGAAGATATTTTAAAAAGTTATTCAAAAGCTGAATTTTTTACAAAGCTTCCAGATATTGAGGAAGAGGTAAAAGTTGTAACTTACATTGCTGCAGAAGGAGATATCTCAACTGACTTATTATCACCTGGAAATCAGGCACACTCAAGATCAGATCGTGAACTCCATGGAAAATGTATGATTTCAGAAAAAGCTCAATCAGAAATAACTGAATTAAAAAAACAACATCCTGATAAACGTGTTATGTTAATTGCAGAAAAGGGTACTATGGGCGTCGGTTCATCAAGAATGTCCGGTGTCAATAACGTCGCCTTATGGACTGGAAAGCAAGCAAGTCCTTATGTTCCTTTTGTGAATATTGCGCCAATAGTTGCTGGTACAAATGGAATTTCGCCAATTTTTTTAACTACTGTAGGAGTTACAGGAGGAATTGGTGTAGACCTAAAAAATTGGGTAAAAAAACTTGATTCAGATGGTAATCCAATAATAAACAACGATGATAATCCAGTTCTTGAACAGAAATATAGTGTAGATACTGGTACAGTATTAAAAATAAACACAAAAAAGAAAAAACTTTTTGATGAAACTGGAGAAAAAGAATTAGTTGATTTATCATCTTCCTTTTCACCTCAAAAACAAGAATTCATGAAAGCAGGTGGGTCCTATGCAATTGTTTTTGGAAAAAAATTGCAAAGCTTTGCATGTAAAGTTCTCAATGTTGAATTTAAATCTGCCTTCGCACCCTCAAAACAAATTTATAATGAAGGTCAAGGATTTACAGCTGTTGAAAAGATATTTAATGCAAATGCGGTAGGGGTTGAAGAAGGTGTCCTATTACATGCAGGCTCTGATGTGAGGGTAAAAGTAAATATTGTTGGATCACAAGATACTACAGGTTTAATGACGTCACAAGAATTAGAAGCCATGGCTGCAACTGTAATTTCTCCAACTGTAGATGGAGCGTATCAATCTGGATGTCATACTGCTTCTGTTTGGGATTTTAAGGCTCAAGAAAATACTCCAAGGCTTATGAAATTTATGCATAAATTTGGCCTTATTACTGCGCGTGACCCAAAAGATTCTTATCATTCAATGACTGACGTTATCCACAAAGTATTAAACGATATAACTGTTGATGATTGGTCAATTATTATTGGTGGTGACTCTCATACTAGAATGTCAAAAGGTGTAGCATTTGGGGCAGATTCTGGAACTGTAGCTTTGGCCTTGGCCACTGGTGAAGCAACAATGCCAATACCAGAGACTGTGAAAGTAACTTTTAAAGGTAAAATGGGTGAACATATGGATTTTAGAGACGTGGTTCATGCAACCCAAGCCCAAATGCTTAAACAGTTCGGTGATAATGTATTTCAAGGGAAAATTATCGAAGTTCATTTGGGAACTCTTCTTGCAGACCAAGCTTTTACCTTTACCGATTGGACTGCGGAGATGAAAGCAAAGGCATCAATATGTATTTCAGAAGATGTAACACTAATTAAATCACTTGAAATTGCTAAAGACAGAATTCAAGTCATGATCGACAAGGGGATGGAAAACGAAAATAAAATGCTAAACAAGTTAATAGGCATTGCTGAAAAAAGAATTTCAGAAATTAAATCTGGCAAAAAACCAGCCTTGAGGCCTGATAAAAATGCTAAGTATTCAGCAGAAGTTGAAGTTGACCTAGACTTAATAAATGAGCCAATGATTGCTGATCCAGATGTTAATAATTCGGATGTATCAAAGAGATATACTCACGATACAATTAGACCAATCTCGTATTATAACGCTGAAAAAAAGGTAGATTTAGGTTTTGTTGGCTCTTGTATGGTACATAAGGGAGATGTAAAAATAGTTGCACAAATGCTTCGTAACCTCGAAAAAGCCTCTGGTCAGGTAAATTTCAAGGCACCCCTAGTTGTAGCAGCACCAACCTATAATATAATTGATGAACTTAAAAAAGAAGGTGACTGGAGTATATTACAAAAATATTCAGGATTTGAATTTGATGATAAAAATCCTAAAAAAACTGCGCGTCAAGAATATGAAAATATTCTTTATCTTGAAAGGCCAGGATGTAACCTTTGCATGGGTAATCAAGAAAAAGCAGCAAAAGGGGACACAGTATTAGCTACTTCAACTAGACTTTTCCAAGGTAGAGTAGTTGAAGATTCTCAAGAAAAAAAGGGAGAGTCATTACTGGCATCAACACCAGTTGTTGTACTTTCCGCAATTTTGGGTAGGACTCCTACTGTAGATGAATATAAAATAGCTGTTGAGGGAATTGATCTTACTAAATTTGCACCACCTTTAGAAAAAAACCAAAATAGTTTATCAGCGCATTTTTAATTCAGGTTTAAATTATTAAGATTATATATGAAAATAAATAATTTAAATGAACTTAATACTCCATGTTTGATTTTAGATAAAAATCTTTTAGAAAAAAACTGTCATAAAGCTAGAGTTAAATGTAGTGAATTAAATACTATATTGAGACCACACGTTAAAACTCCAAAAAGCATTGAAGTTGCTAAAATTGCACTTGGAAAAGATATTGGACCTATAACCGTTTCAACGCTAGAAGAAGCAGAGTATTTTGCAAGTTCAGGTTTCAAAGATATTACTTATGCTGTTTGCATAATTCCAGCAAAACTTAAAAGATTAAATTATATTCAGCTGAAGTATGACTGTATGATACGTATGGTTATAGACTCAGTTTTTGTTGCCGAACAAATCGTTAATTATAGTAAATTACATAGTGCAAATTTTGAAGTTATGATTGAAATTGACTGCGGTGAGGGGAGAAGCGGTTTAGGTTATCAAGATGAAAAAATTAAAAAAATATCAAAGGTTTTCGTTACAAATCACAATACAAAATTGTTGGGGGTATTAGCTCATGCTGGTCATAGTTATTCAACCAAAAATAAAAAACAAATTTCATCGATTAGTAACATTGAACGTGAACAGGCTCTTGCCTCCTTAAAGTATTTTGTAAATTCCAAAAATAATTCTCACATCATCAGTATAGGATCAACTCCTACAATGTTTTATGCTGAACATTTGAAAGGTATCACTGAAGTAAGAGCAGGGATTTATATGTTTTGGGATTTAGCTCAGGCTTCAAGAGGAATTTGTGAAATAGAAGACATTGCCCTAACTGTTTTAGCAAGTGTAATTGGTCATAATCAACAAAAAGGAAAAATATTAATCGATGCAGGCGCATTAGCCTTGTCAAAAGATATTAGTGCAAATAAGTTCATGCCTAAAGCCGGTTTCGGATTAGTTTGTGATCCTAACACTTCAATACCCTATAAAGGACTTAACATTTCTGAAGTCCATCAAGAGCATGGATCAATTAAGATAGATGACACCAACTGGTTTGATAAATTACCAATAGGAAGCTTAGTACGCATATTACCAAACCATGCGTGTTTGACCTGTGCGGCTTATGCTAATTACAATATACTAGAAAATGGAAGTATTATAGATAATTGGTCAAGAACCAACGGTTGGTAATTTTAAGTTTAAGAATTTTCATTTAATTTTTATAAGATAAATATGAATAAGTTAAGATATGACACAGTTGTTTTTGATCTTTTAACAGGATTAATTGATTCTTGGTCCCTGTGGAACGAAGTAGCAGGATGTAAAAAAATGGGGCATAAATGGAGGTCAAGATATCTTGAAATAACTTATGGGACATTTGAATATAAAAAATATGAAGATTTAGTTTTACTTGCTGCAAAAGATGTTGGTCTAAATGCAGAATTAGCTAAAAATCTTTTTAAAAAATGGAATTTTCTAAGACCTTGGCCAGAAACAAATGAAATTCTAAAATTAATAAGCCAAAAATATTTAATTGGTTTTGCAACTAATTGTTCTATTCAAAAAGGTGAAGAAGCTATGAATGTGATTGACATAAATTTTAATTTTTATGTTACTGCTGAAGAGGTTGGGTATTATAAACCACACCCATCTATGTATAATAGAATTTTAGAAAAGATGAATAGCGCTCCTAACAGAACGCTTTTTGTTGCTGGATCTACATTTGACGTACATGGAGCAAAAAATATCGGGATGGATGTTTATTGGCACAATAGAATTGGTTTGAATAATGAGAATAAAAGTGCTGACCATATTGAAGTATCTCTACATAAATTATTAGATATACTTGATTTATGATTTAGTAAGATTAAATCGTCTTACAAGGTACCCAGCAGAAACCGTCATGATCAACTATATAACATTCCCTCATACCATGAGCTTTATCAGTTGAAGTAGATAAAATAATGTAATTTTCTTTCCTTGCTCTCTCTTCTGCTTTATCAGGATCACAACCTACAACTCTTAATTCAATTCCTAACCCTTTTGGTTTAGAATTTTTGATAATATTAATATACGGGTGAGTATCATAAGTATGATATGAATGTATACACCACCTACTTCCAAACCCTTCTATAGCTGCAAAATCAGGATCTTGATATATAATTTTTGCTTCAATAATTTTATGTAAAAAATTTACTGAAAGTTTTATGTTCTCAACTAGTAAATTTACGGTTAAGCCCGATAAATCTTTTGAGTATTCATTAGCAGATTTCCAGGGATCTTTTTTTCTTAATTTCATAACTATCCCAATTCAAATAAGAGGTTAAATACTTTATAATTTATTTTAAATTATTATATATAAATCATAAAAATTAAACTTGTTATAACTTTGAGAAATAAATCATGTCAATTTGGGGAAGTTTACTAGGTGGTGTTATTGGTTTTTCTTTAGGTGGTCCTTTTGGAGCTTTGCTAGGATCATTTTTAGGAGGAAAAATTTCAAATATTAGCTCATCAAATACATTTGCAAGTCAACAAAATTCACAACAAATTTTTGCTTTATCATTAATAATTCTTTCTGCAAAACTAAGCAAAGCTGATGGAAGAGTTAGTAAAGAAGAATTAATTGCAGTAAAAGACAAACTTCAAATACCAGATAGTGAAATTGATCAGGTAGCTAAAATTTTTAATAAGGCAAAAGATGAAAGCACAGGATATGAACCTTATGCGAAACAAATTTCTGAAATTTTCAAGCGTAATCAGAATGTTTTAGAAGAAGTCATTAATATTCTTTTTTACATTGCAGAGGCTGATGGAAATGTTAGTAATGAAGAAGAGGCAATGATAGCTAACATTGCTTTTATCTTTGGCCTTAGTCAAAATCAATATGAAAGTATTAAAGAGTCCAGAAAAGCTTCAGACAAACTTAATCCATATATAGTATTAGAAAGTCAACCAACTGATGATCTGAAATCAATTAGAAAAAAATATATTAAACTTTCAAAGGAACACCATCCAGATCTTTTAATAAGTAAAGGTGTACCTAGTGAAGTCATAAACGAAAGTAAAAATAAAATGAGAGCAATTAATGCTGCTTGGGACCAGATACAAAAATTGAAAAGCAATTAAGTACCATTTTAACTTACTTTACACCATTTAAATCAAACTCATTTTCAAAAAATTTACTCATATCATTTTTATACCAATCATCATAATCCCATGTTTCAGATGCAATAAGATGGGCTTTTGGTAAGTAAATTTGAGCATCTAAAATATTATTGTTTGCATTAACTCTAATAAATTGTCTGAAATAACTTTCACCTTCAAATTTATCTAATGTTATTAACTCATTGTAAGTGAGACTTGTTGCTATTAAACCATCAACAATATCTTTTTCATTATTGGTATATTTTATCAAAGGATAATGAGCACCTTTAACTTTAAATACTTTATATTTTTGTAAAGTAGCAGTATACATCATATTTTTTCTTATATCTTTGCCAAGCACTGCTGTTCTTACTTCTGAAGATCTTAATGTGCCATAAAAAAATACTGAATATTGAATTTTATATTTTTTAAGTTCGTCTCTAATTCTTTTTTCATAAGAAAAACAATTATTATTTTTGTTAAATTTCTTAAAATATTCCTCTGTGTTCCCATCTAATTCATGATTTATATAATTTACACAGCTTTTTATGTAATTGTTAATTAAAGTAGAAATCTCATGATTGTAATTTTTAATATCAAACAAATTTGTAATTAAAATTAAATATTTTAATTCGTTTATATTAAAATCTCTTAAAACAAAACTTAACTGTAAATATGTATCCTCAAATCTATAATCATGTGGAAATTCTTCATTCCATAAATCAGTATCAAGGGTCCAGTTTTGTTTAAGATTTTTATTTAAAATTTCTAATTTTAAAATTTTAATATCATCATTAATTTTAAATTCTTTATCCATAATATTATTATATACTTTTCATTGATTTAAAAAAAAGAATTAAATAACGTTAAAATATGTTTAAAATATTTGTGGTCACAGAGGATAAATAATGATTACAAATAAACTGGGAAAATTTATTGCTATAGAGATAAAAGACCTTGATGTGAGAGAGGTCATTAGTAAAGAAACTATTAATAAAATTTCTGATATTTTAACAGAATATTCAGTAGTTGTGATAAGAAATCAAAATATTACAAATGATGAGCATATAAAGTTTAGTGAAAATTTTGGTAATCTTGAATTAACAAAAGTTGGGACAGATGGTTCTGGATCAAAACTTATTATTCTTCGCAACTTTGACGAAAGTGGAAATATTTTACTTCCAACAGATAGACAAAGGTTAAATAATCTAGCTAATCAAGAGTGGCATAGTGATAGCTCATTTAAACAAATTCCATCAAAATTATCGATTTTATCCGCTAAAATTATCCCGTCAAATGGAGGAAATACAGAGTTTTTGTCTATGAGAGCCAGTTATAATGCCTTACCTCAAGATTTAAAAATAAAGATTGATGATAAAGTCTGTTGGCACGATTATTCACATGGAAGATCAAAAATCGATCCAAACTTAGTTACTCCTGAGGAAAAACAAGCTCTTCCCCCAGTAAAACAAAAATTAGTTTTGTGTGAGAACAAGCATGGCAAATCTCTCTATTTAGGTGCACATTGCAGAAATGTTGATGGGATGTCAGAAAATGATAGTAATGCTCTTCTAGCTGAAATTAATTCATATATTGATACAGAAAAATTTTCATATTCTCATGTTTGGGAACCATTCGATTTAATAATGTGGGATAATAGAGCTGTATTACATAGAGCTACTCCAATAAAAGGCAAAATTGAAAAAAGGTTAATGGTTCGAACAACGGTAGCTGGGCAAACACCAACTATAAATGAAAATTAGATTAAAAATGTAATGGAAAACTTTGATTATATAGTTGTTGGAGCTGGATCATCTGGTTCGGTTTTAGCAAACAGGTTATCAGAAAACAACAAAGTAAAAATTTGTATAATTGAGACCGGAGGAAAAAATCAGCATCCATATATAAAAATGCCAGCAGGTTTTATAAAAACAATTAATGATAAAAGATTTAATTGGTGTTTTAAAACTGAAGGAAGTAATAACGTAAATAATCGAGAAATACCCTTTCCAAGGGGTAAAGGTTTTGGTGGTTCAAGTTCCATTAATGGTCACCTGTATGTTAGGGGTCAACCGGATGATTATAATCAGTGGGCACAATTAGGTAATATTGGTTGGTCATATGATGATGTACTTCCATATTTTAAAAAATCAGAATTTAAAGAGAATGGGAATGAAATAACTCGTGGTAAAGATGGACCTTTGCATGTTTCTGATATTGTTGAAAAACATCCTTTATGTGAGGAATTTATTAGAGGTTCTAGTGAATTAGGCATACCAATTCAAAAAGACTATAATTCAGGTGATCAGGAAGGTATTTTTTATTACCAACGTACCATTAAAAATGGTATGAGATTTAGCGCATATGATGCTTTTTTGAAAACTGCGTTACAAAGAAAAAACGTAAATGTTAAAATGCATACGACAGTTTTAAAAATTATATTTGAAAATAAAAAAGCAGTTGGCGTAGTTTGTAAAAAAGAAAATAAAATATTTAAAATTTTAGCAAATAAGGAAATTATTTTATGCGCTGGAGCAATTGGAACACCGCATTTGCTCCAAGTTTCAGGAATAGGGGATTCAAAATATTTAAAATCTATAGGTGTTGAACCACTATTTGAGATTAAAAATGTTGGTGAAGGTTTACAAGATCATTATGCTGTCAGGGTTGCTAACAGAATAAACATCCCTGTTTCTCTAAATGAAAAAGCACGCGGTTTTAGACTATTTTTAGAAATAATTAAATGGTTTACGTCTAAAAAAGGTTTGATTTCATATAGTCCAGCGCATGTAGGAGCCTTTTTAAAATCTTCTCCAAATATAGATTTTCCTGATTTACAGTTTGTTTTTACTCCGGCCTCTTATACTGAGGGAATGATAGGAAAGCTTCAAAACTTTCCTGGAATGACGTGTGGAGTGTGGCAATCAAGACCCCAGAGTAGAGGCTATGTAAGGGCCTCTTCAAATAATATTTCAGATCCACCAATAATACAGCCAAATTATCTAAAAGAAAAAATAGACCAAGATGTTCTGATTGAAGGTGTGAAAATTTGTAGGTCACTTTTGAGAACTTCCACTATGAAAAAAATTTCTGTTTATGAAACTCTTCCTGGAGACAATATAAAATCAGATGAAGAAATCTTAAATTTTATTAGGAATAAAGGAGCTACTGTATATCACGCAATAGGCAGTTGTAGAATGGGTATAGATTATAAAGCAGTTGTTTCTCCATCTCTTAAAATTTATGGTCTAAACAACATTAGAATTGCAGATGCGTCAATAATGCCAACCATGCCATCGGGAAATACAAATGCTGCAACATTAATGATAGCTGAAAAAGCATCAGATCTTATTAAACAAGATTTATAATTAATAATTATTTTTTAAATGCAAAGATATTGCTCTCATTTCTTTGTCAGTTATATTCAATTCTTCAAGACTTTTTAAAGTATATTCAAAGTACTCTTTGCAACTTCCCAAAAATCCATTTGCTTTTGAAATCATACTAGCTTTAACAGAGGTGTCTTTATCACTAAAATAATTTTTATGTTTCTTATCTACTGTAAATGCCAATGACAAAACTATTTTATTGTTGTCTAACTTAGTTTTAAGTAATTTTGGTTTGTAAGCACCTGTCACCATTTCTCTTTTAAATAAAATGTCTATGTTTTTAATTGCATCATCTCTATTCAGTTTATATGCAGACCCTATACAGGATCCGCCTTTATCTAGCCCAAGCATGAGACCAGGAGTTTTAAATGATCCTCTTCCTAAATTAGTTTTCATACAGAAGCTTCTATGAAAGCCATAAACTTTTGCCAAATATTGAGCTTCATAATTTATTGTAGGATTCCATAAAAGGGATCCATAACCAAAAATATATATATCTTCCCCAATACCATCATCAGGTATTATTTTTCTTCTTTCCTTTATTAATTCATTTTTGGTAAGAACTTTATCACTTCCACTAATACTTTTAATTTTTTCACCTAGCCGGCCTTCATTAATATTTTTCTTTGTGAGTTTTACTAATCCCTTATTTATTTTTTTTGTTGTTGTCATTAAACTAAATTTTTGAGTTAATTACTCGATGTGGATATGGAATTTCTATCCCTGCTTTGTCAAGCGCAGGCTTTAGTTTACGCATTAAATCTGTATAAAGAGCATACCAATCTTTTGTATGTGAATATAATCTTAATCTTACCACTATAGCGCTATCGTCATATTTCATAACTAAAAATTGTGGTTCTTTAGGTTTGCTTAATACTCTTTCATCATCTGCTAAATTTAATAAAGTTTCGGAGGCTAAATCTAAATTTGTATCATAATGTATTCCAATATCAACGTCTATTCTTCTTGTTTCATAATGTGAATGATTAGTAATTGTGCTATTCCAAATACTTGAGTTAGGTATCGATACATAAACATTGTCAAAAGTATCAATGATAGTTGTAAAAAGACCTACCTCTTTTATTGTTCCAGAAATGTTTCCTGTTTCTACCCAATCACCTGTATTAAAGGGTCTTAATAATAATAACATAACTCCGGCAGCCACATTTGATAATGTTCCCTGGAGAGCTAATCCAATTGCTAAACCTGCAGCACCTAGAACAGCAATGATCGAGGTTGTTTGAACTCCGAATTGTCCCAAAACAGCTATAATTGTAATAATAATTATTCCGTATCTAATTATGTTTCCAATTATCGGGACTATAAGGGGATCAATTTTTTTTATACGACTTAAATTTTTTCGTGCAATTTGACTAAGTTTACCTGCAAAATAGAAACCTAGTATAAGTATTAATGTAGCACCTAAAACTTGGCCTGCGTAAGAAACAAAAATTTGAATTGAGCTATTTATAAGGTTTGAAATAATTTCAAAATTGATACTCATTTTATCCATTAAAAATTGACCTCCGCGATTATTCAAATTAATACTTTTTGTTTTTTATTACTATTTCATATTATGAAGTTATATATAATAAAAATAATTACAAAGAGTATAAAATTATTTATATATCAACTTGAGTTTGAAAACTTAATATGGTTATAACATTCCTATGAAGATTATTAAATGGAAAATTGGTGACAATTCGCCTCTTCTGAAAGAGCAATTAGCTGTTGCTATTGGAAATTTTGACGGTATTCACCAAGGGCATATTAAACTTTTAAATGAATGCAAGCTTGAAGCAAGAGCTAATAATCTATCTTTTGGAGTTGTAACATTTGATCCTCACCCGAGAGATTTTTTCAATCCTAAAAATCCTTCTTTTAAGTTACTGGACGCCGAAGAAAAAGAGACATTGTTAAGTGAAATTGGTGTTAAGCATCTTATAATTATTGAATTTAACGAACAATTGAAAAATTGTAATTGTGAGGATTTTTTATCACAAATTTTAAAAGAAAATTTTAATATTGTAAAAATGTTTGCAGGCTCAAACTTTAAATTTGGAAAAAACAGAGAAGGTAGTATTGAAAACACAAAAAGTTTTGCAAATAGTCTTGGATTACAACTTGTTTCTGTGGATTTGAAGCAAACAAATTCTTTAAGTGAAAAAGAAAATGAAATAATCAGTTCCCAAAAAATAAGAAAGTTGATTCAAAATGGACAATTGAAACCAGCTAATGATCTTCTTGGCAGAAATTGGTGCATAACAGGTACGGTGGAAAAAGGAAAACAGCAGGGAAGAGAAATTGGATTTCCAACAGCAAATGTAAGTTTAAAAAATTTTTTAAAGCCACCACTAGGTGTGTATGTTTCTAGAGTAAAATTAATTAGTAGTAAAAATTCTGAAATTTGTAATGATTGGTTGCCTTCTATATCAAATGTAGGTACAAGACCTACGGTTTTAGGCAATTCTATTAATTTAGAAACTCATATAATTAATTTTAAACAAAATAATTTTAATACAAACTTATATGAAAAAAGAATAAAGGTTGAACTTATTGAATTTTTAAGACCTGAAAAAAAATTCGAATCTTTATCTGAACTTCAAAAGCAAATTAAGGTTGATACTAAAAGGGCATGCGAATTTCATAAATTATGAAATAAAAATTAATAATTGATTTATACAGAGATAATTTAATGACTGATTATAAAGACACCGTTTATTTACCAAAAACTGATTTTTCTATGAGAGCTGGTCTACCTACCAAAGAGCCACAAATAATGAAATTATGGGAAGAAACTAAATTGTTTAAAAAGTTAAGAGAGCAAAGAAAAAATTCTAAGCCTTTTATACTTCATGACGGTCCTCCATATGCGAATGGTAATCTGCACATCGGTCATGCTCTAAATAAAATCATTAAGGATGTAATAAATAGATCTCAATCTATGCTTGGTAAGAATGCAAATTACGTTCCTGGATGGGATTGCCATGGATTGCCGATTGAATGGAAAATAGAGGAAAATTATAGAAAAAAGAAGAAAAATAAAGATGAAGTTCCAATCGTGGAATTCAGAAAAGAATGTCGTGATTTTGCTGCTAAATGGATGGATGTTCAGTCTGAAGAATTTCAAAGATTAGGTGTATATGGCGATTGGGAAGATCCATACTCAACTATGAAATTTGAATCTGAAGCAACAATAATGTCTGAAATAGGTAAATTTCTTATGAATGGAAGTCTATATAGAGGAATTAAGCCTGTAATGTGGTCCCCTGTTGAAAAAACTGCTTTAGCAGAGGCAGAGATTGAATATCATGATCATTTAAGCACCACTATTTTCGCAAGATTTCCGGTTAAAAAAACTTCATTAGATATAATAAGTAACTTTGAAATTATAATTTGGACAACTACACCTTGGACTATGCCAGGTAATAGAGCTGTAGCTTATGGTAAGGATATTGATTATTCACTAATCGAAATTACTAGTGTAGGCGAAAATTCTTTAGCAAAAATAAGCGATAAAATTGTTATTGCTGAAGAATTGGTGGAAGATGTAATGAAAGAAATTTCTGTCTTAAGTTTTAATTCTTTAAAAACTCTCAAGGGAAGTGATTTTGAGGGAACAGTTTTAGAACATCCATTAAATAAATATGGTTATGAGCATGAGGTTTTATTATTAGAAGCTGACTTTGTTACAATTGATCAAGGTACTGGATTTGTTCATATAGCTCCAGGTCACGGTGCAGATGATTTTGAACTTGGAAGACAAAATAATTTACCAATACCGGAAACTGTTTCAGATAATGGAATATTAAATAATGATTTACCTTTATTAGGAGGGCTACGTGTTTTAAAGGATAATGAGATCATTGCTGATATTATGTCTGAGCATAATGCCTTGATCGGAAGAGGTAAATTAAATCATTCATATCCACATAGTTGGAGATCAAAAGCTCCCCTTGTTTTTAGAACAACACCTCAATGGTTTATATCAATGACAACTAATAATTTAAGAGATATTTCTTTAAAAGCTTTGTCACAAACAACTTTTTATCCTCCTCAGGGTCAAAATCGTTTAACTAAAATGATAGAAGATAGACCTGATTGGTGTATATCTAGGCAAAGAGCATGGGGTGTACCTCTTGCAATATTTGTAAATAAAAAAACTCAAGAGCCATTAAGAGATAAAGAAGTATTAGATAGAATTGTCGAGGCCTTCAAAACTGATGGAGCAGATGCTTGGTTTGAAAAACCTTCTTCTTATTTTCTTGGATCAAATTATAATCCAGAAGATTTTGATGCAGTTACTGATATTGCAGATGTTTGGTTTGATTCTGGTTCTACCCACTCATTTGTATTAGAGGAAAGGGAAGACTTATTTTGGCCAGCTTCTCTATATCTTGAAGGCACAGATCAACATAGAGGATGGTTTCACTCTTCATTACTAGAAAGTTGTGGTACAAGGGGACGTGCTCCGTATGACGCAGTGTTAACACATGGTTTTGTTTTAGACCAACAAGGAAGGAAGATGTCAAAATCTCTTGGTAACATTACTGCACCTCAAAAAGTAATTAATGAGTTTGGTGCTGACATTCTTCGTTTATGGGTAGTTGGCTCAGATTACTATGATGATCTTAGAATTGGAAAAGAAATTTTAGTAAGACATTCTGATCATTATAGAAGACTAAGAAATACACTAAGATATCTGTTGGGTGCATTAAATGAATTTAATGAAAAAGAAAAAGTAAATTTTACCGAAATGCCAGAATTAGAACAATGGGTTCTCCATAGAGTTTCTGAATTGAGTGATAAAATACTAAAGAATACAGAAATTTTCAATCTCCACGATATTTACTTAGACATTCATAATTTCTGTACTATAGATTTATCAGCTTTTTACTTTGATATCAGAAAAGACACATTATACTGTGAAGATCCAAATAGTGTTGAAAGAAGATCTTGTAGAACTGTAATGGATATTTTATTTCAATCATTAACTACATGGTTAGCCCCAATCATTTGCTTTACTGCAGAGGAAGCTTGGCAAAGTAGATACAGAGACAAAGAAAATTCAGTCCATTTGCAAACTTATTATCAAGCTAAAAAAGATTGGAAAAACTCTCAAATTGGTAAAAAATGGTCACAGATTAGGGAATTAAGATCAGTCGTTACATCATCTATTGAAGAAAAAAGAAAAGATGGAATGTTAGGTTCCAGTTTGCAGGCAAAGGTTACAATAGAGGCAAATGAAGACTCTTATAAATTACTTCAAGACGTAAATCTTTCAGAGACTTTCATTTGTTCTGATGTACAAATGAATTTAAACAAAAATTTGTCTGAAGCAAAAGTTAAGGTAAAAGTAGAACTGGCATCTGGAGGAAAATGTATGAGATGCTGGAAGATAGTTCCAGAAGTTAAAGATAATATTGAACTATGTAATAGGTGTACAAGGGTACTTAAATTAAATTAAATGAAAAAAAATTTTGGTATTTTTAATCTTCTCTTGATATTTTTGGTTTTTATATTTTTTGATTATGTCACAAAATTATGGGCAATTGAAAATCTCTTTATAAAATATCGTTCAATTGAATTGACATCTTTTTTATCAATGACACCAGTTTGGAATAGTGGCATTTCCTTTGGTTTTTTTCAAAATTCAGGAGAAATAGGGAGGTATGGTTTCACTATCTTTGCTTTTTTAGTTAGTTTTTGGCTAATTTATTCTTCTTTTAAATTACCAAGATATTCATCTTTGGGGTTTATTCTTATCGCTAGTGGTGCAATTGGCAACGCTATTGATAGAATATTGTATGGTAAAGTAGTAGATTTTATAGATTTTCATATTAAAGATTTACACTGGCCAGCATTCAATCTTGCTGATACAATAATTTTCATAGGGGCTGTGTTGTTTCTTTATAATCAATTTTTTACGACAGAAAGAATGTACTATGAAAAATAAATTTTTGATAATATTCTTTTTTTTGCTTGCTCTAGGTATATTATCTAGTTGTTCTGATCTTAGAAAAGCTGTTGGTACTGAAAAAGTAATTCCAGATGAATTTTCTGTGGCTGTAACTCCTTCTCTTTTAATTCCACCTGGCTACAACATAGATCCTAAATTTGTTAAAAGTAATGATTTAAACGCAACTGAAATTGATTTAAATTTAAGTAAAGAAATTGATATTAGAGATAAGAAAGACGCAAATAGTTTTAGTCAAATATTTAATACAAAAAATATTCCAAAAGATATTAGAAAATTAGTTGATGAAGAAACACTTGGTATTTCTCTAGGTGAAAGGTCAGGAATTGACATTTTATTTGGAAATATTCCTAAAACAGGTGTAGTTATTGATCCTAAAAAAGAATCTATTAGAATCAGGGAAAATAAGTCATTAAAACAAACTATTAATTCAAACCCTTCCCCAGCAGTAGATATTAACTCAGGAAAGCCTTTACTAATAAAATAATTAGGTGAAAAATATGGAAATAAAAAGGCTTCCACAAAATCTTATTAATCAAATAGCAGCCGGAGAGGTAGTAGAAAGACCTTCATCTGCATTAAAAGAATTAATTGAAAATTCTTTAGATGCTAATGCAACGCAAATAGATATTTTAGCAGATAATGGTGGAAAAAATTTAATTTCAGTAGCTGATAATGGTATTGGAATTCAAAAAGAACAAATTCCACTTGCAGTAGAACGGCATGCTACATCAAAATTATCTGATAATTCTCTACATAAAATAAAATATTTAGGTTTTAGAGGGGAAGCTCTGCCTTCAATAGCTGCCGTAAGTGAATTAAACTTGCAGTCAAAATATATTGAATCTAACCAAGCTTGGTCACTAGATATTATCGCTGGAGATTTCAACGATGTTTACCCATCCTCACTAGAAACAGGCACTAAAGTATCTATAAAAAATTTATTCTTTGCTACCCCAGCTAGGCTGAAATTTTTAAAATCTTCACAAGTTGAGAAAAGTTATTGTCATCAAGTTATCTTAAAAATGGCTTTGGTAAATCCTTATACAGGTTTTAATTTTAAAGCTGATGGACGTGAATTACTAAATATTAAACCTGAAAACAAATCTGATGAGTCGTATTTAAATAGGATTAAGACCTTAATGGGATCAAATTTTTCAAATGAAGCGATAAAAATTGAGAATTTAAAGCAAATAACAGGTTCAAAATTTGCAAAAATACACGGCTTTATTGGATTACCAACATTAAATAAATCAAATTATAATCAACAACATTTATTCATAAATGGAAGATCAGTCCAGGACAGAAACCTTTCGGGTGCAATACGGTCAGCTTACAGAGATACTCTTCCAAAAGGAAGATTTCCAGTTTTTTGTTTGTTTATTGAAGTGCCATCAGATTTTATTGATGTCAACGTTCACCCAGGAAAAACAGAGGTAAGATTTCAAGACAACGCTCTTATCAGAAGTTTATTAGTAGGTTCAATTAGTCGAGAATTAAATTCAAATTTTTTTCAAACAACGAGTGAAATTTCTAGAGAAGCTCTTGATAGATTTTCTAAAGATGAAATATTTAACAATACTAATGATAATGTTCTTAATTATAACAAAGGCATTAAACAAACATTTTTTAATAATTTTGAAGTTAAACCTTTAAAAAAATTGTTAAAACAAGACGAATTTGAAAATAAATCAATTCAAACTATTGAGAATAAGAGTTTCCCCCTAGGTGCTGCGCTAGGACAATTTAATAAAAATTATATAATATCACAAAATTCCAATGGTATTGTGATAATTGACCAACACGCAGCACATGAGAGATTAACATTAGAAAAAATGAAATTTGCACAAAGGAATAAATCAATTGAAAGACAAATATTACTGCTTCCGGAAGTTATAAATCTTGAACCAGTTCCACTAGAGGTAATAAAAGAAAATATTGAACTGTTGGCAGATATAGGTTTTATAATAGAACCTTTTGGTGAGGGTGCAGTTGTTGTAAGAGAAATTCCAGCTTTGTTAGGAGATGTTGATATAAAACAGATAATTATTGATTTAGGAGATGATCTGTCTGCATCTGGGCTGCCTTCTTCTTATCTAGCTAAAATTGATCTTATATTAGGTAATATTGCATGCCATAGATCAGTAAGATCAGGACGTAATTTAAATGAATTTGAAATGAACCAATTACTAAGAGAAATGGAAAAAACACCAAATTCTGGACAATGTAATCATGGTAGACCTACATCTATTAGTCTATCACTCAAGGATATTGAGAAATTATTCAATAGAACTTGAACATAATTGCTTTAAGATAGTTAATTTTGAATTTCCGTATAATTTTACATCCAAAATCTGATAACCATCATAATTAAAGTTTCCTGTTTTACTGCTCTCAGCAAAAATATAACTATTTTCATTAATTAGATTTAGTTCCTTCAATGTAAATAAACATTTCTCAATTATATTAGAATTGTATGGTGGGTCTATTAAAACTATTTGAAAAATTTTATTTATATTTTTAAGTGCTTTTGTTGCCTCATCTTTTATAATTTTAATTTTATTTTGAAATTTATAATCAATTTTTAATTTTGAAATATTTTTATAAATTAAATTTATTGATCTATAGTCTTTATCTATAAAATAAACTGATACAGCTCCCCTAGAAAAGGATTCAATCCCCAATGATCCAGTTCCACTACAAATATCAAGAACGTTACAATCATTAATATTAATCTTATATTTATTTGAGGTGATTATTGAAAAAAGAGACTCTTTTAATCTATCAGATGTTGGTCTAATATTATTACCATTCGGCTGTAGAAGCTTTAAACCTTTGTATTTGCCACCTATTATTCTCATAATATAATCTTAATTTTTAAAACTATCTTCTATTTTTATTTATCGGCATAGAAAACCCTAATTGATCTCTAAGGATTTTATTCTTAACTTCTTCTACCTCGCCAGAAGCTAGATTTTTAATTTGAAAAGGTCCAAAAGATACTCTAATTAAACGATTAACGTTATATCCAAGATGGCTCATGACTCTTCTAACTTCTCTGTTTTTTCCTTCTCTTATACCCAAAGTAAGCCAAGCATTACTACCTTGCTGTTTGTCTAGTTTAGCATCTATTTTACCATATCTAATGCCATCAACAGTGATTCCATTTTTAAGCAATTCTAGATCTTTTTTAATTACATATCCATGTACTCTAATTCTATATTTTCGTAACCAGCCAGTTGAAGGCAATTCAAGTTTTCTGGCCAAATCACCATCATTTGTTAGCAATAACAAACCCTCTGAATCCATATCTAAACGTCCAACAGAAATAAACCTTGTTTCTAACTTTTCTTTTAAATAATCAAAAATTGTTGGTCTATTTTCTGGATCATAGTTTGTTACTAAATAGCCTCTTTGCTTATGATAAAGCCACAATTTAGTTTCAGCCTTCTTTGGTAAAGGTTGATCATTTACTTTAATTTGATCTTTTGAAGAAACATTTACTCCACATTCAAATAGAGTTTTGTTGTTAACTTTTACCACGCCCTTTGTAATTAAACGCTCTGCTTCTCTTCTAGAACATAAACCTGATCTTGCAATAACTTTCGCTATCCTATTGGTCTTAGTGTTAGATGAGACTATTTCTGAATTAATGTTTTCAGATGGTTTTGTATTAATTTTTTTGTAAATATTTTTCATAGTTCTGTATTATAGGTTTTAATAAGTATTAGCAACATTACTAACAACAAGGAAAAGAATTTGGTTTATGAAATTGATTATATGGAATTAGCAATAAATGAAGCAATTAAAGCAAAAGAAAAACAAGAAGTTCCTGTTGGTGCAATTATAGTAGATAAAAATGGTAATGTTATAGCTAAGGCACATAACTTAGTAGAGACTAGAAACGATGCAACAAGCCACGCTGAAAAATTAGTAATAGAAAAAGCTCTTAAAATTACAGGTAATAGATATTTAAATAATTATGACATTTGGGTAACGTTAGAACCTTGCATAATGTGCGCAAGTCTAATTAAACAAACAAGAATAAGACGTTTGTATTATGGTGCAGAGGATAAAAAGGGTGGAGCAATAGATAATGGAGTTAGATTGTTTTCAAATTTGAAATCTAAAGTTAAATTAGAAATTTACTCAGGATTTTCTGCTAAAAAGTCTGAAAAATTGTTAGATGAATTTTTTGAGGAAATAAGATAATTTTAGAGTTTACCAATATCTTTTCTATAAAAACCTTGTTTCCAATTAATCGTTTCTACAATGTTATATGCTTTTTGCCTGCAGTCTTGAACATTTGCTCCAATAGATGTAACTGATAAAACTCTTCCGCCATTTGATACAAGGTTTTCATTTTTATCTTTAGAGGTGCCTGAATGGAACACAAATATTTCAGTTTCATTATCAAAATTTTTAAGGGATGGTAATAAAACACCTTTTTCAAATTTTCCTGGATATCCCTTGCTTGCTATTACAACAGTAATTGCATTTTGGGGAATGAAATTAATAATCATATCTCCTAGATTTTTTTTAATTGTTTTCTGAATGATACTTACTAAATCGGTATTTAAACGAGGAAGCACAACTTGAGTTTCAGGATCTCCAAATCTGCAATTAAATTCGATTACTTTAGGTCCTTTCTCTGTAATCATTACTCCAGCATATAAAATACCTTCATAAGGGTGGCCTTCTAATTTCATACCATTTATTGTAGGTGTAATGATATTATTGAATATTTCTTTATTTAAATTTTGATCTAATGCAGGAGCAGGAGAAATTGCCCCCATGCCCCCTGTATTGGGCCCCTCATCATTATCATAAGCTCTTTTGTGATCTTGAGCTGTTCCAATTAAAACTGCATTGTTGCCGTCTGAAACTGCAAAAACACTTGCTTCTATACCATTTATTCTTTCTTCTATTAGAATTGACTTTCCTGCTTCACCAAATTTATTATTTTCTAACATTTCAGTTGCTGCAATAATTGCTTGATTGACTGTGTCACATACAACGACGCCTTTGCCAGCAGCAAGACCATCCGCTTTTACGACGCAATAGCCATTCAAAAGTACAATTTGTTTCTTAGCAGTCTCGATATCGGTACAATATTTAAATTTTGGTTGTGGAATATTGTGTCTTTTACAAAATTTTCTAGAGAAAATTTTTGAACCTTCTAATTGAGCTGCTTTTTTTGAAGGCCCAAATGCACTAATTCCTAATTTTAACAATTCATCTTTTAAGCCTAGGACTAGCGGAATTTCAGGGCCTATAAAAACAAAATCTGCTTTAATATCTCTTGCTAACTTGCATTGTCCAGGTATGTCGTCAGTGGCTATCGGGTAACATTCTGCAAATGTTTCAATCCCTGGATTTCCTGGAGCAACAACTAGTCTTGTTGTTAAAGATGACTTTGACAATGATACAGCAATAGCATGTTCTCTACCACCTCCACCCACTACTAAAATATTCATAAATTAATTACTCCAAAAGGCTTTAGATTTTCTGGAATATGCCATAATATCAATGCATGATAAATAGAAATCTTAATATAATCTAATGAATGCTGATACTAATAATCCTGTATATTCTGTTAGCGAATTTTCACATGTAATTAAAAAATTTGTTGAAACAAATTTTAGTTATATACGCATTAGAGGCGAAATATCTCGTCCCTCGTTTCCAGGATCAGGACATGTTTATTTTACTCTTAAAGACACAGACGGTACAATCGCCGCAATCATTTGGAAATATACTCTACCGAGGTTATCAATAAAACCTGAAGAGGGCATTGAAGTAATTTGTACTGGAAAAGTTACTACCTTTGCGGGTCAGTCAAAATACCAAATTATTGTAGAAAGCATGGAGGTGGCAGGAGAGGGTGCGCTTCTAAAAATGCTTGAGGATAGAAGGAAGAAACTTCTTCAAGAGGGCTTGTTCAAACAAGAATACAAAAAGGCTATACCTTATCTTCCTGAAAAAATAGGCGTCATCACTAGTCCGTCAGGTGCTGTATTAAAAGATATACTTCATAGGTTGTCTGACCGTTTCCCATCCCATGTTTATTTATGGCCAGTTGCTGTTCAAGGTGAAGGGTCTGCTCAGCAGATTTCAAATGCAATTGACAAATTTAATCAATTAACAAATGAAACAACTATTAAAAAGCCTGACCTGCTTATAGTTGCAAGAGGAGGAGGAAGCCTAGAAGATTTATGGTCTTTTAATGAAGAGATTGTCGTTAGATCAGTATTTAAAAGTTCTATACCAGTGATATCAGCTATAGGTCACGAAACTGATACAACATTGATAGATTTTGTTTCTGACTTAAGAGCTCCAACGCCAACAGCAGCTGCAGAAAAGGCCGTTCCAGTTAGAGATGAGTTAATAGCTAGAGTTGACGAATTAAATCTAAGATTCAAAACATCATTTAATAATAAACTTAATAATAACAAAGACCGTCTCAATAGCCTTATAAAATTATTAGGGAAACCTGATCAAATTTTTGAAAGTAAAATTCAAAACCTAGATTTTATGTACAAAGATTTTGAAAGTTTATTTAAAGAAATTTTTGTTGAGAAAAAAAATACAATTACTCAATATGCACAAAGATTACTGCCACCTAAAATTTTGATTACCAATTTGGTTTCAAAACATCAGCTTTTAGAAACAAAATTTAAAAATTATCTAGAAAATATAGTAAATAGTAAGGAAACAAAATTAAACTCTCTAAACCAACTTCTTGAGTCATCAAGCTTTAACAGAGTTCTTGAAAGAGGCTTTGCGCTTGTGATGGATTTGAAAGGTAAGCCAATTAAACAAAGTAGTGAAGCTCCTAAAAATGCAAATGTAAATATAAAATTCTCTGATGAAACAAGATCTGGAACATTAGATACTTAGTAAATTAATCATTTAGAAATATTTATGTATTATTTAGTCACCAACTATCTTTTCCCCACCTCCTATGAGCCCACAACCATTGTTCTGGTTTATCCACTATCCATTCTTCAATTCTTTTAGAAATTAATCTAGTGATTTGAAATATAGCTTTTTCTTTATCTAAATTTTCTGGAATCTTAATTTTATCTTCAATAGTCATTTTAAACTTTATACCTCTAAAACGTTCTACTCGCACCATGTAAATTGGGACATTCCATTTTATGGCCATAACTGCAGCTGCTTGGGGTGTAGGTGTTTCAATGCCAAAAAAAGGAACCATAATTCCTTCTCTTAAAAGTTGATCTCCAGTTAGCCCAACCACCTCTCCATTTTTAATTTTACTAGCCATTCCTATAGCTGCAAGACGACCTTTTGTATAAAAATCTGCATTTGCATCTTTGTTTCTGTAAACTTGTATTTTGTTTAATATCCAATTATTAATAGGTCTGAAAACATAGCCAGCCCGTCTTCCTGCAAGGTCTCCAACCCTTAAAAGGAATTCCCAATTTCCGATATGTGCCCCAACAAGAATGGCAGGACCTTTTTTTATTTTTTCTAAACCTTCAGTCTCTAAATTACCTAACTTGATCAAATTATTAATATGCGGCATTTCACCAATTGTTTGTCCAAGCATGAACCAATGTTGAAATGTAAGTCTATCTATCTCTTTTCTAGACTTTTTAGGGAATGCAATTTTAAAATGTTTTTTTACACGTTTGTTATAGGATGTAAGTGGAGCTATCAAACACATTAAAGTTCCGCACAAGTAAGATGAAAATTTGTATGGTAAAAGCTTAAGTATTAAAAAAAGTGGAATGGCTATAATAGCTGTTATTGGATCATGTATATATCTATCAAATTTCTTTTTTATTCTAAAACTTAATGGATCAGTCATTTAATTTTTCCTGAAGAAAAAATTGAAAACTTAATTTGTCTTTTGTGCTTAATTCCAATTCAATTGGTAAAAAATTTATATCTTTATATTTATTATATTTTGAAAACCTAACATAGTCCTTTTCTGTAGTAATGAGTTTTAAGCTTTGTTTTTTTGCATCTAAAATTAAGTTTTTGATATCATCACCCCTGTAACTATAATGATCAGGAAATTTTTTTATGGATAAGACCTTATATCCATTATTTTTAAGTGTTTCAAAAAATTTATTTGGATTAGCCAAACCACAAAAAGCAAGTAGCTTTTCTTTTTTTATCTTTGGTAGATTAATTGCTTTAATATTTGTCTTAATAACTGGAATTTTGAAAGTCTTATATAAATTTTTTTCACATTTGCCCCTCTCTCCAGTTAATATTATTTTATCAATATCCTTCATGCCACGACTTTGACACTGTCTTAACGGTCCTGCAGGTAAACAATACCCATTTCCAAGCTTCAATTGTTTATCAATTAGTAAAAATTTTATATCTTGCTTTAATTGATAATTTTGCAACCCGTCATCCATTATAATTACATTGAATTTATCCTTATGTTTTTCAATAAACTTTGCCCCTAAGGATCTGTTTCTAGAAACGATTGTAGTACCAACCTTGCTTAATAACATTGATTCATCTCCGACATCTTGAAAATAATGTGAATCATTAACTTCTATTGGTCCTTTTTTTAAGCCACCATAGCCTCTAGTTAAAAAAACAGGTTTATATCCTAAATTTTTTAAAAGTTTAAATGTATAAATTGAAAAAGGAGTTTTGCCAGTTCCTCCAACAGTAAGATTGCCAATACAAATTACCTTTATTTTAGATTTATACGTCCTTGAAAAGTGTTTTTTAAACTCATCAATTAAAATCCACAAAATAGAAAGTGGAAAAAGAATAAGACTTTTTATTTTTGATTGAATATCTTTCTTATACCAAAATTCTGGTGTTATAAACATCTTAGGCTACGTTTGTTTTTCTATATGTGTTTAAAAGTTCAATCAAATTTAAACTAGCCTCGTCTGCACGTTGTTGAGCGTAACCGGAGGCAATTAAACTATTTTTCCCCATATCCTCTAAGCGTTCAGAGTTACCTAGTAACTCAACTATATTATTTAGGAAGTTCTCATTCATTTTAGGACCTTTTTCAATTTGTATAGCGCCTCCAGACCAGACAAGATCTTTTATTTGTGCATCACACTTTTCAGAATGTGGACCCATGATAACTGGCTTACCAAATTGAGATGCTTCAGACGGACTATGCCCTCCAATAGGTACCATAGATCCAGCAACAAAAACTAAATCTGATATTTCCATTAGTGAGCCCATTTCTCCCATAGTATCTGAAAGATAAAATACATCGTTTTTTGACGGGTACTCACCCTTACTCCTTGATTTTATGTCAAAACCAGCAGCTTTTATTCTGTTTTGAATAACTAAACTTCGATTTATATGTCTAGGTGCTATTATAATTAGAATATTATCATGTGATTTTTTTCTTAAAAGGTCTGCTAATTTTATCATCAACTCTTCCTCTCCAGGATGAGTCGAGGCTGCTACTAATACTTTTTTTCTAAGTATATTCTTTTTTAGTTGTACTACATAATTTTGATTTACAGGAGGTTTTTCAGCTATTGATTTTAGACTTGTTAAGCTTTTAACATTTTTAGCACCTAATTTTTTAAATAGAGCCTCTTGTTTCGGATCAACAGCTAGAACATGATCCACTTTACCAAAAATTTTCTTGGCCAAAAAGTAACCTAAGCCTGTCCAAAAACGAGCAGATTTATCTGACATTTGTGAAGATGCTAGAACAGTTGGTATCTTTGAATTTGCAGTCAAATAAATCAAATTAGGCCAGAAATCAGACTCCATAAAAACTGCCATATTAGGTTTCCATTGATCTAAAAAATTTAAAACAAATTTAGGATGATCGTATGGATGATATTGATGAATTGCAGGCAAACCTTTTTTTATTTTATCTTTTATTAATTTTGCTGCTGAAGTAGTGTTAGTGGTTAATAAGAAAAACTCATTTTTATTTATACCATAACCGTTTTTTTTCATTGAATTAGCAAGTGCTAAAGCTGCTACAGATTCACCAACGCTAGTTCCGTGCAACCAAACTATTGTACCGTTTGGACGCATTTTTTTTGAAGTTCCATATCTTTCAATAAGTCTAAATTTATCTTCTTTACCTTTTTTTTGACGCCTTTCAAGATAGTTTGGTAAAAATAATTTTATTATTCCCCATAAAAAATTATATGTAGATAGCGTCATTTTAAGTTCCAAGATTAATTAAGGTTCAATTTATTTTATTTTCTAATACTTCAGTTAGTTTTTTAATTTCATTTTCAAGATTTTGTCTCTCAAGTTCAAACTTATTTGTATTTAATTTCTTTTCTACATATATTGGTTTCCCAAAACTATATATTCCTCTTGAAAATGGATACGGTAAAACAAAATTATCCCATGAATTAACTATTTTAAATTTTCTAGTAACCCAAACTAGAGGAATTATAGGCGTATTAGTAATTTGTGCTAATTTTATAATACCTTCTTTTACTTTTTCTTTTGGCCCTTTAGGTCCATCAGGTGTAATAGCTATACTTTCACCTAATTGTAAACATTTTACCATCTTTCTGAATGCAATCATTCCTCCTTTTTTTGAAGATCCTAGTATGACATTCATACCAAGATATTGAAAAGCTAAAGAAGTAATCATACCATCAGAATGACTTGATTGAAGTGCGTTAATTATTCTGTTTCTTGGTAAAAGATGTGGACCTAAAAATAATTTATTATGCCAGCAACAAAAAATAAATTTATGTCTATTATCAAAAATTATTGATTTTTTGCTTTGCTCAAAATATTCCCATCTAATAGAATGCGAAATTAATTTTGTGATAAAATAAAAAAAATACCCAATTAGTCTTTGACCAATATTAGTTTTACTAAACCGTTTTAAAGTAAGCATTTAAATATCCAAAAAACTACAAATATCTAAAAGTGATTATTAAATATAATTTACACAAAACAAAATAACTAACTATACATATAATTTATATTATAGATTAAAATAAAGAATATAGTAAATTGAATTAAAATGAAAAAAAACCTAATAATAACAAAAGAATATAAAAATTTAATAAAAGAATTTTATAGTGATTTTGTACGTAAATATAAAATTGATATAACTTTAGCTTTTATATTATTAATTGTTGTCGCTGTTACTGCATCTATTTATCCCTACTTGATACAACTGGTTTTTGATGGTTTACTAGATAAAAACGAAAACTGGATTATTTACCCTTTTATTATTGCTTTCATTGCGATTATTAGGGGGGGGGGCCATGTTTTTTCAAATACGGCAAGTTTCTAAAATTTCATTATCAATTTCGGTAGATATTCAAAAAAGACTAACGAAGCAATTGATAACTGCCGACTTAGATGAACTGAATAAATTGTCATCAGGTAATCATGTTTCTAGGATAATGAATGATGTTATTTTAATTAGAGATGGTTTTGAAAGGGCTATAAATAACTTAGTTAGGGATACTTTTACAGTTTTAGCATTATTATTTTATCTTATTTGGTTAGATTGGCTTTTATCAATATTAGTTATAATCATTTACCCTCTAGCCCTAAGACCTGTTGTAAGAATTGGAAAAAAACAAAATATCATTGCAACATCCCTTCAAGAACAAATGGAAATTGTAACTTCTTCACTTACTGAGATGATACAAGGCATAAGAATGGTTAAATCGTATAATTTAGAAGATATGGAAATTAATAGATCTGAAAGTGTATTGAACTCATTATTTAGTAAAATGTTCAGTTTAGTAATTGGAAGAGCAAAAATTTTGCCTATTTTAGAAATTTTAGGGGGAGTTGCAGCAGCTAGTGTTATTGGTTTTGCAAGCTACCGGGTATCAACTGGAGAATTATCTCCTGGAAGTGTTGTTGGTTATGTAACAGCATTACTAATGATTGCTCAACCTGCCAGAGCATTGGGAACATTTAATACTGTATTTCAAGAAGCTCTTTCGGCTCTAGCAAGAATTTATACTCAACTAAAAATTATTCCAAAAGTTATAAGCTTATCATCTGCTCCTAATTTAAAAATTGTAAAAAACAAACCACCCAAAATAAATTTTAAGGCAGTAAGTTTTGCTTATAACAAAAAAAACATTGTCTTAGATCATATCAACTTTGACGTAAATTCAGGAACTAAAGTTGCACTGGTTGGACAAAGTGGGTCAGGTAAGTCAACAATTATCAACTTAATATCAAGATTTTATGATCCATTAAATGGACAAATTTTAATTAATGAACAAAACATTAAAGATATTAGTTTAAATTCACTTAGAAATAATATTTCATTGGTTAGCCAGGAAACTATAATTTATAATAAAAGCTTTATGGATAATATCAGATTTGGCAACTTAGATGCTTCAGATCATAAGATTAAAAAAGCTGCAATGAATGCTGATATTCACGATCTTATAGTTAACTCTTTAGATGGTTACAATACAATTGTTGGAGAAAGTGGTAATACTCTATCTGGAGGTCAAAAGCAACGTTTATCTATTGCCAGAGCTATTCTCAAAGATGCTCCAATCTTACTTTTAGATGAAGCAACAAGTTCTCTTGACCCTGAAACTGAAAATGAAATTAATAAAACTCTAGAAAAACTGACCAAGAATAAGACTACAATCACTATTGCGCATAAATTATCTACAATTATAAATTCAGATCAAATAATTTTATTAAGTAAAGGTAAAATTGTAAATGCAGGAAGTCATAAAGAACTAATGAAAAGTTCTGATCATTACAAAAAATTATTTCAAGCAGGTACCTAAGAAAAAATTACTCTCTCTTCAAAAAATCATCTAATAATCTATTAACCCACCAGACAGATCGAAAATTTTTCTCCAAATTTTTGGGATTATATACTTCCTTTACCCAGTCTATAAAATTCATTTTATTTTGATTATATTGTTTTAAATATTCCTCAACAAAACTATCTAATACACCTGGTTTAGCCCATTTTACATGAAGATACTTCCAAGACAGTTGTTTTTTTGCAATATGAGGTTGTTCATTTTTGTAGGTGAGCATATACAAGGCGCACATTATGCCAGCCCTATCAGCGCCTGATTTACAATGAATTAAAGCTGGATATTTTATTGATTTAAATAATTTTTCAGCTTTATATATCATATCTTTTTCTGGGGCAGCGCGAGATCTTGCTCTAAAGTCAACTAATTTTATGTTGTGCTTCTCGCAGGCCTCGTTTTCTAATAACCAACCACCATCTTTTCTAATACCCCTAAGATTTATTATGGTTTTTATGCCAAGTTTACCATAGTATTTTATTCTTAGGGGAGTAGGCATATTTGATCTATACAATTTTTCATCAACTTGATGGAAATTGTGATAACAAAATCTTAAAAACCCATGATCTTTGACAATCATGTCAAACCAAGCTAAAAATCTATTAAATTTTAATTTTTCTGATTTTTTTATCAATCAATTACCTGCGATTGTCATATTTTCTATTAAAATTGTTGGGCAATTTATAGTGTGTGTAAAATCAAGGTTGTTAGCAGGTTCTAGTGTCATGAACATATCCTTTAAGTTACCTGCAATAGTTGCTTCTGTTATGGGGGTTGACAATTCACCATTTTTTATCCAGAAACCACTAGCTCCACGGCTATAATCACCAGTAACCATAGATACACTGCTACCAATCATATCAGTAACATAAAAACCATTACTTACACTAGAAACCAAGCTTTCAGGTGAATCTTTGCCTGGTAATAGAAACAGATTAGTTATACCTGGTGCAGGAGGTCCACTTATGCCTCTCTTTGCATTTGCTGTTGGTAATATATTTAATTGTTTAGAAGATGATAAATCTAATAGCCAATTTTCAAGTACTCCATCCTTGATTAATACATGCTTAGAGGTGCCTAGACCCTCTCCATCAAACAATCTTGAACCTAAACCTCTTTTGAGAAAAGGGTCATCAATTAAAGTAACATTTTTGTTTGCAATTTTATGATTTAAGGAATCTTTTAAAAAGCTAGTCTTACGTGCTATTGATGCCCCATTTACAGCTGATGCAAAGTGGCTTGCTATTGACCTTGATACTCTTGGGTCGAATATAACCGGGTATCGTCCAGTAACTGGTTTTTGGGCGCCCATTCTAGCTAATGTTTTCTTTGCGGCTTCAAGACCAATATTTTTCCCGTCTTTAAGGTCATCACCATAAACTTTTGATGAGTAATCATAGTCCCTTTCCATTTTCCCATTTTTTTCAGCAATAACAACTACTGACACACTGTGATTTGATTTTTTTGATGACCCAAAAAAACCATTAGATGTCATCAAGAGTGTTTCTCCTTCTCCCCATGAAGCATCAGCACCGTCACTATTAGTAATACCTTTTACACTTAAGGCAATATCTTCAACTTCTGAAGCTCTTTGTCTTATTATATCAATACTTGGTTCTATTTCATCATAACTATCAATAAAAATATCTTTTTGTATTGGAAATTGTTGAAGTATATCTTTACCAGCTATAAAACTATATTTATCTTCTGGAGCTATTTTAGCCATTTCAACTGCTCTTTTTGCAACTTCTTTTAGAGCTTCCTCAGAGTTATCATTAGTTGAAACAGATGATATTTTACCTTCAACAAACACTCTTAAACCAGTGTCAAAGTCTTCATACCTTTGAATATTTTCATCTTTACCTAGTCTCCTTGTAATTGTGACACCTCTACTTCTTGATAACATACTCTCTGCACCACTTGCACCACTAGCAATTGCTGTGTCGATAAGAAGGTTCATACTATCTCTGTCATTAAGTTTTTTTCTAGACATTTAAAATTTGTTCCTGTGAAAAGAGAATTTACAAATGATTTATATATGTTTTATTAGTATACTGTTTTAATTGTTGCAACTTTATAAGTACAAAAAAGGTAAAAATGAAAAAGGATATTTTTATTGATGGAGAAACTGGAACAACAGGTTTGCAAGTTCGTGAAAAGTTAATTAAGCATCCAAATGTCAACATAATGCCAGTTGATCAATTGAAAAGAAAAGAAATTTCTTATAAAAAAGAAATGTTAGCACAATCTGATGTTACATTTTTGTGCTTACCTGACGAAAGTTCTTTAGAAACGGTTAAAATTGCTGATGAGCTAGGTGATAAATCGCCAATAATTATAGATTCATCTACTGTACACAGAACTAACCCAAATTGGGCATATGGACTTCCAGAGTTAGGGATAGATTATAGAAAAAATATTGAAAATTCAAAACGTATAGCATCGCCAGGGTGTTATCCAACTGGGGCTAATGTTATTTTAAAACCTCTAATCTCTAAAGGTATTTTGAGTCAAAATATTCCAATAATAATAAATGCTGTTAGTGGTTATTCAGGTGGTGGAAAATCAATGATTAATTATTTCAAGGAAACAGATCACGAACCTTTCTTTAATTATGGACTTAACCTAAATCACAAGCATTTGCCAGAAATAATATATCATAATAAGTTAAAACAAATACCAATATTCTGCCCCTCTGTTGGAGATTTTATTCAAGGTATGATTGTTTCTATACCATTACATTTTTCTTGGTTTAATGACAAAGTAAATACTGAAAAGATTCAATATTTAATTGAAGAATTTTATTTAGGAGCTAACTTTATTAAAGTATTAAAAAAAGATGAAGGTATTAGCGATAAAGGATATTTTAGGCCAGATAATTTAGTCGGAACAAACTGTCTTGATATCAGTATTTTTGGAAATGACGAAAATGATCAGTTAATTATTTCTTCTAGATTAGATAATTTAGGTAAGGGAGCCTCAGGCGCTGCCATACAATCTATGAATATTGCTTTCGGATTTGATGAAACTTTAGGTTTATAGAAATAGATTTTTATATGAAAAATAATGAAAAAAAAAATACTCAAGAATTGTTTCCTAACTATTCATCATTTGAAAGAGCTATAAGTTATCCTTACTTTACACCTAACTATCCTTTTTCATTTTATAAGGGTGAGTTTCTAAAAGGTATTTGTGTTGACCTTGCTAATAGAATACCCATAATATCAGTTGGTTCCAATAGATCACCATACCAACTAAAAAGAAAATTTTCGTTACTTCAAGATATTTGTGTTACACCAGCCACATTATATGACTCTGATGTGGTTTATGCAGCATCTTTATCATCTTATGGATCAATACCTGCAACTCAATGGCCAAGTAAAGGAACTGAAGTGGATCTTAATGTGTTATGGCTAAATGAGGAGCAGTTAGAAATTATGCATTTAACTGAAGCATTAGGAGTGGCATACAATTTTGTAAAATTAAAGTTAGACACTGTAAAAATAAAAAATTTTAAATATGAAAAACATGTATATGGATATATATCAATTTCAGGTGCTTTTTCATTTAATGACAACAACCCTAAAAGATTATCTCTAATTAATGCTAAGAATGTTTCATTAAATAGTTTAGATCAAAAAAAAGCGTTATTACATTTAGTCCATAGTTTAGGTATTGAAGAAAATAGATTGTCAGATTGGATTCATAAGGTTATTAGTGATAAAACTTACAGATTTAGTCTTCATAAAAAGCTTAAGTCAAAAGCGATAAAACCTCAAAATTTGGATTGGGAAGTTGTAAAAAAAAGCATACGTGGAAACTTGATTATTTGATTTGAAGTATAAAATAGTACCAAACGTTTTAATAAATCAGATTATAATTCCTATTTTATACTAAGTTAAACCCCTACGAATGCTAAAATATATTTAAAAATTAGCAAAATTCATAAATTAAATGTAATAAATTTTTATAATTTCCTTAATTTTCAATTGAAAATGATAATTGATATCACAAAATAAACCATTAAAAAACAACATGTTAACAATTTACATTAAAAAAAAGTGCAATTAAATTACTTTTAATTGTTGCTTAACCTTAAATTCCCTTTTATTGTTTTCGCTAAATGTGCTATTTTGCATTGAATCTAGCAGTTGCTAGAAATTAAACATGACAAGTATAAGGGGAGTTTATAAATGTCTTTTTTAAAATATTTAATACCGGCTAGTTTTTTAGCCCTACTTCCAACACTTTCATTTGCAGGGTCTCACGGTGGTAATCTTGACCCGAGTGATGCTGTTGGTATAAGTTTTTGGATAATATCTATTGCCATGGTTGCAGCAACTGTTTTTTTCTTAATGGAATCATTGAGAGTAAAAGGTAAATGGAGAACATCTCTAGTTGTTGGTGCTCTTGTTACCTTAGTTGCAGCAGTGCACTATTTCTACATGAGAGACGTGTGGGTATCTACAGGTGCATCTCCAACAGTATTTAGATATGTCGACTGGATAATTACAGTTCCACTTCAAATGATTGAATTCTATTTAATCTTAGCTGCGTGTACTGCAATTGCTGGTGGTGTGTTCTGGAGACTGTTTATCGGATCTCTAGTAATGTTAATTGGTGGATATTTAGGTGAAGCTGGATTTATAAATGCAACAGTTGGATTTGTAATCGGTATGGCTGGATGGATATTCATCCTATATGAAATTTTTGCAGGTGAAGCAAGTAAAGTTAATGCTGCCGAAGCTCCAGAATCAGTAAAAACTGCATATAATACTATGAAATGGATTGTTACAATTGGTTGGGCAATTTACCCAATTGGATATTTCATGGGGTATATGGCAGGAGGAGCCGATGCAAACAGCTTAAACGTCATTTATAACTTAGCTGACGTTGTGAATAAAATTGCTTTCTGTTTAGCAATCTGGGCTGCAGCAACTGCAGAATCTGATGCATAAACTTAAAATAGTTTAATTAAAGAGCCTGTAGGCATTCCTACAGGCTTTTTTTTTGTATATTGTAGTGAAGTAATTAATTAAGAAATATTAATGAATTTATCAGATAAAAAACAAAATGTAAGAAGTATTGTAATTGGTGGTGGTTTTGGTGGTATAGGAATTGCTCTTAGATTAAGAGCACTTGGCCATAGTGTTACTTTAATAGAAAGATTAGGCACTCTAGGCGGAAGAGCTCAAGTCTTTAAAAAAAATGGTTTCAAACACGATGCTGGGCCAACAGTAATAACGGCGCCTTTTTTATTTGATGAACTTTATGAACTCTTCAACGAAAAAAGAGAAGATCACATCGAATTTAGACCTTTAGAACCTTGGTATAGGTTCCATTTTCATGATGGTCAAACCTTTGATTACTCTGAAAGTATTCAGAAAACTAAAGAAGAAATGAAAAAGTTTTCTATTAAAGATGCAAATAATTATGATAAATTATTAAAAGCTTCAAAATCTATTTTTGATATAGGTTTTACTAAATTAGCTGACAAACCCTTTAATTCATTTTTTTACATGTTAAAACAAGTACCTGCTTTGTTAAAGTTAAAAAGCTATCTTACAGTCGCTCAACTTGTAAATAAATATATCAAAAATCCAAATTTGAGATCAGCTTTTTCCATTCACCCATTATTGGTAGGCGGAAACCCATTTTCCACTACCTCTATTTATGCTCTCATACATTTTTTAGAAAGAAATTGGGGAGTTTATTTTAGTATGGGCGGTACAGGAAAACTTGTCGAAGAGTTAACTAAATTATTAGAACGAACTGGGGTCGATATTAAGTGTAATTTAGACATAAAAACTGCTTATGAAACAAATGGTAAAATTGAAAAAATTGAGTGTATGGATGGTAATATATTCCATGCTGATAATTTTATTTTTAATGGAGATCCTCCAACTTTCTATAATGAAATTCTAAAATCAGAAACTAATAAAAGGAAGAAGTTCCTACCAGAAAAATTTACAAGCTATTCATTTGGAATGTTTGTTTTATTTTTTGGTACTAAAAAAACATATTCAAATATTGCTCACCATTCTATTTGGCTGGGCAAACGATTTAAAAGTTTATTAACTGATATATTTAACAACAAAATTTTAAGTGAAGATTTTTCATTATATATTCATAGACCTACAGCAACTGATAAGTCATTTGCACCTAAAAATTGTGATAGCTTTTACGTTCTTTGTCCAGTCCCAAATTTACAAGGTAATATTAATTGGGAAATAGAAGGTGATCAATTAAAGCACAGAATCGTAGATGCTTTAGACGCTACAATTTTACCAGAATTAAAAAATTATATTTGTGACGAATTTTATATGACACCCGTTGATTTTAAAAATGATTACCGCTCTACTCATGGTGCAGGCTTTTCAATAGCACCAAATTTTTCTCAATCTGCTTGGTTTAGGTATCACAATAAAGACCCTCATATTGATAATTTATTTTTTGCGGCAGCTGGAGCGCATCCCGGTGCAGGTATCCCTGGAGTTTTATCATCTGCAAAAGTTGTTGAAAATCTTATTAAATAAAGTGTAAATTTATGGATTATCATATCGACAATGCCAAGTCAGTTTTGAAAAAAAATGGTAAAAGTTTTTACTGGGCTGGAAAGTTTCTGCCCAAAGAATGCATAAATAGAGCTGCCGAGTTATATAGTTTTTGTAGAGTATTGGATGACATAGCAGATAATGTAGAAATAAATTCCTCAAAAGATCTTAAGAATATTAGATCTAATATAAAAACAAAAGCATTTAAAGACCTGGAAAAAATTCATTCTATTAAGTATCCTAAGTTTTTAAATTCATCTTCTAAAAAAGTAGTAATTGATCTAATTGACGGACTTATTTTAGATCAAAAGGCTATTTTGTTTAAAAAAGAAGAAGAGTTAATTAGATATTCTTATCATGTTGCTGGAACTGTAGGAATAATGATGTGTGATGCTTTAAAATGTGACTGTAGTGTTGCCAAATCATTCGCCATAGATCTTGGAATAGCTATGCAGCTTACAAATATTGCCAGAGATGTTTTAGAGGATGCTAAGATGGGAAGACGATATTTACCTGGTATTTGGATACAAAATATTTCACCCAAAGAAATAGTTTTAGCAGCAGAAACTAATGACTTAAAAAAAATACATATTATTTCAAAAGGTGTTAAAAAACTATTAATTCTAGCTGAACAATATTATTTCAGTGGAGAAAGAGGTTTCATTTTCTTACCTTTCAAGACAAGAGTTGCAATTTCTATAGCATCAGGAGTTTACAGAGAAATAGGGGTGCAGTTAGAAAATGAAAATTACAATTGGCAAAATGGCAGACAAATTACATCAATCTACACGAAAATAAAAATTTCATTATTCAAAATTTTTAGAGAAATTTTTTATTTTAGACTTAAGAAAAGACATAATCCTAAATTACATATTTTTTTAGAACATTTAGTCGATGATAAATAAGAAAATAAATATTATTGGTAATGGTTGTGCAGCATTATCATTAGCCAGATTAATTCGAAACTTACCTAATTACAAATTAAATTTATTTATAGGTGACAAAAATAAAATTAATAAAGACCATTTTTGGGGCTTCTGGAAAGTTAAAGTTAACAATGAAGCCTACAATAACGCAAATCATACGTGGTCTAAATGGTCAATAAATACTTATGAAACGAAACATATTCTGACTTCTGTTAGACATCCCTATTGTGTAATAAAAAGACATAAATGGTTAGATATTTGCAGAAATCAACTTGAAAGTGAAAAACTGAAAGTTTTTAAAAATAATGTAGTTGAAAATGATGATAAATTATTAACTAAGAATAAGAAAATCAAAGGTGATTTAATATTTGATAGTAGGCCACCCAAATTACCAAGTAATGTTTTACTGCAACATTTTGAAGGTTTTGTAGTTAATTCTGATAAAGATGTGTTTGACGAAAACTTAGCAATTTTAATGGACTTTAGATGCGACCAGTCAAAAGGTATGCATTTTATTTACATGTTACCATTTAGCAAAAGAAAAGCATTAGTTGAATCTACAATGTTTTCAAAAACGGTTGAGAATAAAGAATTTTATTCAACTGAAATTTCAAAATATCTTAAAAAATATTATAACTTGATTAAATTTACAAAGAGTGATCATGAAAAAGGTATTATTCCTATGCATTATATATCTAATGAATCTAAAAACACATATAATATTGGTACTAGAGGAGGTGCGGTACGACCCTCTTCAGGATATGCTTTTACCTTCATACAAAAACAGGCATTTCAAATAATTAGCCAACTTAAAAACAGAGAAAAAATTAATACTAAAATCCACAACAATATTGATTTATTTTTAGATAAAATATTTATTAATGTAATAAGTGAATATCCTTTTCTTGCCCCTAAAATATTTTCAAGCTTGGCTAGAATTTTAAATGGTGATGAAATGGCTAAATTTATGTCTGGAAATGCTTCACTATTAACAACTTGCAAAATAATTATTTCAATGCCTAAAATACCATTCATCAAATCATTTTTTTATGTTGTGTATCGTAAATGATTCATTTTACCTTAAATTGGTTAGATTATATTTCATTATTTTTCATTATTTTTATGGGTATACCTCATGGAGCTCTCGACGGTGCGATCTCTGTTACATTAGGTTTTACGAAAAGTATTCATTTACAGATTCGATTTATAATTATTTATTTATTAGTTGCTACTTTAGTTGTTGTTGTATGGTATTTTTTACCAGTTTTTTCTCTCATTGTATTTTTAATAGTAAGTGTTTTCCATTTTGGTTGTGGTGATTTAAATTGGAAAAATAATAAGTTATATTATATTTGTGGTTATGCACATGGTGGCCTGATTGTATTGGGGATAATTTTTTTTAACAAAGATGAAGTCGATCATCTTTTTTCAATTTTATCTGGCAATCAATTGTATTTATTGTGGAATTTTCTATATGTGGCTCTTTTGGTATGGATTTCATCACTAGTCTTAATATTATATAATTATAAAAAAATCACATTCTCTAAAAATTATATAAGAGTATTGACCTTAATGGTTTTAGTAATATCACTTTTGCCACCTTTACAAGCATTTGCAATATATTTTTGTCTTATCCACAGCATTCACCATATAAAAAGAATTATACCAACATTACTTAACTTTATGGAAAAGAAAAAGATATTATACCTAATGATTATTTTTTCTGTATTAAGTTGGTTAGGTGGTGGGATTGCATATTACATTTTATTAAATTTAAATTCATATACAGACACAATTATAAAAGTAACCTTTATTGGTCTAGCTGCATTAACTTTTCCACATATGATTTTAGTAGATGGTGTATTTAGATTAAAATATAAAATTTAAGGTTTCTGCATAGTAAACTATATGGTTTCCAAGGGATGATAATGTTAAAATTAGACCTAGTAGGACATTAGATTTGAAAATTTGAAGTGGATTATTTTGTTCAATATTTTTTAATTTTATTACTTGACGCATAAGATGCAAGCCACAAATTAATACTCCAAAATACCATAAAAGACTATTTTTCAACAAATATCCACTTATAATTAATAAAATAAACGTCAAACTATATGCACATCCAACGAAAAGAGTTAAATAGTTTTTTGCTGAAACAGCAGAATTTTTTATACCAAAAATTTCATCTTCATTTTTATCCTGACACCCATAAATCGTGTCATATCCAATAATCCAGAAGACAGTTGCTAAATACATTATCAGTATTCCCAAATTCCATTTTTCATTTGCAGAAGACCAAGCAGTTGGGACTGCCCAACTAAACGTTAATCCTAAGATAATTTGTGGCCATTTTGTAAATCTTTTAGCTAATGGATAAAGTATAACCAGAGGTGTTGCAGATATAGCTATAAACCAAGTATTAACATTTAATTGATATAAACAGGTAAAACCAATTAATAACATTATAATTAAAAAATAGCTTGCTTGTAAATTTGAAATTTGACCACTGGCAAGTGGCCTTGTCTTTGTTCTAGAAATTTTTCTATCAATATCTTTGTCCCACATATCATTGATTGTGCAGCCTGCAGCTCTCATAACAATTGCACCTAATAAAAAAATAAACATAAGTGTTATACATTTCTCAAGGTTTAAATTTGTTAGAGGAAGTACCCACCAACCAGGAAGTACAAGAAGCCAAAAACCTACAGGCCTGTCAAATCTTCCTAATCTTACCCATTTAATTAAGCTTTGGGGTAGTATGTTCCACCAACCATTATCTAGCATGTCAGAATTATTTTGTTTAGGTATGTTCATAAATAATGCAATATCATCATAATATGTTGTAATCAACGAGTAGTGAAACTAATTTTGAGGTATACGGTTTTCTCTAATGTTAGATCTATCTTATAAAGCTAAAATCAGACTTTATTTTTCAGGAAAATTATCTTTAAAAAATCCAGTTAAACTTGAAAACAAACAAGTTCATTATCTAATAAATGTAATGCGAAAAAAGAAAGATGACACATTATTGGTATTTAATGGTGTTGATGGCGAATATTTAGCAAAAATCTCTCAAATATATAAAAAATATATTCTTTTAACTATAGTAAAAAAAACAAGAGAAGTTGAAGCAGAGCTTGATCTATGGATATTATTTGCACCGGTTAAGAAAGCTCCAACAGAATATATTATACAAAAGGCAACAGAATTAGGAGCTTCTAAAATTTTTCCTGTAATAACAGAACGAACTATTACAAAACAAATCAATTTAAAAAGAATGCAAGATATTGCTATTGAGGCAACAGAACAATGTGAACGTCTAACTATACCAGAAATATTTGATTTAAAAAAAATAAAAGAGCTGATTGAAAACTGGGATGAAAAAAGAATAATTCTTTACGCAGATGAAACAATAAGAAAACAAGATGAAACTAAATTTGATTTTCAAAACCTACATTCTAAATCTTTAGGAGCTATTCTTATAGGCCCTGAGGGTGGTTTTAATAATGATGAGATACAATATCTCAGAAAAAAAACTTTTATTGAACCAATTGATTTAGGGCCAAGAATTTTAAAATCTGATACAGCTGTAATTTCAGCTCTAGTTTTATGGCACTGTTTAAATGGTAATATGAAAAAATATGCGCAATCCAATAATTAAGTATCAATGTGTCTAAGGAAATATTATAGTGAAAACATCAATTATATTTTATTTAAAATCTTACCATATGAGACTCAAATGCAAAGGTTAGAAAAAGAACAGCTTATAAATTGGTTTAAAGCAGGTGAAAAATCTAGAGAACTCTGGAAAATTGGTACAGAACACGAAAAATTTGTTTTTCATTTAGATAACCTAGAAAGAGTTGGCTATTTTGGAAAATCGGGAATAAGTGAACTATTAAATAACCTTGCAAAAGAGAATAATTGGGAAAAAGTATTAGAAAATAAAAACATAATTGGTCTCAAAGATGAAACAGGTGCTTCAATTTCTCTCGAGCCAGGAGGACAATTAGAATTATCAGGATCCCCTTTAGAAAATTTACATCAAACATGTAAAGAAACTGGTAAACATTTACAATTAATGAAAAAAGCTATTAATAAGCTTGGCTTATCAATGATAGGGCTAGGATATGACCCTAAATGGTCTCGTGCGAAACAAAAATGGATGCCTAAGGGTCGTTATGAAATAATGAAAAAATTTATGCCTAAAGTAGGCGAACTTGGATTAGATATGATGCTAAGAACATGTACTATCCAAGTAAATCTTGATTATTTGAACGAAAAAGATATGGTACAAAAATTCCAAACATCATTAGCTTTACAGTCAATTGCTACAGCTATTTTTGCTAATTCTCCATTTATTGAAGGTAAAGAAAGTGGATATTTATCTTCTAGAGCAATTGTTTGGACTGATACTGACCCAAATAGAACAGGCGTGCCGGAGATTGTATTTACAAAACATTTTGGCTATGAAGCTTGGTTAGATTATGTTTTAAGAGTGCCGATGTATTTTGTTTACAGAGAAGGTAAATATATTGATGTATCAGGAAAATCTTTTTTAGATTTTATGGATGGTAAGTTGGAAGGTTTTGAAGGACAATTTCCATCTATTCAAGATTGGGAAGACCATATAACAGTACCGTTCCCTGAAGTAAGGCTAAAACAATATTTAGAAATGCGAGGAGCAGATGGAGGCCCTTGGAACATTATTTGTGCTTTGCCAGCCTTATGGGTCGGTTTATTGTATGACAGTAAAGCCCAATCAGAGGCTTATGATTTAGCAAAACCATTTATGAATACCTCTATACTCGAGGACGGAAGAATTTCTGCTGCAAAATATGGTTTAAATGGTAAATTAGGCAGTAAAAATATTGTTGATATTGCTGAAGAAATGCTAAGGATATCTAGTTTAGGTCTTGAGAGGCGTAATAAACTAGATCACAGAGGGATTGACGAAAGACAGTTTTTAGATCCGCTCATAAATATTATCAGAAATAAAAAAACTGGCTCTGAAATTCTTCTAGAAAAGTTTAATGGTATCTGGAAAAAAAATATAGATAATGTATTTATTGAAAATGCTTTTTAACATTTTAATTAGTATCAGTACCTCCAACGGTGATTCCACCCATTAACAATGTAGGTTGTCCGACACCCACAGGAACTCCTTGACCTTCTTTGCCACAAGTGCCAATACCATCATCCAAAGACATATCATTTCCAATTAGAGAAATTTTAGACATTGCATCAGGACCGTTACCGATTAACGTTGCTCCTTTTAAAGGTTGTTTAACTTTTCCATTTTCTACGAGATAAGCTTCTGAAGCAGAAAAAACAAATTTTCCGTTGGTAATATCTACTTGTCCACCAGCAAAATTAACAGCATAAATACCTTTTTTAACTGAGCTTATAATTTCTTCTGGTTCAATTGTTCCATTATCCATGTAGGTATTTGTCATTCTTGGCATAGGATAGTGAGAATATGACTGTCTTCTACCGTTACCAGTTGGCTCCATTTTCATTAGTCTAGCATTCTGTCGGTCTTGCATATAATTTCTTAAAATTCCATTTTCTATTAAAATATTTTTAGATGATTTCGTCCCTTCGTCATCTATTGTTATGGATCCTCTTTTATTTTCGATTGTACCGTCATCAATAACTGTAACCCCTTCAGCAGTAACTTGTTCTCCAATTTTTCCTGAGAATATTGAAGTACCTTTTCTATTAAAATCACCTTCCAATCCATGACCTACCGCCTCATGCAACATAACACCAGGCCATCCAGGCCCTAAAATTACCGGCATCTCTCCTGCTGGAGTTGGTATGGATTCTAAATTGGTGTTAGCTATTCTTAAAGCCTCTTTTACTTGACCTTTCCATCTATCTGAATTGATCCATTCTTCATATTTACCTCTTCCACCACATCCTGAACTTCCTGTTTCCCTTCTGCCATTTTTTTCTACTACCAAAGAAACATTTAGTCTTATTAGAGGCCTGATGTCTGCAGATCTTTCTCCATCGCCTCTTACTATTTGTATTGCTTGATATGAAGCTGAAATTGACGCTGACACTTGGATAACATTCTTATCTATTGACCTTGCGTAGGAATCTAATTCTTGAAGTAAGCTTGTTTTTACTTTAAATGAAGTTTCCTCTAATGGATTTATTGAGGTATAAAGTGGTTTGTTATTCTTTTGTAATGGTCCAGGTGCCATAATACCTGAGTAATTCTTTGATACTGATTTCACAGTTTCTGAGGCTCTTTTTAGAGAAGATTCAGTTATTTCACCTGAATGAGCAAAACCTCTAGCTTCACCCGCAATTGCTCTTAAACCAAATCCTTGAGTGCTGTCGTAGGCAATATTTTTCATCCTACCATCATCAAATGAAAATGATTCTGATTTAGTAGATTCAAGATATAATTCTCCATCATCTGAATCTTGAAGAGTATCCGAAAGTAAAAATTGAACTTTACCTAGATCAAAATCATTATCTTCAAAGAATATTTTATCAGTAATTTCTAATGGGGATTTATATTGCATTTCATACCTATTAATTCAAATGTTTATGATTTAAACATGGCATTATAGTTTAGTTTCTTCAAGGTTGAAGGTTAAAAAATAAACATTTTATGATTAATTCAAATTTTTACTTAAAAATTTTAATTAATTTTGTTTTAGACCTAGCATTTTTCAAAAAAAAGTTTTAAGTAATACTAATTAATTATAATTTAGAATCATTTCAAAAACTTTTTTAAATATATACTGTAAATTTTGTAATGATAATTACGCTTGAGGAGCATAAATGATGAAAACTAATTTCCAAAATATGTCTTATATTTGGAAAAAGAGCCTTGGTTATATATTTAGTGGTGTGTCCGTTTTATTTATATTATTTCTGAACATTGCCCAAGCTTCAGAGCCAAAACCATGGCAAATGGATCTTCAAGAACCTGCTGGTATAATTGCTACCAAAGCAACAGACCTTCATAATTTTCTTCTTGTAGTAATTACATTGATTTCAGTTTTTGTTCTTGGTTTGCTTGTTTATGTTTGTATTAAGTTTAGAGAAAAACCTAATGTAAAACCTTCTAAAACTTCTCATCACACATTAATTGAGATTATTTGGACAGTTGTTCCTGTTTTAATACTAGTGGTTATAGCTGTTCCTTCATTTAAACTTCTTTATCTTACAGAAGCAGATAAACCAGTTGATATGGTTGTTAAGGTATCTGGAGCTCAATGGTATTGGAATTATGAATACCCAGATGAGGATGTTGCATTTGATTCATATATAATTGCTGAAGAAGATTTGAAAGATAATCAAAAAAGAATGTTAGATGTAGACAACCCTCTAGTCGTACCAGAAGGTACAAAAATTAAATTTCTTGTTACAGGTAACGATGTAATGCACTCCTTCTTCGTTCCATCTCTAGCATTACAGGTATATTCTATAGCTGGAAGAGTTAATGAAATTTGGACAGAAATTCCTATGGGTAAGAAAAAATATTACGGTCAATGTAATCAAATATGTGGGGTTAATCATGCATACATGCCAATTGTAATTCAAGCATTACCTAAAAATGAATATAATGAATGGTTAAAAGAAGCTAAAGTTAAATTTGCAAAAAACACATTAAAAGAAATTAATAAATACGCATTGTTAGAAAAAAAAGAAGTTAAGGAGATTAAATAATGGCTTCATTGTCTCAAAGTGCCACTAATGGTTCTTCACATGATCATCATGGTGCTCCAACGGGCTTTGTAAAAAGGTGGTTATATTCAACCAACCATAAAGATATTGGTACAATGTACATAATCTTCGCTATAGTTGCAGCCTTCATTGGTGGAGCTATGTCGATTTATATGAGAATGGAATTAATGAATCCAGGTGTTCAATACATGGAAGATGGGCATGTTTGGAATGTGTTTACAACAGCTCATGGATTGATAATGGTATTTTTTGTTGTTATGCCAGGCTTAATTGGTGGGTTTGGTAATTGGTTTGTTCCAATTATGATTGGCGCACCCGATATGGCGTTTCCCAGAATGAATAATATATCATTTTGGCTATTACCTCCAAGTTTTGTATTATTGTTATTATCAGCTGTTGTTGATGGTGGTGCAGGTGTTGGATGGACAATTTATCCTCCATTGTCAAGTTCAGCTGGCTCTCCAGGAATGTCAATGGATTTAGCAATATTTTCATTACACCTCGCAGGAGCCTCTTCAATTTTAGGTGCTGCAAATTTTATTACTACAGTTTTTAATATGAGAGCTCCTGGTATGACTATGCACAAAATGCCTTTATTTGTCTGGTCAATGTTAGTGACGGCTTTTTTGTTGCTATTAGCTGTACCTGTGTTGGCAGGTGCTATAACTATGTTGTTAACAGACAGAAATTTTGGAACTAGTTTTTTTATACCTGAGGGTGGTGGTGATCCAATTCTATTCTTACACTTGTTCTGGTTTTTTGGACATCCTGAAGTTTACATAATGATTTTGCCAGCTTTTGGAATAGTTAGCCAAATTGTATCTACATTTTCAAGAAAACCAGTATTTGGTTATTTAGGAATGGCATATGCTATGGTATCTATAGGTGTAATTGGCTTTGTTGTTTGGGCACATCACATGTATACAGTTGGTCTTTCGGTTGACACCCGTGCATACTTTACGGCCGCCACTATGGTTATTGCAGTACCAACTGGTATTAAAATTTTTTCTTGGATCGCAACGATGTGGGGCGGTTCAATATTTTTTAAAATTCCTATGTATTGGGCGATAGGTTTTATCTTTTTATTTACGGTAGGAGGAGTAACTGGCGTTGTACTTGCTAATGCAGGTTTAGACGTTGTATTACACAACACATATTATGTGATCGCACATTTCCATTATGTTTTGTCACTTGGAGCTGTTTTTGGTCTTTTTGCAGGTTTTTACTACTGGTTTTCGAAAATGACAGGATATGAATATAGCGAGAGTTTGGCAAAAGTGCATTTTTGGGTAACTTTTATTGGAGTTAATTTAACCTTTTTTCCGATGCATTTCTTAGGTCTTGCCGGGATGCCAAGACGATATATTGATTATCCTGACGCTTTTGCTGGTTGGAATATGGTTGCATCAATAGGATCTTACATAGGAGCACTTGGAGCAATTATATTTTTAGTTGTTATTATTGAAGCTTTTGTAAAAAAGCGCAAAACCTCTAACAATCCATGGGGTGCAGAAGATAATACATTAGAATGGTCAGTTTCATCTCCTCCTGCTTTTCATACTTTTGAAACCATTCCAAAGGTTAGATAGTTCATTTTTAGGATAGCTTCATTGAATACAAAGATTTTTACAAATGAGTTAAACACTGGCATTAAGTTTGGCAACTCACCAATCGATTATTTCATATTAATGAAACCGAGAGTTATGTCACTAGTTGTATTTACTGCTTTCGTTGGTTATTTCGTTGGCTTGTCTGACAATATTGCTGGCTTGAACCCCATTCTTGCAACAATTGGAATATTTGCTATTGCAATAGGTGCTGGTGCATCTGGTGTACTGAATCAGTGGTATGAAAGAGATATCGATAGTATTATGGAAAGGACAAAGAATAGACCGATACCTTCAAAAAAAATTGATCCATCAGAGGCATTTACCTTTGGTATCATATTATCTTTTATATCAGTCATAATACTAGGCTTAGCTGTCAACTGGTTTTCATCACTATTACTGGCTTTTACAATCATTTTTTACGCTGTCATCTACACTGTATTTCTAAAAAGATCTACAATACAAAATATTGTTATTGGAGGTGCGTCTGGAGCTTTTCCACCTGTTATAGGTTATTCTTTGATTGATGGAAACATTTCTTTAGAATCACTGCTTCTTTTTGGGATAATTTTTTTATGGACTCCACCACATTTTTGGGCCTTGGCACTCCTGAGACAAAACGAATACAGATCAGCAAATATACCCATGTTACCAGTTGTTCATGGTGAAAAAATTACGAGAAAATATATAGTATATTATGTATTATCACTAGTACCTTTTTCAATGTTACCATTCGCGTTTGGTTATTCATCATTGATTTATCTAAGCACCTCTGTAATTCTAGGAATTGAACTTTTAAGACGAACATACGCATTAATAAAAGTTAAAACTAATTCCGAAAATAAATTATTTTTATTTTCCATCACTTACTTATTTTTGTTGTTTTTAAGTATATGTTTAGATAAATTTTATCAGAATTTTTAGAAGTATTCGTGTGAAGCAAAAAAATCCAAAAAATATTGAAGATTTTTATCAAAGTAAGAAATCAAAGAATATAGCAATGCTTCTAATTATAATAGGTTTAGCTGTTCTATTTTTTTTAATAACAATTCTACGAATGAATGTGGTAGACTAATATGTATCAAACAAATAATGAAGCTATAAAAAACAACAAATTACTATTGAAAATCATAGTTTTTGTTTTCCTAATGATTGGTCTGTCGTATGCATCTGTTCCTCTTTATGATCTATTTTGTCGAGTTACTGGTTATGGTGGAACAACACAAAAGGCCTCACTAGCACCAGGCTCACAAGGTAATTATAAAAATATTCAGATTCGATTTGACGCTAATGTCAACAATAACTTAAATTGGCAGTTTTTAGCACCTAAAGATGAAATTTTAGTTCAACCTGGTGTAGAAAAAATTATTTATTACACTGCAAAAAATTTGTCAGATAAAACAATTGTTGGAACTGCTACCTATAATGTATCTCCTCCAAAGGCAGGATCAGTATTTATGAAGATTGACTGTTTTTGTTTTATCGAGCAGGCCCTTAAACCAGGTGAAGAAGTAAGAATGCCTGTTGTGTTTTATATAGATCCTGTTATTGATAGTGACGAGAATTTAGCAAATCTCAATGAGATTACACTGTCATATACTTTTTTTAAAAAATATGAAAAAGAAGTTCACAATAAAAAAAGCAATGTAAAGTCAACTAATCTTTTGTAGTATGAAAAATAAATGTTAAAATTACTCTAGGGTTATGTTTAGGAGTAAAATATGAGTGGTGAGCAAAAACATCAATATCATTTAGTTGAGCCAAGCCCATGGCCTGCTCTTGGCGCAGCTGCTGGCTTTACGTTAGTTTTAGGTCTAACCTTATTCATGCATGAATATCCATACAGTATTTATGTAATGATTGCAGGAGCTTTAATGGTTTTACTCACAATGTTTTTATGGTGGAGAGATGTTGTAAGGGAAGCAGAGTATCAGGGTCATCACACACCAATTGTACAAATTGGAATGCGATATGGTATGATTTTTTTCATCTGTTCCGAAGTTATGTTTTTTGTTGCATTTTTTTGGGCTTTTTTTGATTCTAGTTTATATCCTGACACAGGTGTATGGCCTCCAGAGGGTATAGTAACCTTTGATCCATTTGATTTACCACTTATAAATACTTTAATACTGCTATTATCTGGATGTACAGTTACTTGGTCTCATCATGCTCTTCAACATAATAATAGAAAAGATTTTATAACTGGATTAATACTAACGATCATTCTTGGTGCTCTTTTTACAGCTCTTCAGGCTTACGAATATGATCATGCTGCATTTTCCTTCACAGATGGAATTTATGCATCAACTTTTTATATGGCAACAGGGTTTCATGGTTTCCATGTCTTAGTTGGTACAATATTTTTAACAGTTTGTTTATTTAGAGGACTAAATGGACATTTTTCTCCTGACCATCATTTTGGTTTTGAAGCCGCCGCATGGTATTGGCATTTTGTTGACGTAGTTTGGTTGTTTTTATTTGTTTGTATATACTGGTGGGGCGGTTGATAAGTATATATAATACTCATAAAATTTAAGGTTTTTTTACTAATAATGAAAATACAATTTAGACCGATGCTATGGCCATCAATCTTTTCGATAGTTACTTTTATTATTCTATGTAGTTTTGGAACATGGCAACTAAAGAGGCTTTACTGGAAGGAAGCATTAATAAAAAGGTACATTACTCAAAGCCAATCAAACCCTATATCTAATCCTTCAGAATTTTCAAAATCTAAAATTAGCGAATTTAAGGCAGTAGAAATATTAGGAAAGTTTCTACATAAAAATGAAATATATATTACCGGTAAAACATATGAGGGTAATGCAGGCTTTCATGTTGTAACACCATTTAAATTGGAAAATAATAAAGTTATTCTTATTAACAGAGGTTGGGTATCTGAAGGTTATAAAAACCCAAACAAAAGAAAATTTAGTCTAGCCAAAGGACAAGTGAAATTAAAAGGAATTATACGATATCCACAAAAAAAAGGTTATTTTGTTCCAGAGAATGATGGTGAAAATGGATTTTGGTTTACAATAATGCCAAATCAAATTTTAAACTTTATTAAAATAAACTCCAATTTTATGATAAAAGATTATTACATTGATGCATTACGTCTAGGGGAAAAAATAACTCTTCCAATCGGAGTGGATGGAAAACCTAATTTAAGAAATCAACACTTATCATATGCAATAACATGGTATGGATTAGCTCTATCCCTTCTATTTGTGTATTTTTCATACCATGCGTCATCTGGAAGATTAATATTTAAAAAGACTAAATCTAATGGATGATTATATTAAATATTCAAGTACAAGAGGAGGAGATCAATCTCTTTCTTATGAAGAAGTTCTTTTGGCTGGTTTAGCAAGAGATGGTGGATTATTTATGCCAGAAAAATGGCCAAGTTTTAGTCATAGTGACTTAAAACTCATGAAAGGACTTAGTTATTCAAACTTAGCTTCTGAAATTTTAAAACCATTTATTCTACCTTTTTTGAGTGAGGATGATCTTTCAAATATTTGTCAAGATACATATTCATCATTTGGTAAAGATGTGGCACCTTTAAAAGAGCTTAAAGAAAACACATACATACTTGAGCTTTTTCATGGTCCTACATTAGCGTTTAAAGATTATGCTATGCAATTTTTGTCTAAAGCTTTTAACATAGCCCTAGAAAAAAAAGGTAAAAGAGCTGTAATTTTGGGTGCAACCAGTGGCGACACAGGTTCTGCAGCCTTAGAGGCATTTAAGGGTAAGGAAAATGTTGATATTTTTATACTTTTTCCAAACAAAAGAGTATCAGAGGTTCAACAAAAACAAATGACTTGGATAAATGAAGAAGGAGCTCACGCATTATCAGTAAAGACTGATTTTGACGGTTGCCAAGCAATTGTTAAGGATTGTTTTGAAGATTTAAATTTTAAAGACCGTACATCGCTGTCAGCTATAAATTCGATTAATTGGGTTAGATTATTACCTCAGATAGTTTATTATTTCTACTCTGCACTTAGAGTAGGTTCTCCAGAAAAAGAAGTTGTTTTTTCAGTACCAACAGGAAATTTTGGTAATATTTTAGCAGGGTGGATCGCAAAAAAAATGGGGCTTCCTATATCTAGGTTGATATGTGGCTCAAATCAAAATGACATACTCACTAGATTTTTTGCAAATGGTACAATGAAACGAAAAAATGTGAGCCCTTCTTATAGCCCGAGTATGGATATTCAAGTTTCTAGCAATTTCGAGAGGCTCTTATTTGAGATAAACGGAAGGAATACAAACTCAGTAAAAAAGCAAATGTACGATTTTAAAGTTAATGGATACTTTGAAATTAACCAAGACCAACTTAAAAAAATAAATAGATCATTTTCCGCTTTTATGATTAGTGATAATAATACACTTGATATAATTAAAAATACCTACATCGATCATGAATATATGCTTGATCCTCATAGTGCTATAGGTTACGGTGCTGTACAAAAAGCTGTTGAGCAAAAGATTATTTCAAATGATACTCCGATAATTTCTCTTGCTTGTGCTCACCCTGCAAAATTCCCACAAGTTATAAAAAAAAGTATTGGTATTTTACCTAAATTTCCTATTCATCTAAATCACATAATGAATCAAAAAGAAAATTTCAAAATAATTCAGCCTGATTTAAAAGATCTTCAAAAATATATTACAAGAAAGATGAGAAAGTAATGAGTGTAGAATTTAAAATTCTTGATAATGGTATGACAATTATTAATGACGAAATGGATGTTGAAAGTGCATCAATTGGGGTTTGGATTGGTGCAGGAAGCTCAAACGAAAAAAAAGACGAATGCGGAATTGCCCACATGTTAGAACATATGGCTTTTAAAGGAACTAAAAATAGAAATGCAGAAAAAATAGCACGTGAAATTGAAGATGTTGGAGGTGATATTAACGCATACACTAGTAAAGAGGTAACGGCTTATTATCTCAAGGTTTTAAAGGAAAATGCTGAGTTAGGAGTTGAGATATTATCAGACATTATTAAGAATTCGACTTTCCCTAAAGAAGAAATTGAAAGAGAAAGAGGTGTCATAATTTCTGAAATAGGACAATCTTATGATGCTCCAGACGATAGAGTGTTCGAAAATTTTACAAAAACTGCTTTTAAAAATCAACCAATGGGCAGGCCTATTCTTGGTACTAAAGAAACTGTAAGTGGTTTTCAAAAATCTAATTTAAAATTATTTTTAAATTCAAATTATACACCAGAAAATATGGTTGTCTCTATGTCTGGAAATCTAAATAAAGATAAATTCTTTAAAATAGTGGAAGATAAATTTTCAGATATCAAAAATGATAATAAACCTGAAAAGGTAAATTCAGAATGGACTTCAGGTTTTATTGCTGAAGACAGAGACTTAGAGCAAACACAATTAGTATTTGGTGTTGAAGGCCTAAAAAACATAGATGTTGATCGTTTTTCTCTTCGGGCGTTATCAATTATACTCGGAGGTGGAATGTCTTCAAGATTGTTTCAAGAGATACGAGAAAAGAAGGGGTTATGTTATTCCATTTTTAGTTTCACTCAGATGCAAAATTATTCCGGAGTATTTGGTTTTTATGCTGGAACATCGCCTAAAAATGTTGATTATTTACTAGAATCCAGTTTAACAGAAATGAAAAAAATTAAAAAATTTATATCTGTTGAAGAACTTAATAGAGCAAAAGCACAAATGAAATCTAGTTTTATAATGGGTCATGAAAGTAATAGTTCAAGGTCAGAATATTTTGCAAAAAATATGATTAATTTTGGAAAAATAATTGGTGCTGATGAGGTTATAGCAAGTATAGAAAAAATATCCATCAATTCAATTCATGATTTATGCGATAAGTTATTAACTTCTGCAAATCCAGTTTTGTCTGTAATAGGTCCAGATGCTAATTCTCTAAAAAAATTAGACATTTCAACAATGCTAAATTAAGACAGCTAAGCACTTCCTGAATATGATACTAACTTACTTGGATCTATGCCCATTCCTTTAAGACATTTTTTCCACAATGAAAACTCTAAATGATTATGAAATATTAAATCTTTATCTGAGTTGGTTATAATCCAAGAATTTTCAAGTATTTCATTATCAAGTTGTCCTTCATCCCAAACGGCGCATCCAAGGAAAATTTTCGCATGTTCTGGAGATTTATCTTTTGAAATATCAATTAAGATTTCTTCTGAACTCGTTATCATTACACCATCTAATATATCTTCAGATGTTTTATATTTTTTTTCATTAGAATGTATAATAAAACCTTGATTAAGATGGACAGGACCACCAAAAAAAGTAGGACTTGACTTGATATTAGTTACAGAATTAATTTTCATCTTTTTTAAAAACTGGGATGTATCGAAATTATAAAGAGGTTTATTTAATATTAAGCCCATAGTTACATCTTTAGAATGTTCACAAATCAATATAACTGAATCTTGAAATCTAATGTCTTCAAGTCCCGGGGAGGCAATTAATAGTTTACCTAACAATTCTTGATCCATAATTGTAATTCCAATATATTACTGACAACTCTTATAATAACCAAAAAGAAGTAATGCACAATAAACTAGTACATATTAAATGCTATAAAATTATTACTTTTTTGTTATTTATAACTTTAATTAGTTTGTCTAATGCAAACAAATCTGAATCTAACTCCTTAGTTTCTAATCAAAATACAGTGGCTAATGAGAATTATGATTTCGTTAAATTTGATATTCTATTTGGTAGAATATTAGAAACTACACCATCAAAAATATTATTGGGGTTGAAAGTAAATCTTTTGCCAGAATGGAAAATATACTGGAGAAATCCTGGTGATGCAGGGCTTCCTCCAGAAATTAAGTGGGAAAAAGGAAATAATATTAAATCAATGAGTTTGTTGTTTCCGAATCCTAAAAGATTTAATTTTTTTGGGATAGAGACTTTAGGTTATGAAAAAGAAGTAATTTTCCCAATAGAAATAGAACGAATAAACGAAAATAAAGAAATATCAGGATCGCTTAAATTAGAGGCACAAGTATGTGCTGAAATATGTGTTCCAGTAAATTTTAGGTATGATTTAAGCAAATTAAACTACAATTATAAAAACAATTCTAAATTGTTAGACATACTTAAATATAAGAACACAGTACCAAAGTATATAGGACGCAAAGATTTAGAACTTTTTTCAATTAACCGTTCTAATAATAAACTAAAATTAACTTTCAAAAATAAATTAAATATAAGTCCGTATGATATAATTGTAGAAGATAATAAAGAATTTATTTTTGAAAAGCCTACATATTCAAAAACTGATCAATTCTTAAATGTAACTGTCAATTTTAACGATAAAAAAAATTATGATTTTGAATTCTTAAAATTAACTTTTCTAAGTAATGATCATAGTTATGAAAAAATCATAACTAAATCATTAAATTTATCTAAAGAAAATAGTTTAATACTTAATCAAAATAAAAACATTATTAGCTTTAAAATTTTAATTATAGCTTTATTTGGTGGATTTATCTTAAATTTTATGCCTTGTGTGCTTCCTGTCTTGTCTTTAAAAATGATACAATTAGTCAATCTAAGAACAGAAAACAAAGTAAAATTTAAAAAGAAAATATTCTTCAACGTATTGGGTATACTAACCTCTTTTTTAATATTAGCTCTAGGTACTTACATTCTTAAGTCCGCTGGTGAACTTGTAGGTTGGGGTATACAATTTCAAAATCCGTATTTTTTGATTTTTCTAATTTTATTAATATCTTTTTTTGGTTTAAATCTCCTTGGTTTATTTAACTATTTTTTACCTTCAAAATTGTTAGAAATTTTATCATTTAAGGGCGAGGGTTATCTAGGAGATTTTATTACTGGAATTACACTAACCTTATTAGCTACTCCTTGTACTGCACCACTAGTTGGCACTGCTGTTGGTTTTGCACTGTCTGGAGAAACTTTTGAAATTTTTTCTACTCTTTTAATTATGGGTTTAGGTTTATCATTACCATTAATCTTAATAATGTTATTCCCAAAATTTATATCAATTATACCAAAACCAGGAAAATGGTTGTTAATTTTCAAAAAAATTATGGCTATAATGCTTCTTCTTACGTCTATATGGTTAATCAATTTATTAATAAAATTAGAAACAAAAATTGATCCAAGTTTAAACAATTATAATGATTTAGAAATAGTCAATTGGGATATAAATAAAAATATTTTATTACCAAACCAGTTGTCAGCTAAAGGTGAAATAGTATTTGTTGATATAACTGCAGATTGGTGTTTAACGTGTCAGGTAAATAAAGCTTTAGTTCTTGATACTAGAAAGGTGTCAGAAATATTTAGAAAAAATAATGTAAAAGTTCTGGTCTTAGACTGGACTAAGCCAAACGAATATATCAAAAAATTTCTAAATAAAAAGGGACGCTATGGTATACCTTATAATGAAATTTATGGCCCATTATTGCCAAATGGAGAAATTCTTTCTGAATTATTAAACATTAGGGAAATCCAAGAATATATTAAAAAAGCAAAATAAATGTATTTAAAAGTTTAATCACATAGTTTAAGAATAATTTAAAATTGTACAAGGAATTTGCATGTCAACTAATATAGGAAATAACTTTCCCTCTGGAATATTTCTCATAAAAGATAATGAGGGGATTAAAGAAGTAAGAACTGAAGATTTTTTTAAAAACAAAAAGGTCGTATTGTTTGCCTTACCTGGGGCTTTCACTCCAACATGTTCTGCTAAACATTTGCCAGGTTATATAAAATTTTATCAAGAGATTAAAGATAAAGGAGTGGATATAATTGCATGTATGGCAGTGAATGATCCACATGTAATGCGTGCTTGGGCTTTAGCAAATGCTGTTGAAGAAAAAATAGATATGTTGTCTGATTCTGATTGTTCAGTGTCAGAATCTCTTGGTCTTGATATGAATTTTGGTAAGGTAATGGGGCGCAGGTCAAGAAGGTTTGCAATGATAGTTGAAGACAATGTAATTACTAAATCTTTTGTAGAGGAGGTTGGGGCATTTGAGGTCTCAACAGCAGAAAATATTTTAAAAAATTTATAGTATTTTATTCTTTCTCATTCATCGCCGTTACAGCCAATTTGTCAGCAATTTCATTGTAATGGTTACCAGAGTGTCCTTTTACCCAAAACCATTCTATATTATGTAAATTTACATTTTTATCCAGTTCAACCCAAAGTTCTTTGTTGGATACAGATTTTTTATTAGCAGTTTTCCATCCGTTTTTTTTCCAATTAATAATCCATTCCGTTATTCCATTTTTAACATATTGTGAATCTGTATATAATTTTATTTTACTTGGGTGTTTTATTGCTTTTAAAGCCTCAATTGTTGCTTTAAGTTCCATTCTATTGTTTGTAGTTAATTTTTCTGATCCAGATAAATGTTTTTCATTATCCTGATAAAGTAAAACAGCTCCCCACCCGCCTTTTCCGGGGTTTCCAGAGCATGCACCATCTGTAAAAATAGTAATTTCTTTTTTCATGATTAATTTTCTAAATATTTAATATTTTTAACTAATTTCTTAAAGTATTTGTGTTTTATTATATACTCTTCTGGATTTTTAGGTACAACATTAGCTTCACTAGGTGTATTTACCCAGTCAAATAATCTTGTGAGTAAAAAACGTAAAGAAGCAGCTTGACACAATAGTGGTAAATAGAATTCTTCATCTTTACTTAATTTCCTTCTAGAGTTGTATCCTTTTAATAGAGCTCGATATTTTTTATCTTGAAAATTGTTTTGTTTATCAAAACACCAAGCATTAATAGCAATCGCCAAATCATATGTAAGTATATCAGTACATGAAAAATAAAAATCAATTACTCCCGTAATTTTATCATTAATAAAAAAAACATTATCAGGAAACAAATCTCCATGAATAAAACCTTTTGGTAAATCATGTGGCCAAAATTTTACAAAAAAATCAAAGGAATTTTGTATATCTTTTATCAAGTCAGGTTGAAGTTTATCTAACACGTTCACTGGTACAGCAGTACTGCAATTTCTAATTAACGTTTTCCATCCCTTAAAAGAAAGATTATTATCTCTTTGAATTTTAAAATCTTTACTGTAGAGGTGCATAAGACCCATACTAGAACCAACTTGATTACAATTTTCAATTGTTATGTTTTTTTTGGCTTTGCCTTCAAGGAAATTAACAATTATTGTTGGTTTCCCTTTTAATTCTTGAAGAAATTCATCATTCTTATCACATATTGGTTTAGGACAATAATAACCATTTTTGTTTAAATGAAGCATAATTTTGATAAAAAAAGGAATATCCTTAATATCTACTCTTTTTTCAAAAATAGTGAGTATAAAATTACCAATAGAGGTTTGTATGTAAAAGTTACTGTTTTCTATTCCTTCTGTAATTCCAGAAAATGAAATTAATTCGCCAATATTATATAACTTTAAAAAGTCTTTTATTTGATCCTTATCTAAATTTGTATAAACTGCCAATTATTAATCCTAAAATTTATCTTAAAATTTTTGGTAAATTAAATTTAACATTTTCTTTTGTTACTTCGTGATCTATAAGATTAACTTCAAAATCTTTCTGAAGTTTAGATATTAATACCTGAACTAGTGTCTCTGGTGCTGATGCACCAGCAGTTAAACCAATATTCGGAGATTTTATGGGATCAAATTCTTTTAAAAATAAGTTAAGTTTATTTTCATTAGGAATCAAGATAGCTTTCTTTACACCATGAGATAATGCTACTTCCACTAGACGAACAGAATTAGAAGAATTTTCTGCTCCTATGACTAGAATACAATCACATATTTTCGACATTGATTTTACTGCTAGTTGTCTGTTTGTGGTCGCATAACAGATATCTTCAGAGCTAGGTCCTTTAATATTTGGAAATCTAGATTTTAAAATACTTAAAATTTTACTTGTATCATCTACAGACAATGTCGTTTGGGTAGCAAAAGCTAAATTATCGGGATTATCTACTTTAATTTTATAAGCGTCTTCTTCTGTTTCAATCAGAGTAATACAATTTTTTGGAACTTGTCCCATAGTTCCAATTACTTCCACATGATTTTTATGTCCAATTAATAGAACGTGTCTTCCTAAATTATAATGACGAATTGTTTCATTGTGAACTTTAGTCACTAATGGACAAGTCGCATCTATCGAAATCATGTTTCTTTGTTTTGCTTCATTCATTACAGATTTAGCAACCCCGTGTGCTGAAAAAATAATAGGACGATCAGTTGGTGCTTCATTAACTTCGTCAACAAATACAGCACCAATTCTTGCTAAAGAATTAACGACGTCTTTGTTATGGACTATTTCATGTCTAACATAGACCGGAGCACCAAATCTTTTAATAGACTCCTCTACAATCTTAACAGCCCTATCAACACCTGCACAAAAACCTCTTGGTGAAGCAAGGTATAAATTAATTTTTTGTTTCTTCATAATTTACTTTTGATGTATTACACTCAATACGTCAACAAAGATTAGTGAAGTTACGAAAATTTTTACGTATTTAGGATATAATATATGATTAAAGTGTTTATTATAATTTTATTTTTATTTTTCAATGGTTGTTCAACTTTTAAAAAAGATGTTGTTGAATGTCCAAAATTAATTTCACCTAAAAAAGCTGCTGAAATTGTTACTAATTCAAAAAGTAATCTACCCGTTTATATAGGATTTAGAGGTGTACAGGAATTTTGCTTTAAAGATGGTAAAAATATTCAAATGGAATTATCTGTAAATATAAGAGCAATTAGAAATGACACTACAAACGAGGATTATGTTCCAGTAAATATTAGTGTTGTATCAATAGATTTAAATGGAAAAGAATTTGATAGAGATGAATTTCAGTATTCACAATTTTTATCAAAAGGCAGTAAAATAGTGGACAGGGCTACGACGTTTGATCTGAAGGTGCCTGCTGGAGGGCAAGTATTTGTAGGATTAAAATAATTATTTTGTAATGGAGGATTTTATCTCTTTAGATGATTTAGATATTAAATTAAGATGTTCTTTATCATCTAATCTATTTTTGATATAAGTTTTAGAGGCCTCTATTACTATACGACTAGTAATCTCCTTAATATTTTGAATAGCCTCTGCTTCTAACGACAAGATTTTTTGTTTAGCTTGATCTTCTTTTCTTTTAATCATTTCGATAGATTTTATTTTTGCTTCTTCTTGAATTTTACTAGCAGTCTCTTTTGCATCTTTTATCAGATTTTCTGCTTCGTCAGAGACATTTTTTTGGTTTTGTAAAGCAAGCCTAAGCTCTTCTAAAGCCTCCTCTTTTAGTGATCTTGCTTCATTAAGTTCTTTTTCAATCAATGATGACCTCTCATCTAGCAAAGAGAGTAAAGCTTTTTTACCTTTTTTCCATACCAGTACGAAAAATAGTATAAATGCAATTGCAACCCATGCTGTTTCATCAAAGTACATTCTATTTCTCCATCAAAATGATTTTGGATGCTGTATTAATAGCTCTTTTACCTTCAACCTTATCGTATTTCAGATTGGTTAAATTTTGAATGACATTTGCAGTAAGTTCTTCGGAGTTGTTTATTACTTCTTTTATAACCAATTTTTGGGTATCTAATATTTGTTTCTCAGCCTTAACAACTTTTTCATATAATTTTTGATTTATATCTTTTTCTTTTTTTTCTATGTTATGTTTAGTTTCAGTAAGAGCTTGATTTATAATTAATTGTGATTTCAATTTTAAATCTATTTGAGAGTTGATAATATTTTCTTTAATTTTTTCTGTCTCTTGGTTTGAAGTTCTAGCTTTTACTAAGTCATTTTGGATGTTAGTTTCACGATTATTTAAAATTGATTTTATATTTGGAGTTACCAAATATTTCATCAAAATATAACCTATGATTAGGGATACGACAGACCAAAAAACAAGAGATGGATATGTATTTAAATCTAATTGTGGCAATCCACCTTTACCTTCATCAGCTTTAGCAACAAAAGAAGTATTTGCAAAGATGAGTAAAAGCAAAATAAATTTATGATAGTATGACATTTGTTATTCTTATTTAAGTTAAAATCTGCCTATAGTTAATTTACTATAGGCAAAATTAATTTTTTTTTAGAATGTGAATAATAATAATAGCGCAATAACTAGTGCAAAAAGTGCAACTGCTTCTGTTAGAGCAAATCCTAAAATAGCTATTCCAAAAACTTCATTTTTTGCTGCTGGGTTTCTTCCAACAGCTGTAACTAATGAAGCAAAAATATTACCAATTCCAACTCCAACCCCAGCTAAAGCAATAACGGCTAAACCAGCTCCTATTAATTTTGCGGCATCCATTTCCATATTTTTTTCCTTTCTTAAGTAATTTTAAATTTAGTAATGAATTAGTGTAAATGTATTGCGTCATGAAGGTACATACATGTTAAAATACTGAAAACATAGGCTTGAAGTGCAGCTACTAAAAATTCCAGTCCTGTTAAACCAATAACTGCCAAAAGAGGCAACACAGCTCCTGCTTTTAAAATTCCACCTGCTGATCCCATCATTATTATGAGTCCAGCAAATACTTTCATCATTGTGTGTCCGGCTAACATATTAGCAAATAATCTTACAGATAAACTAATTGGACGGATAAAGTAAGAGATAATCTCAATTGGAATCAGTAGAGGTGCTAGGCCAATTGGTACTCCAGATGGAAAAAAGTATGTAAAAAACTTAAAGCCATGTTTTAAAATTGCAATAATTGTAACTCCTACGAATATAATTGCTGCTAATGTAAACGTAACAGCTATTTGTGATGTAAAAGTATAACTGTAAGGTATCATTCCAAGCAGATTTCCAAATAGAATAAACATAAATAAAGTGAATATAAATGGAAAGTATGCTTGACTACCTTTGCCTGCATTTTCTTTAACCATATTTGCAACAAACTCATATGACATTTCTACTAAAGCTTGGTATCTTCCAGGTATAAGTGCTTGCTTTCTGGATCCAAAATATAAAAAACAAACTGATCCAAGAATAGACAAAATCATAAATAGAGCAGCGTTAGTGAATGATATATCAATACCCATATAGTTGAGTTCGTATAAAGTTCTAATTGTAAATTGTTCAACAGGTGAATTCATTTTATTTTTCTTTTTCGTTAAAAAATCCCATTTTTAAACCTTTACCAGTCAAAACTCTCCAAAGGTTATATATCCCAGCTACACCACCTAATAAAAAAAATACCAATAGAAATAAAGGGGTGGTATCAAGCCATTGATCTATTGTCCAACCTAAGCCAGCACCAATTAGCAAACCTGCGAGTAATTCTGTTCCAACTCTATAGTAAATATTAAGCGAATCTGTGTTTTTAAATGTTTTTTTATAATCCTTCTTAGCTAGTGCAACATCTATTCTTTTTGATAAATTTTTTTCTTTATTTAATGTGCTCATACCATACTTTCAAATGAAAACTATAAGCGTGCTTAAATTATTTTGAGCTAACAAATAAGTCAAGAGTTTACTTCAAAAACTTTAATTAGGCTATATCCTTTATTTTATTTGCTTGTTCTAAATTAACAGAAACTAGTCTACTTATGCCTTTTTGTTCCATTGTAACACCAAAAAGTCTATTCATTTTAGCCATTGTTAATCTGTGGTGTGTCACAACTAAAAAATAGGTATCTGTTTCATCTACTATTTTGTCTAACAAGTTACAGAATCTGCTAACATTGCTGTCATCCAAAGCAGCATCTACCTCATCTAAAATACATATTGGAGCAGGATTGCATAAGAAAACAGAAAAAATGAGAGATATGGCTGTTAAAGCTTGTTCTCCACCAGACAATAAGGAAAGTAATTGCATTTTTTTTCCAGGTGGACTTGCTAATATCTCCAACCCAGCTTTAAGAGGATCATCATCTCCAACTAATTTTAATTCAGCGTCTCCACCTCCAAAAAGCTTTTTAAAAAGATTCTTAAAGTTTTTATTAACGAGCTCAAAACTATTTGTAAGACGTTTTCTGCCTTCTTTATTTAATTCAAAAATTCCACTTTTTAGTTTTTCAATTGCTAATTCTAAGTCAACTCTTTCCTTAGACATTAATTCAATTTTTTGTCTCATTTCATTCATTTCTTCTTCAGCACGTAAATTTACAGCACCTAATGATTCTCTTTCATTTAATAGTCTTTGAACTGTTTTTTCTAGAGTTTCGATTGATGTATTTAATTCTTCGTTGTCACTTAAATTAACAATTTCTTTTAGTTGCTTCGACTTCACCCTGAGTTTTTCATAAACTCTATCCTCGATATTTTCTATTTTTGTTCTAGCCAGATTAAGTGCGGCTTCTGCTTTTATCATGTCTTCTCGAAAAGATGCTAAATCTTGTTCTGACGATTTTTCTAATTTTTCTGCTTTATTAAGTAATGTTTCCGTTTGCACTAACTTATCTGAAGCAAGGTTTCTGTTTTGCTCAGCCGTTTGAATCTTGATGTTTAATTCATTAGTTTTTTCCACAAAATTATCTGGTAGCTTCTCAAGTCTTGATTTATCTTTTCTCAAGTTATCTAGTCTTTCTTTTAAAGACTTAATTCTTGTTTCTGCCTCCCCCTTTCTGTTTTCCCAATCATTTTTTTGATTGTTAATTTGCATTAGGTTTCTTTGTTGATAACTTTCTTGATTTCTAATTTGTTGTTCTGCAGCCATTGCATCTGTCAATTCGTTTCTACATTGATCAGCTGCATTTCTGATTTTTAATTCATCAGCTAGTAAAGTTGGCAAGTTCAGTGATTTTTTAGATAGTATTTCTAAATCTACTAATTCTTTTTGAGATGTGTCTATAATATTTTGATGTTCTTTTAATAAGATATTACTTGAATTAATCTTTGAATCTAAACTTGAAATTGATAATTTTGTTTCATTTAATTCATTATTCAGAAGGCTTATTTTAGATTCTATTTCCTTCGTTGCTCCAAAAAATTTCTTTAATTCCAACTCATTTATATTAATTTCATTAATAATTGTAATTTCTTCTTTTTCTTTAGATGGTAATTCATCTTGTAAATTTCTTAATTTTGTAATTTGTTGTAATCTTTCTGAATAACTATTTTGAACACCTAAAGGTTGAACATATCCATCCCATCTCCACAAGCCTCCTTTTAAAGTTGTCAAAGCCTGTCCAAAAGATAATTCTTTTTGAAGTTTAAGAGCAGTTTTTTCATTTTCTACGATTCCTATACCGATTAATGCAATATCTAAAATTGAATTCTTTTTAATTTTTGAAATTATAGGAGTAGCACCTTTGGGTAACTTTTCTTCAAATTTAGCTGTAATAATTTCTTTCCAGTAAGAAATGTTCTGTTCGTCTGAATTGTCTGATTTTACTGGAGCTAATATTGTTTCACCTAGTACCGATCCAATTGCATCTTGAAGGTTCCCTATATCATCTATTGTTGCTTCAAGAGTGTTGTTTTTGAATTGGTCATAGCCTAATAGCGAAGATAAAGAATGTAAATCAGCTCTCATTACATTGAGATCATAATCTATTTTACCCTTCTTTTCTTTAAGGTTTATATTAAAATTCTCTTTATTTTCTAATTGTTTTTTTATTAATTCTAGCTTTTCATTTTCTTCTTTAATTAATTTTTTAATATTAACCCTTTTCTTGTTGTGCTCATCGATTAACTTTTTATCTTCAGTAATATTGAACTGTGATTTTTGCTCTTTCGAATTTTTTATTTTTTCTTTTAAATTATTAATACGATTTTCCAGATCTGATTTGTCAGATTTTATTGAAAAAATTTCGGAATTAATAGATGAAAGTTTTGCATCTGCATCTTCAGATTTTATTTTAAGTTCATTTACTATTCTTGAAGCGTCATTTTTCTTAGTTGTGAAATCTTTTGTATCTAATTGTAGCTTTTCTTTTTCTATAAGAAGATTTGCAATTGTTTTATTCGCGTCATCTTTTATTTCAATTTCTCTTTTAATATCAGTTTCTATTTGTGTTATTTGGTTTAAAACATTATTCAACGTAAATTTTGAAGTTGCTTGTTCTTCTTCTAACCTTATTTTTGAAATATTTAATGATTGTAAAGTAGCAGCTTTTTCTGTTTCAATTGTTCTAAGTTCGGGTAACTTATTAAAAATTTCTAGCTTTGATTTTGTGCTTTTAGATAAGTTTATTTGAGCCTCTTCAACGTTATTTTTTGATTTCTTAAATTTTGTCTCGAGGTCATTAAATTCTTGTTCAGCTGTGTTTAGTAGTGACAAGAAAAGCGAAGCTTCGGCTTTTCTTAATCTATCTCCTATTGACCTGTAACGAGCTGCTTTCCTACCTTGTTTTTCTAATTCAACAAGTTGTTCATTATATGTACTCTCTATATCTGATAACCTACTTAAGTTGTCAGTAGCTCCATTTAATTTTAATTCTGCTTCATGTCTCCTGTTATGTAACCCTTTAATGTTTGCTGCTTCTTCAAGAATTATCCTTCGCTCTTCAAGGCTGGACTCTATTATTTGTGAAATTCTTCCTTGACTTACAATTCCTGATGAACGAGCTCCACTAGCGCTATCTGCAAAAATTAATTGCACATCTCTAGCTCTAACTTGTTTAGAATTAACTCGATAAGTTGAACCTTTTTCTCGTTCAATTTTTCTTGAAATTTCAATTTCATCAAATTGATTGTAATTAGCAGGAGCTTTTTTTTCAGTGTTATCTAATTTAATTGTAACTTCTGCGAAATTCCTTGCTGGGCGTTCATTAGATCCAGAAAAAATTACGTCATCCATACCTTCTCCACGCATTTGTCTGGCTGAGTTTTCACCCATTACCCATTTCATAGCTTCTACAATGTTTGATTTGCCACAGCCATTAGGACCTACTATCCCGGTTAGGCCTTCGTAAAGGTCTATTTCTGTTGGCTCTAAAAAAGATTTAAATCCAGAAATTCTTATAGATTTGAATTTCATTTGTTTTCCAATTTTAATTTAAGATTTTTTTGCGTTAATTGACTTCAAAAGTTCTTTTTCAAAGTCCTTGAAAGATAAGGCTCCAGAAATTTTATATTTATCATTTACAATGAAAGTTGGAGTAGAACTTATATTAAAGTTTTTAGACTCTTTTTCCATTTTTGTAACAATTTCCTGCATAAGTGGAATGTTTTGAGAAATATCATTAAATTTTTTTGATGATATGCCAAATAATTTGGCGATTGATTGTAACTCATTCAAAGGGTTTTTTGAATATGCCCATTGATTCTGCTTTTTTAATAAAATGCTAACAGCCTCTATGTAACCATCCTTTGTAGGTATTGATCTAGCTAATGTAGCTGCTATAACGGCGAGTCTGTCAAGAGGATAATCAATAAATTCTAATTGAACTTTACCCGTATCAATGTATTTTTTTTTGAGTTGAGGTAGTGTTCTTACATGGAAGTTTGAACAGTGACCACAGGTTAATGAAAAGAATTCTTTAATTTTTATTGGTGCATCGTTAGAACCCAAAAATTGTTTTCGCATTAACTCATTTAATGTGTTTTGATTTGAAAAACTTTTTTTTGAAAATAAGAAAAAAGCAGCAACTCCTAGTAAAAAAATTCTTCTATTTAAAAACATGTTTTCCCCAAACTTTTTGCTCATTTAAAAAACCAGATAATAATATTCTTATATACTAAGATCAATGCACAAAGTACAAGATTTTATAAAATGTATCTATTTTTTCTAGAAATCTCAAATTCTTGCATTGCTACTTTCAGTTCGCTTTCTGGAAGTATGTTAGACTCTAAATTTTCTAAAGTATTTTCTACTGTAAGTTTACTAGGTTCTTTTTTAATTTCAAAGTTCTTCTGAATGTCATCTTGAATAATTTTTATTTTTGATATTGCTTTAAAACCGAATCGAGCATTAATTTGATTTAATAGAAGTGGGATTGCGTATTGAATTTCCAGTCCAAAACCATTTTGGACTTTGATTGTTATTTGGCCATCAATATTTTTTTTTCTACCAAATTTAATTTTATATGGAATTGTTATATCTGCATATTGACCTGCAATATGTGCCCAATTGAAAAATATATGATTTTGAATAGATCCTAATCTATTTAGATTTTTCTCAACAATATTTTCTGTGATTTTTAATAAAGACTTCATTATGGTTAACAATTATTTTAAAATATATTTTCTATTTTATTATATACTAAAATTCTATGAATCAGTTAAAAAAAAATAACTATAAAACTTTTCCTATATTATTATTATCTTGGTACGACCTTAACAGAAGAATTTTACCTTGGAGAGCGATGCCAGGTGAAGCTTCAAATCCTTATTTTGTTTATTTGTCAGAAATTATGTTACAGCAAACTGTAGTTAAAACAGTCATACCATATTTTTTAAAGTTTGTTAGAAAATGGCCTGATATTAATGCACTTGCAAAAGCAGAACTTTATGAGATTAATTCATATTGGGCAGGATTAGGCTATTATAGTAGAGCTAAAAATTTACATGAAACAGCAAAAATAATTTCTAATAAATATGATGGATTATTCCCAAAAGATAAAAATTTATTAATTACCCTTCCTGGAATAGGCGAATATACATCATCGGCCATTATGGCTATAGCATTTGATAGAAAATCAAATGTTATAGATGGAAATGTCGAAAGAGTTTTTTCAAGATTTTATGCAGTTGATAAACCTGTAGAAAAATCAAAGATCTTTATTAAAAAGATTGCTGAAAAACACCTTCCTGAAAATAGGCATGGAGATTATGCACAAGCCTTAATGGATTTAGGTTCATTAATTTGTATTCCTAAGTCACCAAGATGTAAAATATGTCCTTTATTAGCTATTTGTGACGTTGGTGGTACAACTCGTGCTAAGAAATATCCAATAAAACTTCCAAAAAAAGAAAAAGAAGAGCGATATGGATTATTCTTCTATTTACAGAATAAAGATGGAGCTGTTTTGTTTGAAACTAATAAGAGTAGTGGACTTTTAGCTAACATGGATGTATTGCCCTCGATAGGCTGGTATGAAGATAGTAATAGATTTAAAAAATTTCCAGAATTTAATCAAAAAAAACCTAATTTTTTAGGTATGAAATGGAAGATGCTAGATCAGAATTTAAATCACATTTTCACTCATTTTAAACTTAATTGCTCTGTGGCAATTGCTAAAATAAATGATGAAAATGCATCAATTAATGACTTAAGCAAAAGTTCTTACAGATTTGTACAAAAAAAGAATATAAATGATTTAGCTCTCCCAAGTTTAATTAAAAAAATTTTGAATGCTTTAAAAAATAATGAGACACTTGATTTTTAATGCCTAAAATGTCTAATTGATGTAAAAATCATTGCAATATTTCTTTCATCAGCTGCTTCAATCACCTCTTTGTCACGAATAGAGCCACCTGGCTGAATAACAGCAGTTACTCCTGCGTTTGCTGCAGCAATCAAACCATCAGCAAACGGAAAAAAAGCATCACTAGCTACAACGGATTTATAAGTCATTGACGTTTCCAATTTGGCTAAATTGGACGCCTTTTTTGCTTTTTCGTTAGCTATTAATGTAGAATCAATTCTACTCATTTGGCCAGCTCCTATACCTACAGTTTGTAAATTTTTTGCATAAACAATAGCGTTTGATTTTGTATGTTTTGCAACTTTCCATGCAAACAACAAATCATCAATTTCTTTTTTTGTTGGGTTCCTTTTTGTTACTATTTTAATGTTGTCACTGTTTAAAGCTTTATAGTCACGTGATTGCACTAATATCCCACCAGAAATTGATTTAAATAATAAACCTTTATCCTGTGGTGAAGCTAGTGAACCAGTTGCCAGTATTCTAACATTAGGCTTGTCAGCAAAAATCTTTAAAGCTTCCTTGTCAACACTAGGAGCAATAATGACCTCTAAAAAAAGTGACTTCATTCTGAGAGCTAAATTTTTTGTTAATTCTCTATTTATAGAAACTACGCCACCAAAAGCGCTTACAGGGTCTGTTTGAAGTGCTTTTTCCCAAGCAGAATAAAGATCGTCATTTTCTGCTACTCCGCAAGGATTGGCATGTTTAATTATTGCAACAGCAGGTTTTTTGAATTCACATATTAATTCTAATGCAGCGTCCGAATCATTTATATTATTATAAGAAAGTTCTTTGCCCTGAAGTTTTTTACTGTTTGTAATTCCTTTTCTGTTATCGGATGTTTTATAAAGTGCTGCTTTTTGATGTGGGTTTTCACCGTATCGCATTTCAAACGACTTATTTAAATTAATTGACAAATTTTCAGGAAAAGTTGATGAGATAATCTCTTTATCTTCTAACCAATCTGAAATGGCTTTATCGTATTCGTTAGTTAACCTAAATGCCTTTGCGGCAAGATATTTTCTGTATGAGTACTTAATTTTTTTATTATTATCAATTTGTGAAATAAATTCTGGATAATCATTGGGATCTGTAACAACTGTTACAAATTCATGATTTTTTGCTCCAGCTCTAATCATTGCTGGTCCGCCAATATCAATATTTTCTATTATATCTCTGTTCTTAGATGTTTTTTGTAATGAATCTCTAAATCTATATAAATTAATAATCAAGAGATCTATTTCGTAAATATCATGTTTTTGAATTTGTTCTAAGTGTGAAGGATCTTCTCTTCTAAAAAGGATACCACCATGTATTTTAGGATTTAAGGTTTTAACTCTTCCATCTAATATTTCAGGAAACTTTGTTTGATCTGACACTTCTTTTACAGGAATAGAATTTTGTCTAAGATATCTAGCACTTCCTCCTGTGGATAGAATTTCTATTTTATTCTTAACTAAAACTTTAGCTATTTTTTCAAGATCACGTTTATCTGTTACTGATATTAGAGCTCTTTTGATTTTGATATCTTTTGTAAAAAAATTTTCTTTATTATTATTCATGTATAAACTTTTTATATTTATTTAATGACTTTCAAATAATTTCTTTTCACGAGATAAGTCAACTAAAATTATTTTTGTAGTTCAAATGCCCAATTACAAGAAATACTTTTGTAAGCTCTTATTTTTTCTAAGTTTAAAATAATGCTGAGCTCTTTACATGGCCTTGGCCCATTAGGTGTAAACATTACTGAATTTTCTATGCTTATATTTTTATTGTTAGAGCTCATTTTCCAAACATAACCCTTTTGATGATTTAATAGTATTGAACCACTTCTTGTTTTTATGAGTTCAATCCCTGGATATAAATGAAAACGAATATATGCGTTTTTGGGAATTGAACCAATATTGCCAATATTTAAAATCTCATCTCTTCCTCTAATTTCATTTTTTTTATTAGAAAGGTATATTTGTCTTTTATGGTGAACGCCAAAAATTGTTTCGTACCCTGAATGAGTTACATCTAATAAATTACCATCTTTAGTTTTTCCAAATTGGATATTAGATATTCTTGTAATTCTTCTCCCACTGAGGTCTATATTATTTCTATCATCTATATTCAGGCTAGAATGAGCCGCCGTAGAAGAAAGAGAATTTTTCATATTTTTATATTTTGAGTTATTAATTTCTCCGAGGTTGGAAATTATCTTTTCTTTTTTATAAAAAAATTCAAAACCAAATAGGCTAGCTTTTTTATTATGAGCCATATTTTGGTTTAATCCTATGTCCACAAACAAAACTGAATTCATACTTGACAACCTGCAAAACCCAGTTTCTTCAGCAAGGCTGAAAATTCTATTTTTATATCCAATTCTATTTAAAGCTTGTTTTATAATTTCTTTTGGTACTAAGGATCCACCATGGAACCATGAAAAATATTCATCAGGCATCTGAAAACTTCTACAAAACTCTCCCATTTTTATTGTTTTTTGATGTAAACCTTCAGCATCTACATTTTTTAAAATCGCAATTATAGACCTTATCTCAATTAAATGTCTTAATAAATTTAATTGCTTAACAGGACTTCTGCTTATGTGCCCACCATCAGTATTAGTTAAGATTTCGAGTTTTTCATTAATAATAGTTAATAATTGATTAATATTATCTATCGCTTCGTATAAAATAGATTTAGATACTAAAATCCCTTTGATAATAATTATCTTTTCAAGGTTGTCGTTTGATTGATCGAGCTTTAATTCAAGAAATTTAGACTGGAGAGCAATAGAATTTAAAATTTTTTTTTGAAAATCTAATCCACCACTCTCTGCGAACCAAGAATAATTAAAACTCCAACATGAAATTCTTTCTGCAATTACTACAGAATTATACTCATGAGATTGGAGGTTATGATCTTCGTTGATCCAGTCTTCCACTAATGAGCGTGCAGTCGACCTAGCTTTAATGCTCCCCTCAGATTTTAAATCTCTTATGAAATTGAATTTATTAAAATCCTGAATAGTTTTTGTATAAATGGGGTTAATTAAAATTTTTTTTCCACTTTTAGTTGAGCCTTGCCAGGTATCAGTCAGTCTTCTTACAGGTTTTTTGGGAATTATCACTTTAAGTTTTTGTTTTAGAAAATAATTATTTGTAATTATATGTATTAATTTAAGCATTAAATTAATTTTCCTTTTTCAATAATGCTATAAAAAATCCGTCAGACCCATTACTAACATTTTCAAAATTAAAATTAAAATGATTTGGTAGAATTCTAATAAATCCTTCTTTAGTAATACTATCATTTATTTTAGGATAATCTTCAGAGTTAAAATTTACTATTGAAAAGTGTTCATGACTTTTTAAAAAATCTTCTATTCTTCTTTCTCCTTCAATTTTTTGAAGAGAGCAAGTCACGTACATGATAAGGCCATTTTTCTTTAGGATTTTTGCTGAATTATCTAATATTTTATTTTGTATTGAGATAAAGTTATTTAAGTTATCTGGAGCATTTCTAATAAAAATATCAGGATTTTTTCTAATTGTACCAGTTCCTGAGCATGGTGCATCTATTAAAATAACATCAGCCTTATATTCTGGATTAAAGTCTTCCGCATTTACATTAATTAAATTTGGATTAAAATTAAGTCTAGCCATGTTTTTTTTAAAGATTCTAGATCTATCCTTATTTTTTTCAATACAATCTATGACCAAATCATTATCCAACAATTGAGCGGTTTTACCTCCTGGGGCACAACACATATCAATTATTTTAAGAGATTGTATTGGTTTTAAAAAAAATTTTTTTATTTTTTTTAATAATATTGTACAAGGTATTTGAGATGCTGCGTCCTGTATCCACCATACACCATCTTTAAATCTAGGTAGATCCTCCACATTTCCATTAAATGAACACCTTAGGATATTAGGAAATATCTCTACGCCATTTAAATCTGATTTAATTATGTCTTTTTCTTTTTTAGTTATTTTTGTTGATATAACAATATCAAGTGGAGGAGGTTCCATTGCTAATTTAACAATCTCGTCTACATTTTTTTTTCCGTATAAAGATGTCCAACTATTAAAAAGCCATTCTGGTAAGTTAGAAGCTTCATTTGAAATAATATAAGAAAATTCTTTTTTATTTTGAATTATTTTTCTAAGAATTGCATTTACCAGCCTAGATTGCTTTTCACTTATAAATAATTTTGCTTGGGACACGGCTTCATATATGACTGCATAAGGCGCTATTTGTAGCCAAATTAGTTGAACCGTTGCAATCAACAAAATACTATTCAAGTATCTGTTCCTTGGATCTATGCCTTGCTTTGCATATTTAGTATAAATTTTTTGTGCTTGTTTGTGTCTCCTCATAGATGAATTAATCAGAAGAAACACGAAGGATTTATCTCTTTTTTCTAATTTATTAAAATCAAAGGAGTTATCTATAGTTTTTTCAAACTTTTTGTTTTTATAAAAAATTAAAATCCAAATTTCTAAAGCAATTAACCTTGTGTTTTTTGCTAATTTTTGAAATTTAATTGATTTTTGTTCAATCAAAACTAACACCTTGTATTTATAACAAAAATTAATATTATACTTTTGATTTAGTAAATGGAATTTTTAGAAAGTAAATGTTAATGAGTAATAAAACTACAAAATTAAACAAACATAAAGATCAAAATAATACAAAAGATAAATTAAAAGAAAATGTTATTATTCCTAAAGAGCAGGGTGGCCCAAAAGGTCCAGAACCTACAAGATACGGAGATTGGGAAAAAGCCGGTAGATGTTCAGATTTTTAATTTTTTTTATTAAAACAAAATGAATGAATTAAAAGCAGAAACAATAATCAATGCAGGCATTAGGATTGCAGAGAAAAATTTTACAAGTGCTTATGTGATTAAAAGAGGTGATGAGCAGGCAGGTGCTATATTTGTAAAAATTGATACTCTAGACGGTTTTTCCAAACTTTTCTTACGAAATATTAAATTTGATCTAAATAATGACAAAGAGATTATTGAGTTTGCAGATTTATACCCACAAAAACGAATAACGACTAAAGAAATTGATAAAAGAATTTCTAAAGAAATAGAAATAGACAGAGATTGCTGGGTTGTCGAAATTGAAGACAAAAATGGTTTTAACGCATTTGATAATTTAGATTGTTAATTTTTCTATAAGTTCGTTTCTATTATACAAGCCTAAATAATCTGCCTTAAGCTTTAAAATACTGTTTATATGTTTCAACATAGGCGTGGGGATTTTTAGTTTATTTCCAATTTCTATTATTGCACTCATTATAGGATCTATTTCCAGAGGTCTTTTCATTTCAATATCTTGTCTCGTTGATGGTTTATGACCAATTATTGAGGATGCTCCATCAATTCTCTTGTCAATTGATACACCAAAACGCACACCAACTGCTTCTCCAACCTTTTGGCATTCTTCCATCATTTGTTTAATCAAGACTCTTGAACTTAGGTCGTTTCCAATTATATCCAGGCTGGCTCCAGTAATAGCACTAATAGGATTGAATGAACAATTTCCCCATAATTTAATCCAGATTTCATCTCTAAGGTTTTTCTTTTGTGGAGCTTTTAGTCCACCTTTGATAAAAAGATCAGATAATATTTTTAATCTATCTGTATTTACACCACTAGGTTCTCCAAGACTAAACCTATTTCCTTCAATATGTTTTATAACACCTGGCTTCTCTATTTCACATGCAGGATAGACAACACAACCTAGTGCTCGTTCTGGATTTATATTTTTCCAGATGATGCCACCGGGATCAACTGAATCTATATGTGTGTTTTCTAAAATTGTATTTGAGTTAGCTTTGTAGAAATACCACCAAGGTATACCGTTTACTGCAGATAAAATTGCTGTATCTTTATTAAGAAGAGGTTTTAGACCTTCAACAATATTAACAATTGCATGCGCTTTAACACCAATTATAATATAATCTTGAGTTTCTAATTCTCTAGGGTTTTCTGTTACTTTTAAATTAAAATTCTCCAACCTATCTCCAGTGATTAAGGTCAAACCATTTTCTTCTATAGCTTCTTTATGAGGTCCTCTAGCAATTAATGAAACATTGGCTCCAGCTTTACTTAAACTGCATCCAATATATCCTCCAATAGCTCCTGCACCAAATACACAAATTTTCATTTCATAATTTCACTATTCTAATCCAAGTTTTTCTGCTAGGCCGATTCTTTGTAATTTTCCTGTAGCACCTTTTGGTATTTCCTCTAAAAAACGTATATATTTTGGAATTTTAAAATCAGCAAGATGTTTGCTAGCGTAATTTTTTATATCAAATTCGTTGCAATCAATACCACTCTTCAATACGATTGCAACGCCTATAGCTTCTCCAAGTAAGTTATCTTTAACTGCAAAAGTTACAACTTGTTCAACAGCCTCATGTTCCATTAAGATATTATCTACTTCTAAAGGTGATACTTTTTCTCCGCCTCTATTTATAATTTCCTTTAATCTTCCAGAAATTTTTAAATATCCCTCATCATCAAAATGACCTTGATCTCCTGTCCTAAACCATCCTTTTATAAAAGCAGCTTTATTAGCCTCTTCATTATTTTCATATCCATTAGTCACGTTATCTCCTCGGATACATACTTCTCCATCTACACTAGTATCAAGTTTGTTACCGTCTGCGTCCATTATACAAACTTCTGGTCCTGCTGGTTTGCCAACAAAGCCAGCTTTTTGTTTTTCTGGAGGCATAGGATTTGATGTCATTTGATGAGTGGCTTCTGTCATTCCGTAAGCTTCAATAACAGTTGTCTTAAACATCTTTTTTAGTTCATCAAAAATAGCTGGGGGTAATGATGCAGATGAAGATCTGATAAATCTTAAAGAAAGTTCTTCGGCAAGTTTTGGATTCTTTTTTGCACGCATTAAAATAGCTTGATGCATTGTTGGGACACCAGAATACCATGTGATAGATTCTTTATTTGCTGTTTCTAAAAATTTAAGTGCATTAAAACCACTGCTCGCATAAACAGAAGCCCCAGCATTAATCGAAGAACTTAATACTGCAATTAATCCATGAATATGAAAAAGAGGCATAATGTTATAACAATGATCTTGTGTGCTTAGTTGAAGAGAATTTGAAATGTTAATTGCTGATGAAAAAATATTTTTGTTTGTTAATGGTACAACTTTTGGTCTTGAGGTTGTCCCAGATGTATGCAAAACCAAAGCTTCATTGTTTTCGGTTGCAAGTTCAAAATTTGCAGTTTTGTCGTATAAATTGAATATACCAGCTGGCGCATTATCTATTTTTTTGATTTCACATATCTCAATTCCTAGATTTTTCGCAGCTTCAACTGCTGGATTATGACTATCCTTTTCTACAATAATTATTTTAGGCATAAGATCTTGAAGGTAAAATTCATATTCTTTTAATTTATATGAAGGGTTTAAAGGAGCAGCTGACATATAACTAGAAATTGACAAAAAAGCAGTTGCCATTTCTGGACCATTTGGTAGGACTATCGCTGCTCTATTGGATGGCGTAATTCCTTGGCTAGCTAATTGTCCAGAAATATTAAAGATGTGTTTTTTTAAATCTGAATATTTAATAACATTATTATTTTCAGATGTGATTGCAATATTTTCATCTTTGTTGTTATTAATTAAATCTCTTATCGTATAACTCATTCACAAAATACCATTTTTAAGTTTATTTTTACAATTTATATTGTTAAAGGCAATCTAAATTAAACAATGACAAACAAGCTTAATTTAAGCTTATTTATAATTATTTTTGATTTAAAAATTTTCTGGCAGCCGGTGTTAAATCTTTGTCATTTATATCATTGGAAATCTTGTTAGCGATAGTTTTTCCAAGTTCCACTCCCCATTGATCAAAGCTATTAATATTCCAAAGAATTCCAGATGCAATTGTAATATTTTCATAAAGAGCTATTAACATCCCAATAGAAAATGGTGTATTTTTTTCCCAACTTATTATAGTTGAGGGTCTGCCTCCTAAAAAATTTTTATTTTGATTAATTAAATCGACTGAACCTCGAGCTAACGCTTCTGCCTGTGCAATTGCATTTATTAATAAATATTCGTGATTTTTCTCAGAACCTTTGAAGCAAATTTTACTTAGAGGTTTGCGAGGTACTAAAATATCTATTGGACTTACTTCTAACCCTTGATGCAAAAATTGAAAGAAGCTATGTTGTGCATTTGAACCTACCTCTCCCCAGATTATTGGGCTAGCTGGCATTTTTAGAGTAGTGCCGTTAATATCAACACCTTTCCCATTGCTTTCCATTTCTAATTGTTGTACCCAAGCAGGCAATTTAGAAAGATTGTCAGTATAAGGTACTATGCAGTGATTATTTCTATTTAAAAAATTTCGGTTCCATATTCTAAGTAAAGCAAGGATGATTGGAATATTATTTTCAACTTCTTCATTTATGAAGTGCTCATCCATTGTTCTTGCCCCAAGAAGAAAATTTTTATAATTTTCTTCTCCCAAACCAATAAATATTGACATACCTACTGATGACCAAAGAGAGTAACGTCCTCCAACATTTTCTGATATTTCAAAAATGTTTGATTCATTAAATCCCCACTCTAATGCTTTTTTTCTAGATGATGTAACCGCAACCATAGAATGATTTAAAGTAACTTTATGTTTGGATAACCATTCTGCCACAATTTTTGCATTTTCAAGAGTTTCAAGTGTACTAAAACTTTTAGATGTAATTATAAATAAAGTTTCTTTGGGATTACATTTCATAAAAATTTCAGATATTTTGGTTGGGTCAATATTGGATACATATAAGATATTAGGATCTTTATAAAAACTTTTCAGCGCCTTGTTGACCATTAAAGGTCCTAAGTCAGATCCACCAATGCCGACGTTCACAATATGTTTAAAATTATTTTTGTTTAAAATATTTTGAACAAAATTTTGAAGTTTTTTCCATTCTTGTGTGTTGAAACGTTCTTCTTTTCTTAGACTAAAATGATCAACAGAACGATTTTCAGATACGTTAACTTTTGCACCTGACATAAGTTCACTTA
>CACOAO010000009.1 GCA_902625215.1 uncultured SAR116 cluster alpha proteobacterium
AATTTGTAAAAATGTTAAATTTTCAAGAAATTAACCCTCACTATAATAAGGTTACATTGATTGGCATGATGGGTACTGGAAAGTCAAAATTTGGGCGTCTAGTTGCAAATATACTTAAATTTAGTTTTTATGATATAGACCACTTAATTGAAAAAAGATTTAAAATGACTATTAAAGAACTTTTCCAAAAACATGGTGAATTGTTTTTTAGACAGATTGAAAAGAAAACTATTAAGGATTTAATTTTAAAAATTAATAAAAATAATGAAAAAGTAATAATTAGTTTAGGTGGCGGTGGTTTTGATAACGAAGATACTAGAAAATTATTGTTAAAAAACACTAATGTTATTTGGCTAAATACACCAATAAATGTTTTAATTGAAAGGGTTGGAAATGGATATAAAAGACCCATGATAAAAGGAAATACAAGAGATTCAATAGTGCAACTATTAGAAAAAAGAACTAAATTTTATTCCCTTTGTCACAATGAAGTCAATACTAATGGACTAAGTCAAAATCAAGTAACTGAAAAATTGATTGATTTAATATCTTGTGAAATAGTAAAATAATAATAATAATATGAATGTTCAAACAATAAATGTTTCGCTTACAAGTAAGTTAAATAATCTATCCTATCCCATTTTTGTAGGTAATAATTTATTATCAAATTGTGAAGATATTTTAAAAAAATTTGTAGGAAATCGAAAAATTATTTTAATTCATGACGACTTTTTTTCATTTGAAAATGGATTCAACGAGAATCTCACTACATTTATCAAAATTATAAAAAAATTATCTAAATCTGTTAACTTAATTGACTTGCCTGGAGGGGACAAAACAAAAAATATATCTCAGTTAAATTTTATCTTAGAGAAATCTCTATCTTTTGAAATAGATAGAAGTAGTTTAATAATTGCGTTTGGCGGAGGAGTAATTGGAGATATAGCTGGTTTTGCTGCCTCAATAGTTTTGAGAGGCATTGATTATATCCATGTCCCTACTACTCTTTTAGCTCAAGTAGATAGTTCAGTAGGAGGAAAAACAGGAATTAATAGTAGTAAAAGTAAAAATTTAATTGGTTCCTTCCATCAGCCAATTGCTGTCATATCAGATTTGGATATGCTCAAAACACTCCCCAAAAGAGAATTTTTAGCTGGCTTGGTTGAAGTTATTAAATATGGATTAATTCATGATGTTAAATTCTTTAATACCTTAGAAAATAATTACAAAGATATTCTTAATTATGATGAATCAAAGTTGAAATATGTAATTAGCAATTCCTGTAAAATAAAGTATGAAATAATAAAAAATGATGAAAAAGAAAATGGGAAAAGAGCTCTTCTTAATCTTGGACATACATTTGGTCATGCTATTGAATCTTTTGGAAAATATAATGGAACAATAATTCATGGTGAAGCGATATCAATTGGAATTTGCTTGGCATTCAAACTCTCTACTGAATTAGGTTATTGTTCTCGCAGTGAAACAGAAAGAGTGTTTAATTTATTTAAAAAATTAACTCTTCCTACATCCTTAAAAGATATTAAAAGTCTTTCAATCACTCCATTAGAGATGTTAAAAAAATTCAAATATGACAAAAAAAATAAAAATGATCAATTAACGTTTATCCTAAACAAAAAGATTGGAAAGTCTTTTATTAAAAATAATATGGATGAAAACATTTTAACAGAATTCTTAAATGAAGATATGTAATGCCAGACATTTTTATATTTTTTTGTAATATTATTTTCTTAATTCTTTTATCAGGTTTTTTTTCAAGTTCTGAAACTGCTTTAACAGCCGTGTCTGAAGCAAGAATTCATGAATTAGCATTACAAGGTCATAAAAGGGCAATAACTATTGAAAAAATTTTAGCAAAAAAAGAGAAAATGATTAGTACAATTTTAATAGGAAATAATTTAGTAAATATAGTTGCTTCAGTGTATGCAACAAGCTTTGCTATAATTTATTTTGGAGAATTTGACTTAATTTTTGTAACTATAATGCTAACAATTGTTCTAGTTATTTTTGCAGAAGTTATACCAAAAACTTACGCTTTTAGTCATGCAGATCAAGTTGCGTTAGCAGTTGCTCCAATTGTTAATTTTTTTATCTTCTTACTAACGCCTGCTACATTTATTACAGAACGTTTTGCAAAAGCTGTTTCTGGACCAGCAATTGATGATGATGATGCAAAAACAGAAGAACTAAGAGGAATGATTAGATTACATGCTGGGAACGAAAGCCGTGGTAAAGAACGAGGAAAAATGATGTCTAGTATGCTTGATATGGATGAAGTGACTATTGAAGCTGTTATGACACATAGGGGGGCAGTCACAATGATAGACTCTGAGGAAGATCCAGAATTAATTTTTAAAGTAGTCGGGGAAAGTCCTTTTACTAGAATACCTATTTATTCAGGAAATCCTGATAATATAATTGGTATATTACATGCAAAAGAATTGTTTAGGCATTTGAGAAGAAGAAATTTTAAAAATATAAATTCAATAAATTTATCCGAATTAATGATTCAACCTTACTTTGCTCCAGAAACAACCTTGTTGCTTGACCAATTAGAAATTTTTAAAACAAGAAGAGAGCATTTTGCAGTAGTAGTTGATGAATATGGAGATTTTAGAGGTATAGTTACTTTAGAGGATATATTAGAAGAAATTGTAGGGGAAATTGACGATGAAACTGATTTAAAAGTTAAAGGCCTAAAACCTCAACCAGATGGATCTTTTATTGTAGAAGGTTCTGTAACAATTAGAGACCTGAACAGATCTCTTGGTTGGTCACTACCAGATCAAAATGCAAACACCATTGCAGGCTTAGTTTTACATGAATCTAAAACAATTCCAGAACCAGGGCAAGAATTTAGGTTTTTTGAAATAAGGTTTAGAATTCTTCAAAAAAAATCTAATTTTATATCACAATTACGTTTATGGAATGAACTAGGAATGAATAAAAATAAAAGTTAAGTGTATTTATATTCATCTACAGTATATGTTTTTATTATAACTGAGTGAAGGTCAGATGAAAATTCTTCTTTTAAACTTTCATTAACCATTCTATGTCTGTCAATTCTATTTAAATTTTTAAACTTTTCTGAAACAATTAGAATTTCAAAATGACTTTCTACACTTTCTTTAAAATTTTCATGACCCCTATGCTGTTCAGAGACGTCTAAAACTGAAAAAAAATATGGTTTATAATTTTTTTGGATTAAGTTTTTGATTTTTATTTTTCTTTTCAAAATAATCCCTTTTTTTAAAAATGTTTAAAAAAATAATTCCCACCTTGCATGGTTTAATACATAATTCTATAATTAAAATAAAGATTTAAATTTATGTTGTATACTAATCAAAAAGAAAAAACAGAAAGAATTTGCTCAAACCCAGAGTGTGACGAATTGGGTGTATATCCTGCGCCTAAATCAAGAAACCAACTTAGGGAATATTTTTACTTCTGTATAAATTGTATTAGAGACTTTAATAAATCTTGGAACTATTTTGAGGGATTAAGCGAAGAAGAATTGGAAGTTGAAATAAGAAAATCTGTTACTTGGAACCGGCCAAGTTGGAAATTTGGAACAAAAAGTTTAAACCATGATTTTGAAAAAGCTTTTCATAGTTTTGAAAATCAAAAAATTTTGAATAATAAAAAAGTATTTAATAAAAAATTGGATGAAGCTTTCGTGATATTAGGATTAAGTAATAATAGTAGTATTAAGGAAGTTAAAACTAAATATAAAATTTTAGCAAAAAAATGGCATCCAGACGTGCAAAATGAAAGCAAATCAAAAAACAATGAAGATAAATTTATTAATATAACAAATGCCTATAAAATTATTTTAGAATCATTGACAAAACAAACAAAAAATTAATAAAACACTTTGGAGATTACATTATGAACGAAGTTAGTTTAACTAACAACATGGACTTTAATACTGAAACTTTTCCTGATTCTCAAACCTTAGCGATTGATTCAGAAAAAGTTTTTGGTTTTAAAACCAATATGAAGATTGTTGGATTTAATGAAAAAACTAAATTTGTTCCTGAAATTGATGAATCTTACTTGTTTGATGAAACTACAACAAAAGCTATACTTGCAGGTTTTTGCTATAACAGAAGAGTTATGATCCAGGGTTACCACGGAACTGGCAAATCGACACACATAGAGCAAGTTGCAGCAAGATTAAATTGGCCTTGTGTAAGAGTAAATTTAGATAGTCACATAAGCCGTCTAGACCTTGTAGGAAAAGATGCAATTGTTTTGGAAAATGGAAAACAAGTAACAGAATTTAGAGAAGGTGTGCTTCCTTGGGCCCTACAGAACCCTGTTGCGATTGTGTTTGATGAGTATGACGCTGGAAGAGCAGACGTAATGTTTGTTATTCAAAGAGTTTTGGAGGTCTCAGGTAAGCTAACTTTACTTGATAATAACCGCGTTATAAATCCTCATCAGAATTTCAGATTGTTTGCAACAGCTAACACAGTTGGGTTGGGAGACACCACTGGGCTATACCACGGAACACAACAAATCAACCAGGGTCAGATGGATAGATGGTCTATAGTATCAACGTTAAATTATTTACCAATAGAAGCAGAAGAAGAAATTGTTTTATCAAAAGTTCCTAATTTTAATACTAAAGATGGAAAAGAAACTATTAAATCCATGGTTTCTGTAGCTAATTTAACGAGGAGTGGATTTATGTCTGGTGATCTTTCTACAGTTATGTCTCCCAGAACAGTCATTACATGGGCAGAAAACACTAATATAATTGAAGATATTGATTTGGCTTTCAAAATGACTTTTTTTAATAAATGTGATGAAATGGAAAGGCCAATTTTATCAGAATATTATCAAAGATGTTTTGGTAGAGAATTAATTAAAGTTGAAAAAAGTATAGACACTTAAAATTAAAAATGAGCAAAAATTCAGAAAATACCCAATTCCAGAATGCTACTGCCTCAACTTTAAAAGCAATTTCAGGAAATACTATTGAAGAAAGAGAAATAAAATTTTCTGGGACTGCGAGCTATTTGTCATCTAAAGAAATTAGATTACCAACTATATCAAACGAATTGAATATAACTGAGTTATATAAGTTAAGAGGCGAGGCCGATAAAATTGCTCTTAAGATTAAATACCACGATCCTGTTTTACATAGCAAATACATACCATCTTCAGATTTATCATCTCAAATTTTTCAATTAGCAGAAGAATCTCGCATAGAGGCTGTTGGTTCCAAGAATCTTTTGGGCATAAAAAAAAATTTACAAAATTTAGTTATAGAGAAATTTAAAGAGACGATATTACCCGTTCCAGGTGGAGAAGACAAAGAAGCATTAGTAAATGCTTTACACTTAGTAATAAGAGAAAAGATTACTGGCTCTAAATCTCCTCCAAATACATCTCTTTCTCTAGCTAAATGGCGACCTTGGATTAATAGTAAGATAGGTAATCTTCTAAACCAACTTGCTGAAAACACTTATAATCAAGAAGTTTTTGCTAAATACACAAAAGAATTACTATCTGCTTTACATGCAGATATTGGTGAAAGAGATCCTAATAATGATGGTGAAAACGAAGATTCTGAAGACAACAATCCTGATGAGAATGAAGAAAACGACTCATCTGCCGAAAGTCAAAGTGATAATGATGAAGATGCTGGATTAGATGGTGGCATCGATTCCCAAGAAAATGAGCAAGAAATACAAGGTGAAACTCAAGACGCAGATGATGATAACGAAGATGGAGAAAGTGAGGGTGAAATTGCTCCTAATCCTCTATCTGGACATAATTTGGGTAAAAATAATGTCAATAATAATTATCAGGTCTTTTCTACTAAGTATGACGAAATCGTCAATGCCACTGACTTATGCGAAGAAGATGAGCTGAGCAGACTGAGAGTAACGCTTGATAAACAACTTGAAAATCTTCAAGGAGCGATAGCTAGGTTAGCCAACAGACTTCAAAGAAAATTACAAGCGAAACAGAACAGATCTTGGAACTTTGATCTTGAAGAAGGAATGTTAGATGCATCAAAATTAGCTAGAGTAATTACTCAACCATTATTTCCACTTTCTTATAAGCAAGAAAAAGATATGAAATTTAGAGACACCATTGTGACTTTGCTTATAGATAATTCTGGATCAATGAGAGGAAGACCTATTACTATTGCTGCAATTTGTGCTGACATTATGGCTAGAACTCTTGAAAGATGTGGGGTAAAAGTTGAAATCTTGGGTTTTACGACAAAAGCTTGGAAAGGTGGTCAATCAAGGGAACAATGGATAAATGAGGGTAAACCAGCTTACCCCGGTAGATTAAATGACTTAAGACATATCATTTATAAACCAGCAGATGCACCATGGAGAAGAGCTAAAAATTCACTTGGATTAATGCTCAGAGAAGGAATTTTAAAAGAAAATATAGATGGTGAGGCATTAATCTGGGCTCATGAACGACTGTTAGGTAGAGTGGAAGATAGAAAAATCCTTATGGTCATAAGCGATGGCGCACCTGTTGACGATACTACACTTTCTTCTAATAGTGGTAACTATTTAGAGCTCCATCTTAAGCAGGTAATCTCATTTATTGAAAATAAATCACCAGTGGAGTTGGTCGCAATCGGTATTGGCCATGATGTTACCCGTTATTATGATAAAGCAGTAACCCTCACTGATGCTGAACAATTGGGTGGGGCTTTAACTGAACAGTTAGCTGACTTATTCAATGAAGAATAATTTAAGAGGAAATCACTTATTTTTTTAAATTTTTTTGGATAGTTTTTTTAATAACAACAGCTTGAGGGGCCAAAACTCTATTACTTGTCTTAGATAAATAATCATCTAAACCACCATTTTTTTCAACAGATCTTAAAGCTCTTACAGATACCTTCATAGTAATAAATTTGTCCAATGATTTGCTGAAAAATTTAACATTTTGTAAATTAGGTAAAAATTTTCTTTTGGTTTTGTTTTTTGCATGACTGACGTTGTTGCCACTCATAACTTTTTTACCTGAAATTTCGCATGTTCTTGACATTTTATACCTCAAAAATTAACTTTGCGTTTATATGATAGAGGGCATAAAAGGTCAAGTTAAATGATAGCGAAAACTAATTTTTATCTTTTTTAAACCCATTAATTGCAATATTCATGGCCTCTTTAGGATTATTAATAGTTCCTACAATATCAAAAATGTTGTCTATATTGTCTCTTTTCATTAATTTCAATAACCCACTTATTATTTTATTTGCGACTAAGGGTCCTTCAAATGTTAAAGAAGAGTATAGTTGGACTAAATGTGCTCCACACAAAATCTTTACATATGCAGTCTTACTGTCTGACACACCACCAGCTGCAATTAAAAATAATTTATAATTATTATTTTTAATTAATTTATTTGCTTGTGATAAAATATCTGTTGATTTTTTAAATAATGGCTTTCCAGACAAACCTCCTAATTCATTAGTTTTTTTTGATTTTAGATTTCTGTCTCTATCCAAAGTGGTGTTAGAAATGATCAACCCAAAAATTTTTTGGGTATGAGCTGTTTCAATAATGGAATTCAATGTTTGTTTATTTATGTCTGGAGCAATTTTCAAGAAAATTGGCAATTTTTTATTTAAAGTTTTGGACGTGGCAATACCTTCCTTAACAAAATTTATAACTTTTTCTAAATTCTCTTTTTTTTGAAACTCTCTTAAGTTTGGTGTATTGGGTGAAGAAACATTTATAGAAATATAGTCAGCAAACTCTGACAAATTTTCGGCAAGCACTTTGTAATCTTTAAACCTATCTTGGCTATTTTTGTTGGGGCCAATATTAACTCCAACAAGAAAATCACTACCAACCGGGAACCTTTTTCTATAATTCTCTAATTTTTTTTTTGCTTTTAACATTCCTAAATTGTTAAAACCATTTCTATTTATTATAGCCTTATCTTGTTCTAACCTAAAAATTCTCGGTTTTGGATTACCATATTGAGGCACTGGTGTTATAGTACCAACTTCAGTGAAACCAAAATTCAAAAAATGAATTTTGTTTATTACTTCTGCATTTTTATCGAAACCAGCAGCAACGCCAAGTAAATTTTTGAAAATTAAATTACCAATGTTTATTGGAATTACACTTTGATTTAATCTTGGATGCAAACCAAGTTTCAAAGATTTTATAGTTAATTTATGAGCAATTTCGGGATCAAGTTTTCTTACAAAAAAAGTAATAAATTTCCAAATCATTTTATCTGTTCTTTAACTAATTTGCCTAGTATAACATTTTCCAATAATTTAATAGTTGATTCAATTCCATAGAGTTTTATAAAACTTCCCATTCTAGGTCCCTCAGATTGTCCTAGAACAGTTTCATACAAACCTTTAAACCATTCACGTAAATTTTCATATTCTAGATTTTTTCCAATTGCAAATACCATTGATTGAATGTCATCAGAAGAGGTTTCATTATCTAATGATGATAACGTTTTTATTAATTCAGCAATTCCTTTTCTTTCTTTTGCATTTGGAAGCCTATACTTCTTTTGAGGCTCTATTTTCTCTTTATAATAATTAACCGCCAAATTAATTAATTCGTCTAATTCTTTAGTTCTTTTTGAATTAGGTGAGTAAGTTTTGACATATTCCCAAACTATATTTGAATCACTTGCATAGCATACAGACACTAAATTTAACAATAAAGCATATGTAACTGGCAGTTCATTAGGCTTTGGTAAGCCTTTATGTAAATGCCATACTGGATTATCAATTTTTTGAGGAATATCCTGCTCAGTATATTTTTTCAAATGTGAAAAATACTCATCAGTAGTTTTTGGTATGACATCAAAAAAAAGTCTCTTAGCTCTCTTAGGATTTGCATACATAAACAGGCTTAAAGATTCAGATGAGCCATACCTCAACCACTCGTCAATTGACAAACCATTACCTTTGGATTTTGATATCTTTTCACCATTATTATCAAGAAAAAGTTCGTATGAAAAACCTGATGGAGGTATTCCTCCAAGAACTCTCAATATTTTACTAGATAAAATGACGCTTTCAGATAAGTCTTTGCCTGACATCTCATAATCCACACTTAAGGCAAACCAACGCATTGCCCAGTCACACTTCCACTGTAACTTGCATGATCCACCAAGAATAGAAACAGTAACTAATTCTTTTGTATCTTCATCAATATAACTTACAGTATTATTTTCAGTATCGATTGAATTAATGCTAACTTGCAAAACTTTACCAGATTTTGGGCAAACTGGGAGAAACGGGCTGTAAGTTTTTTTTCGATCTTCACCTAAAGTAGGCAGAATTATATTTTTTATTTTTTCGTAATTTAACAAAATCTTTTTGAGCGCATCATCAAATTTTCCACTTTTGTAGCATTCTGTAGCTGAAACAAATTCATACTCAAAATTAAAGTAGTCTAAAAATTCCTGTAATTTGCGGTTATTATGATCACCAAAACTTTTAAATTTTCCAAAAGGATCAGGAACACTAGTTAAGGGATGTTCAACAAATTTTTCAAGTAAATCTTTGTTAGGAACATTTTCTGGAATTTTACGCAAGCCATCCATGTCGTCTGAAAAACATATTAACTTTGTCTTTCTCTCAGTTAAAACTTCAAATGCATGACGTACAATGTTAGTCCTCGCAACTTCACCAAATGTTCCAATATGAGGAAGTCCTGAAGGTCCATATCCAGTTTCGAACAGAACAGGGGTATTATTATCTTTAGGAGCAGAACAATCAATTTTATCCAATCTATCCCTTAAATTTCTGGCTTCAACAAAAGGCCATGCATTGGATTTCTCTGCAAATTTTTTTATCTCTGATTTTTCCATAACTTAATTTCAAATAATACTTTTTATTGCTATATGAGTTAATCAGAGTAAGCAACAAATAATAAATAATTAACAAAAAAAAACACCTCTAACTTAAAAGCTAGAGGTGTTAAAATAATAAAGCAGAGCAGAATTACATCATGCCTGGCATACCGCCCATGCCACCCATGCCGCCCATGCCGCCCATGCCGCCCATGTCAGGCATGCCGCCACCGCCACCTGCTGGTGGTTCAGGCTTGTCAGCAACCATAGCTTCTGTGGTTATCAATAGGCCTGCTACAGATGCTGCATTTTGTAAAGCTGATCTTACGACTTTAGTTGGATCTATAACTCCGGCTTTAACTAAGTCTGTAAATTCATTAGTTTGAGCATTGAAGCCATAGTTTGCATCAGAGGATTCAAGTAGTTTACCTACTATAACTGCGCCATCTTGACCAGCATTGTCTGCTATTTGCTTTGCAGGAGCTTTTAAAGCTCTTCTTACAATATCAACACCCATTTTTTGATCTGAGTTATCAACTTTAAGTTTATCTAATGCTGAAATTGCTTTCACGAAAACAACTCCACCACCAGGTACAATACCTTCTTCAACAGCAGCTCTTGTTGCATGCATGGCATCATCTACACGATCCTTACGCTCTTTAACTTCAACCTCAGTAGCTCCTCCGACTTTGATAACCGCAACCCCACCAGCAAGCTTAGCTAATCTTTCTTGAAGTTTTTCTTTATCATAATCAGAAGTAGTTTCTTCTATCTGAGCTCTTATTTGATTACATCTAGCACTAATGTCATCCTTGGATCCAGCACCGTCAATAATAGTAGTTTCTTCTTTTGTAACCTCTACACGTTTTGCTGTTCCAAGCATTTCAAGTGTCACATTGTCTAGCTTTATACCAAGATCTTCGGATATCATGTCACCTTTTGTTAAAATTGCAATGTCTTCTAACATGGCCTTTCTTCTATCACCAAAACCTGGGGCTTTAACCGCAGCTATTTTTAAACCGCCTCTAAGCTTGTTAACAACAAGAGTTGCTAGTGCCTCACCTTCAACATCTTCCGCAATAATTAAGAGAGGTTTACCAGATTGAACAACCTTTTCTAATATTGGTAACATTTCTTGTAGGTTAGCTAATTTCTTTTCAAATAATAGTATATAAGGATCATCCATAACTACTTTCATTTTATCAGCATCTGTAATGAAATAAGGCGATAGATATCCCCTGTCAAATTGCATTCCTTCCACAACATCTAATTCAGTCGCAAGGGTTTTACCTTCTTCAACTGTTATAACGCCTTCATTTCCGACTTTATCCATAGCCTTAGCTATCATTTCACCAATTTCAGTTTCACCGTTTGCTGATATGGTACCGGCTTGTGCAACTTCTTCGTTAGTAGAGATCTTGCTTGTTCTTGTTTCCAAATCAGCAACTACAGCTTCTATCGCTAAGTCAATGCCTCTTTTTAAATCCATAGGATTCAAACCAGCGGCAACTGCTTTAGAACCTTCTTTTACAATGGCTTGAGCTAAAACTGTTGCGGTGGTTGTGCCATCACCAGCGACATCGTTTGCTTTTGAAGCAACTTCTCTTACCATCTGAGCGCCCATATTTTGAAATTTTTCTTTTAATTCGATTTCTTTTGCAACAGTAACGCCATCTTTAGTAATTCTTGGAGCGCCAAAAGATTTATCAATAACAACGTTTCTACCTTTTGGGCCAAGTGTAACTTTTACAGCTTCTGCCAGTATATCAACACCTTCTATCATTTGTGCTCTAGCATTAGCACCGAATTTGACTTCTTTAGCAGCCATTTTTTTTTCCTTTCAAATTATAAAGTAATTATTATTTATTAAGAGAATAGTTAACCCATTATTCCCATGATATCGCTCTCTTTCATGATCAAAAGATCTTTACCATCAAGCTTAACTTCAGTACCGGACCATTTTCCAAAAAGTACAACATCACCCTCTTTGACATCCAAAGGTTGAATCTTTCCAGTCTCGTCACGTGCTCCCGAACCTGCTGCAATTATTTTACCTTGCATAGGCTTTTCCTGCGCTGAATCTGGAATAATAATTCCACTGGCTGTTTTTTCCTCTGCTTCGAGGCGCTCAACAACAACTCTGTCGTGAAGTGGCCTAAACTTCATGCCTTTTCTCCCTTACTAAAAATGTTAAAGTTAAACAATAAATACATTATTGATTAGGCTTAGATAGTGCACTTGAATGCAACTTTCAAGATAAAATAAAAAAAATATTTAAAATGTTGCTTTTTAAAAAAAATGTCACATATATGTATGTGAAACATTAAATAAAATGAAATCAATTCTCAATCAAAAATATATATATTTATGGCTTAATACAACCATTTTCATGGTCGTAATCATGATATTAATCGGTGGCATTACTCGACTGACGGATTCCGGTTTGTCTATGGTTGAATGGAGACCAATTTGGGGGTTTTTACCTCCAATTTCTGATGAGGAATGGAAAAGAGTATTCTTACTTTATATGGAAACTCCAGAATATATTTTCAAGAATCAAGGAATGAGCATTGTACAATTTAAAGAGATATTTTTTTGGGAATATTTTCACAGGTTATGGGGTAGATTAATTGGAATCGTTTTTATTATTCCATTAATTATTTTTTACTTATCTAATAAAATCCCAAATTCAATTTTGATAAAATTATTAACTATTTTGTTTTTGGGAAGTTTACAAGCAATTATAGGTTGGTGGATGGTAAAATCTGGTCTTGTAAATGATCCTACAGTGTCACAATATCGTTTAGCAGTTCACTTATCAAATGCTTTGCTAATACTATTTCTATTATTGTGGACACTATTAGAATTTAGAAATGGTCCTTCAAAAATTAAATTTGACTTCAGTTTACTAATCTTTTGTTTTTTGTTTACAACCATCATCGCAGGTGCATTTGTTGCCGGAATGGATGCGGGTTTAATGTACAACGAATATCCTTTAATGGGATACAGATTAATTCCAGAAAATTATGGTGAACACGGATTTTTAGATCCATTTGAAAATCCTGCCTCAGCTCAATTTCATCACAGGCACATAGCTTTATTTACTACAGTTTGTACACTGATTTATTGTTATAGAAACTATACGCAGAGTAGTGATAAGATTGTAAAGAGATGCTCACTTTTTATGAGCGCAATAATATGTTTTCAATTTTTTTTAGGTATATTTACCTTAATAAATATGGTTCCGATACATTTAGGTGCTCTTCATCAAACTGGCGCTGTAGTTTTATTCATATCTCTTACGATTATAATGCATCGATTGAATACAATAAGAATTAATTAAATTTAGTTTTTTTGTCTAACTTAATACCTAATTCTTTTAATTGAATTTCATTTATCTCGTTTGGAGCATTCATCATTAAATCCTCTGCTTTACCAGTCATTGGAAATAAAATAACTTCTCTTATATTCGGTTCATCAGCTAATAACATTACAATACGATCAATTCCCGGAGCTATACCTCCATGAGGCGGTGCACCAAATTTGAATGCATTTATCATAGCTGGAAATTTATTATCAACAACTTCGGTTTTATGACCTGCAATTTCAAAAGCTTTATACATTATTTCTGGAACATGATTTCTTATTGCGCCTGATGAAAGCTCAATACCATTGCACACTAAGTCGTATTGATATGCAAGAATATCTAATGGATTTTCATTCAATAATGCCTCCATGCCACCTTGTGGCATAGAAAAAGGGTTATGAGAAAATTCTATTTTGCCAGTATTTTCATCTTTTTCAAACATAGGGTAATCTACTATCCAACAAAATTTAAATGTATTCTTTTCAATTAATTCTCTATCTGTTGCAATTTTAACTCTAGCTTTTCCTGCTAAATTTGCCGCATCACTCTCTGAAGCACAAGAGAAGAACAAAGCATCACCATCGCTAAGTTTAAATAATGTTTTAATCTCAAGAGCTTTTTCAATTCCCAAAGCATTTGCAATTGGTCCTTTTGCTGTGTTTTCACTAAAAATAATGTACCCCATTCCAGGGGCACCTTCTCCTTGTGCCCAGCTATTCATTCTGTCAGCAACTGAACGTGAACCACAGTTTGGACCAGGAATAGCTCTCACAACAGATCCATTTTCAATTGATTTTGCAAAAATAGTAAAACCAGAATTTTTAAAAAAATTGGTTACGTCTTGAATCTCAAGGGCAAATCTCAAATCAGGTTTGTCATTTCCATATTTTAACATTGAATCTTTATAAGAAATTTTTGGGAAGTTTTCATTAATGCTTTTATGTGAATATTTTTTAAAAACTTCTTTAATTACAGGTTCTACTGCCTGAAAAACATCTTCTTGTTCAACATATGACATTTCTAAATCAAGCTGATAAAATTCACCTGGTGATCTGTCAGCTCTACTATCTTCATCTCTAAAACAAGGCGCTATTTGAAAATATTTATCAAAACCAGATAACATTACTAATTGTTTAAACTGCTGAGGAGCTTGAGGCAAAGCATAAAACTTCCCTTTGTTAAGTCTAGAAGGAACTAAAAAATCTCTAGCACCTTCTGGACTAGAGGCGGTTAGAATTGGTGTTTGAAATTCTAGAAAACCTAACTCAATCATTTTATTTCTGATTGTTTGAATAACGTTAGATCTTAGGACAATGTTAGCATGAGGCCTGCTTCTTCTTAAGTCTAAGTATCTAAATTTTAATCTAGTTTCTTCACCATAATCTTCATCTGAATTAACTTGCAAAGGCAATGCGTTTGATTCTGAAATAATTTCTAATTCAGACAAATTAATTTCTATTCTACCTGTTGGTAAGTTATCATTAATAGTTTCCTCAGACCTTTCCACAACTGTTCCTGAAACAGTTATTACACTCTCTAAAGGTAAGCTCTCTAATAGAGAAAATTTCTTGTTGGATGAGTCTACAACCACTTGTGTTAATCCGTAATGATCTCTTAAATCTATAAATATTAATTGTCCGTGATCTCTTTTTCTATGAACCCAGCCAGATAATTTTACCTGATCGTTCACATTTTCGATTCTTAATTCATTACATTTATGTGTTCTATATTTATGCATTTAAAAATTCCTATAAATTAGAATTAAATTTCTCAAGTGATCTTTTTTTGACTTCCCTCATAATCTCTAGAGCTTTTTTGTTATCTATCTGTGGCCAAATAGCAATTTCATCGGTCGAACGAAGACATCCTACACATAATTTACTTTTAGGATCAATTGAGCAAACTCCTACACAAGGACTAATTTTATTTATTTGCCCCATTTAGTATCCTCTATTATTTATTATTTTCTTTAATGGCCTGCGCAAGCATTTCTAAAAGATCAGAAATACCAGACTCACCACTGGTTGCACTTATTAAATTTTTATCTCTAACCGTTGGTTTGTCGATGATTTCTGCGCCAGCTGCAATTAGAAGCGCGCTATCAGCGTCTGATGCAGCAACTTTTCTACCCTTAGCAGCATCTATTGTTGTTAATAACATAGAAGAAACACCTGCCAAAGCAACTGGTTCATTTTCCCTTAAAAAAGCTCTTAAAATCCTTCTTACATGAAGGTCATTACTCAAGGTTTCAATTTGATTTACTCCACCTGGTACAATTAAAGCGTCAAAGTCTATAGCGAGTGACTCGGAAACTGGTAGATCAACAGGATAAGATAACCCCCATTTCTCTGATGCCCAACCATTTGTCGTTCCAATATCCCGAGAAATTATAGTGTAAGAACCTTCAGCGGCTAAAATTGTTTTCTGTATTATTAAAAATTGTTCTTCATTAAAACCACTTGCAACCATCACAGCAATTTTTTTACCCTTAAAAGCTGATATATCAGACAAAATGTTCTCCTAAATTTTTATTTTTAAGTTCTATAAAAGATTTATTTTAGCTAATCAAGTAATCTAGTTAAAATTAAATTTTCCACTTCATTAGTTTTCTATTAATTAAGGCAATTGTGATTAATAATAAGGTCGGAAACAATATTTGGAAAAATGTTGCAATTCCCAGATCTTGTTTAGAGCCACTCAAAGCTAAATTTAAGGCCTCAACTGTCAAGGTTGTCACTCTACCTGCCCCTATAAAGTAAACTGGCACATATAAAGAAAAAGAGACTATCATTCCAACAGCAAATGAAGTCAAAAGGGAAGGCAAGACTAATGGGAATTTAATCTTAAATAACCTTTCTATTCTATTTTTCCCCAAGCTAGAGGCTACTTTTATATATTCAGATTTAACTTCTCTTATGGCTGGCGCAAGTATAATAAAACAATATGGTATCACGTAAAATAACTGAACAGCTATGAGAGGTATTAAAAAACTATTATAATCAAAAAATATTATAAAACTTTGTAATCCAATTAAAAAAGAAATTTGAGGAATGAATAATGGAATAAATATAATCCACTCAAATTGGGTTTTTTTTATATTTAAATAGTCTAATAATTCAACCCATATGATTATTAAAGTTGTGGACAGCAATGAAACTACCAGAGGTATGAATATAGAGATAGATATTAATGATTTATTTTGGTTATAAAAACTTAAAAAACTATCTACATTTAAATTAATTGGAAAAAAGTTTGGAAAATACCAATTTTCACTTAACCCCCATAATATAGAACAAATTATGCCCATAAAAGATAATAGAAATAAACTTATGCCAAAACATAGAATAGTGAATTTCAAAAACTCGGATTTAAATGAAGTAATTTTAATTAAATAAATATAAAAATATTTTAGTTTAATAATTTTCTCTAAAATAATCCAAAAAATTAATAAAAATATAATTATTAATAATTGAATTAAAGATAAATTTGAAGCTATGAAAAATGAATCTATTTCTGAAGATTGAAAGATTTGTAAAATTCTCACTGATAGAGTTGAGGGGGTTGATGGTGCCAAAAGTAAAGACATATCAACCACAGATGATGAAAATGCAATAATTATAAATACAACAAGTCTAATTTTTTTGTATATCATTGGAAATATTAAGATAAACCAAGTAGAAAAACTTGAATGTTGAAATGATTTTCCTAAATTGTAAAATGTTGTTGAAGAAAACTCCCTCAAAGCTGACAATGATACCAAAATGAGAAATGGTATTTCTTTTAACATTAGGCCTAATATTAAAAAAAAACCATATTCATCAGGAAATATATAAGAGTTTGGAGGTCTATCAAAGCCTGTTAACCATGGTGAAACTGATCTTAATAACAATCCACTTGGTGATAATAAAAATATTAAACCAATAGCCATTGTAATGTGTGGAAGAGCAATCAAAGGTGATATAATAATTTTTATATAACTGTAAAATTTAGTTTTAAAAAAATATAAAAGAATAACTTGAGAAAAAAATAACGCAAAAACAGTTGAAACTAAACCAGTAAAAATCGATAATAATATTGACTTATATATTCCTGGGATATTCATTGATATGTAAAAATAATTTAAGCCAAATTCACCTTTTTCTAAAATTGGTAAATAATTAAATGATGGTAAAAAAAAACCTAAAAAACCAAAAAACATAGGTATAATGATAATAAATCCAATAAATACTACAGATGTTTTGGAAAGAAGACGACGGAAATTATTTAACATTTATGACCTAATTATTTGAGCCATATCTTTCTATCCATCCTTCTTCTATGACTTTAACCCAGGAAGGATGCGGTTCTTCCAACTTCATTGTTAACTCCTCATTTGAAAGTGTTGCAATGCCTCTTGGAAGCATAGCAAATTTATTTTTCCATGCTTTTTCTAATTTTGCTATTGAAACCACGCTTGGATCACCCCAAAAATTCTTGTCTTGTTTTTTTAATTGAGCCTCTGGAGATACCAAAAAATTTATAAAAATTTTAGATGCAGTCTTCCTACTAGAATTATATGGAATTGCTAAAAAATGCACATTTGCAAGAGTTCCGTCTTTATGAATATAACTTCTTACAGTATTAGGTAACTTTCCTTCAGATATTGCATTTGAAGCATGTGCTATATTAAACGCCATACCTATGTCAATTTCTCTTTCTGCTACTAACTCTGTTAAAGCTAAATAATTAGTAGGATAATTTTTGCCTTCTCTCCATAAATAAGGAGTTGTCTGATCTAACCATTTCCATAATGGACTTAGTGCTTTTTTATGTTTATTATTGACATATCTGGTTTTCAACAAGCTTTTATCATCTATTAACTCAATTAAAATTTGTTTTAGAAAGCTAGTACCCGTAAAATCTGGTGGCTGAGGGAATGTGAACCTTCCTTTATTTTTTATGATGTATTCTTTTAGTTCAGATGCTGATCTTGGAGGAGATTTAAGGTATTTGCTATCATAATAAAAATTTAATTGTGATACTCCCCAAGGCATTTCCATACCTTCAGTGGGAACACCAAAATCATTTAACAAACTTTGGTTATTTTCAAAATCTAAATACTTCGAATTAGGCAAATCTTTAATCCAATTTCCAGAAAGAAGCATATTATTTTTCTTCATCACAGAAAAATTTTCTCCATTAATCCATACTAGGTCGACAGCCCCATTATTATCTTTTTTAACATTTTTTTCAGATAAAATTCTTGCTACTACATTAGCGGTGTCAGAGATCTTGACGTGTTTAACTGTAATATTATGTCTTTTTTTAACTTCGTTTGAAGCCCATTTGATATATGAATTTATATTCTTAGCTCCACCCCAAGCATGAAAGAAAATAGTTTGTCCGGAAACCTTGCTAGTTTCTATTTCCCAATCATTACTTTTTTCTGCGGCATTGGAGTAAGGACTAAGTATAAAGAAAACACAAAAAAACAAACACTTTAAAAATGTTTTGGCTAAATTATTGGTCAATTTTAAAAGCATATAGATTTACCTCAAAGGTTGTTCTTGAATAGACAAATATTGATATTAAATATAATAATGTCGATACTAATTACTATTCATACAATACTCAACTAAGAAATAGCGATATAATTATGAATGCTTTCTTGATACTTATAAATGAAATTATAACACTCTATTTATATACGTTGTTTGTGTATGTTGTAATGAGCCTTCTTATCCAATTTCAAATGATTAATAGCTACAACAAAATTATAAATACAATTTTTCGAGCTCTAATATCCTTGCATGAACCATTATTAGGAAAAATTAGACAGTATATACCCTCTCTCTCCGGAATTGATTTGTCACCTGTAATAGTTATTCTTTTATTGAGTTTTTTAAAAAACTTGATCCAAGATTATAGATTGGGGTTATAAAATTTTTAATGACAAGTATAAATAAAATGATTGATGGAAAAATGTATGCTGGAAAATTGCTTGGGGAAATCCATCTTCAAAGCAAAGAATTTCTAAAAAAATTTAATCGAAAACCATGCCTTACAGTCATATTAGTTGGAGATAGTCATGCAAGCAAAATATATGTAAAAAATAAAATCCTAACAGCTAATAATAACGGTATAGAATCTAAAAAAATTTTGTTTAATTCTGATGTATCAGAGGAAGAATTGATTAAACAAATATTAATATTAAATAAAGATGAGAAAGTTGATGGGATTCTTGTTCAACTTCCACTGCCGAAACACATTACTGAAAAAAAAATCCTTGATGTAATAAATCCATCAAAAGATGTTGACGGATTTCATCCTTCTAATTTTGGTAAACTTTTTATGGGGAACCCAAATTTTGTTCCATGCACACCTTTAGGCTGTCTTTATATGTTGAAACATGAAATTTTAGATATTAAAGGAAAAAATGCTGTTATAATAGGCCGGTCAAACATCGTAGGAAAACCTATGGCATCATTATTACTATCTTCACACTGCTCAGTAACAATAACACATTCAAAAACAAAAAATATTAAAGAGCATACAAAAAAAGCGGATATCTTGATTGTATCAATGGGTGTTCCTGAAATTATTGACGAATCTTTTATAAAACCAGGTGCGATTGTGATAGATGTTGGAATTAATAGACTAGAGAAAAAAATTATTGATAGCTCAATAAATAAACGAACGATAGTTGGCGATGTGAACTATAAAAAAGCTATTAAAATTGCTGACAAAGTTACTCCTGTCCCAGGTGGTGTCGGACCAATGACAGTAGCATGTTTAATGCACAATACTGTCAAGGCAGCCTATCTTAATAAGAAACATAATTTTATTAATGTGTTAGAAGGATTTTTATAATGGATTGGCTTAACATTACTTTATTTTTATCTATGACCTTGGTGGCTCTTATACTTGCCTGGGGCTTGATAACAATGGCTAGAGGTGGAGAATACAACAAGTCATATAGTAACATTTTAATGAGATACAGAATAGTTTTTCAAGCTCTAGCAATTATGATATTTATTTGCTTACTATTATATAAGAGATATTATGGTTAAATTAAATAAAATTTATACTCGTACAGGCGATGATGGATCAACTGGTTTAACCGATGGAAGTAGAGTTCCAAAGCACTCACCTAGACCACAAGCTTATGGCTCAGTTGATGAACTAAATTCTTCTTTAGGAATAGTATATTTTTGTTTAAATAAAGAGAGTTCAAACATATTTAAAGATGAAATTAAAAATTTAATTAGAGAAATTCAAAATGATTTATTTGATTTAGGTGCAGACTTAGCAACCCCAATATCAAAAGAAAAACAAAAGTATCCTCCACTTAGGATTAAAAAGAAACAAATTGATAAAATAGAAAAGAAAATAGACCATTATAATAAATTATTAAAACCCCTTAGTTCCTTCATTCTACCTGGTGGATCTGAAGCCTCTACTTTATTACATCAGTCAAGAACAATAGCAAGAAGAGCTGAAAGAGATACAAGTTTACTTTCGAGTAAAGAAGATATAAACATACAATCTTTAATTTATTTGAATAGATTGTCTGATTTATTATTTGTATTATGCAGAGTTTTAAATGAAAATGGACTAAAGGATATATTATGGATACCAGGTTTAAATCAAAAATAATTTATTTAAGAAAGGGAGTTTAGTTTGAAAATTTTAGTGCCTGTTAAGCGAGTTGTAGATTATAACGTAAAAGTCAGAGTTAAAAATGATAATTCTGGCGTTGAATTAGAAAACGTTAAAATGTCTATGAATCCATTTGATGAAATAGCTGTAGAAGAAGCTTTAAGATTCAAAGAAAAAGGAATAGCAAATGAAGTTATAGCTATATCTATCGGCGCATCACAAGTTCAAGAAACCATAAGAAATGCTCTAGCCATGGGAGCTGATTCTGGTATATTTGTTGAATCTAATGATAATCTTGAGCCATTAAACATAGCAAAAATTATTTCATCCATTGCTCAAAAAGAAAATATAGATTTATTGATTTTAGGAAAACAAGCAATTGATGATGATATGAATGCTACTGGTCAGATGATTGCTGCCTTATTAGATTGGCCTCAAGCCACTTTTGCTAGCAAAGTAGAAATTTCAGGAAAAAAAGCAAAGGTTAGCCGAGAAGTTGACGGTGGGATTGAAAATATTGAAATTTCTTTACCTGCTGTTATAAGCACAGATTTAAGATTAAATGAACCCAGATATGCTAGTCTTCCAAACATAATGAAAGCTAAGAAAAAACCAATTAATGAAATTAAAATTGAGGATCTTGATGTCGAATTAAAAAAGCATTTAAATGTTTTAAAAGTTGAAGAACCTGCTAAACGTCAATCAGGAGTTATGTTAAAAACTGTAGATGAATTAGTTGATAAATTAAAAAATGAAGCAAAAGTAATATAAAAATTAAAGGAATATATAATGAAGATACTTGCGATAGCTGAACATAATAATGACGAAATGTTGCCCGCTACCTTACATACCGTAAATGCAGCCAAACAAATTGGGGATACTGACTTATTAGTTGTGGGGCACAATTGCGAGGAAGTAATTAATAATGCAAGCAAAATTGAAGGAATCAATAAAGTGCTTTATTGTAATGAAGCAATTTATGAAAATGCTATAGCAGAAAATTTATCTATTCTTATTAAATCTATAGCACAAAGTTATTCTCATATTTTATTTTCAAATACAGCTAATGGTAAAAATACAGCTCCTCGTCTGGCTGCATTACTAGATGTAATGATTGTTCCAGACATTATTGAAATAATTGACGAAAGTACATTTAAAAGACCAATTTATGCTGGTAATGCAATTGCTACTTGCAAGAGTGAAGATACATGTAAAGTTATCACTGTGAGAACTACAGCATTCGAAAAAGCTTCACTTAGTGAAAACCAAGTTGAAACTGTGTCGATCAATTCAAAGCAAAATACTGAGTTAACAAAATATATTAATTCAGAACTTTCACAAAATGAACGACCTGAATTAACTGCTGCTGATATTGTTGTTTCCGGTGGAAGAGGACTCGGGTCAGCCGAAAACTTTCAAGTTTTAGAAAAATTAGCAGACAAACTAGGAGCAGCTATGGGAGCAAGTAGAGCAGCAGTAGATGCTGGCTATGTACCTAATGATTGGCAAGTTGGGCAAACTGGAAAGGTGGTTGCACCAAATTTATACATTGCTGCCGGCATTTCTGGTGCAATACAGCATTTAGCAGGCATGAAAGATAGCAAAGTAATTGTAGCGATAAATAAAGACGAAGAAGCTCCTATTTTTACTGTATCTGACTACGGGCTTGCTGAGGATTTATTTAAAACTGTGCCGGAAATGGAGAAATTAGTAAAGTAAGCTTTTTATTTTATTAATTATTTCATCTTGTGCCCATTTCAAAATGCCCTCATGTTTTGAAATAATATAACCATTTTTATCAACTATTATGGTTGTAGGAATTCCCCTTAATTTCAAGGTTTTAAAAATTTTCATTTCTTTATCAAAAAAGTGATTTAAATTTGAAGCACCATTGTTTGATAAAAATTCAAGTTGATCTTTAATATTTTTTTTATCTATTGATATAGTCAATACATCAATATTGTATTTCTTAATCTTAGATTTTAATGAACTTAGATCAGGTAGCTCTTTTTTACATGGAATACACCAGGTAGCCCAAAAATTTATTATAAAACCTTTATTCGAATCTTGATTGAATTTTAATATCAAAGGCTTTTCATTATTATCCAGAAGCTCTAACGTTGGAAATTTGATTTTGTCATCTATTTTATCCAAGTATTCGAAAGCAAAGGTATTCCAAGGTAAAATTACAAGATATAATAATAATAATATTTTTTTGTTAAAATTTGATGTAAGCATGTTAAGTATTACTTTAAATTGATTATAACTTTATATTTAATATACGTAATAAAATGAAAAAAAGTAGTTTAGATAAAAAAAATAATAATAAAATATGGGGTGGAAGGTACTCTACATCTCCCAGTGAGTTAATGGAGGAGTTTAATTCATCAATTCAATTTGATCAGATTCTTTATGTCGAAGATATTGAAGGATCAATAGCACATTCAGAGATGCTGTCTAAACAAAATATTATTTCTAAAAAAGACTTTTTATCTATTAAATCTGGTTTAGAACAAATAAAAAAAGAAATATCCAATAATCAATTTCATTTCTCAAGTAAATTAGAAGATATACACATGAATATTGAAAGTAGGTTGGTAGAAATAATCGGTGATGCTGGAAAAAAATTGCATACTGCTCGATCAAGAAATGATCAAGTTGCAACTGATATCAAATTATGGCTTAGGAAAAAAATTGATGAAATCGAATTGAGACTAAAGAATTTACAACAAACACTCATTGAAAAGTCAGAGATCTATTATGATCTCTTAATGCCTGGCTATACACATCTTCAGGTGGGTCAACCAGTTACATTTGGACATCATCTATTAGCATACGTAGAGATGCTTGGTAGAGATAGGGGCAGATTACTTGACTGTCGAAAAAGAATGAATGAGCTCCCTTTGGGTTCTGCTGCTTTAGCAGGCACTAGTTATGCTATTGACAGGCACTTTGTTGCAGACAAACTTGGCTTTAGTAAACCTACTGAAAATTCAATGGATTCCGTTTCTGATAGGGATTTTGCTGTTGAATTCATGTCTGCGTCATCATTAATTGCAATACATTTGTCTAGGCTTGCTGAAGAGTTAGTTATTTGGTCCTCAGACAGATTTAGTTTTATAAAATTACCAGAAAAATTTACAACTGGTTCAAGTATAATGCCTCAAAAAAGAAATCCTGATGGAGCTGAATTAGTTAGGGCAAAACCTGGGAGAATATTTGGAAATTTACTCAGTTTAATGACTGTTCTCAAAGGTTTACCTATGACTTATGGTAAAGACATGCAAGAAGATAAAGAGCCAATCTTTGATACAGTTAAAAATATTGAATTATGTATTCTTAACATGGATGGTATGATTAGTGAAATAGAACCTATCCCAGAAAAAATGATGGAGGCACTTCAAAAAGGTTTTCCAACTGCAACAGACTTAGCAGATTACCTAGTAGCGAATCTTAAAATTCCTTTCCGTGAAGCTCACCATTTAACAGGAAAAATAGTTTTATTAGCTGAAAAAAAAATATCTTCTTTAGAAGATTTAACAATAGAGGATATTCAAAGTATCGTCCCAGGTGTAGATTTATCAATATTAAAGGTTTTAAAAATTAAAAATTCTGTTTCCAGCAGAAAATCTTATGGTGGAACAGCGCCAAAAAATGTTTTAAAAGCAATTGAAAATGCTAAAAAAAGATTTTTGAAAGGATAGATAAATATGAATTTAAAACTTATAATTTTGGTTTTTATATTTTTATCGTCTGTTTCTTTGTATGCCTGTGGAAGAAAAGATGCACCTATAAAGCCTTCTCAAGTAATTACGAAGAACTAGATTTATTATGTTCCCTTCAGGTTTTTACAGAGATGAAAATGATGAACTGAACGTTCAAGGTATTAAAATTAGTGACTTAACAAATAGATTTGGTACTCCTCTATTCATTTATGACACAGGTTTAATGAAAGAAAGATATGAAGAATTTTTAGACACTGTTAAAAATGTTAATGGGAATATTCATTATGCTGTTAAAGCCAATGATTCACTGAATATTATTAAATTTTTTGGAAAATTAGGCTCAGGTGCAGATATAGTTTCTATAGGTGAGTTCGAGAAATGTGTTGCAGCAGGTATTTCTCCAAATAAAATGATATTTTCAGGTGTTGGAAAAAATAAAGACGAGATAGAAATAGCATTACGTAACAATATTCTTCAGTTTAACATTGAATCAGAAGAAGAGCTCAATGATATCTACAATATTGCTTCAAAACTAAAATTAACAGCAAACATATGTCTAAGAGTTAATCCTGATATAGCTCCAGATACACATAAAAAAATTTCAACTGGTGAAAAAGAAACTAAATTTGGGATTGATATTGATGATGTTGCTAGACTATATAAAAGGCTATATGAATTAGATTACATCAATCCTGTTGGTTTAGGAGTACATATTGGTTCGCAAATATTTGATTTTAGTTTTTTTGAGAAAGCCTATCTTGATCTTAAAAATATTGCAGACGATCTTAAAAAAAATGGATATAAAGTGCCAACATTAGATTTGGGAGGCGGTATTGGAATAAATTATAATTCAAATAAAAAACCAAATTTTATTACTTATAAGAAAATTATCTCTGATATATTCCTAAAATCTGATTACCAATTAAGTTTTGAACCAGGAAGAAGCTTAATTGCTGAAGCAGGAGTTCTAATAACTAAAGTCATAAGAAACAAAAAAAATAAAGGCAAAAACTTTGTTATAGTTGATGCAGCAATGAATAACTTAATTAGACCGACCTTATATGATGCATATCATAAGATTGAGCTTGTTAAAGATAAAATTGGCGAAGAAATTGTAGTTGATATTGTTGGTCCAATTTGTGAAACAGGTGATTTTATTGCCCTAAATCGAAAATTAATTGAAGTAAAAAGTGATGATCTTTTGACAATAAGAACAGCAGGAGCTTATGCATCTGTAATGAAATCAAATTATAATTCAAGGGTCGATGCCGTAGAAATTTTGATCCACGATGGAAAATCATATAAAATAAAACAAACTGATACAATTCAAAACACAATCTTGAAGGAAAAAATGGTAGATTTTAATTTTTAATCAAAAAATTTCTTTATAAAAGTTGCCTTTACACTAACATTTTCTTCATTGTGATTTATTTGTGATTCAACTAATTTATTTAAATTTATTTCTGAGTTTGGTGGAATAATTTTTTCTTCTAAAATTAAAATTTTTTCAAGTATAATCTTTCTATCTTCCCTTATTACTAAAATCTTAATTCTAGGTGTTAATATTGGTCTGTTAGAATTATTTTTAATAATACCAGTAAATCTTACTTTTTGGTTTTGGAAAGTTGCAGCAAAATTTTTTAGAACTAAGTATTTAGTTTCTGATAAAACTGGTAGATCAATTTTGGATAATAATTCATTAATTTTTTTTGAATAATTTATTGAATAATTAGGAAAATATAAATAGCTATAACTAACCAAGAGAGAACGAAAAAAAATTCCAAGAGATAAAAGCGAAACTAAAAAAATAGTAAGCAATGGAAATATATTTAGCTTTTTAGAGCTCTTTTTATCACTTCTATTTTCTAAATTTTTATTTTTATCGCTTTTAGTTTCATTGAGTTTTGATAATGATAATTCTGAAGCAATTTCAGCAACACTTTTATTTTTTTGATCTAAAGCAATATTGGTCTTATTCGCTAATATTTTCGATTTATCTTCTACAACTGATTTTATAGAAGCTAATTCATTTTTAACTCTATCAAACTCATTAAGCCCAGTTTGTGTTTGTTCTGAATTTTCAGTCAATGTTGAAGTTAAGTCCCATCTGTTGTTACAAACTCCACATTTAAACCATTTAACATTTTCTGTTAGAAATTTATCATCAACTTCAAATGTAGTTCCACAAGATTTACATTTTTCAATCATATAAAGATTCCTTGTGAAATTATCAAAATAATCATTTATAATATACTAACATGGCTTTTTTTGCCAACATGTTTAGATCAAATTAAGATGAATTATAATGTTGCGTAGAATTTTTAAAATTTTTTTAATTTTTTTTCTATCTTCAATTTTAACATTTTTTTTAATAGAATTATTTAATTTTAAGGAAAATATCTTATCTTTCAAAAAGTATAACAATAAGAAAAGTTCAAATATCGTCATATTAACAGGTGCTGCTAATAGAATAAAAGATGGTTTAAAAATTATAGATGGTTTTGAAAAATTAAAAATAATTAATTATAAAATTCTTGTCAGTGGAACTGGAAAAGGTTTCTCTAAAAATAGTTTAATTAAGCAAATAAGTCCTGATTTTAATCCCGTATTGATAGAATGCTGTATTTACCTAGATAGTGTGTCTAAAAACACGTTCACAAATGCCATCGAAACATCTAAATGGGCTAAGAGGAATGGTGTAAAGGAGTTTATATTAATTACAAGCAATTATCATATGCCAAGAGCAATATTAGAATTTAAGAATGTCATGCCAGATTATAAAATATATACTTTTCCTATTACACCAAGAAAACACAACATAGAAAATTGGATGAGATCGCCTGAAACTTTCAGTTTGGTTTTCAAAGAATTTTGCAAATATGTTATATCAAATCTTAGAATAAAGATTTCAAATATTCAAATTACTTATTAATCTTGGCCTGCTTCAATTATTTTTCTTCTTATTGATCTTGTTCGTGAAAAAAAAGAATATAGTTTATCACCATCTTTTTTTCTAATTGACTTTTGAAGATCTGATAAATCTTCGTTAAATCTTTGTAACATCTCTAAAACAGCCTCTGAATTATTTAGAAAAACATCCCTCCACATAATTGGATCTGATGCCGCAATTCTGGTAAAATCCCTGAACCCTGAAGCAGAAAATTTAATAACATCATTCTTTAAATCTGCTTCGAGATCAGAGGCTGTTCCAACAATAGTATATGCAATTAAATGAGGTAAATGAGAAGTTATAGCAATAATTTTATCATGGTATTCTGCACTTACAGTTTCAACGGTAGAACCTAAATTTACAAAAAAATTAGCAAGTCTTTTTGTTTGATCTGTTTGCTTATTACTTATTATCAACCAATATCTATTTTCAAATAATGAACTAAAACCTGATTTAGGCCCAGAATATTCGGTACCAGCAAGAGGATGTGACGGTATAAAAAAAACATTTTTAGGTATGTAAGGACTAACATCATTGATGACAGAGTTTTTTGTGGAACCAGTGTCAGTAATCACGGCTCCTTTTTTTAGTGATGTAGAAATTAAACTTGCAACAGTTTTCATAGAACCTACTGGAATAGAGAGTATTACTAAGTCAGCTTCCTTAATTGCATCATGAATATTATCACATACAAAAGTCGCTATTTCCATTTCTAATACAGTAGTTCTATGTTTAGGGTTAATATCATAGGCATAAGTTACTATATCTTCATGTTCACTTTTTTTTGCTATTATAGCACGTAGTATTGAAGTTCCAATCAAACCCAGACCAATTATAGAAATTTTTTTAAAATTTTGATTCATAATTAATTTTCTAAAAAAATCTTTAATTCTTCTATGAACCTAAGGTTTTCTGTTTCATTGCCTATGGATACTCTTAGGTGATCTGATAAACCATAAACTTTCATACCTCTAACTAATATTCCCTTTGAAGCCAAAAAATTTTCTGCATTTTGAGCATTATGCCTATTATTATTTGGAAATTTAATAAGCAAAAAATTAGTAATAGATGGTTGAAAATCTAGATTTAATAATTGTAATTCTGTTTTCAACCAAGACATCCATTTGAGATTATGTTCAATAGATTTATTTTGAAATTCTAAATCTTCTATTGCAGCGATACCTGCCATAATTGCTGCAGAATTAATACTAAATGGGCCACGAACTTTCATAAGATTTTCTATTATTTTTTTAGAAGCATAACCCCACCCTAATCTTAAGGATGCTAATCCATGTAATTTTGAGAATGTTCTTAACATTATCACATTTTCATTGGTGTCTACCAATTCACTACCATCAAAATAATCATTATTAACAACATATTCAGAATAAGCAGCATCATAAACAAATAAGATATTTGAGGGTATTGACGAATGTAATCTCATTACTTCTGTCTTTGGCAAGAATGTACCAGTGGGGTTATTCGGATTTGCTAGAAAAATTATTTTAGTATTTTTATTAACCTTTGATAAAATGTTATCAACATTAGCTGTGTAGTTTGTGTCATTTGCAACCACACCTTTTGCTCCTGCTATGCAAATAGCTTGAGGGAATTGAAGAAATCCAAATTCTGTGTAAATTGCTTCATCATTCGAATTCAAAAAAGTTTGAGCAAGAATCGATATCAATTCATCTGATCCATTACCTAGAATTATTTTTTTCTTTTCAAGTGAATATCTTTTAGATATCGCACTTGTAAGCTCATCACTTACCTGTGGTGGATATCTATTAAGATCACCAGAAAAAATTTTAAGAGCCTCAACGGCATTCAAAGATGCACCCAATGCACTCTCATTTGCTGATAATCTAATTAGATTATGTATTTTACTTTTGCCAAAATTTGGTTTGTAAGTTTGTAATCTTTGGATATTTGGTCTTGGAGAAGGTAAATCCATAATGCAACCTATATTTTTTCTTTTTTTAATTTTACAATACTGTAATCATTTTGATTAATGTTTTTATAGAGGGGTACATTTGCAATAATATCAAAATTAACTTTTATTTCTGTTTGTTTTTTTAATTTGTTAATGCTTTCACTGTCAATAAAACCAAGTTCTATGTCCTTTTTTTCTAGTGAAGCAAGCAAACTTACAACACTAGAAAAATAAGTGGTTTTAAAATAGTTTCCAAAATGGGATAAATATGCTGACCTAATTTCATCATTATTGCCAGCTACACCTATTTTAATAATTTTCTGCATAGATAAATTTGACGAAATAATTTGACGCCATACTTTTTCAACTAAAAATTTGTCTAAACCAAAATTTACTAATTTTTTTATTAAATCTTCTTCTCTTTTAGGATCAAAAGGAAAGTCTCCCTTCTTTGCATCCATAATCTTAGACGCCAAAGATTGTCTTTCCATTATTAATTGACACAAGTTTTTATCAATTTCATCAATTTTAACTCTAAGTTTGTCTAATTCATTATTTTTCATATTTTACCTTTGACTATACATACATATATATACTTAAATTAAATAAAATAAACTTTTTGATACTAATAATTTATATAATACGATAAATTTTATGAATTGATTAAGAATTTTATAATTTTCAAAGGATTAAAATGCTAAAGATCTTCATAATAAATGCTTTATCTGATAATTATATTTATTTATTAAGAAATGAACAAAAAAATTTAACAAGTGTGATAGATCCAGGAGAAGCAGAACCGGTAATAAAATTTTTAAATGATGAGAATTGGCATTTAGATGAAATAATTAATACACACCATCACAATGATCATATTGGGGGTAACGATAAGCTTTTAAGTGTTTACAAGTCAAAGTTAATTGCTCCCTCATATGAAAAAAATCGTATATCTAATGTTGATATCTTTGTTTCCGACAACGAAAATGTAAATATTGCTGGTGTTTCTACAAATGTAATTCATACACCAGGACATACTTTAGGACATGTTTGCTTTTATATGCCAAAAGAAAAATGTTTATTTTCAGGTGATACTTTATTTTATTTGGGTTGTGGAAGAGTTTTTGAAGGTACAATAGGTCAAATGTGGTTGAGCTTAGTAAAACTTAGATCTTTGCCAGACGAAACAACAGTGTATTGTGGTCATGAATATACGTTATCTAATATGAAATTTGCTAATTATATTGAGTCTAACAATCCTTTATTAAATAAAGTTAGCTTGGATATTAAAAATAAAAGAGAAAAAGGATTACCAACTATACCTTTTAATTTAGGAATAGAAAAAAAGATAAATCCATTCCTTAGAGCAGACGATGATGATTTTATACAATCAGTTGGTTTACGTACTAACAATGCTTCTGAATCATTTGGAAAAATTAGGCTCAAAAAAGATAATTTTTAAATATTTGACAACTCGTAAGCAACTTCACAATCATTAAAAATATCAGGTTTAGAGATGTTCACTTTTGCACCAAGAACATAACTATTAATCATCAATGTTGAATGTATCTTTTCTACAAGCACTTCAAGTAACTGAAAATGTTGACTTTGTATAATGTCTATTAAACATTTTCTAAATTGACTATAATCTTGAGTTGCTTCTAAATTGTCTTGCTTTGGTTCAGAATCATTTGAAAGTAATAACTCTACATTTACTATTATTTTTTGTTTATTTTGTTTTTCATTCTCATAAACACCTACAGATGCTTGTATTATTAAATTATTTATGAGTATTTTTCTATTTCTAATCTTCATACTTATATCCTTATTATAATCCAACATCTCTTCTTGGAGGAGCAAGATGCGCTCCACCATCAAGTAACGTTACATGGCCAGTCATAGATTTAGAATTTATAATCAGTTGAATTGTATTTAAAATTTCTTCAACTGTAGAAGATGACTTTAACAAGTTTTTTTTGTGCGATTTTTCAAATGCTTTTTGATCTTGTCCAGGTGCCAGCAAAGTTATTCCAGGTGCTATACCATTTACTCTTAAACAAGAAGAGTAGGTAAGAGCTGACATTTTTGTAAGACCATACATAGCCTGTTTTGATAATGTGTATGTATAGTAGTCTGGATTTAATCCAAAAATTTTTGCATCAAGTATATTTATAACAAAGCCTTGAGAATTATTTTTTTGTTTTTTTATCTTCATAGTGTAATTAGCTAATGCTTTAGTTAAAAGCGAAGGAGCAATAAAATTTACTGACATATGACGGTTAAGCTCTTCTACGCTAAAATTTGTTCCATTATCATAATTAAAATAACCAGCATTATTTATTAACCCAACCCATGTTGAATTTAGAGCTTCAACTTCATTGACTAATTTTTCAATTTCTGAGTTACAAGTTAGATCAGCTTGATGTGTGCTTACCTGTCCACCAAGTTTAAATAAATAATTAGCAGTTTCTTCGGCAGATATTTTCGACTTATTATAATGGATAGCTACTTTCCAACCCTTTTTTATTAAGTCAGTGGCCATAAATTTTCCCAATCTTTTTGCTGAAGCTGTGACAAGTATTGTTTTATTTTTAATTTCCAAATTTATTTTTCCTTTTCTAGAACTTGATATGAAGTATCTCTTATTAATTTTAAATATCCGTTGAAAGACCTATCTTGCAATGATTTTCTAAGTCCTAATTGTTGCCAAGATTTATTATTTATACTTTTAGGAGGAGTAAATTTTTTTATTACCCTTAAAGGTGCCATCCCTGTTACCAGAACCTCATCACTCAACAAAGCTGCTTCTTCGATAGAGTGTGTGACCATTAAAACAGTAAGAGAACTTTTTTTAATAATTGAAACAAGCTCAGTTGATATAATTTCTCTACTTAGGTTGTCTAAAGCCGCGAATGGTTCATCCAATAATAACAAACTTGGATAAAAGAGTAATGCCCTTGCGATTGCAACCCTTTGTAATAATCCTCCTGACAATTTATGAGGAAAGTACGAAGAAAATTCTTCTAAACCTATGTCTTTTATTAGTTTATCTATATTTTTATAGTTTATTTTTTTGTTATTCAATTTGGCTAATGTAATATTGTCATAAACATTTAACCAGGGCATTAATGAAGGATTTTGTTGAATTAATGTTATCTGATTAATTACATTATTTAGTGTCTGATTTTCAAATTTTATTTCTCCTCTTTCAGGTTCAACTAACCCAGCTATTAACTTTAACAAGCTTGTTTTCCCTGTACCTGAGGGACCAATAATACTTGTAAATTTACCTTTTTTTATTTTACAGTTAAAATTATTCAAAATAATTTTTTTATTATCATTTTCACAATATGCAAAACATATGTCCTTTAATATTAAATCATTTATTTGACTTTTATTCATATCTTATGGACTTTCAACAATATAATCTGGAGAAATATTAGTTTTTCTAATTACACTTCCTACATTTGTGTTTTTTAATAAACCATGTTTTGTCATTAAAATAGATTTCAACCCAAAACTATTGGCACCCAAAATATCTGTATGTAGAGTATCTCCAACCATGGCTATCCTAGACAACGGAATATGTCTTCCTGACAGTTCATTTAATCTATTTATAGCCAGCTCAAAAATTGTTGGGAAAGGTTTTCCTAACCAAAAAGGTAGATGAATACCATTTTTTATTAAATGTGATACATAATATGCAGGCTCCATACTAAAATTTTTTTCATGTGGAGCTACCAAATCTGGGTTTGCTACAAATAAAGGTCTTGGATTTACTTTTAAAGAATTGAACAATATTTCTTGCCATACAGTGTCCCATTGAAGTGTTCCAAGTAATATAAATGAATTCATTTCGTTGAACATATCAAGGTCTTGTTCAAGTTCAAAACAACTAAGATTGGGTACATTGAAATTTTTACCAAGATTACCTAAAACACCCAAAGGACCTTCAGGTTTATTAAATGACAAAAATATTTCAGCTGTTTCTCTGCTTGAAATTATTTCATCATTAGAAAATTCTAGTCCTAATGATGCAAGTTGATCTCTTTTTTTAAATGAATTATTACTTGCACCATTTGTTACAACAAGTAGAGTAATATTTTTTTGTCTTGCTTTTTCAAGTGTTTTAATAATGCCAGGAATCAAGGAAGAGCCGACATTTAAAACGCCAAACGCATCTAATAATAAAGCATCAAAATTATCTAAAATTTTTTCTAATCTAGGGGCTACAATTATGTCATGGTTATTTTCTTGATATTTTGGAAAAAAATCTCGCATGTTTTCATAAATATTTATGACTGAATCTGCATTCATATTTTTGACTGGTGGAATTATAAAATTTTGATCAAATTGAAACTTTTCTAATACAAATTCAGATTTTATATTAAAATTTTCCATATTTACTTTAAATCCTTTAAATTATAACTATTTCTGAAAGGATGCAAATGTCAAAAAAAGTAATAATAATTGGTTCAGGCATAGCAGGAATTTCTTCATCATTAAAGTTAAAATCTTATGGTATAAATTCAATTATTGTAGATAAAGGAAATTTTATTGGTGGAAGAATAAGCACTAAACAAGTAAATGATGAGACTAGTTCTTATTTTTTTCACGGTGCTCAGTTTTTTAATGCCAAAACACATACTTTTAAAGAAATAATTCAAACAGGAATTAGAAAGAAATATATAAAAGAGTTTGGAAATTTTAACCCTAAAAGATTTAGGGGTAATAAAACAATGAGAGATTTTTTGCTAAATTTATCAAAAGAATTACACATCCAACAAAAAGTAAAAATTACTGAAATTAAGCCTGATGACAATAGAATTAACGTTCTTGATAATAAAATAAAAAGATGGATAAGTTACGATGGGGTAATTTCAACACTTCCAGCACCTCAAAATTATGATTTATTAAACCAATTTCCTCCACTACAGAAAACTCTTAAAACAGGATCTTATCACGCATGTATAGCTCTAATGTTTACTTTTGATGAAATTCCATGTGATCTAAAAACTCATTATGATTTTTATAAAAAACCAGGAATATTGAGTTGGATGGCCTCTGGTAGTAACCTAAATGTCTGGACTGCTCATACTAATGAAGAATTTTCAGATTTAAATTATGATAAAGATAAAGATTTTTTAAAAGAAAAAATAATGTCCTACATAAAACAATTTTTTTTTAGATCAAAAATAAGGTTTCATAGTTTACATATTTGGAAATATGCTAAGGTAGCAAATAAATGTTTTGGACCACAAATTGATCCTAAATATCCAGTTGCAATTGCAGGTGATTTTTTGGAAGGTCCAAATGTTGAAGCTGCATTTATTTCAGGGAATAAAGCAGCTGATTTAATTTTTAACAGACTAAAATAAATTTGATTGCTTATTTTGTATAATTTTAAAGAAAGAGTTAGATGATTAAATTAAAAACCTCAGTCATGGAACTTGTAGAAAGTGCCAAAAAACAAATCAATAATTTAGAAGTGAGTACTGCTATTAAAATGCACTCCAACAAGACTAATTTATTCATTGACGTTAGGGATATAAGAGAAATTCAAAAATCTGGACGCATATTTGGGGCAAAACATGTTCCAAGATGTATGTTAGAGTTTTGGATCGACCCTGAAAGTCCTTATCATAAACAGTTTTTTAATGATAATTATCATTTTATTTTTTATTGTGCATCTGATTGGCGCTCGGCACTTGCTACACTTTCAGCAAAAGAAATTGGGCTTTTAAATATCTCTCATCTAGTTGGAGGTTTCAACAGGTGGTTAGAAGAGAAAGGACCAATTGAAGAACCACGATAATTTATTGTAATAATTTGCCAAATAAGAAAGTTGTTCATATATATAATATAATACCAATAATTTTTGTAATACTATGGTCTTCAGCATTTATAACTAGCAAAATAATTGTTGATAATGCCTCGCCTTTTCTTTCGCTTTCAATAAGATTTGGAATGGTTGCCTTCTTATTTTTTCTATTTTTCATTTTTTTTTCAAAAGATAAGTATATTTCTTTAAAGGCTTTTAAAGATGCATCCATAAGCGGGTTATTATTTCATGGAGTATATTTAGGTGGAGTTTTTTTTGCTTTGTCTAGAGGTATGTCAGCTACTCTTATAGCACTGATAGTCTCATTACAACCTATTCTAACATCTATCTTAGCAAAAATTTATTTGAATGAAACTCTAACTAAATTTCAGTGGATAGGTATCCTTTTAGGATTTAGTGGTGCAACTATAATCTTAATTTCTGACCTAATTGATGGACTAACTGTAGCTGCATTTTTTGCTGGAATAATTGGACTAATTTCTTCTTCACTAGGTATTATCTGGCAAAAAAAAATAGGGTCTGATTTATCTCTTTCTGCAAATAATTTTATACAAGCATTAAGTGCTTCGATTTTTCATCTTCTATTAGCGCTTTGTTTTGAAAAAATGTTTATGAATTTTACAAATGATTTTATTCTTGCAATGTCATGGCAAATATTTGCTGTTTCACTTGGTGCATTTTTAATTTTGATGTGGTTGCTATTGAAAAATAAAGCAAATGAAACATCTACTTTATTTTTTTTAGTACCTCCTATTTCCGCTTTACTTGCTTTTTTAATATTAGAGGAAACATTCACTTCTTTTGACTTCTTCGGTTTGTTTATTTCTTGTCTTGGAGTGTTTATGGTTTCAAAAAACCAAATTAAAATTTGAAAAATTTACACTATTGTCTTTATTAACAAACATTGTTAACATTAACTATCAAAGTCTTTTTATGTGAGAGAGTTATTTATAACCGCCGAAGGAGCAACCACCCCGGAAACTCTCAGGCACCTGAAACATAAAAAGTTGATAATCTGGAGAGTGATGATTTTTCATCCACCGAAGGGGTAAGCCATTTTTGGTCAGTCTTTCAGGTTCCGTGACAGATGGGGTGTTGTAAAATTTACGAAAAACTTTGTCACGGAGTTTATTATGAAAAATATTGCAATTATAGGAGCAGGTATAACTGGGGTTACAACTGCTTATCAACTTTTAGAAAGAGGTTACACAGTATCAGTTTTTGATAAAAACCGTTATGCTGCTATGGAAACGAGTTTCGCAAATGGTGGTCAATTATCTGCTTGTAATGCTGAAGTTTGGAATAATTGGTCAACAATAGGCAAAGGCATCCAATGGATGTTAAAAAAAGATGCACCATTGTTATTCAGTCCTAAACTAAACTTTCATAAACTTAGCTGGATAATAGATTTCATAAGTAATATCCCAGATCACAAAAAAAATACAATTTTAACTGCTAAAATGGCTATTAATAGTAGAGATGAATTCAAAAGAATTTTAAAAAAAGAAAATATTGAATTAGATCTTGAAGAAAAGGGTATAATGCATCTATGTGAATGTGAAGCTTCATTAGAACACGGTAGAGAGGTTAATAAATGGCTTTTGGAAGCCGGATTGGATAGAAGAGAAATTTCTAAAGATGAAATGTTATCAATTGAACCAACTTTGAACCTTAAAAATTTTATTGGTGGATTTTATACAAAAAGCGACATGTCTGGAGATATACATAAATTTACAAAATTGCTTGCTGAAGCGTGTGAAAAAAAAGGTGTAAAATTCTTTTATGAAACAGAAATTGTTAAAATCAATCATGACAATAAACAACCAATACTTACCTTTAATCAATCAGATCAAATTCAGAAACAAAATTATGACGGAATCGTAGTTTGTGCTGGTGTTAACAGTAAATTTATAGCAGATAAGTTAGGTGATAAAGTCAATATATATCCTGTTAAAGGTTATTCTATTACAATATTATTGAACGATAAAGAAAGCATGAAAAATGCTCCTTATGTTTCTTTACTAGATGACAAAGCAAAAATTGTATCAAGTAGGTTAGGAAAAAGCAGATTTAGAGTTGCTGGTACTGCTGAGTTTAATGGTTATAATAAAGACATTAGAGCTGATAGGATTAATCCACTTATTAAATGGTGTAACAAACTTTTTCCTAATGTATCTACTGAACATGCAATTCCATGGGCCGGCTTAAGACCTATGACACCAAGTATGGTACCAAAAGTAGGAAGTGGCAAATTGCCTGGTGTATTTTACAATACTGGCCACGGTCACCTTGGATGGACACTTAGCGCATTTACCTCCCAACAAATTTCAGACCATATAATGAGAAAGGATAATATACTAAACTAATTTTATATATCTAAATTACTAACTTTAAGGGCATTATCTTGAATAAATGTTCTTCTATGCTCTACGGCCTCACCCATCAATGTAGAAAAAGTTTCTTCTGCATCACCTTCATTTTCAACCTTTACTTGAAGTAAAAATCTAGCATTTGGGTCAAGAGTTGTCTCCCAAAGTTGTGCTGGGTTCATTTCCCCTAAACCTTTATATCTATTTACTTGAGATCCTTTTTTTCCAAGATCAGTTATCCTGGTAGCCAAATCAAGTGGTCCTTTTATTTCATAATTTTCTTCATTAGAGTTGAAAACACACTTTCCGGAGAAATAATTATTTAAAAAATCTTTTGCATTATCTAAAGTTTTTATTTCATCTGAATTCAAATCATCTTCTCCTATAATAAAAACATCTTTAACACCTCTATTAATCCTCGAAATTTCGATATATTTTTTTTCGTCATCATGATTTTTAAAAGTATATTTTGAAGACCATTCATTGTTTGAGTTGGCTAAAACTTGATTTAATCTTTGACTAATTTTTGTTAAATTATTTTCATTCTCAAACATCTTTTGGTTTAAAACACCTAAAATAGCTAGCTGAGATAAAATTTCTGGAAAACCTAATTTTTTTGCAATATTTTCTATAATCCTTTTTATGTTTATGCATTTCTCAACTGATATCTTCAAGTCCTCTCCATATATTGTTTCATTTTCTCCTATTGATAAAGAAACATCTTTAATACCCGATGCAATAAGGTAGTCATCTAAAGCAAGTTGATCTTTTAAATAAACCTCCGATTTACCTTGTTTAGCCCTAAATAAAGGTGGCTGTGCAATATATAAATATCCTGCATCCACGAGTGGTCTCATATGTCTGAAGAAAAATGTCAAAAGTAATGTCCGTATGTGGCTACCATCTACATCTGCATCAGTCATAATAATTATTTTATGATATCTTGCTTTTTCAACATCAATCTCAGAGTTGCCAACTCCTGCTCCAATTGCTGTAATTAAAGTACCAATTTCAGCTGACGATAACATTTTATCTACTCTAGCCCGTTCTACATTTAGTATTTTTCCTCTTAATGGTAGAATAGCTTGGTTAGATCTATCTCTTCCTTGCTTCGCAGAACCTCCAGCTGAATCACCCTCAACTAAAAAAATTTCAGATTTTGAAGGATCTTTTTCCTGACAATCAGCTAATTTTCCTGGCAAACTTGCAATATCCATAACACCTTTTCTTCTGGTAAGCTCACGTGCTCTTTTAGCCGCCTCACGTGCACTCGCTGCTTCATATGCTTTAGCTATAATTTTCTTGGCATCAGTTGGGTGCTCATCAAACCACTGATTTAATGATTCTGAGACAAGATGCTCCACAACTGGACGCACCTCACTAGATACTAATTTATCTTTTGTTTGACTAGAAAACTTAGGGTCAGGTATCTTAAGAGATAAAACAGTTGTTAAACCTTCTCTACAATCCTCACCAGACAATTGGATTTTTTCTTTCTTTGCTATACCAGAATTTGCAGAATAATTATTAATTACTCTTGTCAAAGCTGCTCTAAAACCTGCTAGATGTGTTCCACCATCTCTTTGAGGAATATTATTTGTAAAACAAAGTGTTGTTTCATGATATCCATCAGTCCACTCCAATGATATATCAACTGTTATACCGTCTTTTTCATGTGTTGTAGCTATTACATCATGGATTGCATTTCTAGATCTGTTCAGATACGCAATATAGGCTTTAAGACCACCCTCATAAAAAAATGAAACTTTTTTATCTTCTCTTTCTCTTTGATCAATTAGGTCAATATGTACGCCACTATTTAAAAATGCTAATTCTCTGATTCTGTGTTCAAGAATAGAGTAATCAAAATTACATTTGGAAAAAGTTTCTTGACTTGGTTTGAAATTAATTTCAGTACCAGTCTTGATATTTTCTTTACCAATTACCTTAAGACGATCCTTTGCTATTCCATTTTTGAAGCTAATTTCATGTATGTAACCATTTCTGTATATTTTTAAACTGAGTTTTTCTGACAAAGCATTTACAACTGAAATACCCACTCCATGCAAACCTCCTGAAACTTTATATGAGTTATTATCAAATTTTCCACCGGCATGAAGTTGAGTCATGATTACTTCAGCTGCTGAAATTCCTTCTTCAGGATGAATGTCAACTGGGATTCCTCTACCATTATCACTAATAGTAACAGATCCATCACTCAATAATGTAACCTTAATAAGATCACAATGTCCTGCGAGAGATTCGTCAATTGAGTTGTCTAAAACTTCATAAACCATGTGATGTAGTCCAGAGCCATCATCAGTATCACCAATATACATTCCAGGTCTTTTTCTTACGGCATCTAAACCCTTTAGAACTTTTATTGACTCTGCATCATAGTCGTTGTTATTTGAATAATTTTCAGACATTTAAATATCTCCATATTTAAAGTGATAGTTACCATCAAAATTCTCTTTGATCTCTTGAAGATTTATTTTATCAATAAAACTTGGATAATCTGAGAATGCGTCCTTGCTAGTGCTTGTGAACCATGATTGAGCATTATGTCTAGACACTTCTAAAAATAACGCTAATCTATGCTTTCTATCTAAATGCTCAATAATGTCATCTAGTAATAATATTGGGGCCATGTTGAACTTGTCATTTAGCAATCTAGCATGAGACAAAATGATTGATATTAAGATAAGTTTTTGTTCTCCAGTAGAAGAAGTGTCTATGCTTTTATTATCAATTCTATTAAAAACTTCTATTACAGAGTTATTTGGTCCAGGAACATCTAACTCATAATCACATCGTGATTTTTTTAATTCTGACTTGATATAATCTTCAACTTCTACAGCAGGTTTTTCATTTAGTAATTTTTCTATCTTCCCATTAATTTTGATGTGAACAGAGGGAAAATTATCAGTTAAATGATTATTTTTTAATTCAATATTGTATAAGTTTTCAAGTTCTTCTAATAAATCCAATCTTCTAGCAATAACGGCAATTGATAGTTCAGCAATTTGAGTTTCAATAGTATCCAGCCATATCTTATCACTATAAGGTTGCATTAAAATTTTATTTCTTTGTCTAAACAATTTATCGTATTTATATACTCTATTCAAATGTAAGCTATCTATAGATAGAGTCAGTCTATCTATAAAACGTCTTTTTTCGCTCATACTTGATAAAATCAAGACACAAAGTTGAGGCGTAATCCACGATATATTTAAAATTTCTCCTAAAGAACTCAATGGAATATAATCTAAATTAACTTTAGCAATTCTTGATTTATTATATTTAGTTTTTTTCAAACCTGTACCAATATTTATTTTACCATTTGGGCCAACAAAATCAGCGTTTATACCCCAGGTTTTATTTTCATCGTTTAAAATATTTTCATCATTCAAATAATTTTCTATATTTGCTTTTCTTAGGCCTTTCCCTTGGTTTAATAAAGAAATTGCTTCTAATACATTTGTTTTACCACAACCATTCCCACCATAAATTAATATAGAAGAGTTTTTTAAATTAAAATTAAGATTTTTATGATTTCTGAAATTTTTTAAACTTAATTTTTTAATAAAGAAAGTCTTGGTATCTTTCATTTTTAAAAAATTGTCTTCAAAACTTAAAATATTATTGCTCATTTTTCTCCTAGATTTCTTGATTAAATCTGATAGAAAATCAAACTCTCATCGGCATTAGAACAAAAATTACACCATCTTGATCAGGATCCGTAATTAATGCTGGTGATGAGGCGTCTGACAATAAAATTTCAATTTCTTTACCCTTTATTTGAGATGCTATGTCTAAAAGATATTTTGAATTAAATCCAATTTCTAAATTATCGTAATTATAGTCTATTTCTAAATCTTCTGATGCATTTCCAAGGTCGTGGCTATTAACGTTCAAAGATAAAAGTTTATTGCTTAAAGAGAGTTTAACTGCTCTTGATTTTTCGATTGAAACTGTAGAAACCCTGTCAATTGCTTTTGAAAATTCTAGATTTGAAACGACCAATTTGTTCAAATTTTCTTTAGGAATGACCCTTTGATAATCCGGGAAAGAACCGTCAATCAATTTTGTTGTTAAAATTGTATTCGGAAAAATAAATTGAGCCTTACTATTTGAAATAATAATTTTAATTTTTCCATCAGTTCCATCAGTAAGCTTTCTAATCTCTCCTACAGCTTTTCTAGGTAAAATTATTCCTTGCATACCTGAAGCACCTTCTGGAAGAGGTATTTCAGCTTGGGCCAATCTGTGACCATCAGTTGCGACAGCTCGAAGTTTTTCATTATTGGAATGAGAAACATGTAAAAAAATACCATTTAAGTAATATCTCGTTTCCTCTAATGAAATAGCAAATTTCGTATTGTCAATCAAATTGGCTAGATCTATTGACTGAAGACTAAATTCATGACCTTTTTCAATATTTGACATAATAGGATAATCATCTACTGGTAAAGTCGGTAGAATAAATTTAGATTTACCAGCAGAAACTTCAACATTTAAATCATTAAGCTCAATTTTAATTTCAGAACCATCTGGAAGTTTTCTTACAATATCGTGTAATGTATGAGCTACTAAAGTAACTTTCCCCTGTCTAGAAACTATGCAACCTACTTCTTCTACTATATCCATATCCATATCTGTAGCAGTAAACGATACTTTTGATGAATTAGTTTCTATTAATACATTGGATAAAATTGGTATGGTGTTTCTTCTTTCTACCACTGAATAAATGTGTCCAAGTGGTTTCAAAAGAGCATTTCTATCAATTGTAAAATTCATATTCGGGCCTCAACTGCTGTCTGATATAAGATATATGATATAAATCATAACATGTTTAAAGTTATTTCAGCAAGCAATTACAGCCAAGAAATTTGAAAGTTATAATGCTTAATTTATTAGGAAATAATTGATTCTTTTAAATCTTTGATTTGTTTCTTTATTCTTTGATCAATATTAAATAAAAGCTCAATTTTTTTTACAGCATGTATTACCGTAGTGTGGTCTTTCCCCCCAAAAGCTTTTCCAATTTCAGGATACGAAAAACTCGTTAAATTTTTGCAAAGATACATAGCTATTTGTCTAGGTCTTGCAACATTAATAGATCTTCTAGATGAGCACATATCACTTTGTAAAAGATTATAATAAGATGAAACTTGTTTCTGTATCTCATATATAGAAATAGTCTTTTCACGTGCAGTAATAAGGTCGGATAATAAGTCTATGGTATGCTCTAAACAAATTTTTTTTCCTGTTAATTCGTAATTTGCCAATATACGATTTAATGCACCTTCTAATTCTCTAATGCTGTTTGTAATTTTACCTGCTAAAAATTCAAGAACATTTTGTGAGATATTGAGATTTAGTGTTTCTACTTTCTTATTAAGTATATTTAATCTTAATTCATAATTAGTAGGAAAAAATTCTACAACTAGACCGCCTGCTAATCTAGATTTGAGCCTTTCATCCAAAGTTAACAGTTCAACTGGAGATTTGTTAGATGATATGATTATTTGCTTACCTTCGCTTATTAAATCATTAAATGTGTAAAAAAATTCTTCCTGAGTAGATCCCTTTCCACCTATAAACTGAATATCATCAATCATTAGAATGTCGATTGATCGAAATTGATCCTTAAATTTTATTGTCTCTTTTAATTTTATAGCTTTTATAAATTGATACATAAACCTTTCAGCAGACATCATTACTATTTTTAGGTCTGGAAAATTTAATTTTAAATCTATTACCATGGCGTTCAAAAGATGTGTTTTTCCCATTCCCACGTTACCGTGTATGAATAAAGGGTTGTAAGTCAAAGATTTTTTTTCAGATATACTTTTAGAGGCTGCATATGGCATACGATTTGATTCGCCAACAACAAAATTGTCAAATGTAAACTTAGAGTTAATTTTCATTGATACACTATCAATAAATGAAAGATCATTGTATGTTTGGTGTTTTTTATCTTTAAGATTATTGAAATCTTTTAATAAAGAAGTTTTTTCTTCCTTTTTAAAATTAACTATAAAAAATTTTATTTTTTTTAGATCTCTAAAGAGCAAAGAAGCTTGTAAAAATATATTTTCATAGTATTGAGTTTCAGCTCTATGAGCAATTATTTTTGATTCTGTTGAAAGGTATAGTATCCCATTTTCATATTTTTCGAATTTAAGTGGTTTAATCCACGCTTTCCAGAAAATATCTTTTATATTTTTTGAAATAGAGATTTTAATTTCTTCCCATTTATTTTTTTGAAAACTAAATTGTTTACTAGATATGACTGAATTTTGTTCATTGTCATCTTCCAATTTGTGGTTAATCTCAATTTCAGACACTTGTTCAAAATCCTATTTATAAAAAATAAATAAATGGCTAATTATTATTAATGTGAATTATTTTAAAATATATATTTCTAAAATCTATTCGCAAGAATTGAACCTGTAATAAAATAAAAAAATTTATTGATTTTTTATAATCTATAAAAAACCTAAATAAAACAGAGCACTAAATTTTTTATTAATTTTAAAATTAATTAACAAGATTAAATAAATTTAATTTTAAAAATATGTTATACTTAATAAAGATATCTAATATTTAATAATACATCATTGAATTTATTATGATTCTCTTTGACTGTGTGTCTATTTCTATATGAATATTTGATCTCAAAAAAACTAGAATTGAAAAGCTTTTTTTTTAAATTTTTAATTTAATTTTTTTAGTAATAAAGCGAATCGTTGAGTCGTTTATTAAAAAAGAGGCTAGTGCCTCTTTTAATTAAATCTCTAACAAATTTTAAATTTATGCTATTTTTTTTATTCTTGAAGATAGTCTAGATAATTTTCTTGAAATTGTATTTTTATTAAAAACGCCTTTCGTAACTGACCTATGCATTTCTGGTTGAGCTTCTTTAAATGCTTGTTGAGCTAATTTTTTGTCAGCCTTATCTATTGCAACCTCAACTTTTTTAATAAAAGATCTAACTCTATTTTTTCTGACTTTGTTAATAATTTCCATTCTAGCATTTCTTCTAATTCTTTTTTTTGCGGAAGCATGATTAGCCATTATTACACCTTTTAAAATTTTTATATGAATTAAGTTTTTCTTTATTAATTGTCAAGTTAATAAAATGAATATTTATTTTTTGAAAAACTAAATTTGACAGTAGCTACAAAAGTATGTTGATCGTTTACTAATGTTTATTACGGATATCAAATTTTTACATCTATTACAATTTTGTTTGTTCTTTCCATAGACTTGAAGTTTTTGGACAAAATATCCAAGGTTTCCGTCTGGTTGCAAGTGATTTCTTATAGACGTTCCTCCAACATTAATTGACTTTTTCAAAATAAATTTTGTAGCTTTTATAATAGATTTTAAATGCTCTTTATTCAAACTATTAACACTCCGTAGAGGGTTTATTTTAGCTCTATGTAAAATCTCGCAAGCATAAATATTTCCTATACCTGCAATGATACACTGGTCCATTAAGAAATTTTTAACACATTTTGATTTTTTATAAATTTTTTTTTGTAGATAATGGACAGTAAAATCATTATTAAGTGGTTCTACGCCTAATTTTTTAAGCAAAAAATGATTTTCAATTTTACTAATATCAAATAAATCAATATACCCAAATCTTCTGGGATCATTGTATATAACAGAAAAATTTTTGTTATCCTTAGTTTCAATATCTATTTTAACATGATCATGTTTAGATAAATTATATTTTTTAGATATAATCTTTATTGTACCACTCATACCTAAGTGTATAAGTAGTATTTGTTCGTTAGAAGTTGGAACTAATATATATTTTCCCCTTCTAAATGGTTTTTTTAAAATTTTTTGTATCAAATCTTTTTCAAGATTTTCTTTTATATTCCATCTGAGATCTTTTCTAAATAATTCAATATTTCTCACTCTGGAATTATTAGTTATTTTAGATAATGCTAAACATACTGTTTCAACTTCAGGCAATTCAGGCATTTTTGTCCTTTTTAGTCTATCTTTAAATGAATTTAAAAAGTATATTAGTTTAAGTAAAAATTTAATAAATTGTCTAGGTTTATAATGTTAAATGATAGTCAAAATAATGTAGACTTTGGTTACAAATCGGTGAAAAAAACCGACAAACAAAAATTGGTTAATAATGTATTCAATTCAGTAGCTCAAAAGTACGACTTAATGAATGATATTACTAGTTTAGGTATTCATAGAAGATGGAAGAATGATTTAATTTATTGGTTGGCACCTCAAAGGACTCAAAATTTGGCTGATATTGCAGGAGGAACAGGTGATATTGCTCATAGATTTTTGAATGCAGGTGGTAATTCAGCTCATATTTTCGATATAAATAAAGAAATGATCCTAGAAGGCAAAAAAAGGTATGGAAATATTAAAAATCTAGATTGGACTATTTCGTGTGCAGAAGATATTCCTGTACCAGATGGTAAATTTGAAAGAGCAACTATGAGTTTTGGTTTAAGAAATATTACCGATAGAAAAAAAGCATTAAAAGAGATATTTCGTATTCTTAAGCCAGGTGGAAGATTTATTTGTTTAGAGTTTAGCCATGTGGAAAATGACATCCTAAAAAAGTTTTATGATCTATGGTCATTTAAAATCATGCCATTAATAGGAGATAAAGTTACTGGCAATAAAGAGGCCTATACATATTTAGTAGAATCCATAAGAAAATTTCCAAACCAAGCAGAGCTTTCTCAAATATTCTCTGAAGTTGGGTTCTCAAGAGTGAAATGCAGAAACTTATCTAACGGTATAGTTGCTCTACATAGTGGTTGGAAAATCTAAATGCGTATACAACGAAAGTTAGAATATCCATTATGGAAAATACCATACTTCATAGTTAAGAGTTTGTTAATATCCATTAAATTAATTAGAACTGGTATTTTGTTTCTTCTAATTGAAAATAAATATTTCAGTAAACAAATAGAATTAATTTTAAAAATTTTGAACAATATTTTTGGAAATAAAAACCAAAACGAAATTGGGGAAAAGCTATCTAAGATTTTAATAAATTTAGGACCAGGATATATAAAATTTGGACAAGCTTTATCAACAAGACCTGATATACTTGGAAAAATAACTTGTGATGAGTTAAAGAAATTACAAGATAACTTAAAACCTTTCCCAAATAGTATTTCTAAAAAGATTATTAATGATGAAAATGAAGATTTTTTGCGTATAAGTTTAGCTTATTTTGATGAAAATCCAATAGCTAGTGCATCTGTTGCTCAAGTCCACACTGGAGTTCTTAAAGATGGAAAAAAAGTAGCAATAAAAATATTAAAGCCAAACATTCACAAACAATTATTTAAAGACTTCACTTTTTTTTACTGGATTGCAAAATTTCTTGAATTTTGTATTCCAAATGTAAGAAGACTAAAACTTTCAAAAAATGTGGAAGTATTATCTGAAGTATCTTTAAATGAGCTTGATTTAACATTAGAAGCCTCTGCAGCAGATGAACTTGCTGAAAATTTTAAAAATCACCCAAATTACAGAGTTCCCAAAATTTACTGGGAATTTACAACTAAAAATATGCTTGTTCTTGAATTTATAGAGGGGATTAGAATTGATGATGTAGAGTTACTTAATGCGTCTAAACATAACATTGAAAATATAACAGAAATAGGCACAGAAGTTTTTTTTCTTCAAGTTTTCCGCGACGGATTTTTTCATGGAGATATGCATCCAGGAAATATTCTAATTGATAAGAAAGGTGCTTTAGTACCTATTGATTTTGGTATCATGGGTAGACTATCTAATAAAGATAGACAATTTTTAGCATTATTACTTACTTATCTTTTAAACAAAAATTATAAGAAAGTTGTGGAAATTCACGATGAAGCAAATATGTTAGGTAAAAATATTTCTCATGATCATCTTGCTCAAGCAATCAGGGCAATTTCTACGCCTATTTTAAACAAACCTATTGGTGAAGTGTCCTTAGCTAAATTATTAGGGCAAATACTAAGTTTATCAAAGAAATTTAATATAGAAGTACAGCCACAATTTACACTACTACAAAAAACAATGTTAATGGCTGAGGGTACAACTAGACAAATAAATCCAAATATCAATATGTGGGAGTTGTCTAGACCATTAATAGATAAATGGATTACTGAAACACATGATCCATTTAAGATCCTGGAAGAATGGTTTCATAAAAATAAGTTAGCTTTACTCAAAATACCTGAGATAATAAGTAAAATTGAAGAAATTTTATCAAAAAAATGAAATATTTCATTTATTTTTCATATAATTCATTTATTATAATATTTTAACCATAATTAAACAGTTTTTATTATGAATAAAATTTCACAACTTATTTCTTTACTCGGCGGCACGGGTGCTGTCGCAGAAATGTTAAAAATTCAACCCTCTACAATTTCAAATTGGAAAAAACTTAATAAAATACCAAGTACCAAACATACGGCTGTTTTAGAACTAAGCTCTCAGTTAGATGTAAATATTGAAAATTTTTTGCCTACTAAAAAGTTGTATAATTTTAAATTTAAAATTTTGTTGATTATAAGCGGAGGCATAGCATCATATAAATCTCTTGAAATCATTAGATTACTTAAAAAAACCGATGTTGAGCTGGATGTAGTTATAACTAAATCAGCTCAAAAATTTATCACACCATTGTTGGTTACAAGTTTAAATGAGAAAAAATGTTATATTGATTTATTTTCCGTGGATGATGAAGCTAAAATGAACCATATTAAATTAGCTAGAAGTCCTGATATAATTTTAGTGGCTCCGGCAACAGCGAATATAATGGCAAAGCTTGCAAATGGATTGGCTGATGATTTAGCAAGTACAATTTTGCTTGCTTCTTTCTCCAAAATAATTCTAGCGCCTTCAATGAACCCAGTTATGTGGAATAACTTGGCAACTCGTGAAAACTACACAAAACTACTTGATAGGGGGATAGAATTTATTAATCCAGATACAGGTGATATGGCTTGTGGTGAAAGTGGAACAGGAAGATTGCCTGAACCTAAATCAATAATTAACTATGTTTTCTCTTATTTTCATGAAAATCGAATTCTTGCAAGTCAATTAAAAAATATTTCAATTCTAATTACAGCTGGGCCAACAGTGGAAGAAATTGATCCAGTCAGGTTTGTGAGTAATAAATCATCAGGAAAACAAGGTTTTGAGATTGCCTCTGAATTAACAAGAAGAGGAGCAAAAGTCACTCTTATTTCTGGTCCTGTTAATATTCCTTTTCCAAATTGTGAAAATGTAATACAGGTTAATACTGCTCAAGAAATGTTAGATAATGTCAATCGACAATTACCAACTGATATTTTAATTTGCAGTGCAGCAGTTGCAGATTGGAAATTTATTCCAAAAAATAATACAAACAACAGAATTAACACACATAATAAAATTAAAAAAACTGATGGTAGATTACTATTTGAAGCATTAAAAAACCCTGATATTTTGGAAACAGTTTCAAAAAGTAATCTCAGACCAAAGATCGTAATTGGATTTTCAGCAGAAACAAATAATATTAAAAAAAATGCTTATTCTAAATTGAAATCAAAAAATGCTGATTTAATTATTGCAAATGATGTAAGCAACAATAAAGTCTTTGGAGAAGATTTTAATAAAGTAATTCTTGTTGATAAAAATAATTATGAAGAATGGAAAAAGCAAAGTAAAAAATCAGTTGCTTACCATCTAGCTAATAAAATACATAATCTTTTAATTAATTATAATCAAAGAGATATAGATGCTTAATAATGAAGACTTAAACAGATATGCTAGGCAAGTAATTATTCCTAATTTTGATGAGCAAGGTCAAGAAAGATTACTTAATACCAGATGCTTAATTGTTGGTGCTGGTGGTTTAGGATGTCCTGTGGCGCTTTACGCATCCGCAGCCGGATTTGGACATATAGAGATTTACGATCAAGATATTATTGAAATTAGTAATCTCAATAGGCAAATTGCACATAAAAATGAACATATTGGCAATAATAAAGCAGAAAATTTAGCTCAGGAGTGCCTAAAAATAAACCCAAATATATCAGTAATTTCAGAGAAAAAAAAATTTGATGAAACAATTAGCGTTGATAATTTTGATTTGATTTTTGATTGTTCTGATAGTCCAAAAACAAAATATACTTTGAATTATTTATCACACAAATCAAAAAAGATTTTAATTTCTGGTTCTGCAGTACAAATGGAGGGGCAATTAGCAGTTTGGAAAAGTGGATTGAATGAAGACTACCCCTGTTATGAGTGTATTTTTCCAAAAACTTTTGAAAAAGCTCCTACAACAAATTGCAGAGAGGCGGGAATAATTGGGCCTGTGACGTCTTTAATTGGCAGTATGCAAGTTAATGAAGCCATAAAGGAGATAGCATTAAAGAATTATCAATCAACAGCAGGAAGTTTATTTTTGTTTGATGGGGTAACTCTAATTTTAGATAAAATTAAACTCACAAAAAATCAGCTTTGTTCTTTATGTTCAAATTAAAACCATGAATAAATATCTTTTAAAATACACATTTATTTTATTAGCTTCTATTTTTTTGATGATAAATTATATTTCATCTTCAAAAAATGCTTTATCAAGCTCAAAAGAACCCAAGATTTCTATTAATGGGAGTGGTTTGAAAATACCAAGAATAGTCTCATTAAGAAATTCACTAACTTATATGAGAACTGGACCTGGAAAAGATTTTCCTGTAAAATTTGAACTTTTACAAAAAGGTTATCCTTTAAAAATAGTTGCTGAATACAATAATTGGAGGAAAGTTGAAACATTTGACAAAATATCAGGATGGGTGCATACACAGTTGTTGTCTTCATTCAGAACGGGATTGATAATCAAAACCACCTTTTTAAAAACAATCCCATCAAGTTCAAGCAATTCCTTAGCCAAACTTTTGCCTAATTTATTAATTAATGTAAAAAAATGTAATGATAAATGGTGTAAAATTGAAATTTTGAAAAATAAAATATTCAGAGGTTGGGTGCAAAAAAGAGTTATATGGGGCTCAATAAAAAATTAAATTTCTATATTTGTTTTATTTATTGTTTTTTATGATTATTGTAAGATAATTTAATTGTTATAAAGGTATAGTATTTTGGCTTTATTTAAAAACTCATTTAATTACCAAGAATTGATTGATTGTGCAAAGGGAAAGCTTGCAGGCGTAGATTTTCCAAAATTGCCATTACCTCCTATGTTGATGTTTGATGAAGTAACAAGCATTAAAGAAACTGGGGGGGCTTACAATAAAGGTACAGCACACGCTCAATTTAAAATTACACCTGATAAATGGTTTTTTCCTTGTCACTTTGAAAATGATCCTGTTATGCCAGGATGCCTAGGTATGGATGCGTTATGGCAACTATTAGGTTTTTCTCTTGGGAATATGGGTGGCAGAGGAAAAGGAAGAGCTATATCAGTAGGAGAAGTCAAATTTACCGGACAAATATTGCCGATAGCTAAAAAAGTTGAATATTTACTTGATTTTAAACGTATTATTATGAGGAAACTCATTCTTGGCATTGCTGATGGAAAAGTTTTATGTGATAACAAAGTAGTATTTGAAGCATCTGATATTAGAGTTGGCCTTTTTCAGGATTAATTAGTTCTTAAATTGACAGGAATAAAACATGGGTAATGAAAAAAGAGTTGTTATTACAGGTATGGGTATTGTTAGCTCAATTGGTAACAATGTGGAAGAAGTTAAAGACTCATTAATAAATCAAAAATCAGGAATTGTTAAATCTAACACTTACAAAGAAATGGGCTTTAGAAGTCAGATACATGGTAAAGTAAACCTTAATCTTGAAGATCATGTTGATAAAAAGCAACTCAGGTTTATGGGAGCAGGTGCTGCATATTCTGTGCTTTCTATGGAACAAGCAATCAAGGACTCAGGACTTACTCATAAAGAAGTATCTAATCCCAAAACAGGCCTAATTGCAGGATCAGGAGGTCCAAGTACTGCTAACATGCTTCAATCCTTTGATATTGCTAGAGAGAAAGGACCCAAAAGAGTTGGTCCCTTTATGGTCCCAAGATGTATGAGCTCTACTGTATCAGCATGTATTGCAACTTTTTTTAAAATAAAAGGTGTTAATTTTTCTATAACCTCTGCTTGCTCTACTTCAGCTCATTGTATAGGTATTGGAGCAGATCAAATTAAATATGGTAAACAAGATATAATTTTTGCTGGTGGTGGAGAGGAATTAGACTGGACACTTTCAGTTCTTTTTGACGCAATGGGAGCCATGTCAAGCAAATATAATGAAACACCAGAATTAGCCTCAAGACCTTATGACATCAATCGAGATGGTTTTGTAATTGCCGGTGGTGGAGGAATGCTTGTTCTGGAAGAACTTGAACACGCAAAAGCTAGAGGCGCTAAAATTTATGGTGAAATAGCTGGACATTGCGCTAATTCAGATGGTTATGATATGGTTGCACCAAGTGGTGAGGGTGCGGTAAGATGCATGAGTGAAGCTCTAAGTGGTATTAATAAAAAGGTTGATTATATCAACGCTCATGGAACAAGCACTCCTGTTGGAGATATGCAAGAGCTTCATGCCATTAAAGAGGTATTTAGAAATAAAGACTATCTTCCAAAATTAACAAGCACAAAATCCATAACAGGTCATTCTCTAGGTGCAACAGGCGTTCACGAGGCTATTTATACCTTAATTATGATGAACAATAATTTCATCTCTGGGTCAGCAAATATAAATGAAGATGATCCAGAAATTGGATCTATTGAAATACCTAGAAAAACAATAAAAGATGTCGAAATAAATTTGGCATTATCAAATTCCTTTGGCTTCGGTGGAACAAATGCCTGCCTAGCTCTATCTAAATTAAATTAAGAGATGAAACTATGTCTTTAATGAGTGGTAAAAAAGGTCTGATCATGGGCGTTGCGAATCAACGTTCAATAGCTTGGGGTATTGCAAAAACATTAGCTGAAAACGGTGCTGAGCTTGCTTTCTCATATCAAAATGACGAGTTTAAGAAAAGACTAAAGCCATTAATGAGCTCTATCAAATCAGACAATTCTTTTGAGTGTGATGTATCTAAAGAAGCAAGTGAATTTAATTCTATTGAAAACATGTTTGAAAAGCTTTCTAAAGTCTGGAATGAAATAGACTTTATTGTTCATGCCCTTGCATATTCTGATAAAGAAGAATTAAAAGGAAAGTATGTTTATTGTAGTAGAGAAAACTTTTTAAATTCTCTAGACATTTCTGCATTTAGTTTTACAAGAATTGCAAAATCATCTCTACCTTTTATGTCTTCAAAAGGAGGAAGTTTATTAACTCTTTCTTATTTAGGTGCCGAAAGAACTACACCTAATTATAATGTAATGGGTGTAGCAAAATCAGCACTGGAAGCATCAATTAAATATTTAGCTATGGATCTCGGTAAAGATAATATAAGAGTAAATGCATTATCAGCTGGTCCTGTAAAAACTTTAGCTGGAGCTGCTATTTCAGGAGCTCGACATGTATTTAGGTATTCGGAGAGCGTTGCTCCACTTAAATTCAATCCTCAATTAAAAGAAGTTGGAGACGCTGCTTTATATTTAACATCTGAGTTGTCGTCAGGTGTTACTGGAAATGTTCATCACGTAGATGGTGGGCTACATAGTGTCGCAATACCTAAGCAGGAAAATCTAGAGTAATTTTTGATTATTTATTTTTCCAAATAGGTTTACGTTTTTCTGAAAACGCTTCCATTCCTTCAGTGTGGTCATCAAGCGCAAAAGTAGAATAAAATAACGCTCTTTCAGACCGAATACCTTCTTCTAAAGTTGTTTCATAAGCTACATTTACAGCTTGTTTGGCTAATTTTGCTAATGGTTTAGATTGATTGGCAATTTTTATAGCTATATCTTTGAGAGACGCATCAAAATCATCACCTTTAAACACCCTAGCAACCAAACCACAATTTTCGGCCTCATCTGCAGACATCATATCTCCAGTAAGTACAGCTAACATAGCTTTTGACTTGCCAATTGATCTTGTGAGTCTTTGAGTACCACCAGCACCGGGTATTGCTCCAATATTAATTTCAGGCTGTCCAAATTTTGCATCATCTTTAGCTATTACAAAGTCACACATCATTGCAAGCTCACAACCACCACCAAGGGCATAACCTTTTACACCAGCAATTATAGGAGTTTGAATTTTGGGTATGTCTAACCAACCATTTTCAATATACCTACTTTCAGAAACTGAAGCATAGTTCAATTTAACCATTTCTTTCAAATCCGCACCTGCTGCGAAAGCTTTTTCAGAACCAATTAAAACAATACATCCAATTGATGGATCTGTATCAAATTTTTCAGCTGCGTTCTTAATAGCTAAGATAAAAGCAGCTGATAGAGGATTAAGCTTGTTTTCATGAGATAGCTGTATCCATCCCACAGAATTTTCTGACCATGTTTTTATCCATTCATTTTTTGGAGTTATAGTATTCATTTATTACCTCACTTATTGATGTTTTTCTTGATTTTTGATTTCAATATCCTCTCCAGTTTCTTGATCAACTCTTTTCATTGATAATTTAACTTTTCCTCTATCATCAAAGCCAATTACTTTAACTTTTACTGTATCTCCCTCTTTACATATATCAGTAGTTTTTTCAGTTCTAGCATTTTGTAATTCAGATATATGAACTAATCCATCTTTAGTTCCAAGAAAATTTACAAATGCCCCAAAATCAACAGTTTTAACTACTTTTCCATTATATATTACGCCTAATTCTGCTTCAGCTACAATGTCATTTATCTTCTTTAGAGCTGCCTCTGATGAAGTACTGTCAGAAGCAGCAATTTTAACTGTACCATCATCTTCAATATCAACTTTAGCACCAGTACTTTCACATATTTCTCTTATTACCTTGCCGCCTGGGCCAATAACATCTCGAATTTTCTCTAGCTTTATTTTTAAAGTTGTAATTTTAGGAGCCGTATCTGCCAAAACTTCTCTAGAAGACGTGATTGCTTTACTCATTTCATTTAAAATGTGAATTCTTCCTTGTTTGGCTTGTTCCAAAGCAATTTCCATAATTTCCTTTGTAATAGAGGTAATTTTTATGTCCATTTGAAGACTCGTTACACCATCAACAGTTCCAGCAACTTTAAAATCCATATCTCCTAAATGATCTTCGTCACCTAATATATCGGAAAGAACCGAAAATTCTTTTTTCTCTTTAATTAGTCCCATAGCTATACCTGCTACTGGTTTTTTTATTGGAACACCAGCATCCATTAATGCCAATGATGTTCCACAAACAGTTGCCATAGAAGAAGATCCATTTGATTCTGTGACCTCAGAAACAACTCTTACAGTATAAGGAAAATCATCTTCTAAAGGCAATAAAGGATTGATTGCTCGCCAAGCCAATTTACCATGTCCAATTTCTCTTCTACCAGGAGAACCAACTCTTCCAGCCTCTCCAACAGAATAAGGCGGAAAGTTATAATGCAACATAAATTTAGACCTATACTCACCTTCTAACGCGTCAATTACCTGCTCATCTTGTCCAGTTCCTAACGTTGCAACTACCAAAGCTTGTGTTTCTCCCCTTGTGAATAATGCAGAACCATGTGCTCTCGGTAATGTTCCAACTTCTGCTACTATTGGTCTAATTGTCTTAGTGTCTCTTCCGTCGATTCTTTCTTTAGTTTTGAGAATATTACCTCTAACAATGTCTGCTTCTAAATCTTTGATTAAGGTCGATATCAAACCGGAGTCAGACGTTTCATCAAATTTAGATAAAATCTCATTTTTTATTTCGCCTAAAGACTTTGATCTATTTGATTTATCAATTTGTTTATATGCTTTTTCCAATTTTTTTCTAAAAGTTTTTATAATTTTGTTATATCCAGTTTTTTCAGATGACTCTTCTGGTATTGGCCGAGGCTCTTTTGCAGCAACTTCTGCTAACTCTATTATGGCGTTAATAACATTTTCCATCTCCTTATGACCATAATCAACGGCACCCAACATGATTTCTTCAGATAGCTCTGAAGCCTCAGATTCAACCATTAAAACACCTTCTTTAGTGCCAGCAACAACTAAATCAAGACTTTGATCTTTCATTTGCTCTATTGTAGGATTCAAAATATAATTACTTCCATCCCACCCGATTCTACAAGCACCAATTGGACCCATAAATGGCAAACCTGAAATTGTTAATGCAGCTGAGGTTCCTATGATAGAAACAATATCTGGATCATTTTCCATGTCGTGTGCAAGTACAGTTGCAATTATTTGAGTTTCACTTTTATAATTTTTGTGGAAAAGAGGTCTGATTGGTCTATCTATTAATCTTGACACTAAAGTTTCTTTTTCAGATGGCCTACCCTCTCTTTTAAAAAAACCACCAGGAATTCTACCAGCTGCAAAAGTTTTTTCTTGATAATTAACTGTCAATGGAAAAAAATCAGTGCCAGGTTTTACAGATGAAGCACCAACGGCTGTACATAATACAGTTGTGCCACCATAAGTAACCATAACAGCCCCATCTGCTTGACGAGCAATCTTACCAGTTTCAAATGTTAATAGCTTACCACCCCATGTGATTTCTTTTCTAAATACTTCAAACATAATATTTCCTCTAAATTCTAATACTATCTAATATATTAACAATTTTAATTGTAATTATCTTCTTAAACCAAGTTTCTTAATGAGATTTAAATATCTATCTTCATTTTTGTTTTTAATATATTTTAATAAGTTTCTGCGTTGTCCAACCATACTCAAGAGACCGCGTCTAGAACCAAAATCTTTTTTATGAGTTTTTAAATGCTCAGTTAAGTTCTTAATTCTTTCAGTTAAGATTGCAACTTGCACATCTGCTGAACCGGAATCAGTTTCATTAATTCCGAAATTTTTTATAATTTCGACAGTCTTGTCTTTTTCAATCGACATCATATTTACCTTTCTATTTAATAATTTAGTACGCGCCTAGGCTTAACAATACCTTTATCAACCTCAACAAGAGCAACAAGTTTATCGTTACTTACAGTATAAACTCGTTCAAATTTTTTATAATTTGGATATTCTTTGATAAAATCATTATTGAATGTTAAAGAATTTAGTGTGGTTTTTTGTCCTTGCTTAAGCTTCATTGCCTCTGTTTCAGTTAAAAAAAGAGCCGGGATGTCGTCTAGCACTTTTTCAATTGGTTTTATTTTATTTAAAAGATTTGGACTATGTATTATTTCGTCAAAAAAATCTATAAAAATCGTATCTTTTTCATTGAAATTTCCAACAAAATTTCTTCTTAACTTAACTATATGCCCTTTTGTGTTTAGTTTTTCTGCTAAATCCCTTGCTAATGATCTTATATACGTACCTTTTCCACATATCACTTCAAATTCAGCATGATCAATGTTTAGAATACCTTTTAGATTAAATGCAAAAATTTCAACCTGCCTTGGTTTATGCTTAATTGATATATTCTTTCTTGCTAATTTATAAGAACGCTTACCATTAATTTTAATGGCCGAAAAAATTGGTGGTATTTGATTAATATTACCTAAAAATGTAATTAATGAATTTTGAATTTGATTTTTGTTTGGCCGTCTAATTGACTTTTCAATAATTTTGCCTTCAATATCGTCAGTATCTGTTGATTCACCCCATTTTATTGTAAAGGTATACTTCTTTTTTTTATTTTGTATGAAAGAAACTAGCTTGGTTGCTTCACCTATAGCTATTGGTAAGATACCTGTAGCTAACGGATCTAATGTTCCACCATGCCCAATCTTATTTGTTTTTAGGGTTCTAGCAATTTTAGAAACAATTTGACGAGAAGTTTTCCCACTTTGTTTATCAATTATTAACCAACCGTTAATATTACTAAAATTTGGTTCAATCATAAAATTTAATAAATATTTTTATTTTTTTATTTTATCAAGTATGTCATGTATATTTTTTGCATACTCAAAAGTTTCATCAATTTTGAATGTAAGTTTTGGTGTTTGTCTTAAATTTATATTATTGGATATTATTTTTTTTAAGCGTCCTGTTACCTTATTAAGACTATTTAAAACATCAATTTTATTTATACCACCTAGTGGCATCATATAAACTTTGGCATTTTTTAAATCTGGACTTACGTTAACTTCAGTAATCGTGATATTATTATTTTTAATATACTCGTCGTAAAAGCTTTCACGAAGTAGAGCGCTTGAAATTATATGTCTTAACTCTTCAGCAACTTTAAGCTGTCTTTGCGACTTACTTGAAGAAATTTTATGCTTTTTGTTGGAATTAAATAAAAATTTATTATTCATAATTTCATTCTTTATCCAACTTTTATATCAACCGACTCTAAGCTTCTTGCAACTTCCTTAACTTCAAAACATTCCATGACGTCATCTTCTTGTATATCGTTGAAATTTTCAAATCCCATTCCACATTCCGTACCCTCACGAACCTCTTTAACTTCATCTTTAAACCTTCTTAAAGTTTTTAACATCCCTTGATGGATTACTGTATTGTCTCTTAGCAAACGAAAGCTACAACCTTTCTTAACAATACCTTCAGTAACTACACATCCAGCAATTTTGCCAATTTTAGAAACAGAAAATACCTGCTTAATTTTTGCATATCCAATAAAGTTTTCTTGTAAATCAGGATCTAACATTCCTGTCAATGCTAGTTTTGCATCTTCAATTAATTCATAAATTATCGAGTGATATCTGATTTCAACGTTATCTCTTTTTGATAATTCTCGAGCTTGCGGTATTGCTCTTACATTAAATGCAAAAACAAGTGCAGATGATGCAGACGCCAATGTAATATCCGATTCACTAATTGCACCAACTGCACCAGATAAAACTCTAATTTTTACGACAGAATTACCAATTTTTTCCAATGCAGCTTTAATTGCTTCTAAAGATCCATGAACATCAGTTTTTATAATTACAGGTAATTCAGAAGTTTCACCAACTTTAATATTTGCTAACATTTGTTCAACTGAACCCCTGGCGGTCAATTTTGCTTCTTTTTGCTTTGATTTTCTTTGTCTATAATCCGCTATTTCTCTTGCTTTGGATTCAGTTTCAACTACATTTGCCAAATCACCTGCATTTGGTGTACCAGATAAACCTAGAACTTCTACTGGCATTGATGGACCAGCAGATTGTATTCTATTTCCTTGATCACTTAGTAAGGCTCTGACTTTACCTGATTCTGTTCCAACAACAATAATGTCACCAACATTTAGTGTTCCTGATTTTACAAGCAATGTTATAACTGAGCCTTTCCCTTTTTCAACTTTAGACTCTACAACTACTCCATTTGCACTTATAGTAGGATCACTATTTAGCTCCATTATATCTGCTTGCAACTCTAAAGAATCAATCAAATCGTTTAAGCCTAGTTTGTTTTTTGCAGACACATCAATACATTGAACATCACCACCAAGTTCTTCTGGTATCAAATCATGTTGAAGCAATTCAGTTCGGACTTTCTGAGGATCTGCTTCAGGTTTATCACATTTATTAACTGCAACAATTATTGGACAATTTGCGGCCTTCGCATGCTTAATTGCTTCAATAGTTTGCGGTTTAATACCATCATCAGCTGCTATTACTAAAATTATAATATCTGTTACATTTGCCCCTCTTGCTCTCATTTCTGTAAATGCTTCATGACCAGGTGTGTCAATAAAAGATATTTTAGAATTTGTTTTTGTTGTAATTTGGTATGCCCCAATATGCTGGGTAATACCTCCTGCTTCCCCATCAGCAACTTTGCTTTCACGTAAAGCATCAAGTAAAGATGTTTTTCCATGATCAACGTGACCCATAATTGTCACTATAGGAGGACGAGGAACTAGATTTTTAGGGTTACTTTCTTGTAAACCTAGATCTAATTCTATATCAGAATCTGAAATCCTTTTTGGCTTATGTCCAAATTCAGTGGTTATTAGTTCAGCTGTATCACAATCGATAACTTCTGCTGGAGTTGCCATTATTCCATTTTTCATCAATTCTCTTACTACATCAGCTGTTTTTTCAGTCATTCTATTAGCCAATTCTGATACGGTAATAGTATCTGGAATAATTACTTCTCTAAACTGTTTTACAGCAGGTGTCTGATCAGCTTGCATTCTTGCTTTTTCTCGTCTTCTTTTTATTGAAGCCAAAGATCTTACCCTTACATTTTCTGAGTCTAAAGCGCGAGCAATTGTCATTTTTCCTTGTCTTTTTTCTTGAAACCCTCTATTCCAATGAGATTTTTTTACATTTTCTCTAAAAATTTCTTTTTCCTGAACTTTGTTAGTTGTCCATGATTTATTTGTATTTGGTAATAATTCAGAATCCGCCAACTTTTGCCTGTCTTTTTCAGCTTGGAAAGCAGCTTCTTCAGCTTTTTTTGCATCAATTTGTAATTTTATCTGCTCGTCTTCAATTTTTTTTATTTCAAGTATTTCTTCAGTTTCTGCTTTTCTTCTAGCTAAAATTTTGTCTTTAGGCGCCAATGAGGATGCTGCTTCTACAGCTTCTAAAGCATTGGCTGCTATGCGAGCTTCTTCTATTTTTGCTTTTTCTATTTTTTCAGATGCTATCATATCAGCCTCTGCTGCTGTCTTTGCAAGACCTTCTTGCAATTTTTTGCTTCGAAATTGAATTTCTTTAGCACTTAAACCAGAGGCATTCTCGTTAGAGGTGTTTTCATTAGAATTAATACGATTAGAAAATCTTTTAGTTCTTTTTACTTCTACTTGAACTGTACCTCTACCAACTCTTGAATTTGTTGTTATACTACTTGGAGACTTATTTGTAGCAATAGAATTTTTTAGAGTTAATTTTCCACTAGAAGAAAGACTTAATTTTTTTCTCTCACCGTTTACTTTATCTTCCATAACAAAAATTCCTTTAAAAATTAATCATCAACTGTATCGTTTGTAAACCAATGTTGTCTCGCTTTCATTATAACTGATCCAGCGTCATCCTCATTAATAAATACTTTGTCACCCAAAATGTTAAAAAGTTCCTCACTGTCTAATTCAGCAAGTTCATCTAAAGTTTTTATATTATGTTCAGCCAAAGTCAAAATGCTTGATTTACTTATTTCAGTAAAATTATATAAATCGTCTTTTACCTTAAGTTTTCTTAGAGCATCATCAATTCTTTGGTTTTCTATTTTAACAAAATTTTGGGCTCTTTCACTTAGTTCTAAGGATATATCTTCATCAAAACCTTCAATTGCCATAAGTTCTTCAAGAGAAGCTTCAGCAATGTCAGAAATTGTTACAAAGCCTTCACTGACCATTAGGTGAGCTATAACGTCATCAATATCAAGAGCTTCAATAAAAATTTTACTTCTTTCTAAAAATTCTTCTTGTCTTTTCTCTGATTCCTCTGCTTCTGTCAAAATGTCAACAAACCAACCAGTCAATTGTGAAGCCAATCTAACATTTTGCCCTCTTCTTCCGATAGCCAATGAGAGTTGATCATCAGGAATGACAACCTCCATTCTGTTAGCGTCTTCATCCATTACTACTTTTGATGGTACTGCCGGAGCTAAAGCATTGATCACAAATGTAACAGGATCTTCTGTCCAAGGAATTATTTCTATCTTTTCACCTTGCAACTCACTAACAACGGCTTGAACTCTTGATCCTCTCATTCCAACACAAGCACCAACTGGATCTATGCTAGGATCGTTAGAATATGCTGAAATTTTAGCCCTACTACCTGGTTCTCTCGCGACACCTTTAATCTCTATAATTCCATCATAAATTTCTGGAACTTCTTGTGTAAATAAGGCAGCTAAAAAGTCATTTGAAGCTCTTGACAAAAATATTTGTGGTCCTTTGATTTGCTCACTAACATCTACTATAAAAGATCTTAATCTATCACCGGGTCTCAACTGTTCTCTGGGTATCATTTGATCTTTTTTTATTACGGCTTCAGCTCTACCTAAATCAATTGTAACTGATTGATTATCAACTCTTTTAATCGTTCCAACCACAATTTCACCTACTCTATCTTTATATTCTTGAAATTGTCTTTGTCTTTCAGCCTCTCTAACTTTCTGAGAAATTACCTGTTTTGCAGTTTGAGCTGCAATTCTACCAAAATCTATAGGTGGAAGTGATTGTTTATAGAAGTCTCCAATAACAACATTAAGATTTCTTCTTTGAGCTTCTTGATAAGACATCTGAGTTGACTCATTTTGAACAATTTCAACAACTTCAGTAAATTGCGCAATATTTATAGATCCATTTTTCCTGTCAATATTTGCTCTGATATCTCTTTCTAAACCATATTTTGATCTAGCTGCCTTCTCTATCGCTTCTTCCATAGCAGTAATAACTTCTTCTTTATCTATTGACTTTTCTCTAGAAACTGCTTCCGCCACTTGTATAAGCTCTAATCTGGGTATGGATTTAACTTCCATTTTTATTCCTTACTAATTTTAAAACTAATTAATTTTATTGTTTTCAATTGCCCATTTGAGATCGATGTTTGCTTTCTCAATTTCAGTAAAATTGAACCTTATTTTATGTTCATTCGTTTCAAGTAAAATTTTTCCATTTTTATCAATTCCTTGAAGAAAACCCTTATAGGTTTTTTTACCTAAGAATTTTTCTTTAAATACTATTTTAGCCTTATTATATTTAAATAACTCATAATCATCTATCATTGTTAAAGGCCTAGCTAAACCTCCAGAAGACACTTCTAATACATAAGAAGAACTTATTGGGTCATCAATTTCTAAAAAAGTAGAAATATGCTTACTTAAATAGACACAATCTTCGATGTCCATTTTTTTATCTTTAATTCGCTCTGCCATAATCTGCAATGTTTTTTTTTCTTTAATGTTAATTAATTTTACACGAATTAAATGATATCCTAGCTTTTTTAATCTTAAAAACAAAGAAGCTCTTATTTGTTCTTCAACCATGTACTACAAAACCCATAAATAAAAAAAGCGAGTCGAAAGACTCACTTAATTACATTATATTAATTTTTTTTTCAAAAAAAATCAATAACTTTGCTTTTAATATGCTAACAAAATTAGTTATTTTTTTTTAAAAGTAAACCAACATGGTTTTCTTAATTGGATGATCGATTTTATTTCATATTTTGTTTGGAAACAATCATGGGGCCTAAACCGCCAATCTTTAGAGCTTTCGACTATCCATTCAAATTCGGTATATCTTTGAAATTTTTCTAGTATCCATTTCTTTAATAGGTCGTGGTCTGTTGCAATAGTCAAGGTTCCTTTGTGTTTTATAATTGAATGTATTTTTTCTAAAAAATCGTTTTGTATTAACCTTCGGTTGATATGTTTTTTTTTTGGCCATGGATCAGGAAATAATATTTTTATTTCTGAAATGCTGTTTTGAGGAAAAAGATATAAAATTTTTCTTATATCATCTGGCCAAATTACTACGTTCTTCAGATTAAATTTTAGAAGTTTACTTAGACATTTTGCTGTTGTATTTACAAAAGGATCAGCACCAATATAAAAAAAATTAGAATTGTTCTTAGCAGAATTTACTAGATTTTCACCGTCTCCAAAACCAATTTCAAGAATTATATTTTTGTGTTCGTGGAATATATTTAGAAAATTATCTTTTTTTATTATATATTTTTGTCCAGTACTTATGGCCAATTTAGCAGAAGTAGATAATTTTCTGCCTCTTCTTCTTCCATAAAATAAAATTTTGTCTTCAAAATTTTGTTTAGTTATGTTCATTAAATTTCTTTTAAAATAGAATCAACTAAATCAGTCTTTTCCCAAGTAAAAGATCCATTAACGCCTTCATTAGGAACTCTACCAAAATGACCATATGCTGAAGTCGGAACATAAATTGGTTTGTTTAGCTTTAAATGTTCTCTTATACCTCTTGGTGACATATCAATTAAATCTGAAAGTATTTTTTCTATTTTTTGATCTTCAATTTTTCCTGTTCCTTCAGTATTAACGTATAAGGACAGTGGCTTTGAAATACCAATTGCATAAGCAATTTGTATTATGCACCTGGTGGCAATACCTGCAGCAACAACATTTTTTGCTAAATATCTAGTTAAGTATGCTGCAGACCTATCTACCTTTGTAGGATCTTTACCTGAAAACGCACCACCACCGTGAGGCGACGCACCTCCATAAGTATCCACTATAATCTTTCTACCTGTTAACCCTGCATCTCCATCAGGACCTCCAATTTCAAAAATACCTGTCGGATTAACGTAAAACTCATTTTCTGGACACATCCAACCATCTGGTAATTCTTTAATTACTATATCTCTAACAATTTCACGAATATCATCTTGAGAACAATTTTTTATATGTTGAGTTGAAACCACTATTGAACTTGCTCCAATGGGCTTACCATCTCTGTACTCTAATGTGATTTGTGATTTACTATCAGGTAAAAAAATAGAATTTTTTTCATTATGTCTTATTCTAGCCATTTCTTTTAATATTTTATGAGCGTAATATATAGGAGCAGGCATCAAAGATTCTGTTTCATCGGAAGCATAACCAAACATTAAACCTTGATCGCCAGCACCTTCATCTTTGTTTCCAGACTTATCTACACCAATAGCTATATTCGATGATTGAGTATGAAGGTGACATTCAAAGTGCATTTTTTCCCAGTGATAACCTTCTTGCTCATACCCTATATCATAAACAGTTGATCTTACTAATCTCTCAATTTCGTCGTTAGTAATTTTCATTCCTTCTGGAAGCCTGTATTCTCCAGCGATTATTGTTCTGTTTGTAGATACTAGGGTCTCACAAGCAACTCTTGCTTCAGGGTATTTTTCTAGTAATAAGTCAACAACAGCATCTGATATTCTATCACAAACTTTATCTGGATGCCCTTCAGATACAGATTCTGAAGTAAAGAAATAATTATTTTTCATAAAATAAGTTTTCCTTATAATTAGAAATATATGTTTTATTTATAATTATTAATATTAAAATTGAAAGCACAAAAGTTAATTCTCCGTAAGTTTTATATAAAGTATTTTTCAACCCTGGAATTAAGTTGAAAGTCTTTGCAGATTCTTTGTTTAGAGGTATTTTACTAATTATTTCTCCATAAGGAGAAACAAAAACTGAAATTCCTGTATTTGCAACTCTTACTAAGGGTAAGCCAAATTCAACAGCCTTAATTTTAGCTAAAGCTAAATGCTGATGCGGACCAATTGTTTTTCCAAACCACGCGTCATTTGTGATGTTTATTAATAAATTTGTATTTTTAGATATTCTGTTCATCAAATCATCTGTAAATAAGATTTCATAACAAATTAGCGTTATTATATTACCAACACCTTCTAAATAAGGATTTGGATTTAAGTTTCCTCTGGAAAAATCTTTTTGAGGTAGAAAATCAGAAATTAGATTTAAATGCTTACGAAAAGGTATATATTCTCCAAACGGGACTAACTTTGTTTTGTCATATCTATAAATTATTTGTCCTTTTGAATTCAAGAAAACAAGAGAATTAAAAAGATTACTTTCATCAGATCTTAATAGTCCAACAATTAAGATTGATTTTGAATTTTTTAATATTTTTTTACTTATATCAGATAATAACTTTATTTCACCAGGTATTGAGCCTGCAAAACTCGTTTCAGGCCAAATTATTATATTATTCATATACATAATATCGTCTTTATTACTAGTTGATAACATTACTAATTTGTTTAGATGCTGATCTCTCTTTCTTAAATCCCACTTATTTTTTTGTTTAATGTTTGGCTGGACAATAGTGATTAATTGATTACTACTTTGTAGTAGGGTTTTACTATTATATCTAACAATTCCTGAAAAAAACAAAGTTATTATTGGTATTAGTAATAAAAATGAGAGGGTATATTTACCTTTAAAGCTTGATAATAAAATTAGAGGTAAAACACTGATTGTTAGAACAACTAAATTAGCTGAAAAACTTCCTATAAATGAAAATACCTGTATTAAATATTCATTAGATGAAAATATCATCGAAGGCATTAACCAAGGGAAGCCTGTAAATATTTTAGCCCTTAAATACTCAAACAAAGATAAAAAAACTATTATATCAATAATGGAAAATTTTTTATTTCTATTAATTAATTTAGCGCTAACACAGGCCAAGCCCCAAAAAACTGCTAATAAGCTTGGGAGAAGTAATATTGCTACAGGCATTAAAAAAATTGTATATGTATCTGCAACAATAAAAGCAGAACCGATCCAGTATAATCCAACCGAAAACCAGCCAAATCCTAAAACCCAACCTGAAACAAAAGTTTTTAACAGAGATGGTGTGAAATTTATTAAATAAATACCTAAACCAAGAGCAAATATAAGTGGAAAGATTGAAAAAGGCTCATTAGCTAATGTTGCAACAGCACCTAAAATATAAAGTATAATAAAATAGTATAATAAGTTATTTTGAAAAATTTTCATTTTCAAATTTATAATTTTAATTGATTTAAAAATGAAATATTTTTTAAACCTGTGATTTTAACTAATATAACTTTTCTAGGATCTGCGTCTAATATTTCAAACTTCAACCCTGAAGGAGAGTATTTAATTACTTCACCTTTTACAGGCACTCTTCCAGCTATACTTATAATAAACCCACCTAATGTTTCAATTTCTTCATTTAAATCATCTTTCCTAATTGATTCAATAAAACCTTCAACTAAGTTAATAATAATTCTAGCTTCAACAATTATTGATCCATCTTCTAATTTTTCTAATTTACATTCTGAGGATAAATCATGTTCATCTTCTATCTCTCCCACAAGTTCCTCTACTAAATCCTCTATTGTAACTAAACCATCTATACCGCCGTATTCATCAACAACCAGGGCTAAATGACGTCTTTTAATTCTCATTTCATAAAGTAGATCTAGTAAACTTATAGATGGAGATACAAAAATTGGCTTTTTTAGTAATGTTTTAATATCTTTTTTTTCTTTTAAAAATAAATTAGCTAATACATCTTTTATATGAAGTATACCTTTAATGTCATCTAAAGTTTCGTTTCTTACCGGAACTCTACTATGGTTAGTTTGAATTAACTGTTTAACTATTTGATCAAAATCATCTGACATAGCTACTGATACAATATCAACTCTGGGAACCATGACATCCGAAGCAGTTATTCCTCGCAAACCAGCAAGATTCTTCAGTAACTCATTTTCATGACTTAAAGTTTTTCCGTTAGAATCGTCTGCATTTATTCTCTTGGCAACAAATTGTTCTAGTTCCTGATCAAGATTTTTATCTAGGTTTTTAGACTTTATTTTCTTAAAAAAACTTGGAATTGTTATTTTCATAATTATAATTCTTTGTAATTTAGAGATGTTTTTTGATTTATTTGTATGGATTATCTATTTGAAAATTATTTAATATTTCAATCTCCAAAGCTTCCATTTTTTCAGCCTCTGAAACGTTTTTATGGTCATAACCTAACAAATGTAAAACTCCATGTATAAATAAATGAATAAGATGATTGTTTATATTTTTTTTATCTCTTGTAGCCTCTTTGTTAATAGTCTCGTTAGAAAATATTATATCGCCCAAAAATAATTCATCGCTGGATTTTAAATAAGACGGGAAAGAGAGCACATTAGTAGCTGAGTTTAAATTTCTATAACGATTATTAAGTTCAATAATTTTTTTATCTCCCGAAAATGAGAGCGATATTGATTTTTTAATACTAGGAAATATTATATCAGATTTTTCGCAAATAAGATCTAAAATTTTATGTAAATTTTCTTGGAAATTTTCTATTATTTTTTTATCCCATAAAATTAAATCTATAGAACACTCCACGATAAATTTGTCATTTTCCCATATTTTATAGTCTTCTCCATTTATTTTCATGATAAAATTTAACTGTTAACTATAATCTTAATGTTTATTGAAATAATCATATGCCCTAATAATCTTTGCTACAATTGGATGTCTTATAACGTCGTCTGAACCCAAATATATTATCTTAATCTCTTCTATATTACTAAGTATTTTTTGTGATTGTTTTAATCCAGAAATTTGACCTTTTGGAAGATCAACTTGGCTTAAGTCACCATTAATAACCATCCTAGAACCCTCACCAACTCGAGTTAGGACCATTTTCATTTGAACTGGAGAGGTGTTTTGTGCCTCATCAACTATAACAAATGCATTTGTAAATGTTCTTCCTCTCATAAAAGCTAAAGGAGCAATTTCAATTTCGCCAGATTGAATTTTTTTTTCTACTCTATCAGCAGGCATCATTTCATATAATGCATCATAAATAGGTTTTAAATATGGATCTATCTTTTCTTTCATATCACCTGGTAAAAATCCAAGCCTTTCTCCTGCCTCAACGGCAGGCCTTGTTAAAATAATCTTTTCAACTAGACCTTTTTTTAACATATGAATAGCTTTTGCGACTGCTAGATATGACTTACCTGTACCAGCAGGTCCAAGACCAAGAACTAATTCAAAATTATTTAAGGCTTCAAAATATTTATTTTGACCAATACTCTTTGGTATAATAGTTTTTTTCCAAGTTTCAAATTTAAAATCTTTATTTTGATCAATTTTAAGATTTGATTTTGATTTACAAGTCATACCTTTTATCATTCTTAATTCAGTTTCAAAATTTGAAAAATCAAACTCACTTATTTGTAATTTGTTGGAAGATAATTTATTGTAAACATTCATTATAATTAATTTGGCTTTGTTAACATTTTCTTTATTTCCTGAAATATTAAATTGATTGCCAAACAAGTTTATGTTTACGTCAATTATTTTTTCTAATTTCACAAGATTAATGCTGTGATGACCAACTAAAACAGCTATTAATGAATTACTGGGAAGTTCAAGTGATATTTCTTCTTTTTTTATTCTATTATTCAATATTTAAAAGCTCTTAAAATTTATTGAAAATTAAATACAATATTACCCGTTAAACTGTTTTGAAAAGCTTCAGTAATATTTAGATTTATAATTGACCCTATTAAGTTCTCATTTTTATGACTAAAATAAACAGACTGATTGAATGGTGATCTTCCTAAATACTGATTTTTTTTCTTTCCTTTTTTAAGGACTAAGACTTCCATGTTAGAATTTATTGTCTTCTTATTAAAAGATAATTGTTGAGATCTTAATAATTCCTGAACTTCAAATAATCTGTAATTTTTTGTATCTTCACTTACCTGGTTAAGAAAAACACTTCCTGGAGTTCCAGGTCTTTTAGAGTATTTGAATGAATAGGCTTGTGCATAATTTACCTGCTTAATCAAACTAAGAGTTGAATTATGATCTTTGTCAGTTTCTCCAGGAAAACCTACAATAAAATCTCCCGATATAGCAATTTTGGGATTATAATATCTAACTGTTTCTATAATTTTCAAATATTCTTTCGCTGTGTGTTTTCTATTCATCATTTTGAGAACATAATCGGAACCTGATTGGGCAGGAAGATGAAGGTAGGGCATTAATTTTTTATTATCTCGATGAGATTTAATTAACTCAATATCCATATCAAGGGGATGAGAAGTTGTATATCTTATAAATTTAAGCTCTTTAATTTTTGCTAATTCGTCTATTAATTTACCAAGTCCCCAAGTTTTATTATCTAAACCATTTGAATTCCAAGCATTTACATTTTGACCTAATAGGGTAATCTCTCTAACACCAACATCTATTAATTTTCTTGCTTCGTCCATAATGGATGACAACGGTCTTGAATATTCAGAACCTCTTGTATATGGTACGACGCAAAATGTACAAAATTTATCACAACCTTCTTGTATTGTTAAAAACGCAGATCTGCCTCTTTCTTCAATGTTAGTTTTTAAATGGTCAAACTTCGGAATAGTAGGAAAGTCAATATTAATATTTTTATTTTTTTTGATAGGATCAACCTTAGAAATAAGCTCTGGTAGATTTTGATATGATTGAGGGCCAACAACTATATCAACCCAAGGTGAACGTTTCATAATTTCCTTGCCTTCAGCTTGAGCGACACACCCTGCAACGGCTACTATTGATTTCTTCCCTGTTTTTTCTTTTCTAATATTGATTTTGTCTCTTATACGTCCTAATTCAGAGTATGTTTTTTCAACTGCTTTCTCTCGTATATGACATGTGTTTAAGACTATAAGGTCAGCATCATCTTCATTATCATCCAATTGATAACCGTGGGGTTTTAATAAATCTTTCATTCTGTCAGAGTCATAAAAGTTCATTTGACAACCCTGAGTTTTAATAAAAAGTTTCTTCATTCAAGCTTCATCATAAATAAATGTTATTTACTGCCAGTTATAAAATTATTTTGCAAGTTTTTTTGATAAAGCATTAGAATAAACCTTTCTTATTTGGTCCTCTAAATATTTACTTAAATCTTTTCTATTTTTAAAATTTTGTGCATTTACTGGTTCTAAGTAAAACAATTTTACTTTAATAGATATTAACGCAACTAATTTTGACAAATGTGGTTTAAGATCCATATCTCCATACCAAGCTATCATAGGTCTTAACCATCTATTAATAGGAATTCCATTTAGATCTGAATAAACAATAACTATTGGCTGAATAATAAAATTTTGATTTTCCACAGATGAAAATGAACTAGACTTAAAGTCTAACACCCTATTTCCATCGGATGTTGTTCCTTCAGGAAAAATAAAAACCTTCTCGTGAGAAGATAACACGTCTAATATTTTAGTTTTTTGATTAAAACTGTCAGTTTTATTTCTTCTTATAAAAATCGACCTGCTTTTCTTAGCCAAGAAACCAAATAACGGCCAGCTCTCTACCTCAGATTTTGCTACAAATCTTATTGGAAATCTAGATCCCAATATTGGAATATCTAAATAAGATAAATGATTGCTAATAAATAAGTTATTTTTCTTTGATTGGTCTATTTCACCAATTATTTCTACTTTAATGGACAACACCCATAATAACATTCTATTGAAAATGACTGGTAACCATTTTTGGACTGAATTTATTATTTTTCCTAAAGAAAAAGAAAAAATTATTAAAAAAACAAAAAGAACTATAAAAAATATTAACTTAATTATAAAAATTAAATGTTCTAATAAGGATAAATTATGGATTGGACTTAAATAAAGATTTTCTCTATTTGTCATATTAACCTAGTTAATTTAAAAATTTTTTCTTATATCTATCATCTATATTTTCTCTAATAACAATTGCACATATGTCAATTGTATTAAATTCATCATCTACAAAGAAATCATAGCTTACTTTTGCACCAATTCTTAAATAGCCCTTTATAAGTGGTGGTAAATTTCCAAAAGTTCTTAAATCATTCAAATCTGTATTAGATTGTTTGTGTAATTGATAATTTTTTCTATCTAAACTTTTGACTGATAAAGTCTCCGGCAATGAAAAATTAAGTCTTAAATAAGACAATTCTTTTGCGTATTTAGTTACATCAGTACCATGAAAACTTGCACATCCAAGTAAAATTTTAATGTCATATATTTTAATATACTCGGCAATGGCTCTCCAAAGAAGGTTCATTATTGTTCCATTTCTATAATCCTTGTGCACACATGATCTACCTAGTTCAAGAATTTGATTGGGCTTATAAGAATTTAGCACATTAGTTAAATCAAACTCTAAGGATGTGTAAAAACCACCAAAATGATTTGCTACATTGCCACGAACAAGCCTGTATGTACCTACAATTTTATCTTTTGTAGATTTTCTATTTTTATCTATCACAATCAAATGATCTGCAAATTTATCTACTTCATCATAGTCTAATTGCAATTTTTTTTTTGCCATACTCTGCCTAGCTTTTTTTTCTTTGTAAAAAATCGAATATCTAAGAGCTTGAACTTTTTTTAAGTCTGTTTTTTTATCAACTAACTTAACAACAAAATTATTAACTTCAATTTTTGATAACCTTTTTATATTTGGGAAAGGCATAATATAAGGTG
>CACOAO010000010.1 GCA_902625215.1 uncultured SAR116 cluster alpha proteobacterium
ATATCCTGATAATTTTGATTTATAAATTTCAGATCCTCTTGAATTAATAAGATCATCTGCTCTTAATTGAAATAATGCATTTCCAAAAATTTCTGGTTTTTCAAAAATTTCATCAACAGCCTTTATTAATTCATTTTTTTTTATCTTATTTGATGTAACAGTATGTATTAACACCGAGTTTTTAGAAATAATCTCAAATAACTCACCTGTCATATAAGTTTTAAAATTTATAATATTGCCATTTTCGATTTTAACCCATTTACTATGGGTTCCGGGTAAACAAATTGAACCATTAAACTTTGGATTATCATATATAAATCCAGCTATCTGTGTTTCTTCACCACGCATTACATCTGGTTTATTAATCTGTGAAATTCCCGAGAAAATTTTAAGAGAGAATCTACTGTCTCTAATAGTTGGAGATACAAAGTCAATTATATTCAAATTACATGGTGTTTTTTGATAAGGAGCTTCTATCCAACCTTGCTTTGAACCAACCATCCCACTTGCTAGAACTTCTATTTTATAATTATTTTCTAACCAAGGTTCTATTAATTTTACTAAAGTTTTTTCAAAACTAACTTTTTCTAAAAATTTCATTCCATCTTTTGTTTGAATTGAATCTGAAATCTGATCTTTTTCTATTAGATACGAACGAAAAAAACTTGTACCCCAATCTACTGCTATCCATTTGTCAAAAGATTTTTCCATTAAGATAAGAAATTATAATATCAAGTTCCTAAGATTATTCATAGTCCTTAATCTTTCTAAAATACATACAAGACTAAATTTAATTAAAGGCTCTTCATTTTCAAAATATTCTCTAATAAAATCACTACTAACCATTTGTAATGTTGATTTACCAACTGATTTTGCTGTTGCCGATCTAACACTGTCTGTAAATAAAGCCATTTCACCAAAAGAGTCACCTGGGAAGTAGGTAGCAATAACTTTGTCAAGTTTTGAAATCAGTTGTACTTTACCTGATTCAACATAAAAGAAAAATTTAGGTTTTTGATTTCGCATGAATATAGTTTCATCATCGTCGTATTCTTTCATGGGGAACCTGTCATCTTGTTTAGATAAAAACCCATCATCAATTAAGTGATAAGTCTTACTCTTTTTTGTATCAAATATTCTATCTAAGGAATATTTCATCATACCTCTTGTGAGTGAAGATGAGGTAGCTAAAGCTTTCCTTATGGCACTACTTTTAAATGCATATACGCTAGTATCTTCTTTCAATATATATTCTAATTCGTAAGGCCTTGATACAAGTGCTTCAGCAAATCCTATTGGGTTCCCAGGCTCTAGACTAAAAGTTTTACCATTTTTATCTCTAGCTAAAACAGAACCTTCTTTGATAATAAAACACTCGTCGTGATCTGTGTTACTTTTAAGGTGTTCTTTTGTTAATTCATGGACCTTAAAATGTTTTCCTAAAATAGGGATATACTTTTTTAAAATTATATTTTCTTTTTTTTCCTTCTTTTTTTCCATGAACTCCTCAATAACATTTTTATAAATTAATTTTAAAATTTAGGGCAAATGCATTAATTACAAACTCTATGCCGCAGGTGAGGCAATTTTAATTTCAGATGAAGTTGCTTCTGCTTCATAGTTATAGACAAAGACCCCAGCGTATTGATTTTCTTTGAAAACAAATGTTTGTTTTAATTCTTTTATAAACTCGTCTGACTCAGCTTCGTATTTTTTAAGTCTGTCAATTGTATCAAATTTAATAAAAATTGAAAGATCACCATCTTTGCCAATCATGACGTTTAAAGATTGAAATTTATACTTACTGATTTTTTTTCCTAAATTATCTGAACAGAAGGAAGCCGCAACTTTGGCTTCTGCGACTGTTCCAAATTTATACTGATAAACCTTTGCGAACATTATAATTCACCTAATTTATCAAGTGCATTATCTATTAAATTATTAGCATCAGTACCTTCGATTCTTATTTGATTGTGAACTTTAGTAAATATATTCATTTTTTCTTGCAATTCATTACCTGCAGATGAAAGAGTAACAACTTCATTTTTTATTTCACAAAAACCATTTTTGATTAGATTTGTAGCATTTTCTTTAGGTAAGTTAAGACCACTACAAATATCTATAAAGCTTTTATAATCTGTAATTTGGAATGTAGAATCACTCTCTAGAAAAACATCTATTGATTTTGAAATTTTTTGAGATGTCAATTCTTTCTGTTCGGTTTGAGTATCTATTTGAAGGGCTAGTCTAGAAACTAATTTTTCAACTAATTCAATTTTTTCAGATGATATTTCTTTAACTTGAGTAAAGTTTAGCAAGCAGAATGTACCTAAAGCATATCCATCTTTATTCCTTACAGGAAAACCACAATAACTATGGCACATTCCAGAAGTCACAGCTGGGTGGTATTTAAAAATGTCATGTTTTTTTAAGTCAAATACAACTAAAGGATTTTTTTCAAGTAAAACATATGAGCATATGCTATCTGATTTGTCATTTTTTTGATGAAGTTCTTTTTCAAAGCCAATAGCCGAGATACTACATTGATTTTTAGAATCATAAAGACTAAAACTTCCACCCTCATAACCACAAATATCTTTTGCTATTTCCAAATAAATATCAAACAAATAGACTTGGTCAGTTCCTATTATTCCAGTTTTCTCAGTAGCTTGAGCTCTTCTGTTTTCATTTATTGGTGTTGGAGCAGGTACCCATTCCATAATTAATATACCTAAAAATTAAAATAATTTATGATGCTAAATTAAATTTAACAAATTTTAAATAAAAAAATTATCTTCCAAAAAAAGCAGTCTTAAGAGACTGCTTTTTTAATTATATTCTTACCCAATTAATTATAAGCCAGTTTGTGACACTAACTTTGTAGTCATATAGGCATCTAACCCTTCAGGCCCCCCTTCTGATCCATATCCAGAATCTTTGACACCACCAAAAGGTGTATCTACAAGGCCTAAACCATGATGGTTAATTGAGACCTGTCCACTTTCAATTTTTTGACCAAGATCCTGTGCTGTTTTTGCAGAATTTGTATAGGCATATGCAGCTAATCCATAATTTAAACGATTAGACTCCTCTACAACCTCTTCTATAGAACTAAACGAATTTATAGGTGCCAAAGGTCCAAATGGTTCTTCATTCATTATCCTAGCTTCTTTACTAACATTTGTCATAACTGTTGGTTCAAAAAAATAACCCTTATTTCCTTTTCTCTTTCCACCAGTTAATATCTTTGCTCCGTTTTCAACTGCATCAGCAACAAAACCCTCTATTGCAGTAAGTCTTCTATCATGAGCTAAAGGACCCATCTTCACTCCATCCTCGAGGCCATTACCAACATTTATAGACTCTGCTTGTTTTACAAAACCATCTACAAATTCATCATAGACTGAATCATGCACTAAAAATCTAGTTGGTGAGATACAAACCTGTCCAGCATTTCTAAACTTGTTCGCACTTAATATCTTTACAGCAGCTTTCACATCAGCGTCTTCACACACAATGGCAGGAGAATGACCACCAAGTTCCATAGTAACTCTTTTCATATATGTTCCTGCTTGAGATGCCAGTAACTTTCCAACTGCTGTAGAGCCAGTAAAAGTAACTTTTCTTACTATTGGATGCGCAATTAAATATTCTGAAATTTCAGCGGGTATTCCATAAACTAAATTAATTGAACCCTTGGGCATTCCTGCTTCATCAAAAGCTTTTATTAATTCAGCAACACTTGCAGGTGTTTCTTCAGGTCCTTTTACAATAGCGGTACAACCAGCAGCAAAAGCTGCGGCAACCTTTTTAACAACTTGATTTAAAGGGAAATTCCAAGGTGTAAAAGCTGCAACCACTCCTACTGGCTCTTTAAAAACAAATTGGTAGACACCTTCTGGAGCTCTTGATGGGATTATTCTCCCATAAGCTCTTCTTCCCTCTTCTGCATACCAATCGATTGAATCTGCAGCTCCCATTGTTTCCATTTTTGCTTCATTAAAAGGTTTACCTTGTTCCATAGTCATTAGTGTAGCAATATGATCTGCGTTACTGCGGACAATGTCTGCCGCCTTTCGTAAAATCTTGGATCTTTCATATGCAGAAACATTCTTCCAACTTTCGAAAGCTTTTTCAGCAGCGCTGAGAGCAATATCTAGATCTTCTTTTCTAGCATGAGATACTTTACCTATAACCTCTTCAGTTGCTGGATTTATAATTTCAAGATCTTCTTTTGCTACTGCTTCTCTCCATTCTCCATTAAGAAAAAGATGGGTATCTGGATAATTAGTTGTCATGTAAAAACTCCCTAGTTTATTTTAATTAATTCTTATTTATGTCTAAGACTTAAGATCTTTTGTTTAAATTAGCTTTCTTTAATCGCTATTGAAAAATATTTTTCAAACAAATCAATATCTTTATCTAATCCTACTGTCACCCTTATACACCTATTTTGAGGGAATGAATATGGCATTCTTACAAAAACACCTTTATTAATTAAATTATCAAGTACTCTTTTCGCAAATTTACTATCATTGAGACAATCTATTGCTACAAAATTTGTAAAAGAAGGAATAAACTTACAATTATTTCTAATTGCAATGTCTGCAATTCTACTTCTAGTAAGTGCGACTTTATTCACTACTTTGTTAATAAATTCATTATCTTCTAACGCCGCTAAGGCGCCAACTTGAGATACTCTTGACATGCCAAAATGATTTCTAATTTTTTCAAAATTTAATATTAAATCCTTTTCACCTATTGCGTACCCAACCCTTAATCCAGCCATTCCATATGCTTTTGAAAAAGTTCTCATCCTAATTACATTTTTTGTATTTAGTGATATTTTAGGAATTAAGTGTTTATCTAAAAAGTCTATGTAAGCTTCATCAAGGCACAACAAAGTTGTTTTTGGAAGATTTCTAATTAATGACTCAATATTTGATGGTTTATTAATCGTACCCATTGGATTATTAGGGTTTGATACATATAAAATCTTGGCTGATGTTTCTTTTACTTTCTTGAGTAGATTTTCCAAGTCTTCTGTATCATTTGAGAATGGGACTTTATGAAGTTGTCCGCCAAATCCCTCAACATGATAATTAAATGTTGGATATGCACCATCTGTTGTAACTACATTATCCCCTTTTTCTATAACCAACCTAACCAAATAACCCAATAAACCGTCAATACCCTCACCTACAACAATATTTTCAAACTGAACATTATGCTTTATTGCTAGAGCATGTTTTAAATCATAGTTTTCTGGATCACCATACATCCAAGTTTTACTTAATTCTTTTTGCATAGCTAAAATTGCTTTTTCTGAAGGCCCAAAAACACTTTCATTAGCTCCAATACGGGCTTTAAAAAGTTGTTTAATAGCTCTTTCTTGGGCTTCTGGTCCAACAAAAGGGACAGAAGCTGGCAAATTGCTAACAATATTAGTAAATTGAATACTCAATCATTTCTCCCTGTGAAATATTATAGTTAATTAAAATTAGTAAATAAATTTTAAATTATCGAATAATATTCTAAATCTAATTTCTATTTAATAATGATTTATCAAGATTATAAGCTTCAATAGCAGTTTCTGAAAATAAACACTTCTTATCATCTAATGAAAATTTCTCTACAATTTTTTTATAATTATTATATAAGTTTTTAAACGTTATTTTAATTTTACTTACTGGAAAGTTGCTTGCAAACATACATCTTTTTGGACTAAATAAATCTATCAACTCTAAAATTATTCTAGCATTTTCGTGAAAATTCCATTCCTCTCCTTTGATACCAAATTCAGATAATTTTATATAAGTGTTAGGTTCTAAAGATAGAGCTTGAATCCCCTTCCTCCATAATTCCATTCCATGAGCAGATCTATCCCAAGGAAAACCACAATGATTTATAATAACTTTAGTATTTGGTATAAGTCTGACAATATCAACAGCCTCTTCAAGATGCCACGAAGGTACCCTTAAATCATAATTTAAGTCGTATTTTTCTAATAATTTTAAACCATTTCTCCATCTCATATCTTGCATGGAGCCTTCAAAAATATAATTTGTAGAGTTTCTTGAAAATTTTACATTTGGTTTTGAGCGAATACTTTTAACCAGATTGAAACTTGCTTGTTCAGCAATTATTTTCTCTGAGTTTTTTTTATGAAACCAAGCATGACCTATAATAGCATTTGGAAATTTATTTTTCTTAGCTAAATTCTCTATCCATTTGCTTTCTCCAATTTGGTCATTCCTATCCCATTCTGCCTCACAATGAATAGTACCAATAACATTATGATTTTTAGTGTCCCTCTCATAGTCAACAGGAAGATAATTTTGCCTAATTATTTCGTAGTTACCCAAAAAAAAATCTGGATCTATTTTGTCGCATAAAAAAGGATAATAATTTTTGTCTAAATCCCAGAAATGATGATGTGAGTCCACTATTTCAATATTTTGATCATCAATCATTTTTATATAACACTAATTTTTTTCATTTGTAATATTAAATAAGAAGATATTATTGAAATACCTGACATAATAAATAATGCATATAAACATATATTAAAATTTTGAGCACCTCCAAAATATATTATTAGGAAACCAGCTAAACCTCCAGACCCAACTTGGAAAGCACCCATTAAACCACTCGCAGCACCTTTGTTAAATTTAGAGGAATTAATTGCCCCAGTCATACTATTGGCCACTGCAAAACCATTTGAACATCCAAACAACATACAAATTAAAGACAAAGCAAGAGGTCCGTTTTGGAATAAATTATTATTCCAAAAAAATATTAATACGGTACAAAAAGAACAAATAGTTCCTAAAAGACACATTCTTTCCAGACCAACTTTTGGACTTAATTTGCTATTTAACAAATTTCCAAAAATGTATCCAAAAGATGTAAATGAAAACCATATCCCAAACTCTGACATACTCACTCCTTTTCTTTCAAATTCATATGGCATAAAACCATTCATTGCAAAAAACATAGAGGTTTGCATTGCAGTAGTAATCGTAAAAAAATTAAAGGAAAGGTTTTTTAATAATCCTTTATAAACTAAAAACATACTTTCAAAACTTATGCTTTTAGCTTTTTCAACTAATGTTTCTTTTAAAAAAAATGACATAACTATTATTAAAATCAGACTTATTAAGCCTAGAGCAATTAAATTAGTTCTCCATCCTAAAAACTCAGCAAGAAATCCTCCTAAAATAAAACAAGAAATTGGAATAACTGCCATTATAGCTGTCATTTTTGACATTTCCTTTGCTGCTTCTTTAATATCATAACAATCACTTAAAATTGTTCTTCCAACTGAAAGGCATGCTGCCGCACCAAATCCCTGGAAACATCTAAGAAACAGTAAAATTTCTATATTTGAGGACAAAGACGCAAAAAAGGCGGAGATTGAATAAATTGATGCTCCTAAAAGTAAAATTGGTTTTCTTCCATATTTATCAGAAAATGGTCCAGATAAAATTTGACCTAAAGCTAGGAAAGTAAAATATAATGTTAAAATTAATTGTGTATCTTCAAAAGATATATTGAGATCATTTTTTATAATAGTTATAGCGGGCGCTATAATAGTCATTCCTATTACGGGTACAGCTACTATTACTGCCAATAATTTGATATTTGGCTTTGTCAAATTTGAATACCATTCTACTAATTATTTAAAATTATAACTTTAGGTTATTTTTTTTCTATTTCGTGCACTTCGATTATATTTCCGTCTGGATCATGAAAGAATATTTGTTTCCATCCTGCTACCGCAGTCTCACCCCAATCTGAGAAATTAATATTTAATTCATTTAAATGTTTTTTAAAAGCTTCTAAGTCATCTGTTCGATAAGCTATATGACCTTTTTCAAGTGGATTTATTGTGTGGCCAGTCTTAAAGCAAACATCTAAATCTTTTTGGGCAAGATGTGTTTGTATTTTACCATCAGATACAAAAGCTACATCTCCAGAGTAACCTTTTTTTTTTTCTAAAATAGGCAGGTCTTTAGTTTCAGTTTTTAGTTTCATAACTTTCAAATAGAAATCATTCATTTGATCCACTTTATCAGTGGATAAATTTATATGGTGTAATTCAAGCTTCATGTTAGCCTTCAGTTTAAGTTAATAATAATTAATATTTTTAGTTATTAACAAGTTAAAAAGCAATGGATTAAATTTACAGAGTTATGGCGAGAGTGACGAGACTCGAACTCGCGACCTCCGGCGTGACAGGCCGGCGCTCTAACCAACTGAGCTACACCCCCAAAAAAAAGGTACTAAAATACTTGATAGAGGTAGATAAAGTTTTGGTCAAGAAAAGAATGATTAATTTATAAAATGCAAGATGATATTATTTTTTATTGAAATTTGGAATTAAGTAATAAAATTTACTTGAAATAAATAATTCAAAAATAACTGCAAAAAGCATAGTGCTTAATAATGTGTTGGTAAAGAATGGAATGGCCATTATATAACAGTTCAACAATCCTTGTGTAGAAATGTCGTAATATGTACCAGAAATCCAAACACCAAAATTAGAAATAATAAAAAAAGTAAGAGCACCAATAAAACTTAAAACTATTCTTGAAAACATTTTTTTACAAAATTTAGAAGTATATCCAGTAAAAGCTAAAGCACCCCATGTCCAAATCAATAGGCTATGAAATCCAATAAAATAGTCAGTAACTGCAAACCCTAATATACAAAAGGGAACAGACCAAATCCCAAAAATAAAAGGTAAATAAAGACTTAAAGCAATTACAGGCGTAAAATTGGGTGGATGAGGTATTAAACGAAAAATAAGAACAAAACTTACACACGCCGAAAATAATAAGAAATTTTTTATTATATTTTTTTTATCCATAATGTTTATTTAAACCACATCAGCAATTAAACACAATAATTTTATTAAAATTTCGCCTCTACACCTAAAAACAAAGTTCTTCCAGGTTGTGGATAAACATAAGCTTTATTATCCCAACTTTTAATTAAATTTGTATAATATCTTTTATTTAATAAATTATTAACTGATCCTTTAATAGTGATATTTTTTATTTTGTAATTAATATTAAAATCCACAACCTGATAAGACTTAGATTTAGGTAATATATGATTTGGGTCATTACCGGATCTTTTCTGACCAATATACTTATAATTAACTGAGAAATCAGTTTGTTTATCAAAATTAAAGTATAAAGAAGTGTTTCCTGATAGCCTTGGAACGTAAGGTGTTTCGTTACCTTTTTCAACGCCTTCAGTAAAATGTGAATCAATATAATTTATATTAGAAACAAATTTAAAATTTGGATTTATTAATGTGTCAAATTCTAATTCGACACCTTGCTGAACAGAAGGATCAAAATTTTGGTTAGCAAATGCAGTCGAATTATAAACAATCTGATTTTTAATAAGTGATCTATATAAAGCTACATTATAATTTGAGTCATTTGATTTTATTTTATGACCAATTTCAATATCATGGGAATATTGATGTTTAATATCAGTAGACATTGGATTAGGACTAACTAAAGAAATAATTTCGTCTAATCTTGGTGATCTGAATGACCTTGAAATATGACCAAAAAAGTTTCTATTATTGTCTAAAATATAATTAAAACCTAATGACCAAGCATGATTTTGTCTTACCCGAGATAATAAACTACTTTTGTTGGTATAGTTGTCTGCATCTAAATCATAGTAATGCTTTCTGAAGCCAGCCTCATATTCAATATTAGAATTAGTTGTATTTGAGAATTTGATTAAAGCAAATGGTTCAACAATTTTTTGAGAAGCAATGTTGTTATATGGAGTGCCAGCCCAATTGTTACCTATGGCTCTATAACTTGAATTATAATGATCAATACCAAAATTAGCGTCCACATTAAGATCATTATTAATAAATTTTTTGTTTAATTTAGAGCTCAAAGTGTAAGTACTCAAGTCCGTTTTTGCTTTTATATTCACCCCACTATACATCGATGAAGTTTTTTGATCTTTTTCTTCATACTTTAAAGTTGTTAAGGTTTTTCCTCTTGTAAATTTTTTCTCATTATTTAGCTTCCATGACTGAATTTTTTCTTCTGCAAAACTGTCTATAGAGCCTGATCTTACAAATCTAGGACGAGTATAAAAGTCGGTTAATGTTATACTTCCTGGTAATCCAGTATATTCGTCAGAATAATTAAGACTAGCAGAATATCTGGTTAGGGGATCTTTTAAAAAAGATAGATTAAATTGAAATGTGTCATTTTCAAACTTATTATTTTCTCTATAACCTTTGCTGTTGCTCGTTGATGCAAAAGTTTGTAAGACAAAATCCTTTATATTTTTATTAATTGAAACAGAATTTTCTTTAGAACTAAAAGATTTAATAGATGATTTAATATTAACTTCATCTTCCAAATACTTAGGATTTTTTGTAATAATATTGATTGATCCACCAACAGCTCCGTCTCCATGAATAACAGTCGAAGATCCACCTTTTAAAATTTGAATTTCATAAATATTATCTATTGGAATTCTTGATAGATTTGCACCTGCAATAGTCATGTCAGATAAACGAACTCCATCTACAAGTATCATAATATTTCTTGATGCTTGCTCTCCAAAACCTCTCATTCTTACAGTCGATTTTGCATCCATCCCATAGTAGAGATTTTCGAAAAAAATCCCTGAATATTTTGATAGTAAATCACCAAGAGTTTTATATGATGAATTACTAATAGTTTTGTAATTTATTATTTTAGTAGAACTACCAACAACACCTCTTTCAATCATTGAAGGATAAATAGTAATACGAATAGGTTTTTCATCATCAGCAAAAGAGTTAGATATATTGAAAAAAAACGATATTATTAAGATTAAATATGCCATCTTTACCTCCTAGCAAAGCAAATTAATGAGCCAAAGCTCAAGTGATTTAGTCGCTAGACGATAAATATTACACGTGCCATCTACTCTACCCGGAAGCTGACAAAGCGACAATTTATGGCAGGTCTCCTGGCTTATGCTTCACAGCTTAGGCAGCCTTCCCAGAAAATTTCCAGTGGCATAATTGCCCTTACTCAGCATTTACAGTTGCGGGGACAGCTTTGGCTTTCAATTCTAACGAATTACCAAATTCCCATTTTAAGCTTGAAGAAGTCTTCAAAGCACCATAAATATTTAATTATGAGATTATTTTTGTAATTAAAGCAAGTTAAAATTTAAATTTGATGTAATGAAGTTAACTATCATTGGAAATGGGTACACAGCACAATTTTTGGCAGAAAGTGCACTAGAGTCAGGGTATGAAATTTCTATAATCACAAGAAATATTTCAAATCCTAAAAAAAATATACATTATTTAAATTTCTTTGATTCCAATAATGTTGAAAAAAAATTAACTAATGAAAATGTAATTTCAACTGTACCATTTAATGAAGAAGGTCTGGATCCTGTTTTAAAAAAATACAAAAAGTCAATTTCTTTAAATAAGAACATTATTATATATTATTCCGCCACATCAGTATATGGAAGTGGAACTGTTGATGAGGAAACTATACCATTACCTAAATATGAAAGAGGTTTTAAGCGACTTAGTTGCGAAAAAGAATGGATTAAAACAAATTCACGGGCATCAATCTTCAGAATATCAGGTATTTACGGCCCGAACAGACATCCTATGGTCAAATATCTCCAAGGAGATAATAAAGTTATTGTAAAAGATGATTATGTGTCGAATAGAATACATGTAGAAGACTTATCTTCATTAACTATTCAATTTATAAAAAACAACTGCACTGAAAAAATTTTAAATATAAGTGATCAAAACAAAATAAGTAACTATGACGCAATAAAATTCGTTTGTAATGAATTAAATTTAGTAAGTCCAAAAGTAATAAAATATGATCCAAAAAAAAATTCTCAAATGTTAAAATCCTTCTATGAAGTTAATAGGACTGTAACAAGTAAGATTATTAATAATAATATTAGTTACAAATTCAAACATCCTGAATATAAATTTGCTTTACTCGACTTAACTAAATCATTATTAGATAATGATTAAATTCTTCTAGGAATAAGATCTTGTCAAAATTTTCAAAAAATTTTCAAAAAGTAACACAAGTAAAACATTGGACTGAAGATTTATTTTCTTTTCGCATCACTCGACCAAAAAGTTTCAAATTTAGATCAGGTGAGTTTGTAATGATTGGCCTTCTTGATAGTAATGATAAACCAATTTTAAGAGCTTATTCTATTTGTTCACCAAGTTGGTCTGATGAATTAGAATTTTATTCTATTAAAGTAAAAGATGGTCCATTAACCTCAAAATTAAAAAATATAAAGATTGGTGATGAAATTATTATGATACCTAAGTCAACTGGCACACTAGTTTTAGATGCACTAAAACCAGGAAAAAGATTATTTTTACTATCCTCAGGAACAGGGTTTGCTCCATTTGCAGCACTTATAAGAGAGCCAGAAACTTATGAAAGATTTAAAAATATTGTTGTAACGCATACGTGCAGAATGATTACTGAATTATCTTATAGTCAAAGTATAATAAAAGAATGTAAGAATGACGAATTAATAAAAGAATTTATAGACAATAAATTATTAAGCTATCATTCTACAACTAGAGATTCTTATATTTTTAATGGCAGAATTACTGAACTCATATCAACTAATAAATTATTTAATGATTTAAAAATTAATTCAATATCATCAGATGACAGATTTATGTTTTGTGGTTCAATGGGACTAAATAATGATCTCAAAAAAATTATGATTAAAAACAATCTCAGTGAAGGAGCCAACAATAATCCAGGAGAATTTGTTTTAGAAAAGGCATTTGTAGATTAAATTACCATTTTTCTATATCTGGTCTAAGCTCTACATCAAATGACCAAGCAGAACGTTTCTGTTGTGAAATTCTAAAAATTTCTTCAGCTATATCTTGTGGTTGAGCAAACTCAATATCATTTTTACTTTTTTGATGCTCTATTCTAGTTCTTGTCCATGGAGTGTTAATTGATGCATCAATTGTAATGTACGCAACATGGATACCTTGAGGACCAAAATCGCGTGCTAATGATTGTGCAAGAATTCTTTGAGCAGCTTTTGTCGGAGCAAAATATGGTGTCGAAGCTACCCCTCTATGTGCGGCGGTATTACCAGTTACAATAATAACACCTTTTTTATTTTTTAGCATATCTGGTATTAAAAAATGAGACAAATACATAAGTGAAGTCGTATTAATTCTAAAGTTTTGTTCCAGCCATTCTGGTTTGCCTTGTAATAAAAATTCGAAGTTACCTTTAACAGCATTATGTATTAAAACTTCAGGAGCAGCCATTTCATTTTTAATTTTTTCACATGTATACTTCAAGTGTTGTAAATCAGACACGTCACAAACATACCCTTTAGAACCAGGCAACTCTTTTTCAAATTTTTTTAATCTTTCTTCAGTTCTAGCTAACATTGCTATCCTATATCCAGCTCTTGCAAATCTTCTAGCTGAGTATCCACCTGTCCCCTCACCTAAACCAGTAATCATACAAACTGGCTTTTCTATATTTGACATTTGTTTACTCCACTAATTAAAATTATCTAAGCATTATTAAACAACAAAAATCATACAATGACCAATAACGAATTACGAACAAGGGATTTTATAAAAAAGTTTGAAAAAATATGGTGGGCGGTGACGGTCTCGAACCGCCGACCCTCTCGGTGTAAACGAGATGCTCTACCAACTGAGCTAACCGCCCTAATGGATCAGTTTATACGTAATTTTTTTAACAAAGACAATAAGTAACTTACTATTTTAATAAATAAATATTTTAAAACCAGGAAACAATTTTCATGTACTCTAAATGGATTATTAATCAAATTGAATCACTTCAAATCAAGAAGAGGATTAATCTCCTAGATTTTGCATCGGGGAGTGGAAGGAATTGCATACCACTATCAAATAAAAATATTTCTGTTACAGCGATTGATAAAAATCAAGAAAAAATAAACCAGTATAAAAGTCTTAATAATATTAATACAATATGTTTCGATCTTGAAACAAATGAAGAATGGCCATTAACTAGAGAAAATTATGATGTAATAATAGTTGTTAATTACTTATTTAGACCCAAAATAAAAAAATTAATAAATTTATTAAAGAAAGATGGGTTTTTATTTTATGAAACCTTTTCAGTTGGTAATGAGAAGTTTGGATTTCCTAAAAATCCTAATTTTTTGCTTAAAGAAGGGGAATTGTTAGATGTTTTTGCAGAAGAACTATTACCTTTAAGTTTTTACGACGGTAAAACTGAAGAAAGAAGAGCTAGCATAAAACAAATGGCTGGTTTTAAAAAAGGCGTCTTATAAAAAAGACGCCTAATCCAAACATTAATAAAACTATTTAATTGTTAACGGCATCCTTTAATGGGCTTCCAGCTTTAAACTTTGGTTGCTTAGATGCTTTAATTTGAATTGTCTCACCTGTTCTAGGGTTTCTACCTGTAGTAGCGGCACGGTTAGCAACAGAAAAAGTTCCAAAACCAACTATACGCACATCACCACCTGATTTTAGAGCATTGGTGATTGACTCAAAAACTCCATCAACTGCTTTTGCAGCATCTACTTTGGAAAGACCCGATGCGTCAGCAACACTTGCAACTAATTCATTCTTATTCATTCGTACCTCCGTAATATGTTAGTATTTATATTGATTTAAATGATATTACCCTATAAAGCTAGAAAATAAAGCTAATTATTATCAACAAAATAAAAAAATCAGATAATTAATGTGAAATACTAGTTTTATCAGGATTATCACTTTCGTTGTGAGATATTTTACTAGCGTCTAATATGTTTAATTCTTGAGGAGCATCAACTAAAGCATTTGAGATAACTTCATCTATAGAGTTAACTGTAATGATCTTTAATTCATTTTTAATATTGTCAGGTATATCAACGAGATCTTTTTTATTATCCTCCGGTATTAAAACTGTCTTTATACCACCTCTTTTAGCAGCCAAAAGTTTTTCTTTTAAACCACCAATAGGTAGAACTCTTCCCCTTAAAGTTATCTCCCCTGTCATACCAACAAAATTTTTTACTTTTATCTCTGTTAAAGCTGATACTATACTTGTAACCATAGCAACACCGGCCGATGGACCATCTTTTGGGGTCGCACCTTCAGGTACGTGTACATGAACGTCTAGTTTTTCAATGTCAAAAGGGTCCAAACCAAAAGAAAATGCTTTTGATCTTATGAAAAATTCGGCAGCTTGAACTGACTCTTTCATAACGTCGCCAAGTTTTCCAGTCGCAGTCACTTTACCTTTACCTTTTACTTTAACGGCCTCTATAGATAATAATTCGCCTCCAACCTCAGTCCATGCCAATCCGGTTGTAATACCAACTAAATCTGTTTTTTCTATCTCTAATCTTTGATAAATAGGTACACCTAATAACTCAGTTAAATTATTTTTTGTTACTGTAATTGATTTAGCCTCATTTTTTTCAATTATTGTTACAACTTTTCTAGTTAATTTAGCAAGTTGTCTCTCCAAATTTCTAACACCAGCTTCTCTGGTGTATGATTGAATAATAATTTTTAGAGTTTGATCATTAATTGAAAATTCTGTTTTTTTAAGTTTACAATTATCCATTTGCTTTGGTAATAGGTGCCTTTTGGCTATTTCTAGTTTTTCGTCTTCCGTGTAACCAGGCAATCTGATTACCTCCATTCTATCTAACAAAGCTTGTGGCATGTTTAGAGTATTTGAAGTTGTTATAAAAAATACTTTTGACAAGTCATAATCAACTTCAAGGTAATGATCTTGAAATGTCTTATTTTGTTCAGGGTCCAAAACTTCTAATAAAGCTGAAGTAGGATCACCTCTATAATCATTTCCTAATTTATCTATTTCATCCAATAAAAACAACGGGTTAACGGATGACGATTTTTTCATGCCATGAATAATTTTACCTGGCAATGATCCAATATAGGTTCTTCTATGGCCTCTAATTTCTGCTTCATCCCTAACACCACCTAAGGCCATTCTTATATATTGCCTTCCAGTTGCTTCCGCAATGGATTTACCTAATGAAGTCTTACCAACACCTGGTGGACCGACCAAACATAATATTGGTCCTTTAATCTCATTAGTTCTTTTTTGAACAGCAAGATATTCTATAATTCTATCTTTAACTTTTTCTAATCCATAGTGATCGTTATCCAAAATTTCTCTTGCATTTACAATATCAGATTTAACTTTATCTGTTTTTTTCCATGGAATTGACACTAACCATTCTATATAAGATCTTACAACTGTAGCTTCGGCACTCATTGGACTCATATTTCTAAGTTTTTTTAGTTCAGATAAAGCTTTTTCCTTTGCATCTTTACTCAGTTTAGCTTTGTTAATTTTATCTTCAAATTCATCGAATTCATTTTTTCCATCTTCTGACGTGCCAAGTTCTTTTTGAATGGCCTTTAATTGCTCATTTAAATAATACTCTCTTTGTGTTTTTTCCATTTGTTTTTTTACGCTACTTCTAATTTTCCTCTCTGAGCTAAGTATCTCAATTTCTTTTTCAATTTTTGAAGAAAGTGTTTTTGCTCTTTTAATTTCGTCAGTCATTTCAAGAAAAGATTGCTTTTCTTCGATAGAAAATACCAGATGATTAACAATTGTGTCTGATAATACATCTACATCATTAATATCCGATATTGTTGATAAAATATCAGTATTTATTTTACCATTCAGTTTGGCAAATTTTTCAAAAGAATTTTTTAAAATTTTTATAGTTTCATTATTTGCACTTTTTTTAGAAATGTCAGTCTTTAAGACAGATAATTTAGCACTTAAGAATGTATCAGAGGGAATTATTTCATTAATTTTACATCTAAATTTTCCCTCAACTAACACTTTAACTGTACCGTCAGGTAATTTTAACATTTGCAGTATCGTTCCTAATGTGCCCATTTCAAAGAGGTCTTTTGGATCAGGATCTTCAATAGATGATTTTCTTTGAGTCAGTAGAACTATTTCTTTGTTTTCTTCCATAACATTTTCAAGAGCGTTTATTGATTTTAATCTTCCTACAAATAATGGTGCTATCATATTTGGGAAGATTACAATATCTCTTAGAGGTAATATTGGGTAAGTTAAACTAGTCAAGGTTCTATCCTTTTAAAAGTTGAGGCCATATGATGTATATAATTAGTAAATGATATTTTTTTTTTAAGTTTCAAGTTCAAAATACATTAAACGGAATTTTTAATTTCTTTTGTTTTTTTCTCGTGAACTAGAATTGGCTTTGTGCCTTTTGTAACAACTTCTTCATTAACAACTACTTCGTTGATATCAGTCTCAGAAGGTAACTCAAACATAGTATCCATAAGAATATTTTCAATTATAGAACGTAACCCTCTTGCACCTGTCTTAAGGTTAATTGCTTTTTGAGCAATTGCTTTTAAAGCATTATCCCTAAACTCAAGTTTCGTATTTTCCATTTCAAAGAGTTTTTGATATTGTTTTAATAGAGCATTTTTAGGCTGTGTTAAGATCGTAACCAATGCATCTTCATCGAGGTCATCAAGTGACGCTAAAACAGGCAGCCTTCCTACAAATTCTGGGATAAGTCCATATTTAACTAAATCACCTGGTTCGACATCTTTCAGTATTTCAGACGAGGAGATTTCCTGTGAATTGATTATTTGAGCTCCAAATCCTATGGAAGAACCTTTATTTCTATTTGCTATTAATTTATCAAGCCCAGCAAAAGCCCCTCCACAAATAAAGAGAATGTTTGTGGTATCAACCTGAAGAAATTCTTGTTGCGGATGTTTTCTTCCTCCTTGTGGTGGAACAGCCGCAATCGTACCTTCCATAATTTTTAGAAGAGCTTGTTGTACACCTTCTCCACTAACATCTCTTGTAATTGAGGGATTTTCTGATTTTCTAGATATTTTATCAACCTCATCGATATAAACAATACCTTTTTGGGCTCTTTCAACATTATAATCCGAGGCTTGCAATAATTTTAATATAATATTTTCAACATCTTCTCCTACATAACCAGCTTCTGTAAGTGTTGTAGCATCAGCCATAGTAAAAGGAACATCTAATATCTTTGCTAAAGTCTGTGCGAGCAAAGTTTTTCCACAACCAGTTGGACCTACTAAAAGAATATTTGATTTAGAAATTTCAATATCATTTATATCTGTTTTATTAACTAATCTTTTATAATGATTATGAACGGCAACAGAAAGGACTCTTTTGGCTTTAGTTTGACCAATAACATAATCATCCAGTATTTTACAAATTTCAGCTGGAGAAGGAATACCTTCCTTGTTTTTTGTAATTGAGGATTGGTGCTCTTCTTTAATGATGTCCATGCAAAGTTCAACACATTCGTCACAAATAAAAACTGTAGGACCTGCAATAAGCTTTTTGACCTCATGTTGACTTTTACCGCAAAATGAACAATACAAAGTTGTTTTATTTTTCCCTTCGTTTTTATGCTCATCCATGATAATGCCTCTTCATTTTATTAACATAATAATAATCTATAAGTTTATTTTAAAAAGCAATATAAATATAAAATATTATATTTATTTCACATTAGGTCTTTTTTCGACAACCTCATCAATTAAACCAATTTTTAATGCATCTTCAGGAGATAAGAAAGTGTCTCTATCCATTAAAGCTTCAATTTCTGCAATTTTCTTGCCAGAATGTTTAACATAAATACCATTTAATCTTGATCTCAAATTAATTATTTCTTTAGCATGAATTTCAATGTCACTAGCTTGACCTTGAAAGCCTCCAGAGGGTTGATGTGTCATTATTCTTGCATTTGGTAAACAGTATCTTTTGTTTTTTGCACCAGCTGTTAACAACAGCGATCCCATACTTGCTGCCTGACCAATACAAACAGTTGAAACGTCAGGACGAATATACTCCATTGTATCGTATATTGATAATCCAGAAGTGACCACACCACCTGGTGAGTTTATATACATTGATATGTCCTTTTTTGGGTTTTCTGCCTCTAAAAATAATAATTGAGCACAGACTAATGAAGCTAAATTATCGTCAACCGGACCCACAAGAAAAATAATTCTCTCCTTTAAGAGTCTCGAATAAATATCATACGATCTTTCACCTCGGCTTGTTTGCTCAACTACCATTGGAACTAATGCACCAATTTCTTTAATTGAAGAAACTGGATTGTAATTTTTTTCGATCATATTTTAAAACTCCTTAAATAATATTTTATGTCACTAGATCAAGATTTTTTTGATACTTTTTTTGTTGTTTTTTTTGTTTTATTTTTGTCAACAACTCTATTGGACTTTTTAGCTTTAGTAGCTTCTTGTTTCAAACCCATTTCTTCTTCTTTATAAAGTTCATCAACAGAGACTGTTTTTTCTTTAACATTGGCTAATTCTAAAATAAAATCTATAATTTTATCCTCAAATATTGGGCCTGATAGTTGCTGTTGTGCTTCTGGATTATTCTTCAAATAATCCATAATTTGCTTTTCCTGACCCGGATATTTTTGTATTTCTCTCATCATTGCATTTCTTGTGTCTTCTTCTTCTACTTTAATATTGTTCTTTCTTCCTATTTCCGAAAGTAATAACCCTAACCTAACTCTTCTTTTTGCTATTGCAGAGGCATCTAATTTTTCTTCTTTTGACATGCCTTTATCAGGGTCTGGATTAGTTTCGTCATTTTTGCCCGTTTCTGGTTTTGAATTAGGGTTCATAGCTTTGCATATATTATTATATTCTTCTTTTTCTAAAGTCTCTGGTAGATCAAAAGACACTGTATCAGCCAACTTGTCTAAAATTTGTCTTTTTGCTTTATCTCGACTTTGTTGCTGATGCTGCTTTGAAATTTGCTCTGAAACAGCTTTTTTTAGGGCCTCTAAATCATTCATACCTAATGTTTTGGCAAATTCATTATCTATTTTAACTTCAACATCTTCTTTAATTTCATTGATTTTTGTTTCAAATACTGCATCTTTACCCGCCAAATTCTTTGCTTGATAATCTTTTGGAAAAGTAACTTTAACTTGAGTGGTTTTTCCTTTTAAAGATCCAACTAATGCATCTTCAAATCCAGGTATAAAAGTGTTTGATCCTAATTTTAAGTTGTGACCTTTAGCTTCCCCACCTTCAAATGGTTCATTATCAATTCTACCAATAAAATCAATTACAAGAGTGTCACCTTTTTTTGCAGGTCTATCTTTGGCTATTTCTCTTGTACCAACATTTTCTTTTGCAATTTTTTCAACCGCATCATTAATTTCCTTATCACTTATTTTTACAACTGGTTTGGTTATATCTAAAGATGATAAATCTGGTATTTCAAAATCTGGCATTATTTCAACTAATAATTTTGCCTTTAAATCCTTACCTTCTTCAAATGATACTATTTCTATTTTTGGTTGAGAAGATGGTGTTAATTTATTCTTTTCCATAGTATCTTTTGTTGCAGCATCTACTGATTCTCTTACCACCTCACCAAGAACTTGTTTTCCAAACCTGTTTTTAACAACTGAAACGGGAACTTTACCTGGTCTAAAACCTGGAAGATTAGCCTCCTTAGCTATACTTTCAAACTTTTGATCAACTAATTTTTCAATTTCTTTCTTAGTGATTATTACTTCATATTCTCGTTTTAATCCATCTGATAGGGTTTGCGTAACAGCCATTTTGAATTTACCTCTTAAAACTGAAAGTCATTTTTAAATTATTGGTGCGGGCGAAGGGACTTGAACCCCCACACCTTTCGATACAAGAACCTAAATCTTGCGCGTCTACCAGTTCCGCCACGCCCGCATATATAATTTAGTTTATTTATCAAATAGCTAACTTAGGAAAGCACAAAGGTCAAGTTAGAATGATTAAAATTAGAATGGGGCGAGTGACCGGCTTCGAACCGGCGACCTCAGGTACCACAAACCCGCGCTCTAACCAACTGAGCTACACCCGCCATAGTGGATTTAAATCATTCGTGTTTAAATAAAATGATTTAATAATATATTTATTTTAATTATAGTTAGTATAAATATTTAATTAATTGAAATTAATCAAGGTTTATTAAATGAAAAGTAATTATGAATTAGCATCTAGAAGTTATGATCTTGGAACTGAAACTGCTTTTACTGTATTAGCAAAGGCAAATAAATTAGCTTCTGAAGGAAAAAACATAATCAATCTGGGAATCGGTCAGCCAGACTTTAAAACTCCTGAACACATAGTGGAAGCAGGCATAAAGGCTCTAAGAGATGGGCATCACGGTTATACGCAATCTACAGGTATTCCCAATTTAAGGGAGGCTGTTTCAAATGATATTAAAAAAAGATATAATGAAAACATTTCACCAGACAATATTATGATTGTTCCAGGTGGCAAAGTTATAATATTTTTTTCAGCTATGTTAATGGGTGAAAAAAATAAAGAAATTTTATACCCAAATCCAGGTTTTCCAATTTATGAATCAGCCATAAATTATTCAGGCGCAAAATCAATACCTTATCAACTAAGAGAGGAGAAAGGCTTCTCATTTTCAGCTGAAGATATACTTTCTAAAATTAATAAAAACACTAGTTTAATAATAATAAATAGTCCAGCAAACCCAACAGGTGGAGTAGTTCTTAAAAGTGAACTGATTAAGTTAGTCCAGGGTTTAGCAAAATACCCAGATGTTGTATTAATGAGTGATGAAATTTATGATCAGTTTTGTTTTGGTGAAAATAATTTTACGTCAATGTTAACATTTCCTGAAATCAGAGATAGGCTAATAATTTTAAATGGATGGTCTAAAACTTATGCTATGACTGGATGGCGATTAGGATACGGTATTTTTCCAAAAAAATTATATGATATTGCCGAGAAGTTAGCTGTTAATATTCATTCATGTGTTAATTCAAGCGCTCAATATGCAGCTTTGGAAGCCTTAATTGGTCCTCAAAACTGTGTTTCAGAAATGAATAATCACTTTAAAAGACGTGCTCATTTAATGTATACCAAATTAAATGAAATAGATGGATTTTCTTGTCAAAAACCAAATGGAGCTTTTTATTGTTTTCCAAACATAACCGGAACAGGTAAAAACTCTACAGAAATTCAAAATATTTTACTAGATGATATAGGAGTGGCTACAGTTGCAGGCACATCTTTTGGTGAATATGGAGAAGGTTTTATCAGATTATCATGTGCTAATTCAGATTCCGCAATTGAAGAAGCCATTATAAGAATTAAAGAACATTTTAACTAAAATTTATGCCTAATTTTTAATCACTTTTTTTTATTATTTATTTTTATCAAAAATTTATTTTATTAAGTAATCAATTATAGATATTTAATGTAATGAGGATAAACTTATGAAAAAAATTGAAGCTATTATTAAACCATTTAAACTCGATGAAGTTAAAGATGCCCTCTCACAAATTGGCATACAAGGTTTAACTGTCTACGAAGCAAAAGGCTTTGGAAGGCAAAAAGGTCATACAGAACTTTACAGAGGTGCTGAATACGTTGTTGATTTCCTTCCAAAAGTAAAAATAGAGATAGTTGTTGAAGATGAGTTACTTGATTCAGCAGTTGAATGTATAGAAACATCTGCAAAAACAGGAAGGATAGGTGATGGAAAGATATTTGTATCACCCATCGAAAAAGCCATTCGTATAAGAACTGGTGAAAAAGGTAATGAAGCAATATAACTAATAAAAAATGGAGCGATTAATATGTCAGATGCAAAAAAAATTATAGATACGATTAAAGACAAAGAAATCCAATTTGTAGATTTACGTTTTACTGATCCTAGAGGCAAAATGCAACATTTATCTCAACATGTGAGCACAATCGATGAAAAATCTCTTGCTGAAGGATTTATGTTTGATGGATCATCAATTGCTGGTTGGAAAGCCATAAATGAATCAGATATGAAGTTAATGCCTGATTGTACTAGATCAATTGTAGACCCTTTCTTTTCTCAACCTACTCTATCTATATTTTGCGATGTTTTAGATCCAATATCTGGTAAGCCATATGAAAGAGACCCTAGGTCAACTGCAAAACAAGCTTTAGACTATATGAATTCAATAGGCGTTGGTGATACTGCTTATTTTGGACCTGAACCAGAATTTTTTGTTTTTGACGATGTTAGATTTGAGGATGAAATGAATTCTTCTTTTTACAAGATTGACTCAACAGAAGGTCCTTACAATTCTGGCAGTAATTTAGAAGAAGGGAATATGGGTCATAGACCAGGTATAAAGGGTGGATATTTTCCTGTTCCACCCGTTGACTCTGCACAAGATTTAAGGAGCGAAATGGTTTTATCTCTTGTAGATATGGGTGTTGAAATGGAAAAGCACCACCATGAAGTTGCCCCTTCTCAGCACGAATTGGGCATGAAATTTGGCACATTAATTGATACTGCTGACAACGTACAACTTTACAAATATGCAGTTCATAATGTAGCACATTCATTTGGTCAAACTGCTACATTTATGCCTAAACCAGTTGCTGGAGATAATGGAACTGGTATGCATACTCATCAATCTATCTGGAAAAATGGTAAACCCCTGTTTGCAGGTGATAAATATGCACAATTGTCAGAAACTTGTCTGCATTACATTGGTGGAATTATAAAACATGCAAAAGCTTTAAATGCTTTTACTAACCCCTCAACTAATTCTTATAAGAGACTAATCCCTGGGTTTGAAGCACCTGTAATTTTAGCATATTCTGCTAGAAATAGATCAGCTTCCTGTAGAATTCCTTTTACCGACAGTCCTAATGGTAAAAGAGTTGAAGTTAGATTCCCAGATGCAACCGCCAATCCTTATTTAGCATTTTCAGCCATGTTAATGGCTGGTTTAGATGGAATACAAAGTAAAATTGATCCTGGCGAGGCAATGGACCAGGATTTGTATGAATTACCCGCTAGTGAACTTGCTAGTATACCTACAGTATGTGGCTCATTAAGGGAAGCCCTTGATGCGCTTACCAATGATATGTCTTTTTTAACTAAAGGTAATGTTTTTACTGAAGATCAAATTGAAGCATATATTGAATTAAAGATGGAAGAAGTCGTTCAGTTTGAACACTCCCCACATCCTGTAGAATTTAAAATGTACTATTCAAGCTAATCTTATTAGACCTTAATTAAAACCCAACAATTAGTTGGGTTTTTTTATTTGAAAATTATCTAAATATTGCTAAATATTGTTATAATTATTTTTTTGCACACTAAATAAAGTAAACTAACACATATGAAAAAAAATCTTTTGGATAATTATAATGCTTCTGAAATCGAAATTTTAGAGGGTCTTGAACCTGTTCGTCACAGACCAGGAATGTATATTGGCGGCACTGATAATAATGCCATGCACCATCTTGCAACTGAGATAATTGATAATTCAATGGATGAAGTAGTTGCCAAACATGCTACTACAATTAATGTCAATCTACTGAAAAATAATACAATAAAAATTTCAGATAATGGTAGAGGTATACCTGTAGATAATCACCCAAAATTTAAGAACAAGTCGGCATTAGAAATTATAATGACTACTCTCCATTCTGGTGGAAAATTTACAAATAAAAATTACACAACTTCAGGTGGATTACATGGAGTAGGTGCATCAGTTGTTAATGCTCTTTCTTCATTTATGAAGGTAGAGGTTATACGTGATGGATACTTATACGTGCAGGAATTCTCACGAGGTTTACCAACCTCAATTCTTACAAAAATGGATAAAATAAATAGAAGTAATGGAACATCTATTACTTTTAAACCTGATCCTGAAATATTTGGTGAAAATAATATTTTTAATCCTACTAAAATCTTTAATATGTTGGAAAGTAAAGCTTATCTGTTTAAAGGGGTTCAAATCAATTGGAAATGTGATGAAACACTTTTAAAAACAAATAGTATTTTGCCATCTGCTAAAAAATTTTATTACATTAATGGAATTTTGGACTACGTAAAACACAAAACCTCTTCAAATCTTTTTTTTACATCTTCTTTATTTCATGGAAAAGTAAATATTGATGATGAAACGGTTGAATGGGTTGTAAGCTGGTTAGCTGATCATGAAACAGGCTTTACTGAAACTTTCTGCAATACTGTTCATACTCCTCTTGGTGGGACACATGAGACCGGTCTAAGGTTATCAATGACAAAGGGTATAAGAAATTTTGCTGAGCTAAGAGGTTTCAAAAAAGCTAATGAAATTGTATATGATGATTTAATGGTATCTACGGGATCAATTTTATCAGTTTTTATCAAAGAACCACAATTCCAAGGCCAGACGAAGGAAAAACTTGTGAACACTTTTACTACTAAAATTGTAGAAACTGCTATTAAAGATAGATTTGAGACTTGGTTATCAAATTTTAAAGAAGTTGGGGAGGATTTATTAAATAGAACAATTAATAATTATGAGGAAAGAAAACGAAAAAAGAAAGAAAAAGAAATTTCACGTAAAACTATTACAAAAAAAGTTCGATTACCTGGAAAATTAGCTGATTGTTCCAGTGATAATTTTGATGAATCAGAGCTTTTTATAGTTGAAGGAGATAGTGCAGGAGGATCTGCAAAACAAGCAAGAGAAAGAATAACACAAGCAGTATTACCCTTAAAAGGTAAAATATTGAATGTTGCTAGTGCAACAAACGAAAAAATGACACAAAATCAAGAAATTAATGACTTAAAACAAGCTATAGGGTTAGACCAAAATAAATCTATGACTATAGATAATCTTAGATATAATAAAATAATAATTATGACAGATGCAGATGTTGATGGAGCTCATATTGCAGCTTTGTTATTAACTTTTTTTTATAATAATTATCCAGAAATTATTGAAAATGGACATTTATACATAGCACAGCCACCTTTGTATAGAATTACTTTTAAGGACCAATCCTTTTATGCTCAAACCGAAGAAAATAAAGAAAAAATCATAAATGAAAAATTCAATGGTAAAGGATTAATTAGTCGTTTCAAGGGATTAGGCGAAATGCCTCCAGCTCAATTAAAAGAGACAACAATGTCCCCAAAAACAAGAAATTTGCTTAAGGTGACCATTCCTAAAAGAGATATTAATGAAGCTGACAAAAGGAGAGAAGTTGACAGTTTAGTTAATATACTCATGGGAAAGAAACCAGAACTTAGATTTAAGTATATTCAAGAAAATGCTAATAGTATAAGTGAATATGATATTTAAATTTGATTTTTATATCATTTTTTATATTTTTTATTACTAGTCAAAATATAAAAATTTAAATGAGGCCATAATTGTGAAATTCAAAGATCTAGGTTTGTGCGAAGAAATTTTGTCAGCTATAAATAATATCGGATACAAAGAACCAACTGAGATACAAAAAAAAGTTATACCAAATATACTAGTAGGAAGAGATTTATTAGGATGCGCACAAACGGGTACTGGTAAAACCGGATCTTTTATTATTCCTTTGATTGAAATTTTAAATTCTGGAAAATCTAAATCTAGAATGCCACGATCTCTTATTTTAGCTCCTACCAGGGAATTAGCAATGCAAGTGTCTGAAGAATTTAATAAAATTAATCAATTTTTAAATCTTCATATGGCATTATTAATTGGCGGAACGTCATTCGCAGAACAAGAAACAAAATTATCAAAAGGGGTAGATGTGCTAATTGCAACCCCTGGAAGACTTTTAGATCATATAACAAGAGGTAAAGTCATAATAAAAGATATAAAATTACTTGTTATAGATGAAGCAGATAGAATGTTAGATATGGGCTTTATTCCAGATATTATCAAAATAAACAAATTATTACCTAAAATAAGACAAACATTATTTTTTTCCGCAACTCTCTCAAATGAAATAAGAAATGTAGGTAAAGATTTATTAATTAATCCAAAGGAAATCAGGATAAATCCATATTCTTCAATATCAGAAAACATAGATAGTACTTTCATAAGGACAAATGGTAAAAATAAGATGAGTGATCTAAAAAAATTATTATATATTGATCGCATAACAAGTGCTGTAATCTTTTGTAATAAGAAAACTGATATTGATAAAGTAAGTCAATTTTTGAAAAAAAATAATTATAATACCGTCTCTCTTCATGGAGATATGGATCAAAATTTAAGAATTAAATCTCTTGAAAAGTTTAAAGACAAATCTGCTGAAATGCTTATTGCTTCAGATGTAGCTGCAAGAGGTATTGATATAGATGGACTAAGCCATGTCTTTAATTATGACGTTCCAAAAAATCCAGAAGATTATGTTCATCGTATTGGTCGCACAGGAAGAGCCGGCAAAAGAGGAAAAGCCTACACGCTTTTTGACGATTATGACAACAAAACAATTATATCAATAGAAAAACTTATAAAGAAAAAAATTTATAAAACAACCTTTGAAAATATAATTTCTTCACGAGAATCACCTTACCAAAACAAGCCACCAATCAAAGAAAAAAACAAAAAAAAACATACTACTTTTCTTCCACCGGAGGAAAATTATTTAAATTTTAGAGAAAGTGGTAAAATACCAGATTTTTTAAATAAAAAATAACTACACTAAAGCTTTTTCAATTATTTCAGATAAATCACTAGATATATATGGTTTATTTATATTTTTTAATACATTTTTAATTTTGTTTTTTCTCTCACTAGAGTAATTTTTAAATCTTGTGAGAGGTAGAATTAATCTAGCTGCAGCTTGTGGATTGTTTTTATCTATAATTGCAACTTGTTCAGAAACAAATTTATATCCAGATGAATCATTTGCATGAAATAGCAATACATTTTCTCTTTGAAAAGTGCTTAAAACAGATCTAAGTTTATTTGGATTTTTATAATCAAAATCAACGTGATTTAATAGACTTTTAATTAGGTTTAAACCTTGTGAATCTATATTTAAAGTCGACATCATTTCAAACCATTTTTCGATAACTAAATCATTGTTTTTCCATTTATTGTAAAAATCATTCAAGTGGTTTAATGCTAACTGATTATTAGCTAAACAAAGTGATTTTAATCCTATAATTGAAAGTGTCATATTTTTACTAGTTGTTATTTTTTTTGCAATTTCTATCCCAATTGAGCTTTCAATAAGGACCAAATACTTTAGTAATATTTCTAATAAAAATCTTTCTCCTAAACTTTTGTTATCTTGGATATTTTTATTATATAGCTTTAAAGCATAAGTCTCCAAAACTTCTTGCAATCCTAACGAAATAGTTTTCATTAAATCTTTTCTTCTTTTAAAAACTAAAATTGGATCCACATCATTTGACAAGCCTTCAAATATAGTTCGAGAAGGTAATTCTAGGAGCAGCGCCATCAATGAGTTATCTATATTTTCACTTAAAATTAATTTTCTAAGTGTTTTAATGAGAATCTTTAAATTAATTTTTTTTAAATAACTGTTAAGGTATAAATTTTGAGCAGCATCCCATTTATTGAATGGATCATCATCAAACTTAAGTATATGGATATATTCATTGATTGTGAAATCTGTTTCTAAATTTACAGGAGCAGAAAAGTCTCTTAATATTGATGGGATAATGTTTTTTTCATCACAAATTACAGAAACATTATCATTACTTTTAGATAGTAAATAAACATGTTCATTTTTGAGTTGTGAGTTGTTAATTTTAAATTTAACCATTGATCCTTTTTTGTTTAAAAAAGCAATTTTAATTGGAATAGGCAAACTACTGTCAGTATTATTAATTTTTTGGGAGAAATTGAAAATTAATCCCGAGTTATTTTCTTTTCTTCTAATCTTTAAATGGGGAGTACCAGATTGAGAATACCATTGCTCAAACATACTTAAATCTAAATTACTAACATTAGCTAACGCTTGTATAAAATCTTCACATGTGACAGCTTTTCCGTCATAAGTTTTAAAATATAATTTCATTCCTTTTTTATATAGAGTATCACCGAGATAGTTATAAATCATTCTAATTACCTCGGCTCCCTTTTCATAAATTGTTGGAGTATAAAAGTTATTAATTTCCTTATATTCATCAGGCCTTATAGAATGACTATTAGATCCTGCATCTTCTACAAACTGAATTGATCTCAATAAAGAAACATCTTCTATTCGTTTGACACCTCTGTTATTCATATCAGCTGAAAATTCTTGATCTCTAAAAACAGTTAATCCCTCTTTCAAAGTTAATTGAAACCAATCTCTACAAGTCACCCTATTTCCAGTCCAGTTATGAAAATACTCGTGAGCAACAATACTTTCGATATTTAGTAAATCCCTATCAGTAGCAGTTTTTTTATCAGCAAGAATAAACTTAGAATTAAAAATATTTAAACCTTTATTTTCCATAGCACCCATGTTGAAATGACTAACAGCTACTATCATAAAAGAATCTAGATCGTATTCTAATCCATATTTTTCTTCATCCCATTTCATAGCTTTTTTAAGACTTTTCATTGCGTGATTAGTAAAATGTTTATTTCCTATTTCACTAAAAATACTGATTTGTATTTCTTTCTTTGATGAAGTTAAAAATTTAGATGTGTTGGATTCTAGGTTACCAACAACTAATGCGAATAAATAAGATGGCTTTGGAAATGGATCCTGCCAAACTTTAAACAACCTATCACTTTTTCCATTTTTGGCTTTAACAATCCCTTCTTCAATTAAATTACCATTAGAAAGAATTGTGTTGAATCTATCTGTCACCTCTATTCTTACTGTAAACAAACTCAAACTATCAGGTCGATCTGGAAACCAAGTAATTTTTCTAAAACCTTCTGCTTCACATTGAGTGCATAGCATATTGTTACTTTGATATAAGCCTTCCAAGGAATTGTTGGTTGAGGGATATATTTTAACTTCTGTAATAATTTTCACAAAAGATGTGTTAGGGTCGATGGGAACTATAACGGCTTCATTTTGTTTTTTTAGATTTTCAATTTTTATATTTTTAGATGGATTATCGTCAAGGATTAGTTCGAATTTTGTAGTTACTAAGTCGACTCCATTTAATTCTAGGTGACTGTCTAAATTATAATCACGTAAATTTTGAGAATTATTTTTTTGAAAAATTATTTGAGATTTTACTAAAGTATAATCATCAAAAATCAAAAAATCTAAAAATGTTTCTCGAGTTAGCCAAAATAATGGTTTATATTCAGTCCTTTTTTTAATTAACTTTTCCATAATACATTATATTAGCTTTCACGAGTATTGGTATAAGCTAGGTTTGAATGTTCTTCGCAGTAGGGCCTACCAGGTATAATTGGTGTTCCGCAAAAAGCAAATCCTGGTAATTTTGGATCACCAATTGGCCAACAGCATCTATTTCTAGACCACTCAACATCTCTTAACATAATTTTCAAAGGTAAATGATTTTTAGTTTCTGAAGTTTTTTGGCTCTGATTTTTCCTTAAATCCCCTGACTTAGAAATTGGTGAATTTCTTTTTGGTAGACCCATTCTATGAGCTTTTCCGGCAATTGCATTTCTAGAAACACCTAATTCGTTCCCAATTTTTGTAATTGGTAATCCATCATCCCAAAGTTTTTTTAATTTATTTAATTTATCTTCATCCCAAACAAAATTATTTTCCATTATATTCCCTCATTACCAAAGATCTAAAAAGTTTCCTACTAAATCGACCTGGCTTTCTATCATATATTTTCCATAATGAACAGCCCGACCTAAGTTTTTTGCTTGTTTTAATAATTCTGTTTCTGAAGGTTGCATTATTATATCTACTATTATTGATTGTGAGGAAGTTTTACTTACGTCAAAAGGCAACTTGTCATCTTTATCTAAGCCTAAACTTGTGGAATTAATTATTATATCAAAGTCACTTAATAAAAAATTTTCATTATAACCAACTGCCTCTAAAAACAAATCCTTGTCAATGAGTTTTATTTTTTTTATTAATTCTTTTGCTTTGTTAATGTCTCGATTTATTATTTGAAGAGATTTAATCTGTTCTTTTGCTAAAGAACATGCTATAGCTATTGCAGCACCTCCTGCACCAAAAAGACAAACTTTTTTACCTTTTATCAAAAAATTTTTCGATTTGAAACCATTTACAAAACCTTGTCCATCAAAATTATTGCCAATTAATTTTCTATCTTTATCAAATTTAATCCAATTAACTGATTGAGTAAACTTTGCGTCTGGCTCTAAATGGTCACATAAACTAGCTACTAATATCTTATGAGGAATAGTAACTGTCATGCCTTCAAAATTTTTCATTACTTTTAATGAATTTATTACATTTTCTAAATTATTTTTATTTACATGAATTGGTATCATAACAGCATCAATTTTTTTTTCTTTAAAAATAGATGTAAAAAGTGTTGGCGCTTTTACATGGTGAATAGGATCAGCAATACATCCATAAATTTTTGTTGATCCATACATTGATTAACTATTTTCAATTTTATTAAAATTTAAAGAAGCAGAATTAATACAATACCTCAAGCCTGTAGGTCTAGGGCCGTCTGGAAAAACATGTCCAAGATGAGCCTTACAGTTTGAACAATGTACTTCTGTTCTTTGCATAAAAAATGAATTATCAACTGATTTACCAATCACTTTTTCTGAAACGGGCTTGTAAAAAGAAGGCCAACCTGAACCTGAATCATATTTTGTTTCACTTGAAAAAAGAAGTGAATTACAACAAACACAATTATAGTCACCAGATTCTTTATTATCCCAATATTCTCCAGAGTAAGCCACCTCAGTTCCATGTTGTTGTGTTACCCTGTATTGTTCATCTGTTAAGTGTTTAATATGTTTGCTCATTTCATAATTACCATAAATTTAATTTTCATTTTATTTAGATTATATTTATTATAAAATTAAAAAAAAATAAATTTGTATTTTATCTTTTAAGCAAATTTCTGACAAATAAAACTCTACTTACAAATGTTAACCAACACAATATTCCAAAAATATATGCAATATAATTAATAAACTCATAAAACAAGAGCATCATTACAAAACAAATGATTGTTTCAAATCCTTCGGTAATACCACCGGTATAGAAAAGGGATTTTTTTTGGCCATCAGAAATTGAAAATTTGTTTTTTTCTACCAGCCATGCTGTGGCCAGAAATGTTGTTTGAGTGGCAACAAAGCTCAATAATAGAAAACAAATTGAATAAGCATTTTTTAAATCTAAAAATACAAAAGATAAAGGAAAAATAGTGTAAAATAAAAAGTCTGAGACGATATCATAGAAAGCCCCAATATCCGTTTCACCAATTAATCTTGCTAATGCTCCATCTAGTCCGTCACAAAATCTATTGAGAAATAAAAAAATAGCAGCATAAATAAACATTTCGTTTACAATAAAATAAAAACAAAAGAGTCCAAACAAAAAACCTGTAAAAGTAATTAAATTAGGTGATAAGTTATATTTTAATAATTTTTTTGCAAATACACCTAAGATAGGCTTAACAATTTTATTTATTTGTGTATCTAACATCAAAAATAATTTTTAATTTATTTTATTTGGTATTATGAATAATTGTTTGGGGTAAATTAGATCAGGGTTTTTTATTTTATTTTTGTTGAGCTTAACAATATCTATATAACGATATCCTAGTCCTAATCTTTGATAAGCTATATTCCAAAGGGCATCTCCTTTTTGAACTATAATTAATGTTTTTCCGTCTGCATTTTCAATATTTTTACCAGTTATTATAATAGAGTCTTCACGTAATACTTTACCATTTTTTCCTAATAAAACAGAAAATACCTTTTGTTTCCCAGCAATTAATTTACCTGGAATGGATAATGTCCATTCACCATTAATTATTTTAGTTGAAGAAGTTTCCTTTCCAGTAAAACCAGCATTTACCTGAACACCATTAAACGCTATACCAGACAAAACAAGTTGGCCTACTTTTGAATCATGTGAGATAGCTAGAATTTTAATTTGAGGTTCTTTTGTGACTTTAGTATTTGTATTTTTGTCGTCTTTATTACTACCTTCCTTTTTTTCTAAACCAGGTGCTTGAATTACTTTGGCACTTAATTTGCCCTGACTATCAACAATAGCAACAATTGGAATATCGTCTTGATTACCAGTTACATTGATAGCAACAGATTTTTTTGCAATAACTACTACATTATCTTTTGTTGTTTGCCGAAAAGATAAAAAATATTCACCACCTTTTAATTGTTTTTCTGGAACAGCAACAAAATCTCCAATTTTATCGCTGGTCGTAACAGCAATTACTTCAGAATTAGATATAATTTCTAATTTAGAATTTGGTAACCCTTTTCCAGCAATAACAAGACTACCGTCTGGCCTTACTCTAACTACTTCTAATTTAATTGTTTCAGCAGTTTCTTCTCTAGTAGGTTTAACTTCGATTGGCTTGGCATCGACTACTTTTTTTACCAAAGGTACAACTATTTCTTTGTCGTCAACAATTTCAGTTTCATAAAACACTACAAATAAAGCTAAAGCTGCCGTAATCGCACCTGTAATTAAAAAATATATTACTTTTGGAAACTTCATAGAAAACCTAATTTTAATTAACATTTTACCTTAGGATAAATAATTAAAATAAGATATAAATTTTTTAGGTTGTTTTTTATAAGAGGTTATTTTGAAAAAAAAAATATGTGTATTTGGTGGCTCTAAATCTGGTAAAAATATTGAAAATATAAAATTAGCTAAAACTGTTGGTCAGATTATTGCAGAAAAGAATTTTGATATTATTTTTGGTGGTGGTGAAAATGGTATGATGGGTTCGGTATCAGAGACAGTTATTAGATATGGTTGTAAAACAACAGGTATTATACCTAATTTTTTAACTAAAAAAGATATACAAGAGACCAAACATTCAAAAAAATATAATACCAACTTGATAATTACTAAGAACATGCACCAAAGAAAACAAATGATGTATGAAAAATCTGATGCTTTTTTAATTTTGCCAGGTGGTATAGGAACACTTGATGAATGTTTCGAAGTTTTAACTTGGTGCCAATTAAATCAAATTATTAACAAAAAAGTAGGAATCGTTAATTTCAACAATTTTTGGGATCCCCTTATTTCTTTGATTAATCATCTAATTGAAGAAGAATTTATGGGAAAAGATAATTTAAATTATTTTGAAGAATTGAGAAATACAAATTCTTTAAAAATTTTTTTGAAAGATATTTAAAAAATTTATTTATTTATGTATGAATAGTTATACATATAAACCAGAACACTTTTCTAAAATTAAGGACTTGAAATGTTAGATTTAATGAAAATAGCTTTTACTGAAGCCGAGGGTGGTGACTTAAAAACCTTTTTTGAACAAATGTACCTGAAGACTGATGTAAGGCCAAGTGGTTATCCAAATGCAATAGTTTGGAAAGGTGGTAATCACGATGGGGTTGTAAATCCTGTTTGCCATTCATTGACAGATGCTTACGCATTATTAGGGACTATTGCAGCAGCTGATATTCTAAATCTTCCCTTTTATGCAGTACCAATGTGGTCGCAAATGCGACATGATACAAAACTTGAAGCATTAAGCTGGTTTGGAAATATGCAAAACACATCTATAAAATGGTCAACTGCTGGTGATGCATACGTTAATGATGGATCTGGAAATAAAGTTGTAGTAATGGGAAAATCTGGAAATGCTCCCTTACGAACACAAGCTGGAGTATTTTGTAACGTTCGTCCATACGGTCCAATCACTGTTGTAAGATGTATGCCCTGTTTGCCATATTCACAAGATAAGTCTAAATTTAGTGTTAATGAAAAGACCGGAATTGTTCATACTGAAATGAACACTCCTGGAATTCAAATGGCGTATGCATGTCGTCTGTTTTTAAAAATGATCAATAATACTGGTAAATTAGGAAGAGTTGCTTTTAAACCAACACAAGCAATGGAAGATGGAATTAATGCAGGTATATTAATTTGGCTTCTTGAAGGAACTAAATTCACAGTTGGTCGTAAATGGGCTGTAAATGCCTACGAAGAACACAAAGTAAACATTGACAAAATAATTGCTCTTTTACCTAAAGGCTTTAAAGATGGTATGGAAGATTGGTCTGGAAGAATTGAACAACATATTTCTGATACTAATTATGGACTTTTGGTGTGGGATATAATTAACAAGGAAGAATGTATTGTATTAGCAACTGATTTAGATGGAGACAGATTGACTGATTTACTAGCAGATATATCTGACCCATTAAGAGATTTTGGCACAAAAATCCTTAATTATGTAAATAGCGACATTGACATTGACACAGCTTGGAAATCTTTGGGTTATACAACCGGTAATGGAAGAGATATGACTTCAGTCATGCATAGAATGTCTGGACCACCTATTCATGAGCAAACATTAGGATCAGCTGATGCTATGCTTTTAAGACTTCTTGATGGTGATGAAACTATGGGTGGAACAAAAAAACCTTACGATCCAAGAATTCATTTTGTTTTAATTAGGGACGCATACTTAGATGCTAATCCAAATAATGTCAAACTTAAAGATTGGTTGGATAATGCTCTTAATATATTTGATGGAATATATGGCAGTAATAGACCTGGATTTGTTGAAGGTTATAAAGCACTTAAAAATGCTATCCAGCCTTGGTAATTTTAATTCAAAGCCGGTTCTAATCTATCCATTATTTCATTAATGAAGCTTTGCTTAGCCGCAAAACATATTCTTAAATGACCTTCACCTGATTCACCAAATGCAATACCTGGTGCCACACCAACATTAGTATTTATGATTAACTTTTTTGCAAATTCTAATGAATCATCCATTCCTTTCACTTTAAAAAAAGCATAAAAAGCAGCCTTTGGAACACTACATTCAACTTGCTTCCACTCAACTAATCTTTCAAACATTAGATCTCTTGATTTTTTTAAATTTATACGGACTTCATTTGTAAGAACTTTATAGTTTTGCAATGCTGAAATTAGACCATTTTGCAGAAATTCTGGAACACCAGTTGTTGTAATTTGAACTAATTTAGCTATGTGAGCCCCTAATTCCTCAGGATGAGTTATCCAACCAATTCTCCACCCGGTCATATTAAAGCTCTTTGAAGCTGAATTGATTACTATTAATTTATCACTTGTTTTAGATAATTGTAGAAAACTTGGTGATACATTATCACTAAACATTATTTGATGATATACTTCATCAGAAATTAACCAGCAACCCATTTCTCGAACATGAACTAAAAGATCTTCTTGCTGTTTTTTTGACATCACCCACCCAGTTGGATTTCCAGGACTATTTACAAAAACCATTTTTGTTTTATGAGTTATTGAATTTAATAGTTTTTTAAAGTCTAATTTCCATTCACTATCTATCAGTTTTAATGATATTTCTTTTATGTTTCCTTTTCTTAACAAAACTGATGACCTAATGTTAGGCCATACAGGACCAACCATTACAACTTCATCGCCATCACTAATAATCAAATCACAAATCAACCTAAGTCCCATCATACCCCCGGTAACTAGACTATGATGTTCAGGTTTAGTGTTAATATTAAAAACATCATTCATATATTTTGCAATTTCTGATCGTAATTGAGGTATACCATTTTGATATGTATAAAATGTTTTTCCTTGATTTAATGCCTCAATAGTTTTGTTATTGATTAAATTGCTTGTGGATGTATCACCTTCCCCAAACCAAGCAGGATAGATATAGTTTCCGCTTTCCAATTGATATTTTCTACCAAAATTTGCAATTTGCATAATTGCAGTTTCTTTAAATGAAACTATTTCTTTATTTAAATTTTCTAACAATTTAATTCTCTAAATTTTATGTTTAATGTAATCTTTTAGCTTATTAATAACTTGCATAATGTTTTTGGAGTCTGATCCTCCAGATTGAGCCATATCCGGCCTTCCACCTCCGCCTTTACCTCCTAGAATCACAGAAACTTCTTTTACCATTTCTACTGCACTAATTTTAGAGGTAAGTCTTTTTTCTACAGCAATTACAACAGAAGCTTTATTGTCAATTTTACTAATTAAACACACGATATTTGAATTATTATTTTTAATAAAATTTTCAGCATTGGGTTTTAGCTCTTTAACTTTTAAATCATCATAAATTTTATATTCAAATACTATTCCATTTATTGTTTCTTTAGTTGAATTATTATCGTTTCTTATAAGGGATTTATTTTTAAGAAGTTTTAACTCTTTATTGATTTTTTGATTTTCTGTTAATAATTGCTCAATTTTTTTAATTACCTGAGCACTATTTGTCTTTATATACGAAGAAATATATTTAATTTTATCGATTTCGTTATTGTAATAATTTATTGCAGCCATGTTTGTAACAGCTTCAATTCTACGAACACCAGATGAAACACCTGTTTCTGACAATATTTTAAAGGTTGAAATTTCAGAGGTATTTTTTACATGCGTCCCACCACATAATTCTACTGACCAAGCCTCTCTTTTAGATTCTATACTTTTTCCAATTGATACTACTCTAACTTCATCTCCATATTTTTCTCCAAATAGAGCAATTGCGCCTTTTTCTATAGCTTTGCCAGGAGACATAACTCTAGTAACAACTTTGTCGTTGCAAAATATTCTGTGATTTACTTCATCTTCAATTTCTCTAATTAATTCATGAGAAATTGGTTTTTGATGGCTAAAATCAAATCTTAATTTTTCATTTGTAACCAATGAACCTTTCTGAGCGACATGTAAACCTAATTTTTGCCTTAATGCTTCATGAAGAAGATGTGTTGCTGAATGATGTGAACATATTTGTTTTCTGAAATCTAAATCTATTTTTTGTTTAATTATATCACCAATCACTATTTCGCCTGATGCGATTTTTATAGTTGAAACAAATATAATTTTACCATTTCCGATAGTTAATTTTTTAGAACTTAAAACATTAGCCTTAAAATCTTTACCTATAATAAAACCTTTATCAGATATCTGACCACCAGATTCAGCGTAGAAGATTGTCTCATTGCATATTATATCAACTTGTTCATTATCTGAAACACTATCTAAAATTTTATTATTTTTTAAAATTAAATCTATTTTAGTTTCTAGAGTAAACTCCTCATACCCTCTAAAGTTAGTAGAAGGTAAATCTAATAATAATTTTAAAATATCTTGATTATAAGCATCATCACCTGAACCTGCCCAAGCTTGTCTAGCCTTAACTTTTTGTTCATTCATAGATTTCTCAAAACCTTGATAATCAACATGCCATCCATATGTTTTTAGCACATCTTCTGTCAAATCTAACGGGAAACCATATGTATCATATAATTCAAAAGCCTTTTGGCCCGAAAGTATACCTGAAGAGACTTTCTTGTCTACTTCATTCATTAATAAGCTCATACCCCTATCAAGGGTATCTTTAAATTTAATTTCTTCATCCTTTATTGTGTTTTCTATAGTTAATCTTTGAGATATTAATTCTGGAAAAGCATCACCCATTTGTTCAATTAAATATTTAACTAATTTAAATATCACTGGATCACTTGCGCCTAATAGATGAGTATGGCGCATTGCCCTTCTCATTATTCTTCTTAATACATATCCTCTTCCTTCATTACTAGGTAAAACTCCCTCGGCAATTAAAAAAGAGATTGATCTTAAATGATCAGCTACTACTCTATGAGAAACTATATTATCTTTCGATTTTTCAATACCTGTTATTAATGAAGAAGCCTCAACTAATTCTTTCATCATGTCCGTCTCATAATTATTATGAGTGTTTTGTAGAATAGCTGATATTCTTTCTAAACCCATTCCTGTGTCAATACTTGGCTTAGGTAAATTAATTCTTTCATTTTTAGAAATTTGTTCAAATTGCATGAACACTAAATTCCAAATTTCTATAAACCTGTCGCCATCTTCGTATTTAGAACCAGGAGGTCCTCCTTTAATTAAAGGACCATGATCATAAAAAATTTCTGAACAGGGACCACAAGGACCAGTATCTCCCATACTCCAAAAGTTATCATTGGTATTAATTTTGATAATTTTATCTTTACTTAAGCCAGAAATTTTTTTCCAAAGATTTTCTGCCTCCTCATCATCGTGAAAAATTGTTACTAACAATTTTTCTTTTGGAAGTTCATATTCTTTTATCAATAATTCCCAAGCCTGATGTATAGCTTTTTCTTTGAAATAGTCACCAAATGAAAAATTACCTAACATTTCAAAAAAAGTATGGTGTCTTGCTGTTCTACCTACATTTTCAAGATCATTATGCTTTCCTCCAGCACGAAGACATTTTTGTGAGCTTACGGCCCTATCATAATTTCTTTTTTCTATACCAGTAAAAACATTTTTGAACTGAACCATCCCAGCATTTGTAAACAACAAAGTTGGATCATTATTAGGTACTAAATTGCTTGACGTTACAACTTCATGATTATTTTTTTTAAAATAATTAATAAATTTAGAACGAATCGCATTTACTGAATTTTTTGTCTTACTCATTTGTTAAACTGTTTTATTATCAACTCTTCTTGATAACACCAATTCAATAAAAAACAAATCTTCAATAAAATTATTTTTGCTATTCTGTAGTTTGTTGTTCAGGGTTCATTAAAATTTCTTCAACTAATACTGTATTCCCTTTAATTTTATCTTCTATCTCAACTGCGATATCAGAATTTTCATTAAGAAATTTTTTAACATTTTCTCTTCCTTGACCTATCCTTTGCTCGTTATACGAAAACCATGATCCTGATTTTTCAATTATATCTGCGGACACGCCTAAATCAACAATTTCTCCATTTTTAGAAATACCTTCACCATACATAATATCAAATTCAACTGTTCTAAATGGAGGAGCGACCTTGTTTTTTACAACTTTAACTCTTGTCTGGTTACCTATAATATCATCTTTATCCTTGATTGCACCTATTCTTCTAATATCTAACCTTACTGAAGCATAAAATTTAAGGGCGTTTCCACCAGAAGTTGTTTCTGGGTTACCAAACATAATACCAATTTTTTGTCTGATCTGATTAATGAATATTACTAAACAATTAGACTTGGATATTGATGATGTTAATTTTCTTAAAGCTTGACTCATTAATCTTGCCTGAAGACCCATATGGCTGTCACCCATATCTCCTTCTAATTCAGCTCTAGGAACTAAAGCTGCTACAGAGTCAACTACTAAAACAGAAATAGCACCAGATCTAACTAAAGTGTCCGCTATTTCTAATGCTTGTTCACCTGCATCAGGTTGTGAAATTAGTAGATTATCAATATTAACACCTAATTTTTTTGCATATACAGGATCAAGAGCATGTTCTGCGTCTACAAACGCACAAGTTCCTCCTGTCTTTTGGGCTTCAGATACAACATGTAATGCCAGTGTTGTTTTACCTGAACTTTCTGGTCCATAAATTTCTACAATTCTTCCTTTAGGAAGTCCGCCTATACCAAGGGCAATATCTAAGCCTAGTGATCCAGTTGATATCGCTTGCACATCTAAATTTTCACCAGATGTACCTAACTTCATAACTGAGCCTTTACCAAAAGCTTTCTCTATCTGACTAATGGCAGACTCTAAAGCTATATTTCTATCCTTATCTTGATTTGACATGTTAATAACCTCAGCACTCATTCCTAATCTCCTTACTGACATACGATGACCATTGTTTCAACTAATAATTATAAAATAAGAATATTCACTTTTTGTTCTTTTGTCAACAAATGTTCTACTTTTGTTCTTTTTTTTCTAATAAATTTACTTAATTATTCGTCTTTGTGAATTTTTTCCATTTTTTCATGACGTTCTTGAGCGTCTACACTTAATGAAGCAATTGGCCTCGCTTTTAAACGGCCTAGACCTATAGGTTCACCAGTTTCTTCACAATATCCATAGGTCTTCAGATCTATTCTTCTTAATGCAGCATCTATTTTACTAATCAGCTTTCTTTCCCTATCTCTAGTTCTTAATTGAATAGATGCATCGGATTCCACTTGAGCCCTATCAGCAATGTCTGGTCTTTGTAAACCTTCAGCAGATAACGAACCTTTGGTATCTGTTGCCTCTTCCAGCAATTCTAATTTCCAACTTAATAATCTTTGTCTAAAAAATTCAAGTTGCTGGTCGTTCATGAACTCTTCTTGAACAGAAGGAACATAGTCTTCTGGTAGAATTATTCTATTGCCTAACAAACCACCTCGATCAGCACCATTACCAAAATCTTTTTCAAATGTTTTAACTATTTTTTTTGATGAGCTCACTTTATAATTCCTTCGATTTAAATAATGTTTGTTATATAAAAACTATTTAAAAGTTCAAGTGTGAATATAATTTTTTTTTACTGATACAATGTACTGAAAAATATTACAAAATAAGTTGAAAATACATAATATAATATTATTTACATATCAATAACTAAGTAATAAATGAAAAAAACTTGAATTATTCAGATATTTTTAAATCTTCTATAAATAAATTAAAACTTGAGGGTAGATACAGGTATTTCAACGAAATTGAAAGAGTAGTTGGAAAACACCCCAAGGCGTCATGGATATTAGGTTCAAAAAAAAATGATATAACTGTATGGTGTTCAAATGATTATTTAGGAATGAGTCAAAATAAGATAGTTATGAGTTCAATGATAAACGCCGTTAAAAGTATGGGAACTGGTTCTGGGGGAACAAGGAACATTTCTGGAAACAGTAACGCAATAGTCAATTTAGAAAATGAATTAGCTGATTTTCATAAAAAACAAAAAGCTATTGTATTTTCGTCGGGCTATGTAGCAAATGAAGCTACTATTAGCACCCTACTTAGCCTCTTAAAAGATGTAGTGGTTTTTTCAGATGAGAAAAATCACGCATCAATAATTACTGGTATAAAAAAGTCAAATGCTTTGAAAGAAATCTTCAAACATAATGATCTTAAGCATTTAAATAATTTAATAAAAAAATATCCTGAAAACCGGCCTAAAGTTATAGTATTTGAATCAATTTACTCAATGGATGGAGATATTGGTGATATTTACGGAATAACAAATATCGCAAAAAAATATAACGCTCTAACTTATTTGGATGAAGTTCATGCAGTTGGCATGTATGGAGCTAATGGATCAGGCATAGCAGAAAAGCTAGGATTACAAAATTCTGTAGATATAATACAAGGCACTCTTGGAAAAGCGTTTGGTACAATGGGTGGATATATTGCTTCTTCGAATATAATCTGTGACGCCATTAGAAGCTATGCTAGTGGATATATTTTTACAACAGCAATACCTCCTGCCCTAGCCAAAGCCGCCAATACATCTATTCGTTATCTAAAAAAATCAAATAAAGAAAGAATTTTACAACAACAGAATACAATTTTACTTAAGAAATATCTAAAAAATGAAAATATAAATTTTATTGATAACGAAAGTCACATTGTACCAATAATGGTTAATGACCCTATTAGATGTTTGGAAATTAGTAAAATATTACTAAATGAATTCAGACACTACATTCAACCAATCAATTTTCCTACCGTGCCTATTGGAACTGAAAGATTAAGAGTCACACCAGGGCCATTACATACAGAAGAAATGATAGCAGATCTAACTTTTGCTCTTAAGTATGCTTTTAAAAAAACTGAAAAAGTAAATTTTAAGAAACCTGCTTAAAACTTATTTAGTTAGCTTGAAATGAAATCAAAAATACACATATAATATCTAGCTATAATGATAATTATCCACTCATTATATATTAAATAATTATTAACAAACTTATAAACAAACTTTAAATCATTAATAAATTAATCATGAAACAACATTACATTCATCCAAAAAGAAAAACAAAAGTTGTATTTGTTCAACTTGGATCACCTTCTGAACCAACAACCAAGGCGCTTAGAAAATATTTAAGAGAGTTTTTAGGAGATCCTAGAGTAATTGATCTTAATCCGTGGATATGGAAGATAATATTAAATTTTTTTGTATTACCCTTCCGACCGCAAAAATCTGCAAAACTTTACGCCAGAATTTGGGATGGTAAGAGTTTTCCTTTAATAACAAATACAAGAGATTTTACTAAAAATGTAAGTAAAGAGCTTAAAAAAATTGATAAAAATGGGTACGTTGAGGTCAATCATGCCTTTTTATTATCACCTCCATATGTTAATGAAGTTTATGACAGTTGGGAGGAGGACTTAAAAAATGGAGTTGGAGCAACAAAACTCCTGGTTATACCTATGTTTCCTCAATATTCTGAAAGTACAATCGCTTCCGGGGTTGACGCTTTAGCTAAAGAATTATCAAAAAGAGTTAAGATACCAACTTTTGAAGTTATTACTAATTTCCATAGAACTCATGCATTTATTGATAATTCTGTTAAATTAGTTGACAAAAGATTAGATGAACTAAAAAAACTTGGAAAAAAAATTGATAGTTTAATTATCACATTTCACGGTATGCAGAAAAGGAGGATTGTGAATAAAGGTGATGATTACTATAGACACTGTTTTGAAACATTTTGTCTTATAACTAATAAATTAAAAAATATTAATCCAGATCAATGTTTAATGAGTTTCCAAAGTCGATTTGGGTCTGAAGAATGGATAACGCCTTACACAGAAAATGTTGTTGAAGAATTGATTTCTAAAGGGAAAAAAGAAATTGCAATATATTCTCCAAGTTTTGTCGCTGATTGTCTCGAAACTACTGATGAACTTGGTCATGAATTAGTAAATGAGGCGAAAGAGTGGGGAGGTAATATTTATCCAATAGAATGTCTTAATACAAATAAAGAATGGTGTAAGGATTTTGCTAATTATACATTTATACAAGCAGAAGGTTCTGCACAGGATAAAGAAGATATAGAATACGTAGTAGAAGAAAAATATTATCGTAATATGCCACAGCAAGTAATGAACAAGGTATAATTTTGAAATACCTTTTGTTAAATAGTATTTTAGGATATGTACTTATTTAAATTAATCATATTTAAAACAGTATTTACAATTATAACCTTATGTCCTATAAATTTTATTAGGTGCGGGTATTGTGTAGTGGTAAGACCTTAGCCTTCCAAGCTAATGACGCGAGTTCGATTCTCGCTACCCGCTCCAACTAAACATATCTGGTTTTATTTATATTTTGTTGAAAAAAAAGTGTTAGAAAAACACTTAATATTATTATTAAACCTCCCAAAATAGTAATAATAGATGGATGCTTGTCATACCACAAAAAATTCAAAATTATAGAAACTGGCGGAATTAAATAAAGAAATAACGAAGCTTTATTAGCTCCAAAAAAACCCACGGAATAAGTCCAAGTTAAGTATCCTAATGCAGTAGGAAACAAAGCCAACCATAAATAGGTTAATTTAATTTCATTTGAAGATTCCGAAATAAAATTATAGGTTTCTGGAAACCAAAATAGCATAGGCATGGTTCCAAAAATGATGGTATAAGCTGTAGAAGTTACTGTACCATATATTAAAATTAAAGGCTTTACTAAATGAAAATATATTGCAGTTAAGATAGCTGCAAATAAAATCAAACTAGATCCACTACCAATGTTCAAGCCACCTTCTTGATCAAAGGATATTAAACTAACACCAAACATACAAAAAATTATTCCTATCCAATGTATATATGAAACCTTTTGTTTCAAAATAAAAAAACCAATCAACGCAGTAAATAATGGATTACAATTGACGATAAAACTACTTGCTCCAGCTGATACACTTACTTGTCCATAGTTTAAAAATAAATTATACAAAAAAATCCCAATAAAACCTGCAAAAAAATAACGTAATAGATGATTTAATTTTACCTTTTGTTTATAATTATTAATACACCAGATGACAGAAAGTAAAGCAGCTAAAGAAAATCTTCCAGAAGCCAAGATTAGGGGATTTGAAGTTTCTAAAAGGAATGACATCGCTGGGAATGAAGATCCCCAGAAAAAAACAGTAGAAAATACGGCTAATATTGGAACTATTTTTTTCATTAATACAATATTAAGTTTTTTCTAGTTTTTAGGTAGGGATAATTTACCCAATACGTTGTATTTAGTTAAGAGGTTTTTAACAAAACCATTATCTATATGTTTTTTTACAAAACTATTAATGAAATTTTCAGCATCTAAATTTCCAGGCTTGATTCCAATAGACTGGTTTATAAAAGTGAATGGTTCATTTAATATAAAACAGTCAGTTGTTTTTTTTATATCATCAACTAATTTAGGTCTTAATCCAGCTAACACTTCGTGTTTATCTTCTTGAAAAATGAAGAAAGACTCATCAATAGATTTCGCTCTTATTAAATCTGCATTTTTAATATTTTCCGTCAACCAAAGATCATATGCGCTCCTTTCGGCAACGGCTATTTTTATCCCTTTTTTATCAACATCTTGTAATGTTTTAATATTATGACCATTTCTAATCAAAAAAGTAGATTCAATAGTAGTGTAAGGCTTACTAAAAGTAATTGATCTGGCTCTTGCGGGTTCATTTGCAATATTTCCAATATCCCAAACATCATCATTAATTGTGTCAGCTAGCTCACCAGGTCTATTAAAAGAAATTAATTTAATATCTACATTTAATTCTTTAGCAAGCGCCCTCGCCATGTCCGGAGAAACTCCTTGTGGGTCTCCATTACTCTCTTTACCAGTAACTAATAAAAAGTTACTTAAATTAATAGCAGCTCTAATATAACCTTTTGGAGCCAAATGTTTAATTACATTTTTTATCAAAAAAAACTCTTCTAATAACTATTTATATTTGGTTTATACACTTAAAAAATTCGATTTTAAACTGAAATATAATTAATTCACATAACATAACGAAAGTAAAATGTTCAAAATTTAAGCAAATTTATTTTTACCAGAACATTTTTCATACAATTTTTTGTATTTTATCAAAACAATATTATGTTGTTTTGTATTAAATGGGGGGATTATATGACTTTTTTTACTTTAAATAATAAGACTAATCTTTTTAGTATAATAACAGTTTTTCTATTTGTTCTAATCTCATTTCCAGCTTTTGCCGATGTTAATAACGGTGACACTGCCTGGATTTTGACATCAACTGCTTTAGTATTATTAATGACTTTACCGGGTTTAGCTCTATTTTATGCAGGACTGGTAAACTCTAAAAATGTTGTATCTGTATTAATGCAACACTTCTCCCTTGCTTGTGTAGTATCTGTTATTTGGGTAGTTGCAGGTTATAGTTTAGCTTTTACTGAGGGAAACGCTTGGATTGGTGGCCTTGGAAATATATTTATGAATTCAATTGAGTTAGAAACTCCATCTGGAAGTATACCTGAGAGTCTTTTTGCTACATTCCAAATGACATTTGCAATTATCACACCAGCACTAATGATAGGTGCATTTGTAGAGAGGATTAAGTTTTCAGCAATGCTCATCTTTTTAAGTCTTTGGGTTTTAATAGTGTATGCTCCCGTAACTCATTGGGTTTGGGGTGGTGGTATATTGTCATCCTGGGGAACAATGGACTTTGCCGGAGGTATTGTTGTACACGCTACAGCTGGTACTGCAGCTTTAGTTACTGCCTTAACACTTGGTAAAAGAAGAGGTTTTCCAAAATCCATTACCCCACCTCATAGTCCAATATTGACTATGATAGGAGCTTCAATGTTATGGATTGGATGGTTCGGTTTTAACGCTGGCTCAGCTTTAAGTGCAGGCTCAGGCGCAGGCATGGCTATGTTAGTTACACATATATCTGCAGCTACTGCTTCATTAGTTTGGATGTTTATTGAATGGAAAAGATTTGGCAAACCATCTTTAATCGGAATTGTGACTGGGATGGTTGCTGGATTGGCCACTGTTACACCTGCTTCAGGTTACATAGGTGTGCCTGGTGGGTTAATTTTAGGATTTTTAGGGGGTCTGCTATGTTACCTGGCAGTCGATTACATTAGGGGTAAACTTCAAATAGATGATAGCCTTGATGTTTTTGCAGTTCATGGTGTAGGTGGTATTTTAGGAACATTACTTGTTGCATTTTTAGCAACATCAACATTCTCTGGATTAGGTCTTGCAGAAGGACAGACAGGTTTGTCACAATTTTTAATACAGCTTAAGGCAGTTGTTATTACTGTCATTTGGACTTCTTTTTTTACATACTTGATTCTAAAACTCACATCTTTAGTTGTATCGTTGAGAGTAGACGAACAAGAAGAAATTGAGGGTTTAGACTTGCGTTCTCATGGAGAAAAAGGATATCATTCAGATTAGGAGATTTCGTCATGAAATACTTTATTGCAATAATAAAACCTTTTAAGCTAGATGATGTTAGGAATGCCTTAACTGAGATTGGTGTCGAGGGTTTAACTGCATCTGAAGTTCGAGGATTTGGAAGACAAAGAGGACAAACTGAAATTTATAGAGGAGCAGAATATAGTGTATCATTTGTTCCTAAAATTAAAATAGAGATTGCAGTTACTGACGAAATGAAAGACGCTGTTCATGAAGCTCTACTTCAAAGTGCTTGTACAGGACAAATTGGAGATGGTAAAATTTTTGTCTTAGATCTTCATAGTGCTACAAGAATCAGAACAGGTGAAACTGAAAATAATGCCCTTTAATTCACTTAAAGATACCATTCAGCTAATACATTATTATTTTTTTCAAAACTTAAATGCTTTTTTTGTATCCTTTTAAGGTTATTTTTATTATCTAGTTGCTGCAATGCCCATATAGCTGCTCCTCTAACCAAAAAAGATTGATCTTTTATTAACAAATTCTCTAGTGAAGATATTAATTCTTTATTTTTACTGTTACCTGCAGCAATGCAACAATTCCTTAAAAACCTGTCCCTCCCTATTCTTTTTATTGGTGACCCTGCAAATTTTTTTCTAAATTGTTGATCAGAAAGCTTTAATAATTCATTTAAATTAAAATTATATATATTGTCGTTAAATTTAATTTCTTTTGTAACCTTTGCATACTTGTTCCAAGGACAAATCGCTAAACAATCATCACACCCAAATATTCTATTACCAATAGCTGTTCTAAATTTTTTTGGTATAGCATTTTTGTGCTCAATAGTTAAATATGATATGCACTTTGAAGCGTCTAACTTATTTTTTCCATAAAATGCATCTGTAGGGCAAATATCAAGACATTTAGTACAAGAACCACAATAATTTTTTTCTTGTGAATCATATTCAAACGAATGATTGACAAGAATAACCCCTAAAAATAACCAAGATCCAAAATCCCTTGAAACTAAATTTGTGTGCTTTCCTTGCCATCCTAAACCAGACTTTTCTGCTAAAGGTTTTTCCATTAAAGGAGCTGTATCAACAAAAACTTTGATTTTTATTTTTTTTGTTTTTTGTAATTTAGAAATTAATTTACTTGAAAATAACTTAAGCCTACCTTTTATCAATTTATGATAATCTTTTCCTTGAGCATATACTGAGATATTACCCAAATTTTTTTTATTTATTTTTTCTAAAGGATTATTTTTAGGTCCATAATTCAAACCAAGTATAATTGCAGATTTTGCTTCTTCCCATAAATTTAATGGTGATCTTCTTCTTTCATAACTATCCGCAAGCCAGTTCATTTCTCCATGAAAGCCTAAATCAATAAATTCTTTCAGTCTTGAATCAGTATTTATAGGTAATTTAGTATCTGTAATTTTACAAACATCAAATTTAAACTCTTTAGCTAAGTCTTGAATTATTTTTTTGTCATCAAATTTATACATATTATAAACAATAGTTATTATTCATGTTAATCTTCACCCGAATAATATTTATTCAAAAAAGTTTTTTCAAATTTTTCAAATTCTTTATTTTCTATAGCATTTCTAATATTTTTCATAATATTTAAATAAAAATGGATATTATGCCAGCTTAAAAGCATAAGTCCTAAAATTTCTTTTCCCCTAAAAAGATGGTGAAGATATGCTCTAGAAAAATTTTGACAAGTATGACAGCTACATTCTAGATCTAATGGCATTTCATTAAGGGTATGTTTAGAATTTTTTATGTTTACCTGACCTTTAGATGTGAAAGCTTGACCAGTTCTTCCTGAACGAGTCGGCAAAACACAATCAAACATATCAACCCCTCTTTTTACTGCTCCGATTAAATCATCTGGTTTTCCAACACCCATCAAATATCTAGGTTTGTTTTGGAGCATATATTTTGTAGTATAATCTAAAGTTTCAAACATTAGATCTTGCCCTTCACCAACTGCCAAACCTCCAATTGCATATCCTTCAAAGTCTAGTTCAATAAGTTTTTTTACTGATTCCTCTCTCAAATCTGAAAATGTTGATCCCTGTACTATTCCAAATTGACCGTAACCATTCCTTTCTTCAAATGCTTCTCTACTCATAGCAGCCCATTCAAGAGATAATTTCATTGCTCTTTTCGACTCTTCATATGACGCAGGAAAAGTAATACACTCATCAAGTTGCATTGTAATAGTTGCATCTAAAGCATTCTGTATCTCTGTACTTATTTTTGGTGACAAAAAATACTTTCTACCATCAAGATGTGACTTAAATGTTACGCCATCATTTTGAACTTGTCTTAACTTGCCTAAACTCATAATTTGAAAACCACCTGAATCAGTAAGAAGTGGTTTATTCCAACCCATAAACTTTCTAACACCACCCATTTTTTTAATATTTTTTTGACCAGGTCTTAACATTAAATGATAAGTGTTAGCTAAAATAATTTCAGCACCCGCAGTCACAACGTCCCTCAAATGCATTGCCTTTACAGTAGCTGCCGTTCCCACTGGCATAAAAATAGGAGTATTAATTTCCCCATGAGCAGTTGTTAGTTTACCCAAACGAGCGCCCTTGTCATTTGAAATTAATTCAAAATTAAAAATATTATTCATTAGAAGTTATTTTCTCTTGAAAAAATACAACTGTCTCCATAAGAGAAAAATCTATATTTTTTTTTGATGGCATATTTATATCGTTCAAATGTTTTCTCTTTTCCATGAAAAGCTGAAACTAGCATTAGTAGAGTTGACTTTGGTAAGTGAAAATTTGTTATCAATAAATCTACAATCTTAAATTGAAAGCCTGGAGTTATAAATAGATCTGTAACACCAGACCAAGGCTCAATTAGTCCATTTTTCAATCTTGCTACCGTTTCTAATATTCGTAAACTAGTAGTTCCAACAGAAATAATACGTTTTTTATTCTGGATAGCATTATTTATTATATCAGATGAATTTTCACTTAAATATCCCCATTCTTCGTGCATTTTATGATCATATATATTAGTAACTTTGACTGGTAAAAAAGTTCCAGCACCTACATGAAGAGTAATAGGTGCGAATAAAACTCCTTTAGATTTTAATATATTAATTAACTTCTCCGTAAAGTGTAATCCAGCAGTAGGAGCAGCAACAGCTCCATCTTCTTCAGCAAAAATTGTTTGATAATCTTTATTATCATTTTCGTTTTTATCATTTCTTTTTATGTATGGAGGAAGTGGCATTTGACCCTGATGATTTACATACTTGAGTATATTTTTACTATTTTTATTGAAATATAGTAACGCATCACCTTCAATATATTTTTCAACAACTTTAGCCTTTAAGTCATTTTCAAACATTATGATGTCATTGATTTTGCACTTGCGACCAGGTTTTAGAAATGCTTTCCAAGTATTATTACTAGTTTTCATATGCAAAGTCACCTCCACATTTACCTGCCCTCGTTTCCCGAACAAACGAGATGGTAAGACTTTCGTATTGTTAATAACTAATACATCTCCTGGATTTAAAATTGAAGGCAAGTCTCTAAATCGAAGATCTTCAGGAACCTCTTTTATACAGTTCAATAAACGTGAATTATCTCTAGGCACACATGGTTTTTGTGCAATTAAATGTGAATTTAATTCATAATCAAATAAAGAAATATCCATTTTTGGTACCATGCGTTTATTCAAAAATCTGAATAACACCCACTACTTCATTAATTGGATTTTTTACTATTAAACACTGAACTTTTGCTTCTCTCATTCTCTTTTCTGCAACTTGTAAATTGTCACTTTCCAGTGCAGTTAATGGATTTGAATTCATTAAATCTTTTGCTTTCAATGCAGCAAAATTATTGTTATCAATTAACGCTCTTCTTATATCACCATCTGTTATCACACCCTTTAATTCTTCTTTTGTGCCAACTATAGCAAGACCAAGACGACCTTCAGTCATTTTAACTAACACATCTTGCACTATGGAATTTTGATCAATAAATGGTAAATTATTCTGCTTCATTTCGTCTTTTACACTTGATAACAATCTTCTACCAAGAGATCCACCAGGATGAGTTAATGCGAAATCTTCTTGTTTGAAGTTTTTTAATTCCATTAATGAAACAGCTAAAGCATCACCTAAAACCATCGTAATCATTGTTGATGTTGTAGGTGCTAAATTTAATGGGCATGCCTCTCTATCAACTGAAGTATCCAAGACTATGTCAGATTTAAAAGCTAAAGTTGAGTTTTTTACACCAGTTAATCCAATTATAGTTACATCAAGTCTTTTTAATGCAGGGATCAATGAAATTATTTCATCTGTTTCACCGGAATAAGAGATTAGAAGAACAACAGATTGTTTTTGAACTTTACCTAGATCTCCATGGATAGCCTCAGCTGGATGGAGAAAAATACTTGGTGTTCCTGTAGATGCAAGGGTAGAGGATATTTTTCTTCCAACAAGTCCTGATTTTCCCATCCCACAAATAATAATATGTGTGGACGAATTATTCATAAAATCAACTGCTTTGGAAAACTCATTTCCAAGCATTTTTTCAAATCTTTCAATACCAAGCTTATAAGTTTTAGTTAAACTTAATGCTGTTTCTATTGCTTTCATATAAATCACCAATTAATATGGTTATGTTTTAACTTGAAATTATTTAAAATACCACAAAAAGGGAAAAAATTTTGAAGATTCACTTCAGTATTGCTAAAAATAAAAAAGCTAAACTAGTCTCCAATGAATTACTAAAATTATATGGACAAGAAGAAGTTTCGAAAGCTGAAGTTATTGTAGCCGTAGGTGGGGATGGTGCCATGTTAGCTGCGATGCGTGAAAGTATATTATATGGCATTCCAGTTTTTGGTTTGAATAGAGGTAATATTGGTTTTTTGATGAATCAATATGATAAATTTAACCTGATAGATAGATTAAAAGAAGCTAATGAGATAATTGTTCACCCTCTTGAAATGCTAGCTTTAGATACAAAAAATCAAAAATATAAAGAACTTGCTATTAATGAAGTAGCAATATTTAGAAGAACACATCAAAGTGCTATAATTTCAATTAAAATAGATAATACAGAAAGATTAAATGAGTTAACGTGTGACGGTGTTATGGTTGCAACACCAGTTGGTTCAACAGCATATAATCTGTCTGCTCATGGTCCAATATTACCAATTGGATCAGAAATCTTGGCTCTTACGCCAATAAGTCCTTTCAGACCAAGAAGATGGAGAGGAGCATTAATCAAAAATAATTCAATAATTGAGTTTAACGTTATTAATCCAAAAATGAGACCTGTAAGTGCAAGTGCTGACGCCTTTGAAGTTAAAAATATAACAAAAGTTTCTATTTCTCAAAAACATGACATAAATCTTCGAATACTATACGACAAGACTAACAGTATGGAGGATAAATACTTAAAAGAGCAATTTTCTATAGGATGATCTCAATTTAGGTTTTCTTGTTGTCTGATCCACATTTCAGCATAAAGTTTATTTTTGTTAATGAGTTCTTGATGTGTGCCAATCTCAATAACCCTTCCACTTTCTAATACTATTATTTTGTCAGCATCAATAATTGTTGATAAACGATGGGCTATTACAAGAGTAGTGTTTGAACTAGATAATTTTTTAAGAGATCTTTCAATTGATTTTTCCGTTTTTGTATCTAATGCGGATGTCGCTTCATCAAAAACAAATATTTTTGGTTTCTTTAAAAGAGCTCTTGCAATAGCAACTCTTTGCTTTTCTCCTCCAGAGAGTTTTAAGCCCCTTTCACCAACTAAAGTATCATATCCTAGTTCTAAATTTGAAATAAATTTATCTATTGAAGAGAGTTTTGCTGCATTTATAATTTCTTTCATAGTAGAATTAGGTTTTGAATAAGCAATATTATATTTAATAGTATCATTAAACAGAACCGTATCTTGCGGAACCATTCCTATATTTAATCTTAAAGAATTTTGAGTTACATCATTAATCGATTGATTATCTATGAGAATTTCACCGGAAGATGGATCATAAAATCTAAATAAAAGCTTTGATATCGTAGATTTACCAGCTCCAGTTGGACCAACTATAGCTACTTTTTCGCCTGGGTTTACTGTAAAATTTAAATCCCTCAAAATGACACGATTACCATATGAAAAATTTACATTTTTGAACTCAATTTTACCATTTTCAACTACTAATTTGTAAGCTCTTTCTTTATCAATTATGTCAGGCGTTTCATCTACCAAAGCAAACATTCTACCAATATCTAATAATGATTGTCTAATTTCTCTATAAACAAAACCTAAGAAGTTTAATGGTAAATATAATTGTAATAAAAAGGTGTTGACGACCACAAAATCTCCTACAGACATTTTCCCTTTAGCAATATCTTCACCAGCTAAACCCATTACTAAAAATAATCCTAATGCTATTATTGCACCTTGGCCTATATTTACTATTGAAAGTGAAGCTCTAGCTTTTACAGCAGAATCCTCATAGGATTTCATAGCTATATTATATCTATCAACTTCTATTTTTTCTGCATTAAAATATTTAACGGTTTCATAGTTCAATAAACTGTCTACAGCTTTAGTTGATGCATTTTCATCAGCTAAATTCATCCTTTTTCTAATTTCAATTCGCCATTCAGTTACTTTAATGGTGTAAACTATATAAATTATTACTGTCATAATTGTAATGAAAGAGTAAATAAAACCAAAAGTTACCCATAGAACAATACCAACAGTTATTAACTCAATCACAACAGGAACTATTTCAAAAATACTATACCTTAATAGAAGTTCAACGCCTTTTGCACCTCTGTCTATTGATCTTGTTAACCCTCCAGTTTGCCTGTTTAGATGAAAACTTAGTGACAAATTATGTAAGTGTTTAAATGCTTTTAAAGCAGCTCCTCTTACAGCTCTTTGAGCCACTCTTGCAAAAACAAATTCTTTAGCTTCATCAAAAAAAACTTGTCCTAATCTTGCTAACGCATATGCTCCTATGACAAACCAAAGTAAGCTTAAATTTATAGAGGTTTTTTCGGAAACTAAATCAACTGCTTTACCGTATAAAAATGGGGTATAAACACTCACAAGTGTTGCTAGTATAAGGAATATCAAAGCTAAAGCTATTCTAATAGGCATTTCTTTACTGCCTTTTGGAACAACAAATCTTAACAATTCATTCAATGTTTTTAGTGGTGTTAAAATTTTATCGTTTGAAGAAAATGCTTCAGCATTTTTCATTTCTATTCCTAATAAACTATGAATATTTTAAGCTACCGTAAAACTTTCACCACAACCACAGCGTGCTATTTCATTTGGGTTATTAAACTCAAAACCTGAACTAAATTTTTGCTCTTTATAATCCATCTCAGATCCTATCAAAAACATTATTGCGGCTGGATCAATACAAATAGTAATACCTTTTGATATAATTTTCTCTTCAAATGGTTTAATTTCTTTGGCATATTCCACATTGTATTTCATCCCAGAACAACCAGCTGTCTTAATTCCAATTCTGAGACCAATAACTTCTGAGTCTGCCTTACTTATTAAGTCTTTGACTCTATTAGCAGCTGCATCTGTTAGGGTTAATAAAGGTTTTTTTTCATTATTCATTTAAAGGTTCCAAGAGAATTAATAAATATCAAGTGCCAACTTTGCATCTTCACTCATTTTATCCTTAGTCCATGCAGGTTCCCAAACAAGCTCTACCTCAATTAAGCCAACATTTGGGATTTTTGCAAGTGTATTCGCAACTTGTCCTGGCATTTCTCCAGCTACAGGACAACCAGGAGCAGTAAGAGACATTTTAATTTTTAAATCATTTTTATCAATTAACCTGATATCATAAATAAGTCCTAAATCATAAATATTTACTGGCAATTCTGGATCATATATGGTTTTAAGGCTTTCAACTACTTCACTTTTATTAATTAATTTAGTAGATATATTATTTTTTTTACCAGCTTTTGCAATAAAAGGTGCATGAGGATCAGGGGAAGGGTGATGAGGCATAAAAGCCGATAATGGAAGTTTGTCATTACTATTCATATTAAACACCAAATATTTTTTTTACTTTTGTAAGTGAATTTGCTAGCTGATCAAAATCTTTTTTAGTTGAATAGGCTCCTACCGATGCTCTAGTAGTTGAAACTAATTTAAAAGCATCCATTAAAGGTTGTGCACAATGATGTCCTGCTCTAACTGCAATCCCTTCTCTATCAATAATAGTAGCTATATCATGTGGATGAGCACAATCCATTGTAAAAGATACAACACCTGTTTTATTTGGAGCTTTACCAAATACACTTACACCGTCAATTGAGTCGAGTAAAGAAGTGCCATATTCAATAATTTTTTTTTCATGACAACCTATTTCTTCAATTCCGATTTCATTAACCCAATCAATTGCCTCTCCCAAAGCAATTGCTTCAACAATTGGTGGTGTTCCAGCTTCAAATCTTAAAGGAGGATCAGCATATGTAGATTTTTGGATTTTTACAATATCTATCATGTCACCACCACCTAAGAATGGTGGCATCTTATCTAACAATTTATATTTCCCAAACAAAATTCCTATACCAGTAGGACCATATAATTTATGTCCTGAAAAACAGTAAAAATCACAATCCAAATCAATTACATCAACTTTTTCATGGATAATACCCTGGCATCCATCTACTACGCTTATTGCTCCACATTCTTTAGCTACTTTGCAGATTTCTTTCACAGGGAAAGTAGTACCTAAAACATTGGAAACATGAGGAAAAGCAATAATTTTAGTTTTATCAGTGACTAAATCTCTTATAATTTCTGGATTAAATTCTGAGTTTGGATCGACATGTGCAGCTTTTATTTTAACATTTTTTTGTTCAGCAATAATTTGCCATGGTACTATATTGGCATGATGTTCTGCTATAGTAATAATTATTTCGTCGCCGGCTGATAAATTGTTCATTCCCCAACTATATGCCACAAGATTTAATGCTGCAGTAGCACCAGATGTAAAAATTACTTCATTTTCAGAACAATTTATAAATTTAGCCACTTTAATTCTTGAACGTTCATAGTTGGCGGTTGCTTCTTCTGACAACTTGTGAAGACCTCTGTGAACATTAGAATAATTAAAGGAATAACTTTTGCTAATAGCATCTAACACTCTTTTAGGTTTTTGCATAGATGCAGCGGAGTCAAGATAAACTAGTTTTTTATCCCAAACTTTCCTTTGAAGAGCTGGAAATTGATCTTTAATAAATTTTGTGTCATATATTTTCATATAATTATATTTCTTTACTAATAATTTCTGATAAAGCTAACTCGGCTTCTTCAAAAACAAAATTTTGTACAGATTCTTCAACTGACTCATTAATAATATCATTAAGAAAAGCAGTTATAAGTATTTGTTTTGCTTTTTTTTCTAGAATGCCTCTACTTTTGAGATAAAACAGTTGCTCATCGTCTATCTCTCCCACAGTTGCACCGTGTGCACAAATAACATCATCAGCATAAATTTCAAGCTCAGGTTTTGCATTCGCGATTGCATTTTCTGATAATAGAATAGCCCTACTCATTTGTTGTCCGTCAGTTTTCTGTGCATCTGGCGCCACCCTAACTTTTCCTTGAAAAACACCTGTAGATTTCCCCCCTAATACACCTCTAACAATTTGTTTTGAAGTACAGTTGGGTACGTCATGATAGATAGCTGTTGTTAGGTCATGGTGTTGATTTTTAGAAGACAAATATACTCCATTGAGATTTAGACTACAGTTTTCTCCCTTAAGATAAGCATGTGTTTCTGAGCGTGTAAACAATCCACCTTTAATAAGAGAAAAAGAGTTATAATTAGATTTATCTGATAAAAAAGTACAATTAGCTGACAAATTATAAGATTGTTGATTATCATTAAAAATTTTCAATGAATTCATTGAGGCATTTTGTTTTAGTTCAACTAATTGTAAAGGCATGATAAGAGAACTTAAATGGTTAAATCGTTCAATGATTGTTATACTACTGTTGTCTTTCAACTCTATATACAAAGCTGGATGAACAGATAAGTTTTCGTCTCCACCTTCATAAATTATTTCAAAAAAACCTCCTATACTTATATTTTTTTCAATTGTTAATTTTACTATTGAAGGGGTACATGAAAATGAAACATTTGTCGAGGGATGATCCTTCAAGTTACTATCTTTAAATTTATGAAAGCAAGTAAGTGAATCCTCCTCTCCTAAAATATCCAAAGACGAGCCTGGTGGTAATTTTGACGATAAATCTTCTCTAAGAGCACCATCTACAAATCTTATTATTGTAGAACCTGTAAACTTTGACACTGAAGAAACTTTTTTTTTGGAATTAGGTATTATTGGAGTTATTTCTTTTCTAGACAAAACACCTAATCTACTTAATCTCCAAGTTTCTTCACGAGGACTGGGCCAACTATTGAAATCATTTGATGCTAATTTTCTAAAACTGTTTTCTTCAAATTGACTAACATAATCTTTTACAGAAGTTATATATTTATCTTTAGCGTTATGCAGCATTAATCAAACCTGCATAACCATTTTTTTCAACCTCCAATGCTAGCTCAGGACCTCCAGTTTTTATAATATTGCCATCAGATAAAATATGAACAAAATCTGGAACTATGTAATCTAATAGTCTCTGATAATGCGTTATTACAACTATTGCGTTATCATCATTTCTTTCAGCATTTACTCCATCAGAAACTATTTTTAACGCATCAACATCTAGACCTGAATCAGTTTCGTCTAAAATTGAAATTTTTGGCTTAAGCATAGCCATTTGTAATATTTCAAAACGTTTTTTTTCTCCACCAGAGAAACCGACATTTACAGCTCTTTTTAACATCTCATCTTTAACAAACATTTTTGATGCAACTTTTCTAGCTTCTTTTACAAATGCTAAATGATCCAATTCTTCTTTCCCTAAAAACTTTCTTCTAGAATTAACAGCTTCTCTTAAAAAACTCATTCCACCTACTCCTGGCAATTCAACAGGATATTGAAAAGCTAAAAATAGGCCAGATCTTGCTCTCTCGTCAGCCTCCATTTCTAACAATGACTGGCCATCAAGAAGAATTTCACCACTTTCTAAATCATAACCACCTCTTCCAGCTAGCATATATGATAAAGTGCTTTTACCTGATCCGTTAGGCCCCATTATAGCATGAACCTCGCCTTTGTTAACTGATAGAGACAAACCTTTCAATATATCTTTATCATTAAGTTTTAACTTAGCGTTTTTAATTTCTAGTAGTGACATACATCTTCCAGTATTTAATATTTCTTCTAAAAGCTACCCTACAGAGCCTTCCAAACTAATACCTATTAATTTTTGAGCTTCAACGGCAAACTCCATAGGTAGCTCTTTCATAACTTCTTTACAAAAACCATTTACTATTAATGATGTGGCTTGCTCAGTATCAAGGCCTCTTTGTAAGCAATAAAAGAGCTGATCTTCAGAAATTTTTGAAGTAGTTGCTTCATGTTCTACTCGAGCTTGGGGTGTGAACTGGTTTATATAAGGAACAGTATGAGCTCCACATTTATCACCAATTAGTAATGAGTCACACTGTGTAAAGTTTCTCGAACCTTTTGCACTTTTCTGTATTTGAACTTGTCCTCTATATGTATTTTGAGCCATACCTGCTGAAATACCCTTAGATATAATTGTTGATTTTGTGTTTTTACCTATATGGATCATTTTTGTACCAGTATCAGCTTGTTGTGCATTATTGGCAACTGCTACCGAATAGAATTCACCCACAGAATCGTCACCTTTTAGAACACATGACGGATATTTCCATGTGATAGCAGAACCAGTTTCTACTTGAGTCCAAGAAATTTTAGATTTTTTCCCAAGACAATTTCCTCTTTTAGTAACAAAGTTATAAATTCCCCCTTTACCATCTTTGTCTCCGGGATACCAGTTCTGAACTGTTGAATATTTTATCTCCGCATTATTCATGGCGACTAATTCTACTACTGCCGCATGTAGTTGATTTTCATCTCTTTGAGGAGCAGTACAACCTTCTAAATAAGAAACATATGTATTATCTTCTGCAATAATTAATGTCCTTTCAAACTGTCCAGAATTTTGTTCATTAATCCGAAAGTAGGTCGATAACTCCATGGGGCACTTAACACCTTTTGGTATGTAGACAAAAGACCCATCTGTAAAAACAGCAGAGTTAAGGGCAGCATAATAATTATCACCAATCGGTATTACTGTTCCAAGATATTTTTTTACAAGATCAGGATATGTTTGTACTGCTTCTGAAATAGGACAAAAAATTATACCTTCTTTGGCTAATTTTTCTCTAAATGTAGTGACTACAGAGACTGAATCAAAAACATAATCTACAGCAACACCCGCTAAAACTTCTTGTTCTTTTATTGGTATACCTAATTTATCATAAGTCTTCAATAATTCTGGATCAACTTCGTCAAGACTATTTAATTTTGGTTTGGTTTTAGGAGCTGAATAATAATAAATATCTTGAAAATTAATCTCAGGAAAATCAACCATTGCCCAATTAGGTACTTCCATTGAAAGCCATTTTTTATATGCTTTAAGTCTCCACTCTAATAACCATTTGGGTTCTTGTTTCTTATTAGAAATGAATTTAACAATATCTTCACTAAGACCAAGTGGAGCTTTTTCTGATTCAAGATCAGTAACAAAACCATATTTATAAGTACTAGAAACTTCATTTACTTTATCAATTGTTTCTTGAGTAGCAACCATCTAATTTCCTTTTAATTAAATCTATCAATCAATATAACATTATTATTTAAAAATGGGTTTTCGTACTTAAAAACCGAGGCGAACAACTGCATGATCGGTCACTTTACATAATTATTTAATATCTGATATATAGTATATTAGTTGTACTAATTAAAGATCAAAGTCAAAAATTAGTTTCTAACTTCATTTCTTAAATGATACTTTCCTTTTTCCATACCGCTAAAAATTTCATCCAAGTCTGGATGATCAAGAGGACCATTATCACCATCATCGACTAAATTTTGTTGCGATACATAAGCTGTGTAAAAAGTTTCAGTATTTTCTGCCATCAAATGGTAATAAGGTTGATTTCTAGAAGGTCTAATTTCTGCAGGAATTGATTCATACCATTCTTCAGTATTAGAAAATTCAGGATCTACATCAACGATAACGCCCCTAAAGGGATATATACGATGTTTTACAATATCCCCTATGTTAAATAAAGGATCCTTTTGAACTTTAATTCTATTTGATCCTTTAGTTTCAATGTTAGAATTATCTGTTTCGTTTTGAACTTTTTTTTTGATAGACATTTTTTAACTTCAATATTTTAATAAAATCTTAAATCTTAAGTTTTTGATTTAACGTTTATAACTTGTCTTCCTTTATACATGCCGGTTTTGAGATCAATATGATGAGGTCTATGAAGTTCACCAGTATCTTTACTTTCAACATATGCATCAGAACTAAGGGCGTCATGAGAACGTCTCATGCCTCTTCGGGATCTAGTAATTTTACTTTTTGGTACAGCCATTATTCATTCTCACTTAAGGTATATATAAAATATGGTGGAGCTGGACGGGATCGAACCGACGACCTCCTGCTTGCAAAGCAGGCGCTCTCCCAATTGAGCTACAGCCCCAAACAATAATACTTGATTAGATATCTCTTGAAAGTCACATCGTCAAGATTTTTTGTATATATAAGTCAAATTAATTAACATTTAAAGTTATATATTATATGTTGTTTAGCTGTAAAACAATCAAGAAGGAATAAAATGTTTTTTGGTGAAGTGAATACTAAATTATCTTTGAATGGCATTTTGTCATCTTCAATAAAAGTTACTAAAAATAAAAATATAATTAAAATCTCTAAGGGAACTATTATAGACAGTAATGTAGTTGATCTTTTATTAATGAATAACATTGAAAAAATAACATGTGCTATTCTGGATGAAGACGAAGTTGATGAAAACACTGCCGTATATGAAATATCAAAAAAAATTATTAACTCAGAAAATTCATATATTAAAATTCAAGATACTAAACGTGGTAGATGCAACTTAATTTCAAATATTGACGGTTTATTATCATTTTTACCTGACCAATTATTTACGATTAATTCTATAACAAATGATATTGGAGTTTCTTCTTTAAAAGCCTTTTCAAGGGTAAAAAAAAATCAAATAGTAGCATCAATTAAAGCTATTCCATTTGGGATAAAAGAAAAAAAACTACAAAATATAATTAACGCTGCAAAAAATTGTTTTAAAATATTGCCATTTCAAAAAAAGAATATTCACTTAATTCAAACAACTAATCAAAATGTTAGTACAAAAATTTTAGAAAAAACTGTAGAAGTTACTAAAGACAGGTTGTCATCTTGTGGAATTAATGAAATTATTGAAAAAAAATGTTTTCATGAAATAAAATCTATATGTTTACAACTAAATAAAAGTATTAACGAAAATGCTGACATTATTATGATCTTTGGAATATCTGCTATATGTGACATTAATGACGTGATTCCCAGAGCAATTAAAGAAATTCACGGCGAAATTTTACGTTTAGGCATGCCGGTAGAACCAGGAAATTTAATGTTGCTAGCTGAAATAAAAATTTCAAGGAAAAATATTTCAATAATTGGTATGCCTGCTTGTGCCAGATCAAAAAAAGAAAATGGAGTTGATTGGGTTTTATGGAGAAAATTATGTGACTTAAAAATTTCTTCAGATGATATAAATCATATGGGAAATGGGGGATTATTGTGAGACAACTTAGTTTTAAAATTTATCATAACCCTAGATGTTCAAAATCTAGACAAGTATTAGAAATGCTAAATTTTAAAACTAAAGACTTAAAAATAATAAAATATCTAGAGGATGGAATTGATATTATTGAGCTCAAATCCATACTCAACTTAAATAAAATATCTAAAGACGAAATAATAAGAAAGAATGAAAGTTTATATAAAGAATTAAAATTAACAAAAAAAAAATTGGCTAAAGATGATATAATTAATTACATTGTGAAATTTCCAATTTTATTGCAAAGACCATTAATTTGTAAATATCAAAGTAACAAGTTAGTACAAACAGTTATTGGAAGGCCTCCAGAAACAGTTCTGATTTTATTTGACTAAATTTTAAGTTTTTGCTTGACCAATGTGAGATTGATTTTTTTTTCTAGAAAGCTCAATTTGTTTTTGTCGTTCTCTAAATCTATTTTTTTGCTTATAATTGGAAGTTTTAAAACAATGATGACAACTCTCTCCTTGAACAAAATACTTATGCAATTTATCAATTTTACTTATAGGCATTCTACAAGCAAAGCACATTTCATAATGACCAAGTTCTAAGTTGTGATCAATAGAAACTCTATAATCAAATACAAAACAACTACCATTCCATTTACTTTCATTTTTTGGAATCTTTTCAAGATATTTTAATATTCCACCCTCTAAATGGTATACATCTTCAAAACCTATAGACTTTAAATAAGATGTAGATTTTTCACATCTGATGCCACCAGTACAAAACATAGCAACTTTTTTGTTTTTAATTTGAGGATCTTTATTTATTAAATTTTTATTAACCCAATTTGGAAATTCTCTAAAATTTTTTATATTGGGATTTAAAGCATTTTCAAATGAGCCTATTGATACTTCATAATTATTTCTTGTATCAATTAATAACAAATTTTTATCAGATATTAAATCATTCCAATTTTCTGGCTTAACATAATTCCCAACAATCTTCTTGGGCGAGATTTCTGGCAATCCAATAGTAACAATCTCTTTTTTTATTCTTATTTTCATTCTGAAGAATGGATTTTTAAAAGCAAACGAGTATTTAGGCTCTAAATCTATTAAAGAATCTAAACTCCAAAGTTTTTCTAATGCTACTGAAATTTCGTCTTTTGTTCCTGCTATTGTTGCATTAACTCCCTCTTTTGCAATTAAAATTGTACCTTTAATTTTAGTGTCTTTAAAAATTGACTTTAATGAATTTTGCATTGCTATAATATTTCGAACTTCAAAAAATTTATAGAAAGCAACTACAACTTTAATACCAAGTGTATTTAGTTTTTTTTCATTTAGCTCTAAAAAATTAAGATAGTTTGATTTAGGTGACATTTTGATTTATTTAAGACTTAAATGTGAAAATATAAATTAATTAACACAAATAAATGTATAAGTTAAAAAAAATTTAAAATTTCTAAATCTATATGGAGAATTTATATGTCTGAAATAATTATGGAACAAATTACCTTAGAAAAAGCAAATCTGATAATTCAAAAATCGATTCAAAAAGCAAGAGAAATTAAAATTAATCCTATAATGATTGTTGTGTTAGACCATCGTGGCGCAATCAAAGCATGCTTGGGAGAAGACGGAATTAGTAGTTTACGTTTTAAGATTGCTCATGGTAAAGCAAACGGTGCTTTTCAAATGGGAATGGGATCAAGAGCACTATTTAATAGAGCTGAACAACAAGCATATTTTATTAATGCAATAAATGCGCTTTCAAATGGTGAACTAGTTCCAGTTCCAGGAGGTATTTTAATTAGAGACAAAAATAATAACATTATAGGTTCTGCTGGAGTATCAGGAGACACATCCGATAATGATGAAATTGCTGCTATTTTTGGGATCGAAGCAGCTGGATTTAAAGCTGACATAGGATAAGTTAATTGAAATGTAGTAAAATTATCAAAATTATTCTTCTTTGTGTTAATTATAAATTTTATTTATTGTATCGAAATTAGAAATGAATTTAAAATGGAATAGTAAAATGCTCACAGCATTTTATGAGATCAAAAAAATAGATGAAAACTTCAAAAAAATATTTGACGAGTTTGGATTACCAGAAAACCGTGCTATTGAAAAAACTTTTGAGAGCATTGTAAAAATAATAATTGGACAACAAATTTCAACAAAAGTTGCAAAAAAAATATATCAAAAACTTTCTGCAAATAATATGTTGAGTGAAAAAGTTTTATCAAAATCAAATATTGAAGAACTAAAAAATTTTGGATTATCAACACAAAAATCATTTTACATCAAAAATTTAGCTTTATTGTCATTAAATAAACAATTAGACATAAGTTCCCTAGATAAATTATCAAGTGAAGAAGTAACTGAAGTGTTATTACCTATAAAAGGAATTGGGAAATGGACAATTAACAATTTCAAAATCTTTGCCTTACAGGATGTAAATGCTTGGCCATCAGCTGACTTGGCACTTCAAGAAGCAGTAAAAGTATTGCTGAATTTAAATAAAAGACCTAATCAAATTGGAATGGAAAATATGGGTAAAAATTGGAAACCTTACAGAGGTGCAGCAGCTTTGTTCTTATGGCATTTTTATAATAAAAACAAGATAAAATCCTCAAAATCATGATCACTGAGAATAAAATAGTTGAAATCATTGAATTAGCAAAAAAATGTAATAAATGCGCTCTTCATTATTTCAAGAAATTTGATTATAAATCAGTAAGTTACAAAGAAGATTGTTCACCATTAACAAATGCTGATATTAAAGTTAACGATATAGCTGTTGCTGGCCTCAAAAAATTATTTCCAGATATAGATATAATTAGTGAAGAGCTTTATAAGTCTCATAATACATCAAATAACAAAAAATATTTTTGGCTAATTGATCCTATAGATGGAACAAAAGAGTTTATAAATAAGAGTCCAAATTTTACTGTTAATTTTGCTCTTATAAAATATAACTCCCCTATTTTTGGTTTAATTTCTCAACCAACAACAGGAAAAATCTGGTATAATTTTAGTAATAAATCATGGAGATTGGATAAAAACCAAGATTTTAAGAGATCTCAAAGAATACAATGCAAAAAAATTAATTATCAAAAACTTCGGACTTTAAGTAGTTTAAACCATAGATCAAAAGAATTAGAGAATTGGATTTCTTTTGTTAAACCAATTTCAGATCAAGATATAGGATCTAGTATTAAGTTTTGTTATTTAGCTGAAGGTAAGGTGGATTTTTATCCTAGAACATCACCTACTATGGAATGGGATATTGCAGCAGGGCATAGTATTTTAAAATGTGCTGGTGGAAACATAATTTCAGATTCTGGCATTGAAATTAAATATGGTAAAGTAAAGTATTTAAATGATATTTTTTTAGCCCATGGAAAAACACCAAAAATACCAACATCATTTTTAATAATGTTAAGAAACAAAAATTATAAAAAATATAAAAAAGATTTATATGAAGGTATTACTGAATTAAAAAAAGAAAACTTAGTAGTGTTTCCAACTGAAACTGTATATGGGCTTGGCGCTATAGGTAATAGTAAAAAAGCAATTAAAAGCATATATACTGCAAAAAAAAGACCTTCAAATAACCCGCTTATTGTACATACCTTCGACAAAAAAGAAGCCAAAAAATATGGTCAATTTACTAATGTAGCTAATATATTGACAGAAAAATATTGGCCTGGCCCATTAACAGTAATTTTACAAACAAAAAAAAATTACTTAGCTAAATTACTAGCGCAAGGGAATAGTACAATAGCTATTAGAGTTCCATCCCATCCTCTGGCTATAGACTTATTAGAACATTTAAAAATTCCAATTTTGGCTCCAAGTGCAAATAAGTCTGGTGGTGTAAGTCCAACGAAAATCGAACATGTGAAAGATGATTTTGGCCCTGATTTTATGGGAAAAAATTGGAATTTGTCCAAAATAATTGATTATGGATCATGTGAAGTTGGAATTGAATCAACAGTAGTTGACTGTAGAGGTGATTTTCCAATTATACTTAGAGACGGTTACATAACTGCAGAAATGATTTCAAATATATTTAATTCCAAAATTTTAAGCCTTCATAATAGTAGAGAATTAATATCACCTGGGCAAATGAAAAGCCATTATTCACCAAAAGCTAACGTTTTCATTAATCAAAAAGTTAATATTAATGATAGTGCCTGGCTAATTTTTGGAAATCATCCAAAAACGTTGCGGAAAGATCAGATTATGTTTAACTTGAGTCCAACAGGAAATTTATATCAAGCTAGTAATTTACTTTATATAGGTTTGAGATATTTAGATTCCTTTGAAGTTAAAAACATACAAGTTACGCCAATTCCTATGAAAGGAATCGGTGTTGCAATTAATGATAGACTAAAAAGAGCTTCTTTTAAGAATTAGGAAAAATGAGTAACACTGCTTTAGAAACAAAACTTAAGTCACTAAAACTAAAATATAATCCAATCCTTACAAAAAAAGATCATACTAAATATGTTCAAGATTGGAGAGGTCAATATAAAGGAGACGCCGCTGCAATATTAAAACCAGTCAACACCAACGAAGTTTCCAAAATTATGAAAATTGCTAATGACAATAATATTAGTGTAGTGCCTCAAGGTGGAAACACTAGTCTTTGTGGCGCTGCAACACCAGATAATAGTGGAACATCAATTATAATTTCATTTGAAAAAATGAATAAGGTACGACAGTTTAATAAAGAGGCCCAAACTATAACAGTAGAGTCCGGAATTGTTTTAAGTCAAATTCATGATGTTGTAGAAAAAGAAAATTTGTTTTTTCCACTTAGCTTAGGAGCTCAAGGTTCATGTATGATTGGTGGCAACTTGTCCACTAACGCAGGTGGTGTAAATGTTTTAAAATACGGAAATACACGAGAACTCTGTCTTGGCCTGGAGATTGTTTTGCCAAGTGGTAAAATCATGAATCTAATTTCAGAACTTAAAAAAGATAATACGGGTTACGATTTAAAAAATCTTTTTATTGGAGCTGAAGGAACACTTGGTTTAATTACAGCTGCAACCTTAAAACTTTTTCAATTACCTAAAATGATTACAACCTTATTTGTAGAAGCAGACGAAATTTCAAATGCAATAAAATTACTTAATATTTTTAAATCTCATTTCCCAGACAGAATTGAGTCATTTGAGCTGATGCCAAAAACTTTTTGGGAAGTTGCAAAAAATAATATTGAAAATATTTTGATGCCTCTTGAAAAAACACCTGAGATGGGTGTTTTAATAGATGTTTCTAGTTTTTCAAAGAATGAGATCACACCAAATAAAAATGGTGAAGTTCAAATTATAAAATCAATTGAAAATGTATTAGAGGAATGTTTTGAAATTAATTTAATATCTGATGCTACGATTTGCATCAATGAAAATCAAAAAAGAGCCCTCTGGTCAATAAGAGAAGCCGCTGCCGAGTCTGAAAAAAAAGAGCTTGAAAATTCAAATCTAATAAAATGTTTAAAACATGACATATCTTTGCCAGTTGAGTCGATTGAAAATTTTCATAAAGACGCACAGGTCATGATTGCAAATTTTTTACCTAATCTTAAAACAATTTATTTTGGTCATTTAGGTGACGGTAATCTTCATTATAATATTTTTGGAAATGGATCTCTACCAGATGGATTTGAAGGAAAAAGTTCCGAATTAACAAAAAAACTTTACAAAATTGTTCATCACTACAATGGATCATTTTCAGCTGAACATGGTATTGGTCAGTTGAAAAAAGATAGTTTAAAAACTCATAAAGATGAAGTAGCATATTCAATAATGAGTATAATAAAAAGCCAATTAGACCCTAAAGGAATAATGAACCCAGGAAAAGTTCTATTTTAAAAATTTGTAAGATAGTTCTAAATCTATTTAAGACTATAATGATTGTAATTAGTATAAAATGAAATTTTTAAGTATATTCTTTGTTTTAATAATCTTTGTTAGTGAGAAATCTTTTGGAGAAAAGATATCAGTAGATACTAACAACGTAAAATTCTCTAGCGACACTATAAAAATTGACGAAAAAAACAAAATAGTTATAGCATCAGGAAATGTTGTAATAATAAATTTAAATAGAGAAATAGTTGCTGATAAAGTAGTTTATGACCAAAATCTCGATAAAGCCATTGCAACAGGTAAGGTAATATTAACCGAAAAAGATGGATCAATATATGAATCTAATAAAGTGATTTTAACTAATGAATTTAAGTCTGTTGTTGCAATTCCACTTTTTGGTAAACTAGAAGATCAATCAAGTGTTACTGCCAAAAATTTTAGAAAAAATGATCTTGGAGAAAGTTTCTTTTATCAAGGCATTTACACTGCTTGTGAATGTGATTTAAAGAAACAACAAACACCTATTTGGAGATTAGAATCTAAACAGATTAAACACGATCCAATAACTCAAACTATTTACCTTAAGCATCCAGTAATGAAAATATTTTTTTTACCTGTGTATTATTTACCATATCTAAGTTTTCCGGATTGGACAGTTAAAAGAAGGTCAGGTTTTCTTACGCCTACTTATGGATACTCTAATAGAAATAGATTTCACATTAAAGTTCCATATTATTATGCTCCCGAAAAAGATCCTACTTTAGATATGACTTTTACCACTCATCAAAATGGAAAGACAGGACATGCAGATCAATTGAATATTAGAAAAGAATATAATAACACATCATTTGAAACTAATATTTATAAAGGAAATTTAGAAACTAACAAATCAAGTGGAGATGATGTTTTTGCAGCAAATTTAAAAGCCACCTCTTCTTTAAAAAATAATTGGGATATGATGATAGAAGGCAAGTATGCTGATCAAGAAACATTTATGAGAAGATATGGTTTTGATGATAATTCAAGTTATAAAAGTTATATTGAACTAAAAAAAATAAATACAAATGCAGTATCTAATATAGAAGTTTACAACATCCAAAACCTTGATGAAACAAGCAGTAATAATGAACCTGTTTTAGCTCCCTCAATATCTCATCACATTTTTAACACCAACAAAAAATATGATTATCACTATGATATTAAACTTAAGGCTCACTCAATTTATAACGATGAAGGTTATGACATTAAAAGGTGGTCAGGGTTTAGTAATATTAATAAGAAATTATATTTTAAAAATTTATTGTTAGATGCTGATGCAAACATAGGTTTAGATCTATATTCTATACAAGGAAGGCCCTCAACTGATACAAATAATAATAGATATATTGATAGGATTTCTTCTGGATTTGCAATCGCTGCGAGCAACCAATTTAATTTCACAAATGAAACATCCGGTTTTATTATTGAACCTAAAGTTCAACTGAGCTCTGTCTTTTCTACTGATCGAACAGATGAAGTACCTAACAGAGACTCTTCTGAGTTTATTTTAGATGAAGCTAATTTATTTTTAAACAATCAATTTCAAGGAAGGGATAATATACAATCAAATGATAGATTGAATTTTGGTTTAACTGGAATGGCAATGACAGAAACTCTTGGTAATTTTAATTTTTTTGTAGGTCAAAGCCATAAATTAAGTGGTACGCAGAAAAATATTTCTATAGCTAATATTAATAGACAGTCTAATATAATTAACTCAATAAGTTGGAATATAAATGAAATTTATAATTTTTCATGGTTCTCTCTTTATAATCACCATAATTTAAAATCAGATTTATCTGACTTCAAATTTAATGGTTCAATAGAAGGTTGGTCATATGGTGTGAATCATAAATCAGTTAACAAAGACTTTGTCTCTGATAATAATGATAGAGAAGAATTAGAATTTGGTTTTTCAAAAAGCTTTTCAAATTGGAAAACAAGTTATACAAGAAAATATGATCTCAAAAATAATGATGAAGAACTTTTGTCTGAAACACTTGGAGTAGAATATACCGGTAGTGGTTATATGTTTGACAATTGTCTTACTATTTTATTTGAATATAAAAGTAGTGGTGGTGTTGCAGATAGGGATTTATTGCCTGAAGATTCTCTTTATTTGACTTTTAGTTTTAGAAATCTTGGTGATTTTAAGTATCAACCTAAGGCTATAACTAGAGTATTAGGGAAGAAATTAAATAACTAATCAAAAACATAAGTAAAATTATTTAATAATTCTTGAGCCAACTTTTTGTTGAATATTTTTGGCACTTTAAATACTGCTTGGCGTCCACAATATTTGTGGACTAGCAAAACTTCTTCAATTACGTGATAATGTGGCCGATTAACATAGTCATCAAATATTATTATACTACCTTCTTTTGCATTTATCAGACTAAATAAAAAACAGGCTACACGAAATCTTCCGTCGACTAAAATTACGTCAGCTTTAACATTAAAAGTCCATACATTACATATATAATCCATAAAATAATTTCTATTTTTGTATGTTTTTGGACGTCCCCAATTTTCTATATCACCGAGGTTAATCCAGTTAATATTGATTCTTTTTTTATGCTTAGATACATCAACTTTATTTATCCATTTTTTATCTGTGTCTACAGATATTATTCTAGATAAAGTGTTTTCTAAAACCCATTTTGTTGATTCACCAACTCCATATTCAAAGTAAATTTTACAATTTGATAAATAGGCCTTAAACAGAAAATCATCACCATCAAAAAGAATTTTTTCATCTTTTGATTTTTTTGTCACTTATTTATTCAAGTCCCTAAGAATTGCAAAGAAGTTAAACCAGTAAAACCGAATTCTACCTAAAACTGTTTTATTGAGTTTTAATTTATTATATTTTTTTATACCACAAGAGGTTTTAATTTTTAACTTTCGCATCACACTTATTATATAAATTCATCACATAATCTTTAACACATTCAAATTTATTTTAAATTATTTTTTATAAAAAAGAGCTATATTTTCTAATGGGAAAAAAACCTGCCAGTTTCTCTGAGATCCAATATGCTGAAATGTTTTCCTATTATAAAAAACAACATGTGTTGGATCTCTTCTATAATACCAATTTTCAAATTGGTCATCATCTGGCAGAAATGTAGTCATTACTCCAAACCAAGAATGATTATCTAGAAGATTATTAATTTTATCGAATTCTTGATAAGGATTGAAAAAATGTTCTACTACCTCAGAACAAGTTATAAACTTATACTTTTTTAATAAGAGTTCCTTATTAGGGAAAAAAAATGGATCATATAATTCTACTCTAAACCCATAACTTTTCATTATGTTGGCCAATGCGGGAGCAAACCCACAACCAAAATCTAATCCTATATCACTAGTTGAAATTTTATTCATCACCGGTAAAATTAATTTTAAAAGAAAATTTTTATAGTTACTATCATTTATCGAATTGTTATGTTTTAAATAATGTTTTTTTTCAAAACTGCTCGATACGTAATGTTGTGGATCTAAAATTTTAGCAGCACAAGTTTTACATTCCCAATACACTAATTTCTTGTATTTTAAAAAAAAATCTAGATTTGAACTTTTACAAACATTACATCTATTCATAATACTTAT
>CACOAO010000011.1 GCA_902625215.1 uncultured SAR116 cluster alpha proteobacterium
GCAATAAACAAAAATTTTCTTACCTCTAATAAAGATCATTTTAATAGTTTTTTTTTGATGCCTTTTATGCATAGTGAAAAACTTTCAGATCATGAGTTTAGTCTTCCATTGTTTAAAAAATATACAAATGAGAAAACTTATAATTCTGCAGAAAGACATAAAAAAGTTATTGAAACTTTTTCAAGATTTCCTCATAGGAATAAAATTTTAGATAGAAAATCAACTAAATCAGAATTAGAGTTTTTGAAATTACCTGGGAGTAGATTTTAAATATAATGGAAATTAAAACTACAAAAGTTAAAAGCAATCCTAGTATTTCAATTGATTATGCGGGTCAAGGTGAAATGGTAATCTTTCTGCATGGTATTGGTGGAAATAAAAAGAATTGGACAGAAAATCTTATTTTTTTCTCTCAAAAATTTCTCTCAGTTGCTTGGGACACTAGAGGATATGGAGAAAGTGAAGATTATGATGGAGACCTAAATTTTGAGGATGTTTTAGATGACTTAGTTAAAGTTTTTAAACATTTTAATAGAAACAAAGCCCATATTGTAGGACTTTCTATGGGTGGGCAAATAGCAACATTATTTTACGATAAATATCCAAGTTATGTAAAATCTCTAATCTTATGTGACACACATTTTGGGCTATCTAATCTTGATCCTAAAGAAGTTGAAAAATTTATAAACTTAAGGAAAGAGCCACTTATACATGGAAAAGAACCTAGAGATATTGCTCCAATTGTAGCCTCAACCCTTATTGGTGATATTAATAATAAGTCTGCATATGGAAAATTAGTAAACTCGATGGAACTATTGCATAAAGAAAGCTATTTAAAAACAATTGAAACATCCATGAGAACTGAACACCGTCATGTATTTAAAACAATCAATGTTCCAACATTTATAATGGTTGGAGAATTAGATACATTGACACCACCTTCAATGTCTAAAGAAATTATGAAAGAAATCAAAGATAGTTCCCTAGCAATTATTCCAAATGCAGGGCATTTAATAAATATTGAAAATCCAAAAATATTTAATCAAAAATTATTAGAATTTCTGGATCGATAAATGAAATTAAATAAAATTAAATTGTATCTATATCAGTTAATATATTCTCAAATAAAACACACAAAGATTATGACACAAAATATGAGAAGTCCTGGAAATGGTTTTTTAGGAAATGTAGCTAGAGAATTAATGATAATTTTTAATGAATTTGTTTATGAAGACTCAATTAAAAGACTTAATGTTGGTAAAAATGATCAAGTAATTGAGATTGGGTCTGGTAACGGACAAGGAATTGAAAAATTATTAAATTTAACTTCAAAATGCATTACTTCTATAGAAGTTAGTGATACGTTTCGTGACATATTATTTCGTAAATTTAAAAATCTAAATGTTAGGATTTTATCTAATGATGCAAAAAATCTGGTTGATGTTATAAAAGATAATTCATTCGATAAATTACTAGCTGTTAATGTCATTTATTTTTTAAATCCTATTGAAGAATATGCCGAGGAATTCCTGAGGATATTAAAGTTTAATGGATTGGGTCTTTTAATATGTAAATTCGAGGGCATTAAAAATTTCGATAATAAAGTTGCTCCAAATAAGAATTTGCAAGATATAGTCAAAGTTTTTGAAAAAGTTGGATTTTCAGTTCAAATAGAATTTATTGAATCAAAAGATGTACAAAAAGGTTATCATGCAATTTATTTAAGAAAGAATAAGAATGGATTATAACACAAAAATACAACCAAGAAGAAGCTTCATATTTACTCCTGGTCTTAAACCTGAAATGTTCCCAAAGGCACTTCAATCAGGGACAGACATGGTATGTGTTGAATTAGAGGATGGCATCGCTCCTAAAGATAAAGAGATTGCTAGAAATTTAGCAATAAAATTATTTGAAAAAAAACAGGATAATGATGGTGTTGAAAGAATTTTAAGAATAAATAGTATTAGAGAAAAGTTTGGGATAGACGATGTGCAGGCTATTTTAGAGACCTCAAATCCTCCAACAGCTATTATGATTCCAAAAGTAAAAAATTCTCAAGAAGTTAAACTTTTAGACGATTTACTTACAGAAAAAAAACATAACTGTAGACTGCATGTAATAATAGAAACAAATGAAGGTTTGGAAAATGCATTTAAAATCGCAAATTGTTCTAAAAGAATAGATGCATTATTTTTTGGTGGAGTTGATATGTCTGCAGAATTAAGATGTGCAAACAAATGGGAACCACTTCTATATGCAAGATCAAGAATAGTACATGCTGCTGCCTCTGCAGGAATTGATGCAATTGACGTTCCATACTTAGATTTAGAAGACCTTGAAGGTATGAAAAGAGAAGCAATTAAAGCAAAAGAGCTTGGTTTTAGTGGTAAAGGATCAATCCATCCCAAACAAATTCCTATTATAAATCAAGTATTTACACCTTCAAAAGATATTATTGAAAGAGCAAAGAAAATCACTTCAACGTTTGAGGCTGCTAACACAGGATTAGTTGTTATAGACGGAAAATTAATTGAAAAACCAGTACTTAGAGAAATGTATAGAATTTTATCTATAGCTGAAAAAATTAAGATTTAAGTTAATAACAGCCTTAAAGCCAAAGCAATTAATATTACCTGAAAAATATAGAAAAAAAATTTATTACTAATCTTATCTAATAAGTATTGCCCAATTCTGCTACCCAAAAGTGTGGCAGGTATCATTAATAAAAAAGTGTCTATATATTCAATAAATGTAAAACCAATTAGAGAAAAACCAACAATTTTTGTAAAGTTTCCAACAAAGCCAAAATAACCTAATGTTCCAACTATAGATTTTTTTTCATTTAAACTATGCTTAATGATTACTGCTAACAAAGGTGCTATTACACCAACTAAGATATTCAAAATTCCTGTTAAAAATCCTATAAGATAATACCAATTAGAAGAAATTTTAATTTTTCTGATAGATTTTAAATTTTGTAAAACTAGCGCAATTATAATAAACAATCCAATAAGATTTTTTATATCATCAGCATCAACATTACGAAATATTTCGAGACCTATATAAACACCTAAAGGTATCAATAATGAAAATTTTAAAATTATCGTCCATTTAACAAATTTCCTTAATAGCCAGATTCTTGCAATGTTAGACGATAACTGTATTACACCATGTACTGGTATGGCCTCAGAAGGGTTCATGAATTGTAACATTGATGCTAATAGGACAGTTCCACCACCAGCTCCTGCAATGGAGGTCATCATGGCAGTAAAAAAAGAAAGTAAAGTTAAGACTGTATTTTCAAAAATAGATAACTCAAGCATTGTTTAATTCAAAATTTTTTGGTGTTATAATAATGTACTTTGTATATCTTTTTTAAAATTAAATGAATATGTTTCTGAGATAGGATTATCTTAAATTGAGTAAAAATAATGTAATTTTTTCAGTGAATAATGAAGAAGGTAATTTATGTATGGACCTTTTTGTTAGAAAAAATAAAACCTTTGGCTTTGAAGAATATAGAAAAGATCCAGAAAATATAATGGGTTGGTATAAGATAGGTAATTATAGTGGTAAAATTTTTGATACTAAAGAAGAGGCATACAAAAATGCATGTATAAAAATAAAGTGGTTAAAAAAAAGAAATGAAGATTGTTAGCCTTTTTCCGGCTGGATCAGAAATAATTTGTGAAATGGGATTGTCAGAAAATCTTATTGCAGTAAGTCACGAATGTGATTACCCGGCATTATTGAAAAAAAAAATTCAAGTAACTAGCAGTATAATCCCCAAAAGTACAGATCAGATTTTAATTGACAAATTAGTAAAAAATGCAATCCAAGATAATTTGCCAATATATCAAATTAATAATGATAAAATATTAGATATAAATCCAGATTTAATAATAACCCAAGGCTTATGTGAAGTATGTTCAATATCTGAAAATGTAGTGCAAGCCACATTAAAAAATAATTTATGTACTTTAACAAATAAGACTAAGGTTATTTCGATGAATGCAACTACATTTGATGAAATCTGTGCTGAAATCATCATGATTGGTCAAGAAGTAGATAAATTAAATATTGCAAAAGCCATAGTTGAAACAGCCTTAAAAAAAAAAAATAATCTAAGTAAAAAAATAACAAATAAAAAAATTTTACTTCTTGAATGGATTAATCCGTATTTTACCCCCGGTCATTGGATACCAGAACAAATAGAAATGGCCGGTTTTGTATCGTGCATAGGTAAAAAAGGTGAAAAATCAAAGGAATTGAATTTTGAAAAAATTATTGAAATGGATCCAGATTATATTGGTCTAATCTGTTGTGGATTCAATCTTGAGGAAAATAGGCTATTCGCAAATCAGTTATATAAGGATTCAAGAATTAATCATTTAGATGCAATTAGAAATGAAAGAGTTTTTGCGTTTGATTCTAATTCATATTTTAGTAGACCATCTCTTAGAATTTTAGAAGGCGTTGAACAACTTAAAGAGGCTTTTTTGTACAATAATGAAATTTATCAATGTAAAAGGTCTACCTACTGATAAATTATCGGAAATTCTTCACCAATTAGTTTTTCACCAGTTTTGAGTTTAATATTGTCGAAGGGTGGTGATCCTTTTCCTCCTCTATCAACAAAGAAAGCATCATCTCCAACAACTCTCGCTGAAAAGATTCTCCTTCTATTCAACTTATTTACGTTTTCTGACGCACCATGTAGTGTTCGGAAATCAAAGGCGATTGCGTCACCTGCTTTTATTTCCCAACTTAATATTTTGTAATCATTCCTGTTTGCATTAATGTCAGGTACTTCTATTGAATTATCATTTTCATATAAATCATTTCCATTAAATCTTTTAGGTTTATGAAGAATGTTTGATAAATGAGAACCGGAAATACATTCTAAACATCCTTCTTTTGAAATATCGTCTAATGCTATCCAAAAACTTACAGATTGTTTTCCATCTACACAATAATAAGGTTTATCTTGATGCCATGGAGTTTTTATGGATGAACCAGGTTCTTTTACTAGGACATGGTCATGGAAAAATCTTGAACTTTTTGAATTCATTAATAGTGATGCATAATATCCTAATTTAGAATTGAATATAAATTCCTTGAATTCAGGTATTCTTTTCCAATTGACTAAATCTTGAAAAAATGGGGCCGTTCCATCTTCAGGCACATATGATCTTTCACGAACGCTTGGATTTGCAATTAATTTATCAACACCTACTCTTAATTTATCAATCCAATCACAAAAAATACCTTTGCATAATATCGCACCATCATTTGCAAAATTTTTAATATCTTCATTATCTATATATTCCATCCCATTCCTTTACTGGTTCTAATTTTCCATCTTTACCTAATTTAGGTCTATTTTTGGTAAAGGTATTTTCTAATCCAACCACTCCATAGTCCATATATCCTAATCTTACTAAAGGTCTAGCTGCAGAAGCATTAAATAACCCATCTTTAATAAATTTATCATTTATATAAATTCCAACAACTTGACCAAATATAACATAATTTCCTTTACCAGTTTTTCTATCAACGTTAGGTAAATCTATCGTTTTCCAATGAGTGCATTCAAGTGCAGCCGCAGCTTCAGAAACAAATGGTGCAGAAACAAATTTACCAATTTGAGGTTTAAGACCAGCTAGTTCAAATTCATCAATTTCAGATCCTGCGGGCACAGAGCTACCATTCATATGGTCAAACAAATCTTCAGTTGCCAAGGAAACTGTAAAATCTCCAGTTTCTTCAATATTTTTAACTGAATCTTTAATATCAACTGAAGAAAACATTACAAAGTGTGGTCTATCAGCAATTGCATTGAAATAACTATAAGGTGCCAAATTATAAACACCCGTCCTTGAACGGCTTCCAATCCATCCTATTGGTCTAGGAGCTACTATTGCTTTAAAAGGATCGTGAGGAAGATTGTGTTCGTTTTTAATTGTATCGTAGTGCATTTATGTTTCCAATAAAATTAAGATGGTTACAATCAAAATAAACAATATAAATTAAAAGTATAGAATAATTTATTACAACAAATGAAGTGTGAAATTATGATTTTAAGAGAAATAAAAAATATTGGATTTATTGGTTTAGGCGTTATGGGAAGCCCTATGTGTAAAAATTTAATTAAAAATAAAAACTGGAATATCCTTGTTCATGATTTAGACAAAGTTAAAGAAAAAGACCTACAAAACCAGGGTGCCTCTATAGCTAAAAACCAAGAAGAGGTGTTTTATAATTCAGACATGGTTATAACATGTTTACCTGGAGGAGACTTTGTAAGAGATCTTTATTTTGGAGATAAACAACTAGTTTCTAAATTAGCATCAGAAAAATTAATTGTAGATATGTCTACCTCTCAACCAGACCTCATGATCGAACTAAATAAACATATTATAAGTAGAGGATCATACTTTGCTGATGCTCCTATTGCTAGAACTAGACAAGCCGCAAAAGATGGTACACTCGCGATAATGGTTGGGTCAGACACAATTGTTTATGAAAAGATACTACCAGTTTTAGAATATATGGGAAAAGATATTATGTATTGTGGTGATGTAGGAACTGGACAGATGACAAAAATTTTAAATAATATGATACTATTTGAAACAGTTGTTGCATTATCCGAAGCTGCAAACATAGCAGAAAAATATGATATTAATGTAAAAGACTTATTTAAAAATATTTCAAAATGTTCTGGTGATAGTTTTGCATTAAGAAATCACGGAATTAAAAGTATTGCAGAAAATTATTACCCCACTCCAGCTTTTTCTTCAGAATATGCTCTTAAAGATCTATCTTATGCCTTGGATTTAGGTAAGAGACATAAATTAAATTTACCTGGAGCAAATTCTGCAAAAAAACTTCTTGAAGCATCAATAAAGAATGGGGATAAAGATTTGTATTTCCCTGTTATTAAAAAACATTTAAGTTAATTATCCTCTACCAACAAAAGGCATTTTATTTGCCATTACAGTCATGTTTAAGACGTTTACATTTACTGGTAAATTTGCCATATACAAGACAGCATTTGCAATATGAATTGAATCAATAACAGGTTCAGCTTCCATTTTCCCTGTAGCTTGTGGAACTCCTTCTTTCATTCTTTCAGTCATAGGAGTTTCTGCATTACCAATATCAATTTGACTACAAGCTATGTCATATTTTCTTCCATCTAAGGAAATAGTTTTTGTCATACCTGTTACTGCGTGTTTAGTGGCTGTGTAAGGAATAGAACCTGGTCGAGGAGTAACAGATGAAACACTTCCATTATTAATAATTCTTCCACCTTGTGGTGATTGTTTTCTCATTAGAGCAAATGCATATTTTGCACAGAGAAACATCCCATTCAAATTTATATCCACAACACTCTTCCAATTTTCAAATGGCATTTCATCTATGGATTGTGCAGGCACACCAATACCAGCATTATTAAATAGAATATCTATTCTATTATGCTTTCCTTCTAAAATTTCAAATGCATTTTTAACCGCTAATGGATCACTAACATCACACTGTAATATTTCAGTTGGACCGGAGCACAATTTTTGAGTTTCTATTAACTTATCTTTTCTTCTTCCTATAAGGTATACAACTATACCATCTTTTGATAAAACCTCTGAAACTCTTCTGCCTACACCCGTTCCAGCACCAGTAACCATCGCTATTTTTGACATTTCATCCCCTTATTTTTTTTCTACTAAAAATTTTAACTACATAAATCAAAACTTATGTTATAGGATTAAACTAATTATTAATAGGTTAACAAAAAAGTTTGAATATAACTATGCAAAAAAAAGTATTTATAGGTTGTGGCGCAGGTTTTTCAGGTGATAGGTTTGATGCTTCAATACCAATTGTAAAAGAATTTAAACATATAAATGAACCAAAATATTTGATGTTTGAAGTTCTGGCAGAAAGAACTCTAGCTATTGCTCAACAATTTAGAATTAAAAACCCAGAAGAAGGATATTCTCCTTTTTTAGATTCATATATAACTCCCATAATTGATGATTGCCTGCAAAATAACATTAAAATAATTTCAAATATTGGTGCAGCTAATCCTCTTGGGGCAGCAAAAAGAATTCTTAAAATTGCAAAAGAACAAATGACAAGGAAGCCTAAAATCGGAGTTGTAGTTGGTGATGACCTTTTAGAATATATGTCAAATAAAGAAATTCTAGAAAGCCCGACTGTGGAAGGGTTGGATTTTTCGAACAATCAAATTACAGCTGCAAATGTATATTTAGGCGCAAAACCAATAGCTGAAGCTCTATCCAAAGGAGCTGATATAGTAATTGTAGGAAGGACTGTTGATAGTGCTTTAGCACTTGGCCCACTTATTTATGAATATAACTGGAAAAATGAAGATTTAGACTTATTAGGTTCTGGGACTATTTGTGGACATCTTTTAGAATGTGGAGCTCAAGTAACAGGAGCCTATTTTGCAGATCCTGGTTTTAAAGACGTTCCAAATTTAGCTAAAGTAGGCTTTCCAATTGCAGAGTTTTATCAAGATGGATCTTTTGTAATTACTAAACCAAAAGATACTGGAGGGTTAGTAAGTAAAGCAACAATAACGGAACAATTATTGTATGAGACACATGATCCATCGAATTATCTTGTCCCTGATGTAACTGCTGATATGTCAGGGCTCATACTAGAAGATGATGGTGAAAACAGAATTCTTGTAAAAGGTGGGAAAGGTAAAAAAGCACCACAAAAATTAAAAGCAACTATATGCTGCGACAATGGTTTTATGGGTGAAGCAGAAATTAGTTATGCTGGACCAAATGCATTAGCAAGAGCAAAACTCGCTGGTGAAGTTATAAGTGAAAGAATTCAAATTCTTGGGCTTCAAGGTCAACTAAGAGTTGAAATTATTGGTGCTGGTTCGGTTCATTTTTCGATGGATGAAGCATCATCTTATGAGTTACCGAACGATGGTGATTATAGAGTTAGAACATCAGCAATTTACCCTAAAAGATATCAAGCACAGCAAATGGTTGATGAAGTAATGTCTCTATACTGTTGTGGTCCAGCTGCCGGTGGAGGTGGTCGTGGATATGTAACACCTCAGTCATCAACAGCATCAATAATGGTTAATAGAGAAATTGTTAGTACTAATGTTCAAGTCAAAATTTTATGATAATTAAGCTGAAGTATTTATGATCAAGTTAAATTTGCCAGTACATTCTATAGCACATGCCAGAGCAGGAGATAAAGGAGATGTGTCCAATATCTCTTTAATAGCTTATTTAGAGAGTGGTTGGCCAGTTATAGAAAAATTAGCCACTGAAGAAAAAGTTCTTGAAATTTTTAAACATATGGGTGCAACAAAAGTAGACAGATACGAGCTACCAAATTTAAAAGCACTAAACTTTGTTATTCATAGCGCACTTGGTGGAGGTGTTAATAGTTCATTAAGGCTTGACAGACACGGGAAAACTTTGTCTTCACACTTGCTCCATGAGTTAATTATACCAGTGACAGAAGATTTATTACCATTAAAGTCACCATATCTTAATAAATTTAAGGATTAAAATCATGAAAGAAGCTGGATCACTGCTAATTGAAATACTTGAAAACCAAAAAGTTGATAGAGTTTTTTGTGTGCCAGGAGAAAGTTATCTCTCAGTTATGAATGGCCTTCAAGAAACTTCAATAGAAACTGTACTTTGCAAACATGAGGGTGCAGCCTCTATAATGGCTGAAGCTGATGGAAAATTGACTGGAAGACCTGGAATAGCCTTTGTTACAAGAGGCCCTGGAGCCACAAATGCTGCTTCTGGGATACATATTGCTCAACAAGACAGTACGCCAATGATACTTTTTGTTGGCCAGATTGGTAAAGAAATGTATGGAAGAGACGCATTTCAGGAAGTTGATTATCAACAATTTTTCGGTGGTATGGCAAAGCTGGTCGTCGAAGTACAACAAGCTGATAGATTACCAGAAATTGTTTCACGAGCTTATCATACAGCTATGTCAGGAAGGCCTGGGCCTGTTATAATTGCATTACCAGAAAATATGCTAACAGAAAAAACTAAAAACAAACCTATTGGTTACATTAATAATTTATCATCAGCTCCTTCTACAAGTGACTTGGCTCACTTCATTGAAGATATAAAATCTGCTGATAATCCAATTCTTATTTTAGGAGGATCTGTTTGGTCAAGCGAGGCTGGTAAAGATTTAGAATCAATATCTGAAATGCTAGGATTAACAATTTTAACTTCTCACAGAAGACAAAGTTTTTATAATAATCTTCATTCTAATTATGGTGGAGATTTAGGACTTGGTGTAAACCCAAAGCTAATTGAACGTATAAACAAGTCTGATTATTTAGTTTTATTGGGTGGTAGATTAAGTGAAAATCCATCTCAAGGTTTTTCACTATTAGGGATACCTGAACACGATAAAAAATTTGTTCATATTCACCCAGGTCCTGAAGAAATAGGAAGAATTTATAAACCACATCTTGGTATTGCGTGTAGTCCCATATTTTTTGTGAATGCACTTAATAATGCATTGAAGGGCTTGAATACAAAACCATCATCTCATAATCAAGTTTTAGCAAACCAAGCCCACGAGGAATATTTAGAATGGGGAAACATGCCACTTGAGGCACCAAATTCAGGTGTTGACCTTACTACCGTTTTTAGAAGTTTAAGAGAAGATTTAAATGCTAACACAATCATTACAAATGGTGCTGGCAATTATGCCGTTTGGGGTCATAGATTATTTAGATTTACAAATTTTGGAACTCAACTAGCACCAATTTCTGGCTCAATGGGATATGGATTACCAGCTGCGATAGCCGCAAAATTAAGAAACCCTGATAAAACGGTGATAGCACTTGCAGGCGATGGTTGCTTTCAAATGACAGAAAATGAATTTGCTACGGCTGTTCAATACAACGCAGGAGTTATTGTGTTTGTAGTTGACAATGAAATGTATGGAACTATTAGGATGCATCAACACAAAAATTATAAAGGAAGATATAAACATACAGGATTAACAAATCCTGATTTTAATAAACTAGCCGTTGCTATGGGTGGACAAGGATATACTGTTGAAAAAACACAAGATTTTATGAGTATTTATAATGAAGCACAAGAATGGACAAATAAAAATAATTTACCGTCGTTATTGCATATTAAAACTGGTTCTGAAATGGTTCTACCTGGAAAAAGATTTAGTTCATTATGATGATAATTTAAATTTATTTAAGGTAAAATCATCTTCCAAAACCACATCTTCAGATTTTAATTCTTCAATATTTTTTGCGCATACTTGTTCCATGACATTTGCAAGTTCATCTTTTAAAATATCATGCACGTGATTAGCTCCTCTATCTCCCAAAGCGGCAAGTCCTATTATAAATGGTCTTCCTGTCATTACAAAATCTGCTCCAAGCATTAACCCCTTGCAAATATCTTGACCTGAGTAAAAACCTGAATCAATTATAATAGGAAATTTTGGTCCTAATTTTTTTCGAGTTTCCGGTAAAATTTGAAGAGGACTTGGGGCAATATCAATTTGACGACCACCATGATTAGATAAATAAATTGCATCTACAATCTTTGAAGCTATGATTGCATCGTCTACATGCATTAAGCCTTTTAATATAATTGGACCTTTCCAGATATCACGAACTTCTTTGAGATAATCCCAGTCTAAATATCGTTGCATTTGACTGCCAGCAAAACCAGCTTTAGATTTAGCATTTCCATGCCAAGTGCCGTCGCTATATTGATCCATTGTTCCAAATTTAGGAATTCCATTTATAAGTGTATTTATAGACCATGAAGGACAAATTGCGGCTTGGAAAATTGTTCTTAGATTAGTTTTTGGAGGGACAGAAACACCTGCCATTCTAAGTCTTTCTCTTCTACTTGAAGCAGGGATATCTGCAGTAATAATTAGTGTCTTAAATCCTGAATTTTTTGCTCTTTTTAATAAATCGTTTCTAATAGCTTTATCTGCTGGTGGATATAATTGAAACCAGCCAGTACCTTTTAAATATTTTCCAACCTTTTCTACAGATGCACATGCAACAGTTGACAATGAAAAGGGAATATTATTTTTTACAGACATTTTTGCTAATGATACTTCTGCACCAGGCCACATAAGGCTTGTCATTCCAACAGGGGCCATGCCAAACGGCGCATCATATTCATAGTCGAATAATTTTGTTTTCAAATCAGGATCAACCGTTCCTTTTAAATATTTAGGAACTAGAAAAATTTTATTTAATACTTTTCTATTGTTCTCAAGAGCTTCATCATAACCTGTTCCTGCAAATAGATACTCTGAAGCAAAATGAGGAATTCTTCTTTTTGCTAAATTTACCATATCAGACACTCTTGGGAATTTATCAACCAAACTAGACAAAATGTACTCCATAAAATTATTAGTGTTTTCAATTTAACATGTTATTAATTAATAATTAATTAAATAAATAGAATATTGAGAAAAAAATGATAGAAAATCCACCCCTAATACAAATAAAAAAATCATCCAGTAGAAATAGACCTTCAATAAAACAACTTGCAAATTTTAAGAATGTCCCAACAGGATTTATATGTGATGCTTTGAACGGTTATGCAGCTCTTGATACAAATATTAAACCTCTTCTTAATTCAGGTAAAAATGTTGAACATATTGTTGGACCTGCTTTAACAGTTTTTTCTGGGGCAGCTGATGTACTTGGAATGTCAATTGCACTAAGTGAAATACAACCGGGAGACATTGTTGTAAATGGAGTAAGTGGATTTCAAGGTACTGCTGCAGTTGGTGACAGGATTGCAGGAATGATTAAAAATAATGGAGGAATAGGTCTTGTAACCGATGGTCCTATGAGAGACTTAGAAGGTATTATAGAAACTGGACTTAGTTGCTTTTGTACAGGATTAAATCCGAATTCTCCATATAATAGTGGTCCAGCAAAAATTGGATATCCAACTGAAATAGGTGGCAAGACCGTTCACTCAGGAGATATCATTGTAGCTGATGCTGATGGAGTTACTGTGGTTCCGTTTAACAAAATTGACGAAGTTATAGAAAAGTTAGATAGAATTATTGAATTAGAAAATGCAATGGATGAAAAGGTAAAAAATGGGCTAAAAATTTCCCAAAAAGCTCTTAATTATATCAACAGTGATCAGATTATATATGAGGATTAGATCACTGATATACATTTCCATCCGTAACACTTTGAAGATATTCAATTGTTATATTTTCATTCAACTGAATTACTTTAAAACCTTCATCTGTTATATCAAGAACTGCATAATCTGAATAAATTCTAGAAACAACTCCTGTTCCTGTGAGTGGTAACGAACACTTTTGAACGAGTTTAGGCTTTCCTTCTTTTGTCAAATGCTGTGTCATTACAAACACGTTTTTAGCTCCTGCAACTAAATCCATAGCCCCACCTACTGCTGGTATCCCTTTACCAGTTGACCAATTTGCAAGATCTCCTGTAACAGAAATTTCCATTGCCCCTAGTACACAGTAATCAATATGCCCTCCTCTTATCATAGAAAAGCTATCCGCATGATGACAAAAACTCCCTCCTGGAAGAATAGTAACTGGTTTTTTACCAGCATTTATGAGATCTAAATCAATTTCGTTCTCATTTGGTGATGGTCCCATTCCCAATAAACCATTTTCTGAATGATAAATTATTTCTCTATCTTCTTTTATGTATTGAGATACTAATTCTGGCATACCAATGCCAAGATTCACATAAGAAGAATGAGGTAAATCATTTGCTATTTTCGATGCAATTTTATTTCTATCCCATCCCTTAATTAAATCATTTGTATTTATATTTGTCATGGATATGTCATCCCTTCTTCAATAGCATTGGTCTCAATAATAGGATTTTCTATATTAATAAGACTTTGAACAAAAATACCCGGAGTAATGACATGTTCAGGGTTTATTTCGCCTGGTTCTAAAATATTTTTTACTTGAACTAATGATCTATCTGCAGCCATACACATTATTGGATTAAAGTTCCTAGCGGTTTTATTGTATGTGAGGTTGCCGTATCTATCGGCTGTTTCTGCTTTAACAAAAGCAAAATCTGCTTTTAAAGCTTCCTCAAGAATATATTTCTTTCCATTGAAAATTTTTTCTTCTTTACCCTCGGCCAAAGGAGTTCCAACTCCAGTAGCAGTATAAAATCCAGGTATACCTGACCCAGCTGCCCTAATTCTCTCCGCCAAAGTCCCTTGTGGAACAACTTCTAATTCGATTTCACCTTTATTATACAATTCTGGGAAAGTAACTCCTTTGGCAGATCTTGCAAAAGAACAAATGACTTTTTTAACTTGTTTTTGACCAATTAACGCCCCAAGACCCACTCTTCCATTTCCTGAGTTATTAGCAATAATTGTTAAATCCTTCGTGCCTTTATCAATTAAACCGTGCAATAATTCGATTGGACTGCCAGCTTCCCCAAAACCGCCGACCATTATTGTTGCTCCATCAAATACATCAGACAAAATTTCGGTCATATCTTTCTTTATTTTGTTGATTTGCATTCTAACCTTTCATATTATTGTATTTTTTTTATAAATATTATAGTAACAAATATATATAATATTATATCAAACTGAATGGTAATTAATAATGAATTTTGAATATTCTGAAAAAGAAGAGAAATTTCGAACAGAAGTAAGAGATTGGCTTAAAGATACACTTCCAAAGTACCTGTCTGAAAAAGTTAAAAAACACCAAAGACTCACCAAAGAAGATTACGAATTATTTATGAACAATTTAAGTAAAAAGGGCTGGATTGCTTGGCATTGGCCAGAAGAATACGGTGGAACTGGTTGGAATGCAATTGAAAAGCATATATTTGAAGAAGAAATTGTTAAAGCATCTGCTCCAAGAATTGTACCATTTGGCGTTAATATGTTAGGTCCAGTTTTGATTGAATTTGGATCTGAGGAACAAAAAGCTTATTATCTTCCAAGAATTTTAAATAACGAGGATTGGTGGGCTCAAGGATATTCTGAACCCGGAGCAGGTTCAGATCTAGCAAGTCTTAAAACAACAGCAATAGACAAAGGTGACCATTATTTAGTTAATGGACAAAAAACTTGGACAACTCTAGGACATCATGCTGATAAAATTTTTTGTCTAGTTAAAACTGATATTAATGTTAAACCCCAATTAGGAATTTCTTTTCTTCTTATAGATATGGACTCACCTGGTGTTGAAGTTAAACCGATAATAACACTTGACGGCGAACATGAGGTTAATGAGGTTTGGTTCACTGATGTTAAAGTTCCTAAAAAAAACTTGGTTGGAAAAGAAAATGAAGGCTGGACATACGCGAAGTATTTACTAACTTTTGAAAGAACTGGAATAGCAGGTGTACCCAATTCAAAATCAGCTTTAAATCACTTAAAAATGGTTTCAAGAAAATCCATGAAAAATGGAAAACCATTAATTGATGATCCAATGTTTTCCTCAGAAATTGCTGAATTAGAAATAGACTTATTAGCTATGGAAATTTTTAATCTTAGAACAGTAAGTGCAGCAGCTGAAGGTAAGGCTCCAGGAATGGAAAGCTCTTTACTCAAAATTAAAGGTACACTTGTAAGACAAAAAACGACGGAATTACTTAGAAAAGCTCTTGGTCCACAAGCTTTACCATATTTACCTGAACAATTTGACGAAGGTTGGAATGAAATGCCAATTGGACCAGAATATGCTGGCCCTATTGCAAAGCAGTATTTTAATATGCGAAAAATTTCAATTTATGGTGGATCTAATGAAATTCAAAAAAACATAGTTGCAAAAGCATCATTTGGTTTATAGGAAGTAAGAATGGATTTTTCATTATCTGAAGAAAGAAAAATGCTTCAGGAAACCATAGCTCGTTTTTTTGAAAATAATTACAATGATATCAAAAAAAGAACTGAATACCTAAACATGAATGACGGCTTTTCTAAGAAATTTTGGAAAGAAAGTTCAAATTTAGGTGTAATAAGTGGTTTGATTTCACCAAGCTTTGGAGGTCTGGGAGGCTCAGGTGAGGATATCAGCATAATATTTGAGTTAATTGGAAAATCATTATGCATTGAACCATTTTTATCTTCTGGCTTGTTATCAAGTACAATTTTGTCTTCTATAAAAAATCCTAAAACTGAGTTAATAAATAAAATTATTGACGGAGACTTATTAGTATCATTTGCTCACATGGAAATGAATAATAGATATGAGGACCATTTCGTAGAGAGCAAAGCCTTTTTTGAAAATGAAAACTGGAAACTAAATGGTTGCAAATCTTTTGTAATAAATGGTGATTCTGCAGATAAAGTTATAATTTCTGCTAGAATAGAAGGAGAAATTAACGACAAAAATGGTATTGGTTTATTTTTAGTTGATAATAATCAAATTAATAATAGATCCTATAATACAATTGATGGTTATAGAGCTGCTGAGCTAAATTTTAACAATCTAAATGCTGAATTATTATGCAAAGATGATCTAGCACTTGAGTGTATTATTAAAGCAAATTCTGCAGGTGCACTTGCTCTTTCGGCTGAAGCTGTTGGTATAATGCAAGTGTGCTTTGATTTAACACTGGACTATTTGAAAACTAGAAAACAATTCGGCAAGTCTATTGGGGCTTTTCAAAGTATCCAACATAGAATGGTAGATATGATGCTGGAAATTGAACAAGTAAGATCTGCTGTGATGCTTGCATCGTCAACATTTGAAACAAACTCATCAACACGAGATAAAAATATATCTGCTGCAAAAAATTTAGTAGGGAGAGTTGGCAAATTAATAGCTGAGGAGTCAATACAACTACATGGAGGAATTGCAATGACTTGGGAGTACTCAGTTGCACATTATGCAAAAAGACTAATTATGATTGATCATTTAATGGGTGATGCAGATTATCATAGAGACAGATTTAAGTTAATAAGTTCAACTTAGTTATCTATTAAAAATTTAGAAGCTTTAATTCTAAAATCATCGGGGACGACTATTGATTTTCTTTTTTTTAAATCAAATAAAACTGCAACAATCTCAATATCCATTATTACATCTCCAGTACTTTCATCTACCATATGGTGAATAAATTTTAATGATTTATTTCCTATCTTTGTAAAGTTAGTATGTATTGTAACTGCCATTCCAAGTGGAGCATCTTTAAAATATCTAACGGAATAATCTAATGCGGCTGATCCAATATCATATTCATTTCTCCAATTAAAGTCTGCTCCGCAATATGTAAATAAGTGAGTGGCTGCATCAGAAATACAACCTATTTTAAATTGACTTGATCCCATTTCCTCATGATCTAAATCCCAAGTGTTAACAGCGCTTTTATAACTAATAATTGCATTTCTAGAATAATTTTGGGGAGGCCTGTTATCAGTTAATTCCCTTAAGTTTAAGAAATCTAATTCATTTAAAAAAGTTTTAATATCCAAAGAAAATAAGTCTGAAATTATTTTTTTAACATGTTTATTGAGATCTAGAGAAATCACCGTTTCAAAGTAAGCTGAGACACTTTTATGACCTATACTGAAAACTTTACCTAACAATACAAGTTCATTATTTTGAGTTGATTTAACTTTGAAAACTATCTCTATGACAGAATTTAAGTGAAGTTCACGGCTAAAAATACATCTTTCATTTAAAATTTTATAATTAATTTTTTCTGAAGTATAACTATTAATTTTATTAAAAAGACATTTGATTGCATCTGCATGTTTTCCAAAATAATATTGAACATTCATATGAGACATTTGATCACAATCTTTAATTCTTACTAGATCTCTAAAGGCAGAGTAAATACCGCTTTGACTTTTTATATCAATTTTTAAAGTTCTATCTATATCTTTACAGATAAGAATTAGAGTTTGCGTTGATAAAATTTTATCAGTTTTACTCTGGGCAGGATTTAATAAAAATAATTTGTGAGTAACTTTTATTTTATCTTTTGCATCTAAAGATAAATTTGTACTGACATATACTGTCATATATTCAGAAACTAATGCGGGATAAACTTCAATTTCAAAATATTCCTCGGTATTAATTGTTAAATTATTTAAAACAGCTTTAGTAAAATGAGTACAATCTTCAAAAATTTTATTGTAAAAAGACCTTCTTAAAACTCCTAATTCATCTTTATCAGCAGGTTTTATAAGCCCCCTGAACGTTTCTAAATTATGAAAATACATAATATTATTATTTAATTAGGAAATTTCCTAATTTTTATCTCTCATTTCCAATTTTGCAACACTCATTCTATGCACTTCATCTGGCCCGTCTGCAAGTCTTAATGTCCTTGCATGACCATACGCATAAGATAATGGAAAATCTGAAGAAACTCCTCCTCCTCCGTGAACTTGTATTGCTCTATCTATGATTTTAGTTGCCATATTAGGAGCCACAACTTTAATCATTGATATTTCTTTTCTTGCAATTTTATTTCCAACTGTGTCCATCATATGAGCGGTTTTTAATACCAATAACCTAGCTTGCTCAATCTCAGCTCTACTTTCAGCAATATCATGCATTACAACACCTTGTTCTGAAACGGGTTTACCAAAAGCAACTCTTGATTTTGCTCTGTTTATCATTAACTCTAAAGCTCTTTCTGCTTGACCAATTAAACGCATACAGTGATGAATTCTGCCTGGACCCAATCTTCCTTGAGCAATTTCAAAACCTCTACCTTCTCCTAAAAGAATATTACTAGCAGGTACTTTTACATCTTTAAAATCAACTTCAGCATGACCATGAGGAGCATGATCATATCCAAAAACTGTTAAGTGTCTTAAAACTTCCACTCCTGGTGTATCAATTGGAACTAAAATCATCGATTGCTGTTTGTATTTTTCAGCTTTAGGGTCAGTTTTACCCATAAAAATCATAATTTTGCATCTGGGATCCAACGCACCAGAGGTCCACCATTTTCTTGCATTAATTATGTATTCATTACCTTTTTTTTCAATGCTAGCTTGAATATTAGATGCGTCTGAAGACGCCACAGCAGGTTCAGTCATAGCAAATGCAGAACGTATTTCACCATTTAGAAGTGGTTTTAACCATTTATCTTGCTGTTCTTTTGTTCCATATCTCACTAATACTTCCATATTCCCAGTATCTGGGGCAGAACAGTTAAAAATCTCAGCACCAATTGGAGAACGGCCCATAATTTCACATAAAGGAGCATACTCTGTGTTAGTTAATCCTGCTCCCAAATCACTTTCAGGAAGAAATAAATTCCATAATCCTTGTGCTTTAGCTTTAGACTTCAGGTCCTCCATAATCTTAGGTACACACCATCTACCACCTTTTTCAACTTCTTCTTTATAAACAGATTCATTTTTATAAACATGTTCGTTCATAAAATTTGTTAATTTTTCTTGTAGTTCCTTTACTTTATTTGAATATTCAAAATTCATTTTTTACCTCTAATTTAAGTTAAAAACACCATTAGCTCTATTGATTAATGCCTCAATTCTATGACCAAAATTTGCAAATCTTTCATCTTGTGTTTGACCTTTTAGAAATCTTACATAAATTTGTTGAATAATTACAGCTAATTTAAACGCTCCAAATGCATAATACCAGTCAATGTCTTTAATACTAAAACCTGTCTTTAATGCATAATGATCAATAATTTCAGTTTTTTTGGGGTATAAAATATTTTTGATTGGCATTGAAGTAATTAGATTAGCTTCGGTGTCATCATCTTCATCTATCCAATAATTTAAGAAATGACCTAGATCCATAAGTGGATCTCCCCTCGTACACATATCCCAATCAAATACTGCAATAGGCAACAAAGGATTATTATTGTCCCACATAATATTGTCCAATTTGAAATCATTATGCAAAATCGTTGCTCCTTGTGGCTTAGGTATATTAGATCTTAAATATTTAAGTAGCTTATTAAATCTATTTTCTAATTTTTTTTTATCAGATGCCTTTTTCCATCTCTCTTCCCAGCCATTGAGTTGCCTTAATACAAAACCATCAGGCCTTCCAAAGTTACCTAAACCTACCTTTGATGGATCTAGTGTATGTAATTGGGCTAACACATCGATCATTTTAAAACTTAATGATCTTATCTTTTCTCTAGATCCATCTAGTTCTGGTCGCATTTCTTTTCTAATTACAATACCTTTTCTTCTTTCAATTAAATGAAATTTGCATCCAATAATATTATCATCATCACATAGATGAAAACTTTTAGGTGCTAAAGGAAATAATTTATTCAAAGAATATTGTACCAAATGTTCTCTAGCCATATCGTGAGACGAAGGAGCTATAGGACCAAGCGGTGGTCTTCTAAGAACAAATTCTTTATCATCAAAACTAATCAAATAAGTCAAGTTTGCATGGCCACCACTGAATTGAAGTATTTTTATCTCGTCAATATCAATTTTAAATAATGAATTTAAATAATCTTTTAGCTTATCTAAATTAATTTTTTCGTCTTGTCTAAGATCAATTAATTCATGATCATCCATTTTTTATCCACAGAACTCATTATTAAAAATAATAATGATTAATTTTGAAATTTTTAATATGCTAAATGATAATATATTTAAAAAATTTTAGTAATTAAAATTTCAAGTTTTTGAGGAAAATTATGGATAATTTATTTGATATTAGTGGAAAAGTTGCTCTTGTAACTGGTGGATCAAGAGGAATTGGAGCGATGATTGCCGAGGGTTTTGTAAAGAATGGTGTAAAAACATATATTACATCTAGAAAATCAGAACAATGTAATCATAAAGCGAAGGAACTCTCGAAGTTTGGCGAATGTATTTCTATACCAGCTGATCTAACTAATATGACCGATATGGATAAATTAGTTAATCACATTAAAGAAAATGAAAAAAACCTTAATATTTTAATAAATAATGCTGGAGCTGCTTGGGGAGCTCCATTTGATACTTTTCCAGAAAATGGTTGGGATAAAGTAATGGATACAAATGTCAAAGCCGTATTTTTCTTGATTCAAAAATTAATAGCAATTTTAGAAAATTCTGGTAACAACGAGGATCCATCTAGAATCATTAATATTGGGTCTATAGACGGAATTGGTATTCCTAGAGCAGAAACTTATTCTTATCCAGCATCAAAAGCTGCTATTCATCAATTAACCAGAGTATTGGCTAATAGGTTGGCTAATAGAAATATAAATGTAAATGCAATTGCACCTGGACCTTTTCAAAGTAATATGATGGCTCATTCCCTAAAAGAATTCGGCACACAAATAAAAAATTCTGTTCCACGTGGAAGAATTGGTGAACCTGAAGATATGGCTGGAACATCTATATTTTTATCCTCAAGAGCTAGTGCTTATATTACGGGATCTGTTATACCTGTTGATGGTGGATCACTAATTGCCAGGAGACACATGGAATAAAATTTATAAATTTAAAGTTAATAAAATTAGAAGTGTGCTTAGGAGCTGACACTATTTTAAGGATTTGATTTAAGTCTAAATTTTAGATTTTAAATTTGTTGCAAAATTCTTAAAATATATGCGTTAAAATATCTTAAAATGCATCCAATATTATATAAGCTTTAGTTATCTAGCGTTGCTAAGTAAAGATGTTAATAAACATTTTTAAAACTATAATCCAAGATATATTTAGTTTTTTTCTACTGCTTTTGGAAAACTTATTTGTTGAATAATAATTTTAAGGACTTGATGGAAAAGATTAATAAACATATTGTAATCATATAACATGTTATCTTTTAACTTGAGACATTTGTTAAAATTTATTAAATCACGTTATTTCATTTCAATAAACTAATAGAGGTAAAAATGTCAGGTTCTTCATCAACTTCAAATTATCAATTATGGGCGCTTAGTCTATTGCGAATCCATTTTGGTATTATTTTACTAGCCCACGGGTGGTTGAAAATTTCAGTTTTCACAATACCCAACACAGTCGGATATTTTTCTAGCCTTGGTATTCCAAGCATTTTTGCTTATCTTGTTATTTTTGGAGAAGTTATAGGTGGAATTGCTTTAATACTTGGAATACAAACACGACTTGCTGCTCTATGTTCAATACCAATTTTGATTGGAGCAACTTTTGTCCACATAAATAACGGTTGGCTTTTCTCTGTTGAAGGTGGCGGATGGGAATATCCAGCTTCACTTACCATTATTGCATTAGCAATTTTAGGAATGGGATCAGGAGAAAAACTTAAAGTTAAATTTAACCCTTTTGACTCTTTTTTACCGAGACAGTTGCAAAATTAAATTAACCTTAATTTAAAATAGCATATTGAGATGGTCTCTCATTTTAGTAATAGTAGACCAAGTCGTGTTAATAAATATGGCAAGACATATAAAAAAAACCTAGGAACTTATTAAACTTTCAACAGAAAAGTTATGTTAAAATAATTATCATATTTTAACTTATCTTATGTCCACCAAATTGCTCTCTAAGTTTGTTTTTTAATATTTTGCCAGTAGCTCCCAAAGGAATATTATCTGTAAAAATAATATCGTCAGGTATCATCCATTTAGCAACTTTACCATTATACATTTTTAAAATTTCCTCTTTTGAAGGTGACTTTCCTGGCATTGGCTGAACAATTACTATTGGTCTTTCTTCCCATTTTGCATGTGGAACCGCTATAACTGCTGCATTTGCTACATCTGGATGTCCAATGCATATGTTTTCTAGATCGATTGAACTTATCCATTCTCCACCTGATTTTATTATATCTTTAGTTCTGTCTGTTATAGTCATAAAACCTTGCTGGTCAATTTTTGCTACATCACCTGTGTCAAACCAACCACCATCTAGAAACCTATCTTTTTCAGTTTCATCTTCAAAGTACTCCTTTAAAACCCAAAATCCTCTTGAAAGCAGTCTTCCCTGAGTTTCTCCATCTTCTGGTAAATCACTTCCTTCATCATCAACAAGTTTCATTTGGTGACCAAAAATTGTTCTACCTTGAGGTAATTTTTTATCGTAATACTCTGACTTATCTTTGGGTTCTTTACCTAAAGAAGGCATATTCACAGTCCCTAATGGGCTCATTTCTGTCATACCCCAAGCATGTATCACTTCTGCTCCATATTCATCTTCAAAACCCTCAAATAATGTTCTTGGGCATGAAGACCCTCCAATAACTAATCTTTTTACTGTATCAATGTTCTTTCCAGAATCTCTTAAGTAATTTAATAGCAAAAGCCAAATAGTTGGAACGCCAAGAGAAATAGTAACTTTTTCTTCATTCATAAGTTTAGTTATATTTTCACCATCTAATTTAGCTCCTGGAAAAACTATTTTTGTTCCACACATGGGTGCTGCATAAGGAGTACCCCAGGCATTAACATGGAACATAGGAACTACAGGAAGTACTACATCTTTAACTCCGTAAGGAACCACATCTTTTAAATTCATCCCATAGGCATGAAGAACAGTTGAGCGATGAGAATAAAGAACACCTTTAGGGTTTCCTGTTGTACCAGATGTATAACATAAAGATGAGGCTGTCTTTTCATTTAATTGCGGCCAATTAAATTTGTCTGATTGATCCTTAATAAAATCCTCATAACATATTACTTCAATGCCATCTTTAATTTTGGGTTGAACCATATTTTTATTGTCAGTCATTACAATAATTGCTTTTACTGTATTAAAATTTTCAGAAGCTTTTTCCACTAACGGTAAAATATTTAAATCAATACAAATAACTTTATCTTGTGCATGATTAACAATGTAAGAGACTTGGTCCGGGTGAAGTCGTGGGTTTATAGTATGACAAACTAAACCACTTGAAGAGGTGGCGTAATAAATTTCCAAATGTCTATAACCATTCCAAGCTAAAGTTCCTACTCTGTCACTTTCTTTTAAATCAAGAGATTTAAAAGCATTCGCTAATTTCTTAGTTCTTTTTCCCCAGTCATGGTAACTATACCTATGTATACCTCCTTCAACTGTATTAGATACAATTTCTTGCTGACTGAAATTTTTAACAGCATGCTCAAAAATAGTTGAAATTAAAAGTGGGTGATCTTGCATGAGACCTAACATTTCGAGCTCCTAAATCCTTTTTAAAATCATTATACAACTAATTTAAAACTTATCTGTCATTTCTTCAATCAATAATGATTTTAAAATTTTACCATTTTTATTTTTTGGAAGTTCATTTGTTGTTACTGTCCAATAATCTGGTTGTTTATATTCTGACAAGTTTTCTAAACAAATATTTTTTAATTTATTTAATACATCGTCACCCTTTTTAGATAATATAACAGCATGAATTTTTTCACCTAAAATTTGATCTTTATGGGGTATAATTGCTACCTCGACAACAAGCCCACTTAAACTGATTAAATTTTCAATTTCAGTTGAGTAAATTTTATAACCACCCCGGTTTATTACATCTTTTTTTCTATCTAATATATAAAAGAAGCCATTTTCATCTTTATAACCTATATCACCTGATTTCCAGTAGCCATCAATGAATTCTTTTGATGTTGTTTTTTTATTATTCCAATAACCAGGTATAACCATCGGACCAGAAATCCAAAATTCTCCTACTTCTCCTGTTTTTACTTCTTGATTATTTTCATTCATAACAAGTATTTTGCCTGTTAGAACAGGTTTGCCAACACTTGATATAAGTTTTTCATTATATTCTAATGGCATTATTGTAGCAGGTGAACATGTTTCAGTTGAACCGTAAGCATTTGCTAATATTAAATTAGGTAACATTTCTTTTAATTTTTTTATTGTTCCCAATGGCATTGGAGCTCCTCCAAAACATCCAATTCTCCATTTTGACAAATTGTACTTTGAAAGATCCTCTCTATGAATACACAAATTATACATAGCTGGAACCATTATTAAATAAGACAACTCTTCTTTTTCAGCTAAAATAAGAAAATCCTTGGCGTTAAATGATTTCATTAATATAAGCGTTCCTCCAACATACAAAATTGTCATAATATGAGCTATGAGACCTGTAACATGACTCGCAGGAACTACAAGAATACAATTATCTTCTGAAGTTAGTTTAAAATGAGTTTTAAAATGTATACATGAATGTATTATATTCAAATTTGCAATCATAGCACCCTTAGGTTTGCCGGTAGTACCTGACGTATATAAAATGAAAGCTGTATCTTCTTCATCTATATGTTTTTCTTTTGTAAAAGATGTAACTTCGAGATTGTTAAGTTTAAATTCATCAAAATACAAAATATCGACGACTGATTTTAATTCGTCAGAATGTGGAAGATTATTTTTTAGTTCTTTATCAGAAAATATATAACTTGCTCTGCAATCATTTATAACAAGTTCATTCTCAAATTTAGAAGATCTGGGGTTTAAAGGGACAACTATGACGCCATTTTTCAGTCCTGCTAAAATGTAAACTATCAGGGGCCAGCTATTTTCAAATAGCACACATATTCTATCTTTTTTGACTAAATTAAGCTTTTGAAAATAGTTTGATACTTTAGATACTAAATCAAACATTTCCTGATAAGAAATTTTCTTTTGATTATCAGTAACAGCAATATTTGATGGACTTTGTTTGGTATTTTTTAGAAAAACTTTCCAAAAGTTCTCTTCTCTATTTATAAAAGTAGGAATTACTCTATTATCAAAATGAAGTTCATTACAAATATCATTCATTTTTAACAGCCTGATAAAATTTGATTATCTAATAACATTTTATACATTTTTAATAATATATTGTTTTTCAAAATGTTTAAGTAGTATTTAAATCAGATTTATGTAAAATTTATTAATTTCACCTACATATTAATTTTAAATGGTTTTTGCTTGCAAAAACTTTATAGGCATTCTCAAATTAGTTGTAATTAATAAAAGGTTAATTTTTATTATATCAAAAATAAATTAATTAATTTATTTTTTTTTATGTAAGTAAGTGGAGTTGAATTTTTTAGATAAATATTCTCCAGCAATTATTTTATCTTTTTTTGATATTATGGTGTCATATTGAGGATTAAAGAAAAAAGGTATAGAAAATCTCTCATTGTAATTTCCATACACTCTATGAGAAGTAGCTTTAATTTTTTTGTTAGACCAAAATTCTAACATATCTCCAAAATTTACTATAATCTCATCTTCTGCTGGATATATTAACTCCCACTCATTTGAAGGATTTTTAATTTCAAGTCCAGGATTGTTATCTGTTAGCAAAATCGTTAAACAACCATAATCAGTATGAGGTGCTATACCATAGTCTTTGTTTGATAATGAAGATTTTCTTGGTGGATAGTAATTACACCTTAACAAAGACATTGGATTCTTGAATTTATTTATAAAAAATTTTTCAGAAAAACCTAATGAACTTTCAATAAAAGAAAGAATATTTATCCCTATTTGGGTACACAAATCATAATAATCATTAACATTTTTTTCAAAATTAGGTAATTGAGTAGGCCATAAATTTTTAGAGTAGTATGTCAAATCCTTAAACTTAGATATAACTTTTTCATGAGAACCACTGTCAAAAATTTCTTTATAATCTGGGTTAAACTCTGGGTTAACTTGTTCTCCTTGTGGTGCGCCCCATCCTCTGTTGGATGATGTGAGTGCCATATTTACCATGTTTTTTTGTTCAAAAGGAAGTTCAAAAAAAGCTTTATAAGTTTTTAATATATTATTTTTTACTTTCAGATCTATGGGGGTATTTGTTAATAACAAAAAACCATATTGCGAAACAGCGTAATTAAATTTTTTAAGCTCATAATTAAAAGATGAAGCCATTTCGTTAGAGATAATGTTATAATCTATTTTTGGTATTGTTGATTGCATATTTATTAAATCATACTGAATTTAAAAATTTCAAGATTTCTTCTTATAATATTATTTAATAAAGTTTCTTTAAGTGTATATTAATATAACAAAATAAAAAAAAGGTATTTAAAATGATAATTATAAATAGTCCTACTGAAATAAAAAATTTTATAAATAAACCCCTTACACCAAGTGAATGGTATCATGTTACACAAGATAAAATAAATAAATTTGCTGAAGCCACATCTGATCATCAATGGATACATGTTGATGAAGAAAGAGCTAAAAAAGAAATGCCTAACGGAAAAACCATTGCTCATGGATATTATATGGTGTCTTTACTTCCAAAACTAGCTGCACAAAATGCAGAAATTAAAAATACATCTAAAACTCTTAACTATGGATCTGATAAAGTGCGTTTTATTAATATGGTTAAGGCTGGTTCCCATGTTCGACTTAACAGGACAATAATTTCTTGTGAAGAAATGAAAAATGGAGGTTTTAGAGTTGTAAATAAGTGTGAATTAGAAATCAAGGACGATACTAAGCCTGCTTTCATAGCAGAAACAATATCTTTAGTATTTCCATAAAAAATTAAGGAATTATAATGAAAGCTATAATCTGCAATAACTTCGGTCCAATTAAAAATATTGAGTACAAGGAAGTAGATGATCCAAATCTTGAAGAAGATAGTGTTTTAATTAAAGTTAGTTCTGTTGGAGTGAATTTTCCTGATGGCCTTCTAGTACAAGGTAAATACCAACTTAAACCTGAAACACCCTTTATTCCCGGCATGGAAGTCGCTGGTGAAGTTATAGAACTTGGTTCAAAGGTTTCAGATTTTAAAGTTGGTGATCGTGTTGCTGGCTTGTCTAGACTTAGTGGATATGCAGAAAAAACAGCAGTGAAATTTTCTTCTGTGTTTAAAATTCCAGATAACATGTCATTTGATGATTCTTGTGCCTTATTATGTGCTTATGGAACATCCCATTATGCATTAAAACAAAGAGGTCAATTAAAAAGAAATGAAACTCTCGTTGTACTAGGCGCATCAGGCTCTACTGGAATAGCTGCTATACAAATTGGGAAAATAATAGGTGCAAAAGTAATTGCTGTCGCCTCCAATGCTGAAAAACAAAAAATTGCTAAAAATAATGGTGCAGATATGGCAATTGGATATGAAAATTTAAAAGAAAAATTAAAGGATATTTCTGATGGAAAAGGTATAGATGTAATTTTTGACCCAGTTGGCGGAGATGTTTTTGACACCCTAGCAAGAACGATGGCTAGAAAAGGAAGATTATTAGTTATTGGATTTGCATCAGGGTCTATACCTAAATTAGCTGTAAATTTAGCTTTAGTGAAAGAGTTTAGCGTAGTGGGTGTTTTTTGGGGGGCATTTACAAGATCAGAACCTGTTGAATATAAAAAAAATATGATTGAATTGTTTAATTGGCATAACAATGGCTTAATAAAACCGTTAATAGGGGAAAACCATCCATTATCAGATGCTTCTAAAGTTTTAGAAAAAATTCTTGCTAGGGGTGCAAAAGGAAAGATTATCTTAAAACCATAAAAATTACTGTATATTTCAATCTTTGTTTAAAAAATTTCCAAAAAAGTAAGAGAGAAAAAACAAAATCGCACTTACAATTACAATTGATGGGCCAGACGGAGCATCTACTTCTACAGAAAGGAAAATACCTGAAACTACCGAAAAAATACCAATCAATGTAGCAAAGAGTGCCATTTGCTGAGGGGAACGTGATAATCTCCTGGAGGTTGCAGCTGGTATTATTAACATTGCCGTTATTAATAACAACCCGATAATTTGTAATGATACTGCTACAACAATAGTTAATACGGTTGTTAGTAATAAATTAATGTATGTAGGATTGATACCCTCAGCTCTTGCTAGATCTTCGTCGATGGTAACTAATAGAAGTGAAGACCAATTAATAGATACAAGAAAAATTACTAAAATTACTCCGAGATACATCCACCACAAATCATTTGAGCTAACTGTCAGGATATCTCCAAATAAAAACGCATGAATATCAATTTTAATTCGATTAAGGGAAATTACAATTATACCAATAGAAAGAGCAAGATGAGCTAAAACTCCTAAGAGAGTATCTGTTGATAATATTTTATTTTGTTGCAACCACAAAAAAAGTATACCAAATATCAAACATACAACAATAATTCCAAAGTTTATTCCAGTTCCAAGTAAGATGCCCAATCCAACACCTAATAGTGAACTATGTGCAATAGATTCCCCATAATAAGACATCCGTCGCCAAACCACAAAACATCCTACGAGTCCAGATATTAAAGCAACCGCAATACCTGCGAAAATACCTCTTAAAATAAATGGGTCAGTTATCTTTGTCTCCAATTAAAAATTTACTATCACCATGCGATGAATTGTTTGTATGTTGGTAAACAGCCATCATATTGGCCATATCTTTTCCAAACATTGAAATAAATTCTGGGTCTTGAGCAACTTGCTGGGGTTTTCCCGAACAACAAATATGATTGGAAAGGCATAAAACTTTTTTTGTGGATACCATCACTAGGTGTAAATCGTGAGAGACCATTAAAATACTTAAAGCCCTCTTGGAATAAATTTCTTGAATAAGTTTATAAAAACTAAGTTGACCTGATATATCTAAATTTTGAGCAGGTTCGTCCAAAATTAGTAAGTCAGGGTTATTCAATAAACTTCTCGCTAACAACACCCTTTGCATTTCACCGCCAGACAAAATTGAAAGTTGTTTGTTAATTAACTGGTTTATATTTACCTCTGAAATTACATGTTTGAAAGAAATATCATCGAATTCCTTTTTAACAGTTATAAAATTTTTTACGGTCATAGGCATTGTATTGATCACATTTATACTTTGTGGCATATACCCTATTTTTAATTTATTTTTTTTCTGAATTTCTCCAAAATTGGGTTTATAAAAACCCATCAAACATTTTAAAAGCATAGTTTTGCCAGCTCCGTTAGGGCCTATGATAGTAATAAAATCATTCTTGTTAATATCTATGTCTATGTTCTTTAAGATAGATTTATGATTTTTGAATACACTAACGTTTTTAGCAGAAATTAAAGCATTAATTGATTTCATTGTTGATTACAATCCAGACAATGTCCTTCAATTTCTAATGTAGTATTACTAATAACAAAGTTGTTATGTATGGCTGTTTTTGAAATTCTTTCTTTCAAACTGTCATCACAGCATTCTTGGTAAAGATTGCATTTTTTGCAAATTAAAAAATAACATTCTTTATGAGCGTTAGGATGAAAACATCCAACAAAAGAATTTATAGAATTTAACTTATGAACAAACCCATTATCTATTAAAAAATCAATAGCTCTATAAACTGTTGGTGGATGAGTAGGTTTATTGTTTATATTTCTTATTTCGTCTAGTATTTCGTAAGCTTTTATGGGTTTGTTGTTTTTAATAATTATTTTAAAAACTTGTTTTCTAATATCGGTAAAACCTAGTTTGTTAGATTTACAAATTTCCTCAACCTTGTGAATTGAAGCTTTTAATTCAGATATAGATTTTGATTTCATATTCATACCTTACACTACAATAATAAAGTTGACTTTTAAACAACATAATATATGTTACGTTATAACATTGCAATATTTAATCAAGGATGTATATAATGTTAAAATTTCTAACTATTTTTTCTTTCATAATCTTTTCTAGTTTCAAATTATTAGCTTCTGAAACAACAGGTGTAGTTACAACAATTCAACCAATTAATTCTTTAGTGAATGCGGTTATTGGGAATACTGGAAAATCAATTTCGTTGATCCCAGCTGAAATCTCCCCTCACGAGCATAAATTAAAACCTTCAGATACAAAAAAATTACAAAATGCTAATATTATATTCTTTGTCTCAGATCACCTTGAGAGCAGTGTGGCTAAGGTTTTTGATAAACTACCAAAAAATATTAAAATTATAAACTTGATGGAAGAATCAGGAATTAAACATTTAGCAATTAGAGATAATGAAGCATGGGAACGTCATGACCATCATCATGGTCATGGAGATCATGATGAACATGATAAGCATGACAAGAAACATGATGATCACGATCATGATAAGCATGCTAAAAAACACGATGATCACGACCACGATAAACATGCTAAAAAACACGATGATCACGACCATGATAAACATGCAAAAAAACATGATGATCACGACAACCACGAGAAAGAAGAAGACGTTCACATCTGGTTAAGTCCTGATAACGCAGTAAAAATTATCAAAAAGATAAATAAAGAATTGAGTTTATATTTTCCTGAGAACGCTAAAATATATAACAAAAATGCTACTCAAATGATAAAACAAATTAATCAGTTAAAAGTTGAATTAAAAAATGAATTATCAGGCATTAAAGATAAGCCATATGTAGTATTTCATGATGCATATCAGTATTTTGAAACTAGCTTCGGTTTAAATGCTGTGGGATCTGTTGCTTTAGAAGGAGATATAGCTTCTTCACCCAAGCAAATAGCTTTTATAAAAGACAAGATTGTTAAACTCAATGCTTCATGTGTTTTTCAAGAACCCCAATTTGATAGTAAATTAGTCAAAATTGTAGTTGAAGGCACTAATGCTCAAATAGGGACACTAGACCCTCTTGGTGTTAATATAAAAGGTAAAGAAAAATTTTATTTACAATTACTCAAAAACATGGCTAAAAGTTTAAAGGAATGTTTGGGGTAATGTTTATTGATGTTTATTTGTGATGATATATCATTTGATATTGACGGACAAAATTTATTTTCAAACATCAACTTAAATCTTAAACCACAGAAAGATCTTTTAATAACTGGTCCTTCTGGAGTTGGAAAAACAACTTTACTGAGCATTTTATGCGGGATTCAAAAACCAACCACTGGGAAAGTCACCTATAACAATATTAACATTTACGATTTAGCTGAAAATAAAGTTGATGATTTTAGAGGTAAGAATTTAGGAGTAGTTTTTCAAAATTTTAACTTAATCAATAGTTTCACTGTCAAACAAAACCTAGAAATAGCTGCAAGTGCTATTGGAACAAAAAATTCAAACTTATTTTTTGACCTTCTTGATAGAGTTGGATTAGCAGATAAATCACATTTGAAAGTTTCTAATTTAAGCATTGGTGAAAAACAAAGGCTTGCGGTTGCACGAGCATTTATTGGAGAACCGAAATGGATTTTTTGCGATGAACCAACATCATCTTTAGACGATAAAAATGCCAATATTATTATTAATTTGATTAAAGAAGAGAGCTTGCGTTGCAAAGCTTCACTTATACTTATTACACATGACAACCGTATACAATCTTTAATAAATTTCTCTAAAATTTTAAGATTAGGAGAAGAGCTATAAATTTTTTTTATATATCTATTTTGTATCTTAAATCTAAACCTTTAAACTTTTTGCTATGTGTGTTCTTGATGATTGTAGGGATTACAATCATTACAGTGTCTATTTTAGTAAATCAAATTACTAAAGAAACATTTAGTAAAAATAATCCAGGTTTAGACGCTGTTGTAGGTGCAAAAGGAAGTCCCCTTCAATTAGTATTATCTTCTATTCATCATGTAGATGTTCCAACTGGAAATATAAGTTATAAAAATGCACAAAAAATTATTAGACATCCAGCCATTAAAAGTGCAATACCAATTTCATTGGGTGATAATTTCCAAAATTTTAGAATAGTTGGAACCAATAAAAAATTTTTAAAATTATATAACGCAAATTTAATTTCAGGTACTACATGGTCAAAACCAATGCAAGCAGTAATTGGTTATAATGTGTCTAAAATAACAAAATTAAAATTAAACAAGTTTTTTGTTGGATCACATGGTTTGATTGATACTGGAGATATTCATGCAGAACAACCTTACAAAGTTGTTGGTGTTTTGAATAAAACCGGTACCATATTAGATAATTTAATTTTAACAAGTTTAGAAAGCGTTTGGAGCTTACATACAGATGAAAACAAAAATAAATTAGAAATTACCTCATTACTATTAAAATATAAAAATAAGACTTCATCTTTCTCTTTTCCTCGTTTAATTAACAAAGGTACAAATATGCAAGCGGCTAGTCCCAGTTTTGAAATTTCAAAACTGCTAAAACTCACTGGTAATGCTCATAGAATTGTTGATTACTTGAGTGTATTAATAATGTTGTTGTCTTTCTTAGGGATCTTGTTCACATTGTTAAATAATATTAATGAACGCAAATATGACTTAGCAATATTAAGAACATTAGGATTTTCAAGATGGAAATTATTTTCCATTATTTTATCAGAAGGGATGATAATTTCCATTGTAGGTAGCACTATTGGCTTGATATTTGGATACTTAGTATATGAAAGTATGCACTATTTTTCTATAGTTGGTAGAAGCATAGAATTAGGTCAATTAAATTTTTTAAATGACTTATTTTTAATTTGGATAACTGTAAACATAATTGCCTTTATAACTTGCCTAGTTCCATGTATAAAAGTTTATAAGCAAAATATAAGAACTACTTTATTAAATAGTTAAAATTTACAAATTTATGACGTAAATTTTATTGAAGGAAAAATTTTTGAATTTAAGATTTCTGATTATAGCTGTTCTATCCTTTCTTTTTCATAATGCATTTGCGTTTGAGAAATTTAATCTCAATGATATTGATCCTTATGAAAACATTATTGTCGAAGATATGTTTGAACCTCTTAAAGTTACTGGCGATGCTTTGCCATGGAAATTATTCAGTGAAACGAAAGAAATAGAAGATTGTACTATTGATAAAGATGGTTTTGACTACTGTCTTGTTAAACCAATTTATGACGAAAATATTAAAAAATATAATGGTGAAACAGTTACTATAATGGGATACATGTTTCCATTAGAAGAATCTGAAAAACAAAAAAAATTTTTGATGGGGCCATATCCATTAAGTTGTCCTTTCCACTATCACGTTGGACCTTCTCAAGTTATAGAAATAAAATCTGATAACCCGGTAGATTTTTCATTTGATCCAATAACGATAAAGGGTAAGCTTAAAATTAAATATAATGAAGATACCGGCTCATTCTTTTATCTTGAAACAATAAATTCTTAACTTATATCGTCTCAGAAACACCCCAAATATTGGTTACCTGACTTGATAAAACTCCACCATTGCCATGCGCGACTGATAATTTAGCATTATCAATCCATCCTCCATCTAGTCTTTGTCCTACATCATCCCCAGAAGAATTTCTTAATTGTCGAAGTGCTTCCAAAGTTACAAAAAGACCATACATTCCAGGATGTACACAAGACAACCCACCACCATTTGTATTTACCTTCAAATTTCCTGAAGGTCCAATATTGTTGTTTTTGACTAATTCTTTTGCTTCACCTTTAGAACAAAATCCTAAATCTTCTAAGAACAAAAGAGTATTAATCGTAAATGCGTCATACAATTGTATTGTATCCATATCACTAGGTTTATAACCGGACATTTCAAATGCTCTTTTTCCACTTTCTAAAGCTGAGGTTCTAACTAAGTCAGGCATCTCAGATATCATTCTATGATGATGTTCCATAGCTGCACCAAGTAAATATATAGGAGTATTTTTTGTGTCTTTTGCTCGATCTGATCTTGTCATTACTATTGCAGCCCCTCCATCTGTAACAAGACAACAATCTAATTTTCCTAAGGGATCAACTATAGGTCTAGCAGATAGGACTTTTTCAACTGTTAGTGGTCCGTCCTTATGAGTATATGCTCGTGGATTTAACAAAGCCCAATCTCTTGCTGAAACAGCCACATTAGCAAGATCTTCACGTGTTGCACCAAATTCATGCATGTAACGTTTAGCTGATAAAGCATATGCAGTTACAGGCATTCTTGGCTGATATTGGGCCTCATAAGGCATAGCTTCAGAGATTGTTTTGAACCCACCTGCACTTTTTTGATTAGAGCCGTAAGCAATTACAGCTACATTTATGAGTCCTGCATCAAGTGCCATAGCAGCCGTTAAAACGTGGGATAAAAAACTTGAACCACCTATTTGAGTACTATCTGCAAATTTTGGTTTTAATCCTAAATATTCTGATAAAGACATGGCTGCCATAGAATGAAAGGCTGTAGCCGCAAACACTCCATCTACTTCACTTAATTTTATTCCAGCATCTTCTAGCGCATCATGAACCGAATTAGCCATAATTTCCATGGCATTCCAACCATTGGCTAATCCACAACCACTCTCTGCAAGACCAACAACTGCAGTTTTTCCCTTTAGTTTATTTATATCATTTTCTAACATATTTATTACCCTTTAATCACGTCAAAAATTATAGCAGGCTCACCATTCAATTTGGATATTCTAGCCTTAACTTTTTGGCCTATTTCTACTTCATCTGGGTTTGTTCCTTCCACTCTAGCCATCATCCTTGGTCCTTCATCTAGAGTTATCAAGGACAAATTAAAATCTCCTCCTTTTTCTGGCAATCTTCTATTACAGCTCGTACTATACACTGTTCCATAACCTGAAACTTGTACCCACTCTAGGTCTCGTTCACCACTGCCAGGAAAAGCAACACGTGGATGAAAGAAGAATTGATTAAGACTTTTACTCCTCTGAATCATAAATTTACCTTCTAACAAAAAGTTTTTAAATTGTTGTTCTGGTCCTATTGTTCCTTCGAGATTTTCTGGCATGATTTCTCCTTAACGTTGTGATGTTATTTTTTTATAATTAAAGCATCAAGGGCTACAACTTCATTTTCTTTAACTAAAATTGGGTTCATTTCAACTTGATCAATTATGTCGTCATTCGCAGCAATGAAATTTGATAAATTTACTATTGAATTTTTCAATGAATTGAGGTTCATTGGAGGTTTTCCCCTTGCACCTAAAAATATATCTTTCCCTTTAAGGGATAGTATCATTTCCTCAGCTTTTTCAGATGAAACTGGTGCTTCGGCAAAAACAATGTCTTTCATAACTTCTGCATATATTCCACCAAACCCAAACATAATTATAGGTCCAAAAACAGGATCAATTTTTGCTCCTAAAATACACTCAATACCACCTTTTTTCATAGGGGATATCATTATTCCATCTATGATAACATTGGGTAGTTTATTTTTTACATTTTTGACTATTTCATTATAGGAATTTTGAGCTAATTCTAAATTGTCAATGTTTAAAACTACTCCGCCAACATCTGTCTTGTGCTGAATTTCGGATGAAACAACTTTCATAACATATTTATCTTTATTATCTTTAAAATATTGCGAAAGTTCTTCAACTTTATTAATAATAGTTGGTTTCAACACAGGTAATTTAGCTGATAGTAAAATCTCACTACAATCAATTTCGTTTAATTCTTTATCTGGTAGCGTAATTTTATATCTGGCTTTATCAAAATTATTTAATTTTTCAGATTTATTAAATTTTTCACCAAAAAACATTAAAGCTGACATTGCTATGATTGCTCTTGTAGGGTCTTCAAGACAGGGAAATCCTTCTTTTTCATACATTTTTATATATTCATCAGAAGCTACCATGCAGTTTATAAAAAGCTTGTCCTCATACCCCTTCATGGCTTGTTTTAAAGCAGAGAGTAGTGGTTTGGATAAAACAGGCGAACCAGCAACTGAGGTCCAAAAACCTATTAATGCATCATATCCTCCTTTTGAAAGCATTAAATCAGTAAATTTAGGTATTAATGACAAATCATTAAAAAACTGCGCAGTTACATCAACAGGATTCATTGGGGATGCAAATGGAACTAGTTTCTTTAATTCATCTTGTGCATCTTTTGGCATTGGTCCAACAGTTAATCCTTCGTCAGCAGCTGCATCTGCCATAATTACTCCCCCACCCCCAGAAATGGTAACTAGTCCTAAATTTTTTCCAGCTGGAAATATTCTTGGCATTGTTGAGTATGCTACATCTAACATTTCTTCTGTACTTCTTACTCTGTAAGCACCATGTGCCCTTAACACTTCGTCATAAACTTTATCCTCACCTGCCAATGAAGCTGTATGAGAATTAGCAGCTGCTGCTCCCACCTCTGATCTACCAACCTTCATAAATATTACCGGTTTTTTTTCAGATCTTGCAGCATCAAGTGCATCTGTAAACTGTTTACCATCTTTTACACTTTCTGCGTATGCCATGATTGTGTGAACATCTGGGTCTGCTGCCATAAGCTTTATTGTTTCACCAACAGAAAGATCAACTTCATTTCCTGTTGTCATCCAATATCTAATTCCAAGCCCTCTTTGATGAGATACCATGTAAATGTGACTTCCATATGCACCTGATTGACTCGCAATAGATATGCCTCCTGGTTTGGGGGTTGCCCTATCTATTGTTGAAGTAAATGTAGGATAAAAGTTTTTGGCTGAATTAAATAAACCTAAGCAATTGGGACCGATTACTCTAAGACCACTATCTTTACTAATTTTTTTTATTTTGTTTTGAAGAACTTCGCCTTGCCCCCCTATTTCTGAGAAACCAGAGGAGAAAATTAAGGCTGTTTTAGCCTTTTTAATTACTGCCTCTTCTAAAACTGAAATAACAACCTTAGACGGAACTGCTACTAAAATAAAATCTAAATCTTCTTTTACATCTAACAAACTTGGATATGCTTTTATACCTTGTACTGTATCCCTATTAGGATTGATTGGGTAAATACCACCAGAAAATTTTTGTTCTATCATATGAGCAAGTGGGCGTCCTCCAATTCTAGCTTTATTGTCTGAAGCTCCAACAATAGCAATAGACCTAGGAGACATAATTTCTTGTAATGTGATCATTTTAAACTTCTTAAAATTTTGACTGCTTTGACATATTTCCAAAATATAGAATAAATAATTTACTTCTTAAATCAAACTTTATAATTTTAGTTTGATGTTTATTTTTAAATTACCCAAAATTTTGATATTAACATGTTTTGTTCAGATGATTTCAATGGTTGGATTTGCAATTTGGCCAATATACTTAATAGATCTTCAAGCACAGTGGGCATTATCTAATAGTGAAGCTGGTTGGATAAGTGGTTCCTTTTATATTGGGTATGTTATTGCAACACCTTTTTTAGTTAGTTTAACAGATACCTTTGATGCAAGAAAACTATACGCTATTTCGTGTATAATTGGATCAGTAGGATTATTCTTTTTTTCAATTTTTGCAACTAACGCAATCAATGCATCATTTTTTTGGTCATTGGTAGGTGTTGGGCTTGCAGGAACATATATGCCAGGACTTCAAATTCTTAACAGTAGACTAAATAAAATTTCAAGAGAAAAGTATGTTGCTGTCTACACATCGTTTTTTGGTCTTGGTACTGCTTTTTCTTTTTCACTATTTGGAATTTTAAAAAATTATAATGTTAATTGGGAAAATGCTTTTCTTTTAGCTTCAATTATTCTTTTTTTATGCTCTTTTCCTCTTATGATGTTTTCTGGTATGGAGATCGAAGAACGTAAAAAGAAGCCTTATCAAGGAATTTTTAAAGTAATAATACCTATCTTAAAGACTTTTAAAAATAAGAAAGCTTCGCCTTTTATAATAGGATATGGCGGACATACATATGAATTATTTGGCTTTAGGAGTTGGACATTTCCTTGCATTGTTTTTCTTTCAGGTCATTTCAGTGTTTCTGTGAGTGATGCATTCATAGCAAACAGTATTGCCTTAATGGGTTTTATTGGTATTTTTGCGTCAATATATGGAGCAAAATATTGTATTGGCAAAGATAGGGCAAGAATAGTTTCAAACATGGGAATTTTATGTTTTTTTGGTTCAATATTAACATCAATTTCTTTTTTGTTTAGTTTCTGGCTAGCTCTTATTATGCTGTTTATATATAATAGTTTAATTATTTTAGATTCTGGATCATTAACAACTGGAACTGTTGTAAATGGGGAACCACATGACAGAGGCGTTCGATTAGCACTTCACTCAATGGTCGGTTTTTTAGGAGGTGCTATTGGTGGACCAGCGGTAGGCTTTGTTTTGGATAGTTTTGGTGGACAAGCAAGTCATTTAGCTTGGTTTATGTCTTTTTTATGCTTAGGCTTTGGTTCTCTTCTTTCAGCCTTGACATTTAGATATTACTTTTTCAAATTTAAGATATAAATTTTAATTACCTAAGTTATGGAGATATTTTTATGAATACAAAAATTTTACTAAATGAGCGCCCTCATGGCGAGCCTACTTTGGGTAATTTTAAAACAGTAAAAGAAAATATCAGGACTCCTAATGATGGAGAGGTTGTTTTAAAAACCATTTATATGTCACTTGACCCTTATATGCGAGGGAGAATGAATGACGCTAAAAGTTATGCAAAACCAGTAGAAATTGGTGAGGTAATGGAAGCTGGTGCTTTAAGTCAAGTTATAGAGAGCAAATCAAGTATATTTAATGTAGGTGATTTTGTAGAAGGAAGAACTGGGTGGCAGGACAACCCTACTGTAAATGAGAAAAAATTAAGATTAATTGATCCAAATATGGCACCCCTATCGACTTCCATTGGTGTCTTGGGTATGCCTGGAACAACAGCTTATGTAGGTATGCACAACTTTGCTAAACCTCAAAAAGGAGAAACCTTGGTAGTATCTGCTGCAAGTGGGGCTGTTGGTGCAACAGTTGGACAAATTGGTAAAATTTATGGATGTAAAGTAATAGGTGTTGCTGGTACAGATGAAAAGTGCCAATTTACAAAAACTGAACTTGGCTTTGATGATTGTGTAAATTATAAAGATCCAAATTTTAAAGAAAAACTTAAATCTGCTTGTCCAGATGGTGTTGACATTTATTGGGAAAATGTCGGTGGAATAACGTTTGATACAGTTATGCCTCTTTTAAATGACTATGCTAGAATCCCAGTTTGTGGATTAATAAGCTTGTATAATGCTACAAGTCTTAAAGGTGGAGAAAAAGACAGGCTACCATTGTTATTTAGACAAATACTTACAAAGAGAATGATGATAAAGGGTTTTATAGTTTTTAATCATTATGACCAAAGAGAAGAGTCAATTTTGGCTCTTTCAAAATGGATTAATGAAGGCAAGATCAAGTATAAAGAAGATTTTATCGACGGTTTAGAAAATGCACCAAATGCTTTCATAGGATTATTAAATGGTAAAAATTTTGGAAAGTTAGTTGTAAAAGTTAATCCAGATCCAACTTTGTAAATATTCAAATTTAAGATTTAATTCATACTATCAAAATTTTTATTTTGTTTAACTAAATCTTCTAATAATTTCGGAGGAGCCCAAAATCTAGTGTCCTCTTCTGAATATTTTTGAATATTTTTCAAAATTTTATCTAGTCCAATCATATCTGCATATTTCATTGGACCTCCTCGCCATTTAGGAAACCCATAACCATTAGTAAATACAACATCGATATCTGATGGCTTAAGTGCTATTTGTTCACTTAAAATTTTAGTTCCCTCATATACCATTGCGGCAATATATCTATCGAGTATTTCTTGATCAGAAAAATTTTTAGGAGTTATTCCAACTCTTTTCCTTTCTTTATTACATATAATTTCTATCTCTGGGTTTGGTGTGAGAAACTCTACACCTTCTCCATAAAGATAATAACCTTTCGAAGTTTTTTGTCCAAACCAGCCTCTCTCACATACCCTGTCAGCAATTTCTACATATCTGTCATCTTTATGACGGAATGGCGCCTTTCTTTTTCTAGTAGCCCAACCTATGTCACCACCAGCCAAGTCAATTACTTGGAAAATTCCCATTGCACATCCAAAATCTCTTATCACTTTATCAACGTGGAATGGACTTGCTCCATCCTCAACCATATGATACGTACCAACTAAATATTTTGAGAGAATTCTGTTACCAATAAAACCATCACAAACTCCTGATCTTACTGGTACCTTTCTCATTTGTTTTGCTAAATTAAAAGCAGTAGCGACAGTATCTTTGGATGTTTTTTCTGCTACGACAACTTCTAAAAGTTTCATAATGTTAGCTGGAGAAAAGAAATGCAAACCAATAACCCTACTTGGATTATCTACAACTGAAGCAATTTCATTTACATTTAAATAACTAGTATTGGATGCCAAAATACAATTTTGGCTACAAATTTCATTTAATTTCATAAATACTTCTTTTTTAACATCCATATTTTCAAAAACAGCTTCTATTATCAGATCTCTATCTTTCAGATTTGAAAAATCTACTGTTGCAGAAAACATTTGCATAGTTTGATTTTTTTGTTCATTTGTAATTCTATTCAATTTAACGCTTCTATCATAAGTTGAATTAATTTTTGCTTCGGCTTTTTGAATGGCTTCATCATTTTGTTCAACCATCATCACATCAAATCCTGCATTCATAGCAGCCATGGAAATGCCAGTACCCATTGTACCACCACCAATTATACCAATTTTCTTAAGTTCAATTGGTGTGCCGTCTTTTAATTCGGGTATTTTTGTATTGGCTCTTTCTGCAAAAAAAGAATGAATTAATCCTTGTCTTTGTGGACTTTCAATACATTCTTCAAATAATTTTCTTTCATTTGAAATAGCGTCTGTAAAATCTAATTTTAGACCCTCTTCTACAGATCTAATAATTGCATGAGGTGAAAATAAATTTTTAAATTTTTTAGATGCAATATCTTTAAATTTTAAAATAAGTTCGCTTGTTTCTTTTGTATCACTAATTTTATTTTGTATTTGAGAAGTAGGTCTTGGTTTAAACCCATCTTTAAGTAACTTTTTGGCATATTCGATACCATTATCTAAAGTGTTGTTATTTTCAGCAATCTCATCAATGATACCTGATGATAATGCTTCCTTAGCTGGCACATGCCTGCCAGTAAGCATCATATCTAAAGCCATATCAATACCGCATAATCTAGGAAGTCTTTGCGTTCCCCCAGCACCAGGCAGAATCCCTAGCAATACTTCTGGCAACCCAACTTTGGTATTTGGAGCTGCAATTCTGTAATGTGCTGACATTGCAACTTCTAAACCACCTCCAAGAGGTGTTCCATGTAATGATGCTACAACTATTTTATTTAAACTTTCAATTTTATCACAAATCTTTCCTAAAATTGGAGCATCAACTTTTTTGCCAAATTCTTTTATATCAGCACCTGCAAGAAATGTTCTTTCAGGAGCTGTTATAACAATAGCTTTAACTTTTTCGTTAGAAGATAGTTTTTCAATAGTTTCTAAAAGACCAATTCTAACGGCTGCACTTATTGCATTAACTGGCGGATTTGAAATTTCTATTAGTCCTATTTCATCTATGATTTTATGTTTTACTACTGACATCCTATCCTCTACAAAATTTTGTTTTTTGCTTCAACGTACTCATTATTGATCCTCTTTACTAAGTCTGCAGCTGGCATAATGCTTTTTACAGCAGAAATACCTTGACCAGAGCCCCAAATTTCTTTCCAGCTTTTTGGCTTTGAAGTACCAGAACTAAAATTCATTTTGCTTGAATCACTCACTTCAAGATTGTCAGGATCAAGACCTTGAGCTTCGATAGAACCTTTTAAATAGTTTCCATGCACTCCAGTAAATAAGTTTGTATAAACTATATCGTCTGCAGAAGACTCAGTAATCATTTGCTTATATCTTTGATCTGCATTAGCTTCATCGGTAGCAATGAATGCTGAACCAATGTAAGCTAAATCAGCTCCCATTGCTTGTGCAGCAAGAACTGCTCCTCCATTTGCAATTGAACCCGATAGTAGTAGAGGACCTGAAAACCATTCCCGAATTTCTTGAATTAATGCAAATGGTGAAAGTGTACCTGCATGACCACCTGCTCCTGCAGCGACAGCTACCAATCCATCGGCCCCTTTATCGATTGCTTTTTTGGCGAAAAAATTGTTTATGATGTCGTGTAAGACGATACCTTTAGCCTGGTGAGCAACTTCGTTTACTTCAGGTCTTGCGCCCAAAGATGTTATCCATATAGGAGCTCCCCATTTTGCACAAATATCAATATCTTTTTCTAGCCTAATATTTGATTTATGAACAATATGATTTACAGCATATGGCGCAGCTGGATTGTCTGGGTTTTCTTGGTTATATTTGTCTAGTTCTTCATTTATTCTTTTTAACCATATCTCTAGCATGTTCGGTTCTCCCTCGCTTTCCCTAGCATTTAAACAAGGGAAGGAACCAATTATTCCTGCCTTACATTGAGCTAAAACTAAATCTGGATTTGATATTATAAATAATGGAGACCCTATTACAGGTATTTTTAATTTATCTAAAGGGGGAACAAGTGACAAATCTGTCTCCTTTTAATATAATTATATCTAAGATATATTTAACACGCTAATAATGAACACTTCAATTATTTTAATTACATTATTAAAATTTTTTATATATTATAATATTAGATTTAATATTGGGGGATTAAATGTTTTTAAATGAAACTGATTTAGAAAAATTTGATAAAGATGGATACTTATTCTTTCCTAAACTATTTAATTCTGATGAGGCAGGATTATTAAAAGAAGAAGCTGATAAAGTATATCTAGAGGATAGAAAAGAGGTTTGGAAAGAAAGTACAGGTGTTGCAAGAACTGCATTTGCCGCTCACAAATACAACGAAGCTTTTAAAAGATTAGCAGCTCATCCGAGGTTGATTGATCCAGTATCTCAATTGCTAGGTGGTGATGTCTACATGCATCAATTCAAGTTAAATGCTAAGGCTGCGTTTGACGGGGCTGTGTGGCAATGGCATCAAGATTATGGAACTTGGAAAAGAGATGATGGAATGCCAGAGCCAAGAGCTATGAATATTGCGGTATTTCTTGACGACGTAACTGCTGCAAATGGTCCTCTATTATTTATACCAGGTAGTCACAAGACCGGGGTAATCGAAGCAGGTCACGATTTAGAAACTACAAGTTATCCACTTTGGACATTAGATAATGAAAAAGTTTTAGAGTTAGCCGAAAGAGGTGGATGTGTTGCCCCAACAGGACCCGCCGGAAGTATGTTAATGTTTTCTTCTTTGCTAGTTCATGCCAGTCCACCAAACATTTCTCCATTCGGCCGAAGTATTGTCTATCTATCTTTGTGTCATGTAGATAATCATATACAAAAATTTAACCGTGAAGAATGGATTGCACATAGAGATTTTACACCTATAACAAAACTTGATGATAATTGCCTAAATGAATTAGTAAACATTGGTGTTAGCGCAGCTGAATAGTAAAACAATTTTAAAAAAGGAAAAATTTTTTGATCTCGATTGAGTCAGTTTCAAATTTTAGAGACGTGTCTGTTGGCTCTAAAATGAAAAAAAATTTGTTATTTAGATGCGCTAAACTTAGTACCCTCAACGACCGAGACATTTGCGTTTTAGAAAATTTAAACCCGCACGCCATAATTGATTTTCGTGACCCCAAGGAAATTAAAAAAGCACCAGATAATTTATCTGCTAAACTTTTAAAGAAATATATTAATCTGCCAATCTCCGCGAGCACTCTTAGTAGAATGGCTGCACAAAAAGAAATTGATGGAGATAGTGTAGAAACTTATGAAAAAGTTATGGAAGATAGTTATCGGATGTATATTAATAATCATAAAGTTGTTTGGACAAAATTTTTTGAAATTCTGCTTAAATCAAATAAACTTCCAATTATTTTTCATTGCTCTGCTGGCAAAGACAGGACCGGTATAGCAAGTTTTATGATACAAAGTATTTTCAAAAACCCTATGGATTTAATTTTTGAAAATTATCTTATTTCAAATGATTTATTGACTATTAAAGCGGCAACAGCTGAGCAAAGTACTAACTCTTCAAATCAGGACTCACTAGTTACAAAAAATATGTTAAGCACCCTTGGTAAAGTCCAGCAATCTTATTTAAATGCAGCTATTGATGAAATAGACAAAAAATACAGTTCATTAGAAAATTATTTCATTTCACAGCTAGGACTTAAAGTTAATGATATCCAAAAATTAGAACAAATATTTGGGAATAATTAGGATATGTTTTTACAAAATTTGATTTCACAAAGAATAGATAATAATGCACCTGTAAAAGTTGCCTTAATAGGAGCTGGAAAGTTTGGTTCTATGTTTTTAAGTCAAGTGCCAACCACCCCTGGTTTAGAAGTTGTAATAATTGCAGATCTTATTCCAGATAACGCAAGAAAAGCTTGTAAAAATGTTGGTTGGAGTGAAGATCTTATTTCTAATACCAAATTTGTTGATTCAGGAATTAAAGCGATAACAAAATCTGAAGTTGAGGTTGTTGTAGAGGCAACCGGACATCCATCAGCTGGGATTTTACATGCTCAAACAGCATTTCAGAATGGTAAACACATCGTAATGGTTAATGTTGAAGCAGATGTATTGGCTGGTGCGTCTCTAGTTAAAGAAGCAAAATCTGCTGGTGTTGTTTATTCTATGGCTTACGGAGATCAACCTGCTCTTACAGCTGAAATTGTTGACTGGGCTAGGTCTAATGGCTTTTATGTGACTGCTGCTGGTAAGGGTACTAAATATCTTCCTGAATATCATAAATCGATACCTGAAACGGTGTGGAATTATTACGGATTAACAGAAAAAGAAGCAAATGAAGCTGGGATGAACCCTAAAATGTTTAACTCTTTTCTTGATGGAACAAAATCAAGCTTAGAAATGGCAGCAATTGCCAACGCTTGCAATCTTAAAGTGCCCTCAAATGGTCTACTTTTCCCTCCTTGCGGTATGGATGACCTAGCAGAGGTTCTTAAGCCTAAGATTAATGGTGGTGTGTTAGAGTATGATGGACAAGTTGAGGTAGTTTCATCTCTTAAGAGAGATGGTAAAGATGTATTTAAAGATTTAAGATGGGGAGTTTACGCTGTTCTTAAAGCGCCAAATGATTATGCAGCCTCATGTTTTAAACAATATGGCATGAACACTGACAGCACTGGACAATTTTCTGCAATGTACAAACCATTTCATTTAATTGGCATGGAACTGAATATTTCAATTTTTAGTGCAGCTTTACTAAATCAATCAACCGGGCAAACACAAACTTTTTCAGGTGATGTGATTGCCACATCGAAAAGACCCTTGAAAAAAGGTGAAATTCTAGATGGAGAAGGAGGAGCTACTGTTTGGGGTAAATTGATACCAGCAAAAGATTCTCTCTTGAACGAGACACTGCCAATAGGCCTGGCACATGGAATAAAACTTAATAAGGATTTAAATGAAGATCAAATTTTAACATGGAAAGATGTAGATTATTCTTTAGATGATCCCACAGTTGCATATAGAAGGTCGATGGAAAAAAACTTTAGATCTTTATTGGACTAGTTGGTCCTTTATCTAATCTCCAAACAAAACCAGATAATCCTTCTTTAGGGAAAAAATCTTTAACTAAAGGATCATGTCCTGGAATGACTAAATCATCACTTGTTGCTAAGCTTTTAATTAAATTAAAACCATTTAACATATCTTCTAAATCAACAACAATGGGAAAAGGTTTAGCCATTAGAAAGTTTTCATAGAAATGAGTGGCATCTGAGGCTAGACATAAATATCCATTTTCTGTTTTTACTCTTACGGATTGCAAACCTCGTGAATGACCACCTATTAAATGAACAGTTATTCCGCTTTTGATTGATCCAACTCCATTATAAAAAACTACCCTGCCAGAGTATAGGCTTTTAACCATCTCACATACATGTTCACCTGTAAAAGGCATTTTAATAGTTTCATGGCACATACATGGACCAGTTGCGTAAGCCATTTCTGTTTCTTGAAGATGAAATTTTGCATTTGGAAAATCCTTTAATCCTCCAGCATGATCATAGTGAAGATGGGTAATAATCACGTCAGTTACATCTTTAGCTTCAACGTTAATAGCTTTTAGAGCCTCTGATGGAGCTCTTTGTATTGGCCTATCTCTTCTTTTTGCTTCATCGTAATCATATCCAGTATCTACAACAATAATATCTTTTTCAGATTTTAGAACCCAAATAAAATAATCAATAGTATGAGCTTGATGAGAATGATCATCAAAAATGAAACTATCACTCCGCGTTCTATCTGCTCTTTCAGCATACTTTAAAGCGTAAACTTCCCAATTTTTTTCAATAGCTGTATCCAAAAAAATTCCTTATTTAATTTTCGTTAACTTCTTCTAATCTATCAGTGGCAGGAGCAGGAGTTGGACTGATATTTGATATTAATTTGTAAGTTTCATTATCTAATGAAATTTTGACTGAATCTAAAGAAGGTTTAAGTTGTTTTAAATTTCTAGCACTTATGATTGGAGCAGTTACAGCGTCATTGTTTAAAACCCATGCAACTGCTAAAGCAATAGGGTCATAATTTAATTCATTAGCTAAATTTTTTAGAGAATGCGCAGCTTTGTACATCCAATCTTGACCATATCTAATTTTGTATTTTTCATTCTCATGTAGTCTGCCAGATGAGTTTTTACTTGATGACATTGACGAAGCATACTTACCAGTAAGAAGTCCTCCTCCTAAAGGACTATAACTTATTACACCAATATCTTCAGATTTTGCCATAGGAAGAATTTCTACTTCAGCCTGTCTTTTGACAATATTATACATAGGTTGAAGAATATCCACTGATGGAAAATTATGTTTTTGAGCAATTAAATTAGCTTTTAGAACCTGCCAAGCAGAAAAATTAGAAACACCTAGTTGAAAAAATTTTTTTTCTGCTTTCAATTTTTGAAGTGTTTCAAATGTTTCTTCTAATGGCACATTATCGTCCCAATGATGTAAGAAAAAAATATCAACATAGTCCTGGTTTAATCTTTTAAGACTCTGTTCTAATTGTGATCTAATATTTTTTCCACTTGAACCTCCAACTGAACCTGCTTTTGTTATTAGAATAATTTTTTCACGTTCTTCTCTAATTAGGTTTCCAAGAATTTTTTCAGATTTGCCTTCAGTATAAACAAATGCAGTATCAAAAAAATTAATACCACTTTCACGACATGCTTCGTACATTTCCTGACTGTCACGTTCATCTGCTCCATCCCCAAACTGCATTGTTCCAAAACATAGTGAAGAATTTTGTAAATTATTTGGACCATATTGTCTGATTATTTTCATTTAAAATCCTCTAGTCAATTTTATTTAAAATTATCCATCCAGGCAATTCCTTCATCTGTTGTAGTTCTTGGCTTATATTCAGCTCCAACCATACCCTTATAACCTAATTTATAGATTTCTGGGATTATATAAGAAAAATCTAATTCTCCCCTATCTGGTTCACATCTACCTTTAACAGATGCTATTTGTACGTGCCCAATGTAAGGTAAATTGTCTTCAAATCTATTTATCACATTACCTTGATTGATTTGAACGTGATAAAAATCAAACATAATTTTTATACTATCAGAGCCTACAAGCTCACAAATCTCCTTTGCCTGCTCTACTCTCGTCAAAAAATATCCTGGATTATCAATTAAATTTAATGGTTCAATGGCCAAGCTAATGTTACTATCTTTTACTAATTCTTTTGCAAACTTTAAATTATCTATAAACGTCACAAGAGATTTTGTTGATAAATCTGTGACACCTGCCATTGCATGTATGTTTTTTGATTTAATTACTTTTGCATACTCAAATGCTTGTAATAATGCATCTCTAGCCTCAGACACCCTTGAAGGAACAGCTAACAAACCATTATCACCTTTATCAACATCCCCTTTAATTGTATTAATACCTATAACAGGCAAATTTACTTCATCGAGAGCTTTTTTAATTTCTTTACAATCATATTGATAAGGAAACTGAAACTCTACTGCATCAAAACCATTTTCTTTTGCTTTATAAATAGCATCAATTTGAGACATTTCTGTCCATAAAAGACCTAAATTAGCCGAAAACTTAAACATTACATTAGTCCCATTCTATATTAAATTTATGAACAATCTTTTCTATTTGAGAAGTTTTTAACTCTATTGCACCTGTACCTCTTAAAATTAAAGCTAGTTTAGCAGTGGCCTCTAATTCTTCAACAGCATTTACAGCAGATTCTAAATCTTTACCAGAAACAACAGGACCATGGTTAGCCAGAAGAACAGCGGATCTCTTACCAGCCAGACCTTTAATTGCATCACCCATAGCCGGATCACCTGGCACAAAGAAAGGAAGTAATTTTACTTTGCCTAATAACATAACGGAGTAAGGAGTATATGAAGGCAACACATTATCTTCATTTATTCCAGGTATCATTGATAATGCTACTGAATAAGTTGAATGCAGATGGACGACTGCTCCAGATTTTATTCCTCTTGTTTCATAAAAAGCCTGATGAAGTGGTAATTCTTTTGTAGGAGTTGTAGACCCAATAATTTCACCAGATTTCGTTACCTTGACTATCTGGTTTGGATCGAGTCTACCAAAAGAAGAACCAGAGGGGGTAACTAATATATTGTTATCATCTAGACGTACTGAAATATTTCCGGTTGAACCATGTGTTAAACCTCTATCAAAAATAGAAGTAGCTAAAAGACACATTTGCTCTCTTAATTTATTTTCACTCATTATTAATACTCAATCCATAAATCTTAATTTAGTATCCAAATATCTGATAAAACCCACCGATGGATGCACCTATAGCAATATGACTTCCAACTGCTAAAGAACAAGCCAAAAAAGGTGATGGGGTTTTTATTCCTAAAAAACCTTTACCTAAAACTGGCATAAAAAAAAACCAAGGAATAATTACACTAATCAAACCAAAAACAATGCCATTCATAAGAGATGCGCCACATATTTCATATTTTAATAAAATAAAAAAAAATACAGAGTACAAAATTGCAACGGAATAATGAACTATCCAGCCAATCATTAATTCATTTTTAATTGGAACTTCTTCATCGATAGTAGGATTATAAATTTTTCCTCTAGACACGACTAAAACAAACCATCTTCCAACCACACCCCAGTCAGAAGGATTTATATCATATAATAATTTAAGTAGCCTCTGCCACATATCCATTGCAAGGCATGATACAATCCCAATAATGACTATGTGAAATATTTCCATCAAACTTCCTCTATTTTTAAAATTTTTCTAGCATTGGATAGTTGAACGATATAAAACACTATAAGTGTTTATATGAAATATATCTATTGTTAATATATTCTTATATATCAACCAAATCAAATACAGGGGGGTATTTATGGGTAATTTTAATGGACAAACTGCTGTTATTACTGGTGGAGCTCAAGGAATAGGACTAGCAACTGCAAAAAGATTTATTAATGATGGCTGTGAAGTTATGATTTGGGACATTGATAAAAAAATGGGTATGGACGCTGCAAAAGAACTTAATTGCCATTTTTTAGAAGTTGATCAAACTGACAATCAAGTTGTAGAGCAAGCTACTGCTGAAACAATTAACAAGCTGAATAAAATTGATATATTAGTCTGTAGTGCAGGTATAGCAGGTCCGACCTTTTCAACCTGGGATTATCCAGTTGATGAATGGTCTAAAGTTTTTAACGTTAATGTTAATGGTGTTTTTTATTGCAATAAACATGTTGTAAAAACAATGCGTGAAAACGGCTATGGTAGAATAATCAACATAGCATCAATTGCAGGAAAAGAAGGTAACCCTAATGCATCAGCTTACTCAGCATCAAAGGCAGCTGTTATTGGATTAACTAAATCTTTAGGAAAAGAAACAGCTGATCATGATATTGCGGTTAATTGTATTACACCTGCAACAGCAAAAACAAGAATACTAGATCAAGTATCACAAGAATTTATTGATTATATGCTGTCTAAAATACCAAGAAAAAGATTTGTTACAGTTGATGAAATTGCATCTCTAATTACTTTTTTAGCAAGTAAAGAAAACAGTTTTACAACAGCTGGTGTTTTTGACATTTCAGGAGGTAGAGCTACGTATTAGTGGTGAGGATTTTAAGGAGATCCTCTGCACCTAATTTAAACTAATCACTAGGGAGGAATGTGTTAGTTTTAAAGTTCAATTAAACGGGGGAGTTTATTTAAACTATTCGTATTTTTTTATGACGAATTATTTGATTAGTCATGTAAAGTTTCATCAATTGAAAAACAAAGAATATATTTGCAAAAAATTTGAGCACAAAAATACACTCATATTATTAGATGATTAATATTTGATCATTTTATATCTCTGAATTTAATTCCATAAAAGCGGAAAGGACGACAACAGCAAACAATGCTAGACCCATCCCCCTATTCACCCAAATTTGTTTATTAACACCTAGTGACCATTTCTTTAAACTTATTCCTAACCAAAGCCATAATAAATGTATTGGTATCCAAATAGAATTAACAATAATAAATTTTACAATAATTTCAGTATTAAATGATGTCATTCCAAGGGATAAAACTACAAACAAATGACCTTGTACAACATAAGCTTTAGGATTAACAAATTGTAAAAAGATTCCTTCATATAATCTAGGTGCTTTAAAACTCTGCTTAAACCCAGTTTTGTTGTCAGACGTAGATATTCGCCAAGATAAAAAAGATAAATAGGATAAAGAAAGCAGCAAGAAAGTTATTTCTACACCATCAATTTCAAATAAAAATTGTTTGAAACCTAAAACTACAAATAATGCAACTCCATTAGTTCCAAAAAATAAACCAATGAGATACATCATACCAACTTTCCAACCAAAGCCTGCACCAACACCAGCTAAAGATAATACCCCTGGACCAGGAGTAACCATCATTAAGAAACTAATAACTATATATGTAATCATCTAAACTTATAGAAGGTTCTCTATACCTTGAACTTACAACAAAAATAAAATTGTTAATTATATTATGGATAATATTAATGCAATTTTATAGGAAAAGTTTTCCAGGATTCATTATTTTATGAGGATCAAAAGCTTCCTTTACACTTTTCATAACGTTTACAGCATTACCTAACTCTTTGAGCATATATTTTCTTTTTCCTTGTCCTACTCCATGTTCACCTGTGCATGTGCCATTCATTCTAATCGCTCTTTCTGATATTCTTAGTAAAAAATTATCTAATTTATCTAACTCAGTTTTACTATTTTTATCAATTAAGAGAGCAACATGAAAATTTCCGTCTCCAGCATGACTTACTATTGGTCCTATTAATTCATTTTGCTCCATATCTTCTATAGTTTCTGTAATACAATCAGATAATTTAGAAATCGGCACACAAACATCTGTAGAATAAAGTTCTGCCTCTGGCCTTACGGCTCTACATGACCAATAAGCGTCATGCCTAGCTTTCCATAATTTATTTCTATCTTCATTATTGGATGTCCATTCAAAATCTTTTCCACCAAAATCAGAAGATATCTCTCCAAATAACTCCGACTGCTCATCAACTGAAGACTGACTTCCATGAAACTCTACCAACAACAATGGTGCTTCAGGAAGATTAGTTTTTGAATAATTATTTACAGCCTTTACCTGTGCTGTATCCATAAATTCTATTCTAGCTACTGGAATACCAGCTTGAATAGTCATAATCACAGCATCAGTTGCATCTTTTACTGTTGGAAAACTTACTCTTCCACCAGCTATAACTTCTGGAATACCATAAAGCTTGAGAGTGATTTCTGTGGTTATACCCAAAGTTCCTTCAGAACCAACCATTAGCCTTGTTAAGTCATACCCAGCTGAACTTTTCCTTGCCTTGTTTGCAGTTTTAATAATTTGACCGTCTGGTGTGACTACTTCTAAAGCAATAACATTATCTTTCATTGTGCCATATCGGACTGCATTTGTTCCAGAAGCCCTTGTAGCAGTCATTCCACCAATTGATGCATTTGCTCCTGGATCAATTGGGAAAAACAAACCTGTATCTCTTAAATACGTATTAAGTTGTTCTCTTGTCACACCAGGTTGAACAACAACTAAAAGGTCATCTTTATAAACTTTTAGTATTTTGTTCATATTATTCATGTCTATAGAAATTCCTCCATATGGTGCGTTAAGATGCCCTTCGAATGAAGAACCTACTCCAAATGGTATTATTGGACACTTATACTTTTTACAAATATTGACAACTTTTTGAACATCATTTTTTGTCTCAACAAATACAACACCATCCGGTAATTCAGATTCGTGTATAGTCATAGTATGCGTATGTTGTTCTAATATACTCTGAGTATTTGAAAATTGTTGCCCAAATTCCTCTTTTAATTTTTTTACACATAACTTGATACTCTCAGGATCATAATTATCTGAAGACCAAATCGAAGTGTTACCATCCATATTTAATTCCTCTAAAATATTAGATTTTATTTTTACAAAATTTTTCCAGGATTCATTATACCTTTCGGGTCTAATTCTTCCTTTATTAACTTCATAAAATTCACTGCAGGACCTAACTCTTCAATTAGATACTGTTTTTTTCCCTGTCCTACACCATGTTCACCAGTACATGTACCATCCATACTAATTGCCCTATGAGCTAATCTTTCCAAAAAACCGTTCGCTACATCAATTTCATTTTGGTCTTTGGGATCTATCAAAAGTTGAACATGAAAATTACCGTCTCCAACATGACCAACAATAGGACCAAATAATTTATTTTTTTCCATATCTTCAATGGTCTCAGTTATGCATTCAGAAAGTCTTGAAATAGGAACACATACGTCAGTTGCAATATAATCCGCCTCTGGTCTGCAAGCTTTCACAGCGTAATAAACATCATGTCTGGCTTTCCATAATTTATTTCTTTCTTCAAGATTAGCGTTCCACTCAAAATTATTTCCTCCAAAATCTCTAGAAATTTCATTAAATAATTCAGACTGCTCTTCAACAGACGATTTGCTCCCATGAAATTCTAAGAGTAACAAGGGTGATTCCGGCAGACTCAAATTAGAATAATTATTAACTGCTTTTACTTGCGCTATGTCTAAAAGTTCTATTCTAGCAACTGGAATTCCAGCTTGTATAGTCATTATAACTGCATCTGTTGCCTCTTTAACAGAAGGAAAAGTACACCTGCCAGCTCCAATTTCTTCTGGGATACCATAAAGTTTGAGAGTAATTTCTGTTATTACACCCAATGTACCTTCAGAACCTACGATTAGTCTTGTTAAATCATATCCAGCTGAACTTTTTCTTGCTCTACTGGCTGTTTTTATTATCTCGCCATTTGGCATAACAACTTCAAGTGATAAAACATTATCTTTCATTGTACCATAACGAACTGCATTTGTACCTGAAGCCCTTGTAGATGTCATTCCACCAATGGAAGCATTTGCCCCTGGATCAATAGGAAAAAACAAACCTGTATCCCTCAGATATGTATTAAGCTGTTCTCTTGTTACGCCAGGTTGAACAACAACTGTAGAATCTTCAGGGTGAACTTCAATAATATTATTTAAATTGTTCATATCTATTGAAATACCACCAAAGTTTGCATTTAGATGACCCTCTAGAGAAGACCCTGCACCAAATGGTATTATTGGGCAACCATGTTTATGGCAAATTTTTACTGTTCTTTGGACGTCCTCTTTACTATACGCAAAAACAACTCCGTCAGGCAGCTCGGGTGCATGAACTGTTGTTGTACTGGTATGTTGTTCACGAACAGATTTAGATATTGAAAATTGTTGACCAAATTCTTTTTTCAATGCCTCAACAGCTTTTTCAATATTATATTCAAATTTATTATAAAATGAGTTGTTGTTTATATCTAAAATAGTCACTGATAAACCCCGTATTTTCTTAAGTAACTCTACAATAAATATATTTTAAAATAAAGATTGAGTAAATTATTACATTTTAATAAATATAATAACCATAAAATTTATATCCCAGGAGTTCTAAGAAAAATGCAGAAAAAAGCTATTTTTTTAGGTGAATGCATGATTGAGCTAAACGGAGATATGTCTTCATTGGGAAATTCAAATGCACTAATGGAAGTTAACTTTGGCGGTGACACTTATAATTCAGCAGTTTATTTTTCAAGATTAACAAATAAGAACACCAATACCTTTTACTGCACAGCTCTTTCGAAAGATAACTTCTCAAAAAAAATGATGGAAAGATTCAAGCTTGAAAAACTTAACTGTGATCTTGTAAGGACCGATGGAAAAAATCCACCTGGCTTATATTCTATTGAAATTAATAAAAAAGGAGAGCGAAGTTTCTCATATTGGAGAGATCAATCACCAACAAAATATATTTTTTTAGGATCAAAAGGAAAACGTCTTTTGAACGATATAAAAAATTCAGATATTTTTTATTACTCTGGTATTTCTGTTGGGATATTAGATGTAAATCAAAAAGAGCAATTAATAAAAGTTGGGGCTACAGCAAATATTTGTGGCTTTGATTTTAATTTTAGACATCAATTACATCATGACAAAAAAAAATCACAAGTGCTTTTTAAAAAAATTAATAATCACGTAGATATAAATTTTGTGTCATATGATGATGCTAAACAGTTATTTAACACAAGAAACCCGAACCAAATATTTGATGTGTTAAATAAAGAGAATAATTTAATTTTACTCAGATACAAAAATTTGATTATTTTTAAAAAATTTGACCAAGAAATTAAATCTATTAAAGTTCCTCATGGAGAAGTTGTAGACACTACTGCGGCAGGAGATGCTTTCAACGGCTCATTCTTGGCATTATTAAATAATAATAAAAATATTAGTATTGAGGAAAATATATTAAGATCTCACAAAGTTACTAGAGAAGTTATTAAACATAAAGGGGCTATTATTAAAAAAGACCAGATGCCAATAAATATTTAATCCTAGGGAGATTTGTAATATGAAAAGAAACCTTTTAATAATGTCAAAAATGCCTGACTATTTTATAGATCTAGCTGATGCAAATTTCAATACCTTTAAACTATGGCTTCAAAAAAATGAAGATGATTATCTTAATAAAATTAAAAATGATATAGAAGCCATTGCAGTTTTTGGTGGGTATAAAATAACTCCTCAACTTATGAATAACATGAAGAATTTAAAGTTGATTGCTTGTTATGGAGTTGGTTACGATGCTATTGACATTATTGCTGCAAAAGATTTAGGGATTAGAGTTACGAACACTCCTACAGTTCTTAACGATGAAGTTGCTGATACCGCTATAGCTTTAATGTTATGCGTATATAGACAAATAATATTAGCTGATGGCTATGCAAGAAACAATAAATGGCTTAACGGTGAATTTCCTCTAACAAAAAAGTTCTCTGGCACAAAATTAGGTATAGTTGGTATGGGAAGAATTGGTAGTACCATAGCTAAGAGAGCAGAAGCTTTTGATTGTGAGATTTCATATCACTCAAGGACTAAAAAAAATGTAAAATATAGATATTATGACAACTTAAATCTATTGGCAAAGGAAGTAGATACACTTTGTGTTATTACACCTGGAGGTAAAGACACCGAAAAAATAATCAATAGTGAAGTATTAGATAACCTTGGAAATAATGGCGTTCTTATAAATGTTGCACGTGGATCTGTTGTAGATGAAGAAGCGTTAATTTATTATTTAGAAAACAAACTGATTTTAGCTGCTGGACTTGATGTTTACGCTAACGAACCAAAAATTCCAAAAAGACTGTTTGATCTCAAAAATACCGTTTTACTACCTCATGTTGCATCTGCTACTGTTGAAACGCGAAACGCAATGGGCCAACTCGTATTTGATAATATTAAAAACCACTTCGAAAATAAAAATCTAATTTCACCTGTAGTATAAATATTTATGGTAATTTTATGCCTGCGCCTTGGGCATAAACTTTTGCTACGGCTGAATCGTCTTCATTTCCAAGTCCTTTGTCTGAGGCTTTTAAAAATTGTTCTAATGCAATTTTTGTTAGAGGAGCTGAAAAATTAGATTTTTCTGCAATATTCAGAACAATACCAAGGTCCTTTGGCCATATATTAATTGACGACTTTGGTGAATAATCACTATTTATTATATTAGGTGCTCTGTTTTCAAGCATCCATGATGTTCCTGCACATTTAGAAATAACCTCTAAAAATCTTTTTGCATCAATCCCTTGTGAAATGCCAAATGTAATAGCTTCTGCCATAGCAGCAATGTGAATTCCCGCTAACATTTGATTAATTGATTTCATTGCAGAACCCGACCCAATTTTATCGCCAAACTCAAAAACTGTTTCAGAAGTCACATCTAAAATTGGCCTTGCTTTTTTAATAGCCTGTGAACTTCCTGATATCATATATGTCAGGTTACCCTCTGCAGACTTTTTGGACCCTCCAGAAATTGGTGCATCTATGTATAATAAATCATACTTAGAACAAGAAATAGACATCTCCTCTGCAAACTGAGGAGATACCGTAGTACAAACCATAACTAGTGTCTTTTTTTTAAGATTTTTAGCTATACCGTTCTCTCCAAATAAAATATCTTTAGTTTGCATCTCATTTAAAACAACAATAATTACTGCGTTTATGTTCTTATAAATTACTGTATGATTTTCACCACCTTCACCTATAAACTTTTCCTTTTGAGATAAATTTTTATCTTCTCCATATACGTTAAATCCATTTCTTAGCAGAGATTTTCCTATTCCAAAACCCATTGACCCTAAGCCAATGAGCAAAATATTTTTAACACTTGATTTTGACATTTATTCTAATGATTATCTCTAGGTAACGACTTTTTTACTTTTTGGAATTTTACTGCATTTTCTAGTACAGCTCCATCAGCCAATTCACCAACGTATTTTCTTTGAATTTCTTGCCAGGGAGTTTGACTATCAGGAAAAGTTGGAACGCCGTTTTTCTTTCGTTCTTCAATTTCTTTATCACTCACTAACATATTTGCTGTATACTTGTTAAGATCAATGACAATTGTATCACCTGTTTTTAACCACGCTAATCCACCTCCAGTTGCACTTTCTGGCGATGCATTTAAAATTGATGGACTTCCAGATGTTCCAGATTGTCTTCCATCGCCAATGCATGGCAGTTCAGTGACACCTTTTTTTATTAATTCATCAGATGGTTGCATATTTACAACCTCAGCTGACCCTGGCCACCCGACTGGTCCGGCTCCCCTTATCACTAGTATAGAGTTTTCATCCATTTTTAAACTTTTATCATTAAGACGGTCATGATAATCTTCAGATCCTTCAAATACTATTGCTCGTCCTTCCAGAATTCCTTCTTTACCTGGTGTTGAAAGAAACTTATCTTTAAAAGACTTTGAAATCACAGAAGTTTTCATAATTGCTGAATCAAACAAATTACCTTTTAAAACTATAAATCCTGCTTTCTGCTTCATTGGATTTTTAAAGGGTGTTATTACTTTTTCATCCTTAATTTTAATACCTTTTAAATTTTCAAATAATTTTTTGCCTGTCACAGTCATTACGTTTCCATGTAATTTGTCATTATTAAGTAATTCAGACATAATTGCAGCCGTACCCCCTGCCCTATGGTAACTTTCACATAAAAATTCACCAGCAGGCTGTATATTTGCCATTAAAGGAATATCATATCCAACATTTTGCCAAGCGTCAGTCTCCAACTCAATTCCTACATGTCTAGCAATAGCTGTAATGTGCCACTGCGCATTAGTAGAACCACCAATAGCAGAATTAACTACAATAGCATTTTCAAAAGACTCTCTTGTCATAACATCAGAGGGAGTTAAATCATCTTCAATCATATCAACAATTCTTAATCCTGTCTTGTAGGCCATTTGACCTCTTTCTCTGTAAGGCGCAGGAATATTCGCATTTCCAGTTAAACTCATACCAAGAGCTTCGGCTAAAGAGTTCATGGTTGAAGCAGTTCCCATAGTGTTACAATGTCCATCAGACGGTGCAGAACTTGTTACTATATCAATAAATTGTTCATAATCTATTCTACCCGCAGCTAATTCAACTCTGCTATCCCAAACAGCTGTTCCACTGCCTGCAAGTTTACCATTGTGCCACCCATCAAGCATGGGACCACCGTTCAAAACTATCGCTGGTAAGTCGACAGTAGCGGCTGCCATTAGACAAGCAGGAGTGGTTTTATCACAACCTGTCATTAAAACAACGCCATCTATCGGATAACCGTGCAAAATTTCAACTAAACCTAAATAAGCCAAATTTCTGTCAACAGCCGCAGTAGGTCTTTTTAAAGTTTCTTGAATTGGATGAACTGGAAATTCAAATGCGATTCCACCAGCGGCTCTTATACCCTCTCTAACTCTTTCAGCCAATTTAATATGAACCCTATTACAAGGAGAAATATCTGAACCAGTTTGAGCAATACCTATTATAGGTTTACTACCTCTTAATTCGCTTGGGGTTAATCCAAAATTCATGGATCTTTCTAAATACAACGCTGTCATACCTGGATTAGTTGGATTATCAAACCATTGTTGACTTCTATATTTAGGATTAAAATTCTTACCTGACATTAATATTCTCCCAAGAAATAAACTAAAAATTACAAATAAGATAATTTTATAAATTAAATTATAATTAGTAAATAATAGTATTTCATTTTAATTTTTATAAAATTCTGTAACAATCATACTTGATTTATAAAAAATCTAAAGATAATTTCATCTTTTAATTTTTATAAATTGGGAGATTATAAAAATGGAAAGTGCTGAAAAGTTAACTGTCAAACTTAACGAAAATGATAATGTTGCCACCGCACTTAGAAAATTAAATACTGGTGAAATTACTCAAAATCTTAAGAGTATAAATGACATCCCTAAAGGGCATAAGATTGCTCTTAGAAAAATTTTTAAAGGCGAAAAAATTATAAAATATGACCAATTAATTGGTATAGCAAGCAAAGATATTTTAGCAGGAGAACATGTTCATGTTGACAATACAGATTTCAAATCAACAGACCATGATTACGAATTTTCCACCTCTATAAAGCTACCTAATATGATTGAACCTGAAAATAGACCAAAATTCAGGGGTTATAAAAGATTAAATGGAAAAGTTGGGACAAGAAATTATATTGGTATACTCACATCTGTAAATTGTTCCGCAACCGCAGCAAAAAATATTGCTCAAGTTTTTACAGACGAAAAATTGTCAAAATACCCTAATGTTGATGGTGTAGTATCGTTTACACATGGCACTGGCTGTGGGATGGCAGATTCTGGTGATGGTTTTGACGCACTTCAAAGAGTTTTAATGGGATATATTCAACATCCTAATTTAGCTGGAATATTATTAATCGGGCTTGGTTGTGAAGCCAATCAGATAAAGTTTCTTCTGGATGCATATAATTTAAGAGAAAACCCTTTGTTTAAAACGATGACTTTACAGGATATGGGTGGTTTAAGAAAAACAATAAATGAAGGGATAAAGTGTATTGAAACAATGCTCCCAGTAATAAACGAAATAGAAAGAACTGATCAATCTGTTGAACATTTAAGTGTTGCTTTACAGTGTGGTGGTTCAGATGCATGGTCAGGCATAACTTCAAATCCATCTCTTGGTCATGCAGCAGATCTTATTGTTAAAAATGGTGGCACGGCAATATTAGCAGAGACACCTGAAATTTATGGTGCTGAGCACATGTTAACAAGGAGAGCAATTTCACCAGAAGTTGGCAAAAAACTTGTAGATAGAATACTTTGGTGGGAGGATTATGTAACAAGAAACAAAGGAAGTCTAAATAATAATCCTTCACCTGGAAACAAAGCAGGAGGTTTAACAACAATTTTAGAAAAATCATTGGGTGCAGCTGCGAAAGGTGGAACTACGCCTTTAAATGATGTTCTTTTATATGCCGAACAGGCTAGAACAAAGGGTTTTCTTTTTATGGACAGCCCTGGATATGACCCAGCTTCAGTTACCGGTCAAATTGCAAGCGGTTGTAATGTAGTAACATTTACTACAGGCAGAGGTTCATGTTTTGGTTGCAAACCATCGCCATCCATCAAAATAGCAACAAACACAGAAATGTATAAAAATATGGTTGAAGACATGGATGTTAATGCTGGAAAAGTAATTACCGAAAGTAAAAGTATTGAGGATGTAGGGCAGGAAATATTTGACTTGATAATTCGCGTAGCATCTGGGGAAAAATCAAAATCTGAAGCTCAAGGTCTTGGAGACTTAGAATTTGTACCATGGCAAATTGGGGCAACTATGTGAGAGATTTTTCATGATTGATTTAAAAGGTAAAACAGCTCTTTTAACAGCTTCAGGTCAAGGGATTGGAAAAGCAACTGCTATCGCATTTGCCGAAGCTGGTGCTTACGTGATAGCTACGGATATTAACGAAAATAGCTTAAAAGACCTAAGTGCAGTTGTTAATGAAACTCATATTCTTGATGTTACAAACCAGGATGCAATCAAAACATTAGTAAGTTCTATTAAGGAACCCGATATATTATTCAATTGTGCGGGTATAGTTCATAACGGTACAATCTTAGAATCTACAGATGATGAATGGGATTATGCATTTAATCTTAACAGTAAGGCTATGTATCACATGATTAAAGCCGTCATTCCAATAATGATTAAAAAAGGTGGCGGATCAATTGTTAATATAGCCTCCGTATCGTCATCAACGAAAGGGATAATAAATCGATTTATTTATACAGCATCCAAAGCTGCAGTTCTTGGAATTACAAAATCTGTAGCTGCTGACTATATAAAATCAGGTATTAGATGCAATGCTATTTGTCCTGGGACTATTCAGAGCCCGTCTTTAGAGCAAAGATTATCTGACATGGGTGATTACGAATTAGCAAAAAAACAGTTTGTTGCAAGACAACCGATGGGAAGATTTGGTGAAGCCGAGGAAGTTGCCAATCTTGCTGTTTATTTAGCAAGTGACGCATCTAATTTCACAACAGGTCAATTTCATATTATTGATGGTGGAATTTGTATGTAACAAATAAGTTTTAGAAAATATTTTTAGTTTTTTGTTTAAGAAAGGAAATAAAATGAAACTTTTACGCTTTGGAGAAATGGGTCAAGAGAAGCCTGGTATATTAGACAGCAATGGGAATATTAGGGATTTATCAGGTCATATTTCTGATATAAATGGAGAGACAATAAGCGAGGATGGCCTAAAAAAAATTTCATCAATTGATCAAATGTCTCTACCAATTGTTCCAGAGGGTACAAGACTAGGGGCATGTGTAGGCAGTATAGGTAAGTTTCTTTGCATTGGTTTGAATTATTCTGATCATGCTGCTGAAAGTGGTATGCCTGTACCTAAGGAACCAATACTTTTTTCAAAAGCCACTTCTGCTGTTGTGGGTCCAAATGATGATGTTGAAATACCAAGAAACTCTGTCGAAACTGACTGGGAAGTTGAACTAGGTATTATAATAGGGAAAAAAGCGAAGTATATAACTGAAGAAAATGTAGAAGAATATATAGCTGGCTACTGTGTCGTTAATGACGTTTCAGAAAGAGAATTTCAATTAAAAAAAGAGGGGCAATGGACTAAAGGGAAGTCATGCGACACTTTTGGACCTACAGGACCATATTTAGTCACAAAAGATGAAATACCTGATGTACAAAATTTAAATATGTTTTTGGATGTAAACGGCAAAAGAATGCAGAATGGATCAACTAAAACTATGATTTTCTCAGCTAACTACATCGTATATTATTTATCTCAATTTATGAGCTTAAATCCAGGAGATGTTATAGCAACAGGCACTCCACCTGGCGTGGGTGGAGGAATGAAACCACCAGTTTTTTTGAAAGCAGGCGATAAAATGAAATTAGGCATTGACGGGTTAGGTGAGCAAAACCAAACTTGTGTACAAGGATAATTAAATTATCATATCTCTTGTTTTTAAATTAATTCCAAATTGAGTTAGTTTTGAACCTTAACGATGCATGGTGTTTCTGTTTTTGCATTTATGTCAAAGATGGATCTTCCTGTATGATTGAGGTGCATCCCATAAGTATGAATTGAAAGAGCTATTTCACTGCCATTATTCCAGACACTGTGAATGTCTTCAGGCAAACAGCAAGATGCATCTCCTGCAAATATTGTCTCTTCATTAGACTTTTCTAGCTCTGCAAAGCCATGTTTTGATCCATCATCAATTCTTTTGTAACTAGTTTCGTGTTCTTGTCCTTGTATCCCAGCAACAACTGCCCAAGTTTTATGATTATGTGGTGCAAGACCCTTTCCTGGAGCCCATGCAATAGCAAAAACAGCTAAACTATGATCAGTTTCTTCATGCAATAAATGCAATCCAAAACCTTGTTCTTTATCAACATCAAAATATTCTGGCTTAATCCAACTTTTATTTAATGCTAATGTTTTAGACAAAGGTTTTATTCTTTCAATTATTTTTACTTCATCAGTCTCTTCTTTCACGACTAAGCGAATATCAGAGATATATCTATCAAGTGAATATTCAGTCATTGTCTCCCCAAGATTTTAAAATAGAAGTAATCAAATATTAAACTAAAAGAAGATAAATTTAAATATTTAAAATAATATTACTTTGTAGTTTACAAATGTTAAATAACTAACTCGCTAATCTACTTGCATATAATGCTCTTTTTTGTATTTCTTTGTAATCATTCATTTGTGCAGGAATAATCCAACTACCACCTACACATATTACATTTTTTTGACTTAGCCATTTGGAAGCGTTTTCTTGGTTAATACCACCAGTTGGACAAAACATTATTTCAGGAAATGGACCATTTAAAGATTTTAAATATTCAATACCTCCTGTCGCTTGTGCAGGAAAAAATTTAAAAAACTTATAGCCTAAGTTAGTTAAATTCATAATATCACTTGAATTTGAAATACCCGGTAAGTAAGGAAAATCAATTTCAATAGCATGAGTTGCAAGTGGTAATGTAAATCCAGGACTCACAGCAAATGTTGCACCTGCATCTTTTACAGAATTTAAGTCTTTATCACTTATAACTGTTCCAGCACCAACTTTTAATGAAGAAAATTTTTTGGAAGCAATCTCTATAACTTTTAGTGCACAACTAGTTCTTAATGTAATTTCAACTACTTTAAGGTTCCCACAAATTAATGCTTCAAACAAATATTCAACGTTTTTAACTTTGTCAATTGTTAACACTGGAATGACTGGAGACATTGAGAGTGTGGATTTAATGATATTATGCACAAAAATTCCAAAAGTTTATTTTTTATTTTAATTTTGTATTTAAATATGTTGTTATTCAAAATTGTTCAATCAAAAATTTAATTAAGAGGTTTAGATGAAAATTTTAATAATGGGCGGAGCTGGAATGATTGGTCAAAAACTACTCAACCTAATTTTAAAAAAAGAAGAAATAAATAATGAAAAGATCAGTGAAATTACATTATTTGATATTATAGACGCCCCTTATCCTCAAGACACTAATATCTTAATAAATTCAACATCAGGTGATATATCAGACGAAAAAGTAAGTAAAAATCTTGTTTCATCCAGGCCAGACATAATTTTTCATTTAGCTGCCATTGTATCTGGACAAGCAGAACAGGAGTTCGATTTAGGCTGGAATATAAATGCAAAAGGAAGTTGGGGATTATTTGAAGCAATTAGACAACAAGGCGAAAATTACTGTCCACGACTAATTTTTACAAGTTCAATCGCAGTTTTTGGCGCCCCTTTTCCAGAGAAAATCCCAGATGATTTTTTTACAACCCCTCTTACCTCTTATGGAGCTCAAAAAGCTATCTCTGAGTTGTTATTAGCAGATTATTCAAGAAAAAATATGGTTGATGGCGTATCAATAAGATTACCTACTATTTGTGTAAGACCTGGCAAGCCTAATCTTGCAGCATCAGGTTTCTTTTCTGGGATTATTCGTGAACCTCTGAATGGCCAAGAAGCCATTCTTCCTGTAAATACTGATGTAAGACATTGGCATGCTACACCTAGAGCTGCAGCAGGTTTTTTAATTCATGCAGCGGAAATTGATAGTTCAAAATTAAATGACAGGATAACTCTAAACATGCCTGGCCTGTCAGTGACTGTTCAAGAACAAATAGACGCTTTACAAAGTGTTGCTGGTAGTGATGTTGTAAAACTTATCAAACACCAGCCCGACCCAACAATTCAAAAAATTGTAAGTGGTTGGGCAAGAGACTTCGATACAAGAAGATCTATTGAATTAGGCTTCAAGGCAGAAACAAGTTTTGAAGAAATAATCAAAACTTATATCGAAGATGATTTAAAAAAGTAACCATTTTTACAAAATACAATTCTGGTAAAGATTTATGTGGCAATTTTGGATAGATAGAGGCGGTACTTTCACCGATATAGTAGCGAAAAAACCTGATGGAAAAATAATAATTGATAAACTTTTATCAGAGAATACTAATGCCTACAAAGATGCTGCTGTTGCAGGTATAAGAAGAATACTTAATTTAAAAAAAGAAGATAAAATTCCAACAGATATTATTTCCTCCGTTAAAATGGGAACTACTGTTGCTACAAATGCATTGCTGGAAAGGAAAGGTGACAGAACACTTCTGTTAATTACAAAAGGTTTTGGTGACTTATTAAGAATTGGCTATCAAAATAGACCATTATTATTTGATCTAAATATAAAATTACCAGAGTTACTATACGAAAGAGTGATTGAAGTATCTGAGAGATTAAACGCTAAAGGTGAAATAATAAAAGAGCTAAACGAGGAGGAAGTTCGCAATTCATTAATCGAAGCAAAATCGGATGGTATAAATAGCGTTGCTATTGCATTCATGCATTCATATATCAATCCAAGCCATGAAAATATAATTGAGAAAATTGCTAAAGAAGAAAACTTCAATCAAATTTCAGTAAGTCATAAAGTGTCACCACTTATTAAATTAGTTGGTAGAGGTGATACCACAGTCGTAGATGCATATTTATCACCAATTCTGCGACGCTATGTAAATCAAGTTTCAGAAGAACTTCAAGATAACAAATCTACTAAATTAATGTTTATGCAATCAAATGGAGGATTAACAGACGCTAATCTTTTTCAAGGTAAAGATGCTTTATTATCTGGCCCAGCTGGAGGGGTTGTGAGTATGACACAAACTGGAAAGCAAGCTGGTTATCATAAATTAATCGGGTTTGATATGGGGGGAACATCAACAGACGTATGTCATTTCGCAGGAGAATATGAAAGATCATTTGAAACAGAATTAGCAGGTGTAAGAATTAGAGCTCCTATGATGCAAATTAATACTGTGGCAGCAGGTGGTGGATCAATTCTTTCTTTTAAAGATGGTAGGTTTCAAGTTGGTCCAGAGAGTGCAGGAGCAATACCTGGACCAGCATCATATGGCAAAGGAGGTCCTTTAACTGTTACTGATTGTAATGTCCTGTTGGGGAAACTAAATCCAGATTATTTCCCAAAAGTTTTTGGAGAAAATGGTGATAAACCTCTGAATTTTGAAGTTGTAAAGAAAAAATTTTTAGATTTATCAGAATTAATTTCCAAGGAAACAAATGAGCCTATGATGAATATTTTTAAAATGGCTGAAGGATTTTTAAAAATAGCAGTCGAAAATATGGCTAATGCGATAAAAAAAATATCAATTCAAAAAGGTTACGATGTAACGAATTACATGTTGAATTGTTTTGGAGGTGCAGGTGGGCAACATGCCTGTCATGTTGCAGACGCCCTAGGAATTTCAAATGTTATGATTCATCCATATGCCGGAGTTTTATCTGCTTACGGAATGGGACTTGCTGAAATCAGAAGTATAAGAGAAGGTCATTTTGAAAAAAATATTACAAACATTTCAGAGGCTGAAAACTTAGTTGAAACTTTATCATCACAAGCAAAAAAAGATTTAAATAATCAAGGTATTTCAGATGATTCAATTATTTTTTTAAAAAATGCTTTTTTACATTATGAGGGTTCACACCAAAACTTAGAAATCAAATTTGACACACCTAAAAATATGAGAAAGTCTTTTGAACAAGAACATAAAAAAAGATTTGGTTTTTTTGTTGAAGAAAGAGAAATATTTATTGAAATGCTTACAGTTGAGGCAATAGGTAAAAAATCAGAAAATTATGATTTTTTAAATTCTAATAAATCAACACATAAAGCAACTCCTGTTGCTTTTAACAAAATGTATATTAATAATTCTGAGATCACTACTCCAATTTTTAAAAGAGAAGAATTACATATTGGACAAAGTATTTCTGGCCCAGCAATTATAGCAGAAACAACAGGAACTAACATAATTGATGATGGATGGTCAGGTAAAATAGATAAATTTCATAATTTGATTTTATCTAGAGTAAAAGAAAAAAAACGTCACAAAGGAATAGGAACATCTGTTGACGTTGTAATGCTTGAAGTTTTCAACAATCTTTTTATGAATATTGCTGAACAAATGGGTGCAACATTGGCAAATACAGCTTATTCTGTAAATATAAAAGAAAGATTGGACTTTTCTTGTGCTCTTTTTAACAAAGAAGGCTCCTTGGTAGCCAATGCCCCCCACGTTCCCGTTCATTTAGGTTCAATGTCAGAAGCTATCAAAACAGTTGTTAAATTAAATAAAGATAATATCTTTCCAGATGATGTTTTTGTTCTAAATGCTCCATTTAATGGAGGTACACATCTTCCAGATGTAACTGTAATAACTCCTGTCTTTGATAAAGCTGGCAAAGAGATTATCTTTTTTGTAGCCTCCCGCGGTCATCATGCTGATGTTGGCGGCAAAACACCTGGCTCTGGGCCACCAGATTCTAAACATATTGAAGAAGAAGGTGTCTTAATTGATAATTTCAAACTATTCGACAAAGGTGTTTTCCGCGAAGAAGAAATGAAACAAATTTTATCATCAGGTAAATACCCATGTCGAAATGTTGAACACAACATGGCTGATCTTGCCGCTCAAGTTGCAGCAAACAAAACAGGTATAAGTGAAATTAATTCAATGATTGATCAATTTGGTATTGAAACTGTCCATGCTTATATGAACCATGTGCAAGATAACGCCGAAGAAAGTATTCGTAAAGCCATTGTTACTTTAAAAGAAGGTAAATATGAATATGAACTTGATAATGGAGAGTTCATAAGGGTTAATGTAAAAATTAATAAGAAAAATCGAGAAGCCATAATAGATTTTACAGGCACAGCTTCTAAAAATCCTTTTAATTATAATGCTCCAAAGGCTGTCTGCAATGCAGTAGTATTATACGTTTTTAGAACATTGGTAGGTAACAATATACCGCTGAATGAGGGATGCTTTAAACCAATCAAGATAATTATACCACATAACTCTATGATAAATGCAAAGTATCCGTCCGCAGTCATAGCAGGAAATACAGAGGTAAGCCAATTGACATGTAATGCTTTGTTTGGTGCATTAGGGGTGATTTCTGGCAGTCAAGCAACTATGAATAATTTTATTTGGGGGAATGAAAAAATTCAAAATTATGAGACTATTTGTGGTGGCACTGGCGCTGGTCCTAACTTTCATGGCACTTCGGCTATTCAAACTCATATGACTAACACAAGAAGCACTGATCCTGAAGTATTGGAAACTCGTTTTCCTGTTAGACTGGAAGAATTTTCAATTAGGAAAAATTCTGGTGGTAAGGGTAAGTTTAATGGGGGTAACGGAGTTACAAGAAAACTAAGATTTTTAGAGCCAATGACAGTTACAACATTATGTTCACATAGAAAGATAAAACCATTTGGTTTGAATGGTGGTAACCCTGGTGATTGCGGGAGAGAATGGCTTGAAAAAACTGATGGCAGTATTTTAAATTTAAAAGGAAATGATAGTTGTGAAGTTAAAGTTAATGATCTTTTTATTATGGAAACACCAGGAGGTGGCGGCTATGGTAAAAATTAAAATTAATTAAACACTTTCAATAAAGTCTAATAAATTTTTTTTGATATCTTCACTTTGAATATGAAACCTATCTACTGCCTGTGGCCAATCGGTATCGGCGAACTCTTTCTTTAAGATTTTATATTCATTACTTATTTGTAAGTCTTGTTTTAATTTCGATCTTGAATACAGAATTAATGCAATTGCTCTTGGGTCCATTACCCTAACATCAAAGCTTAGTTCGACTACCTTATTGTAATCCTCAGCAAAAAAATATCCAAGAATTAAGTCTTTAACTCTATTATCGGATGATGACTGACCTTGAGGAATTGGATCTAGTTCATATGCCTTATTCAGTAACTCTAATCCTTCATCAACCTTACCAGTTCTAACTAGAACCTCTCCGTAACCAGAAAGTACTCTAGGGTCATTAGGAACCATGTTAAATGCTTTTCTTCCGTGATCTTCAGCCAAAACATAATCGTGGTTGCTTAAATAAACTGCTGATAACATTCGGTGACATTCAAAATCATTTTCATTCAATTCTAAGGCTTTATCTATATTTTGTTTAGCTTCCGCAAAAATTTCTTCAGCATTTTGGTCAGAAAAACCTCTAAACATTGCTTGACCTAAAGTACAACATTTCCAAGCATATGCTTGGGCATTATTTACATCAGCTTCAATAGCTTTGTCGAAATTTTTTAAAGCTTCCTGACAAGCTTCTTTTGTAAATTTATGATGGTTTTCCTTACCCCTAAGTAAATATTCGTATGAACTTATATTTTCAGTGGGCTTTCTTTTAGATCTTTGCAAAGAACTAATCTCAATTTCACCTAAAAGAGCAATTGAAATTTTTCTAACTATTTCGTCCTGCAAGTCAAATATATCCTCAAGTACCCTATCATACTTATTACTCCAAATAATATTATCATCTTTTGCATCGCTCAATTCGATACTTATTCTAACTCTCTTACCCGAAGCCCTTATGCCTCCTGTTACAATAAAATCTAAATCGAATTTCTTAGAAAATTCTCTAATATCTTGATTTTCGTCTTTAAAATTTACAGTTGTTTGTCTTGAGATTATCTCAAACTCACGCATCATAGAAAATTCAGTTATTAGATCTTCAACAATACCATCAACTAAAAACCCACTATCTTCATCTTTACTTGTGTTAGCAAAAGGTAAGATTGCAAATTTGGGTTTTTTATTAATATTTATTTTCGCTGTATTTTTGATTTTACTTTTGCCATCACCCAGTAAAGAAAAAACTTCAAAATCATTTGAAATATTTTTTAATTCTATTTTACCTAAAGCATGAATGGTTTCGTCAATTTTATTATGAATTTGTTGCTTAACAACTTCTGAAATTAATATTTCA
>CACOAO010000012.1 GCA_902625215.1 uncultured SAR116 cluster alpha proteobacterium
CTAAGATAAGAGCTTCTAATCCTCCTATATTATCACCTGAGGAAACCACATCGATACGTTTAAAATATTATGAATATATAAGTGAGAAATTTTCAAAATATCCTGATGCAACCCCAGTTTGTGTAATCGAGGATCTTGATTGGCCAAATCCCACAGGATCATTTTGGGGGGAGGTTAATGTTGCATTACACAAAGGCTTGGGACTAGCAGGAACAATAACAAGTGGATTACTTAGAGATCTAGACGCAATAGATAAAAGCTATCAGGTTTTAGCTAATGGGATTGGACCAAGCCATGCTTATGTACATGTTGTTGAATTTGAATCATCAGTTAATATTCACGGTCTTAACATAAATGATGGTGATATTATCCACGCAGATCAACACGGAGCAGTCATAATACCAGACCAGGCACTTCCAATGATTCAAAAAGCTATAAATCATATGACTAAAAAGGAAAAACATCTTATTGAAGCGGCAAAAAAAGAAGATTTTAACATGGAAAAACTAAAAGTAGCCTGGGAAAATGCTTCAAATGAAAAATGGGAGGGATAAATTTTGTTTGAAATTGATCAAAATGCAAGAAGACTTACACAAACAGAAAAAGAGCAATATTTAAATGAAGGATATGTAACTGGCTTACCAGTTTTTTCTAAAAGCGCAATAAAGGATCTTCACAATTGGTATGATGAACTTAGTTCAAAATTACCCTCTGACATTGACATCAATAAGACGAACATGTGGCATAAAGCTAGTAAAAAATTTCATGATTTATGTAGAACAAGTACTATTTTAGATTATGTTGAAGATTTATTGGGTCCTAATTTTGTTCAGTGGGGAGGTCAGTTTTTTAGTAAAGAGCCTAAAGACGGTTCAGTTGTTCCGTGGCATCAAGATGCGCAATATTGGCCACTCAGTCCATCGAATGCTGTCACAGTATGGCTTGCAGTTTTTGATACAGACGAGGAAAATGGGGCTATGAAAGTAGTATCAGGAAGTCATAAAATGGGACGATTTGTTCACAAAAAAAATTCTGCAAAAAATTTAGTTCTTGACCAAGAAGTATCTTTTGATCAATTAGATGAAACAAAAATAGTTTCACTTAATTTAAAAGCTGGACAAATATCACTACATAACGACGCACTATTACATGGATCAGAAGCAAATAATTCAGATAGGAGAAGATGTGGAGTAACTATGAGATTTTCACCAACTAATGTTAAAGGTGATTTAAAGATATGGCCTTTTTTTGAAACACAACTTGCCAGAGGTGTTGATGAATTTAAGTTAAATCCTACAGCGCAAATACCGAGAGGAGAAGCCACACCTAAAAAAATGTTTTCATTTTCAAATGAATTTGAAAAAGAATGGTAACCTTAAACACACTCTAACATTTCAATGTCCTGACCACTTTTCAATCTTTTTAATCCAATTGATTTTACCTTGATATCATTCCTTGCAGTCATCCACGCATCACTAGAAATCAAGATTTGATTTGAATCTGACATATCACATATATTGAACGCCATATTAACTGTTTTTCCTAAAATATCAAATTGAACTGTTTTTGTTCCAACTGTTCCTGCAACAAGAGACCCTGAGTGAATTCCTAAGTGAAGATCCCAGGGCATTGAAGACGTGTTTGCAATCTCTCGTAATTTGTAACAGCAGTCTACACACGATTTTACAGGAGAAATTGCATGGGATGACAAACCAGCAACTGCAACAATAGCATCTCCAACAGTTTTAATTTTTTCTAACCCAAAATCCTCAAAAGCTTTTTCAAATTTTTCGACAAGATCCTGTAATGTTTCGACTACTAATTCAGGATCATTTTTTTCGCAAAATGATGTAAATCCAACTAAATCACATATTAAAATTGCTACATCATCATATCTTCTAGACCTTACCTTTCCAGATGACTGCAATTCATTAGCTACAGAAGTAGGCATCACTGTTTTTAAAATTTGTTGAGACCGTTTTTTGTCTGTTTCGACTCTGTCCAAATAACTTTCTTCGGTATCTCTTAATCTTTTTTTCTCTAAGCTTGCTCCAACTCTTGCTTTAAGCAAAGTTCCATTAAAAGGTTTAGTTATGAAGTCGTCAGCACCATTTATAATGCATTCAGCTGCTGTTTCCACTTCATCAGAAGCTGTAACCATTATAACAGGAATAGATCTTTGTAGAGGGTCACCTTTCAAATGTTTAAGAACCTCAAGACCACTCATATCTGGCATCATAAGATCTAAAAGTATTAAATCAAATTTGTTTTCTACAGCCATATCAAGAGCTAATTTGCCTCCCTCTGCTAAAAAGATATTTTTATAACCGTCCCTTTTTAACCTTCTTTCAAGGGTATATCTATTATCTTCAATATCATCAACAATTAGGATATTTGCGTCTTCTTTGTTAATCATTTTTAATACCCAACTGCTCTGATATTTTAGATAATAACCTATTAATATCTACTGGTTTTGTATCATAATCATTACATCCACTATCAAGTGCTCTTTGCTTATGTTCTTCCATCGCATGAGCTGATAGAGCAATTATTGGGATTGATTTAAGATCCTCGTTACTTTTAATATGTTTAGTAGCAGTCCATCCATCCATCTTAGGTAAACTTAAATCCATTAGGATAAGATCTGGTTTTTCTGTTGATGCCATCTCAACACCTTGCTCACCGTCTACAGCAATGATTATATCAAAACCTTTTCTTTTTAATCGTCTGGATAACATATAAACATTATCCTCATTATCTTCTACGTACAAAATTTTTGTCATTTGTTACCTCCTTCTTTTGAAGAAGCTTTAATTACATTACTTACCTCACTTACAATTGATGACAGAGTATCTTCACTTTTTTCAAGAATTTTCTGAACTTCCCCAGATAAAAATGATTTTTCCTCCTCACTTAAATCTGCACCAGTTAACACTAAAATTGGAATAGAATTTAGGTTAGTTTCTCTTATTGATTTTAAAAACTCAAAACCGTTCATGATAGGCATCATCAAATCCAATAAAATTAAGTCAGGTTTGATTTCTTCCTTTTGTAAAAGTAACATCCCAACTTTTCCATTTTCAGCCTCCATAATTTCTACATTCTGTTTTTCCAAAATTTCTTTTATTGTAAATCGCAGACTTTCATCATCTTCAATAATACAAATTTTTAAATTCTCTTTATCACCTGTCAAATTTCTGATTGATTTCATTAGATATTCTTTTTGAATTGGTTTTGATAAAAAATCTGCTGCTCCTAATGAAAAACCTTTGTTTTTTTCATCTAATATCGAAGCCATAATTACCGGAATATTTGAAACTTCAGGATCAGCTTTTAAAGTACGTAATACTGACCAACCATCCATTTCCGGCATAAGAATATCTAGAGTAATTGCATCTGGTTTAAGTTCTCTTGCTAAACGAATTCCGTCCTTACCATTCGGACTAATAATTACCTGGTATCCTTCTTTAGAAAGTTGTCTTTTCATTAACTCACTTACAGTAGGATCGTCATCAATAATTAAAATTGTTTTTCCAGAACTATTTTCTAGAGAAATAACGTTTTCAATAAGAGAACCTGTTTCTTTATTTAAATTTTTAACACCTTCAGACGCACCTATAAAATCTGCCAAGAATGTTGCAGTAAAGGTTGTGCCTTTTCCTAACTCACTATTTACTATAACATCGCCGCCCATAAGTTTTGCAAGCTGTTTTGAAATAGTAAGTCCTAAACCTGTGCCACCATATTTTCTTGTTGTTGAACTATCAGCTTGTACAAATGAATTAAATAATCTAGACATCTGCTCATCTGACATACCAATTCCAGTATCACTCACATCTATAGAAATTAAGTCACCACCGTCACGTAAAATTTTGTTTACCCCAACAGTTATTTTTCCTTTTTCAGTAAATTTACAAGCATTAGAAATTAAGTTTAAAACAACTTGTTTAACCCTTGTTTGATCAGCAGTGACAAAATCAATTTCTGTTTTATAATCAATTATTAATTTGTTATCATTCTTTTGAGCTAATGGTAATGATGTTTTCATTACATCATCCAAAATTTGGTTTAACTCGAAAGTTTCATTAAATAATTCAACTCTTCCTGCTTCAATTTTTGATAAATCTAATACATCGTTTATTAGTGTTAAAAGATGTTTGCCTGCATTAAAAACTCTATCAAGCGGCTCTTCAAAATCGTCTAAGCCATCATCTGCTGCATCTTCTTTTAACATCTCTGTTAAACCTATTATAGCATTTAGAGGTGTTCTTAATTCATGACTCATGTTTGCAAGAAATTGACTTTTAGTCTGGTTCGCAGCATCTGCTTTTTCTCTTGCTACATCTAATTCAGTAATTGTTTTGTTTAATTCTTCTTCGCGTTTTTTTAATTCAGTAATATTTGTAAAAATTGTAAAAGTACTATTATCATCTAATCTTGAATAGGTAGCATTCCAAAATGAACCATCATAAAACTCTGGCACATTAATTGTTTTTGTACCAGTGAACGATTTCCTATTTTTAAAAGCATTTGAATAGTAATTTTCTTTTTCTTCTTCATTTTTAAACTTCATAAAATTGTACTTTTTATGTCTTTCCATTTGCTCTTTAAAGGTAAGTCCAGGACGATAATCTTTAATACCAGCTTTAAAATGAATGTTGTGCGCATATTTATTACACATAACTAATTTATCATTTTTATCCCAAAGAGAAATCCCATGAGGCATACTATCAATTGCGTCTTGCAATCTTTTTTCAGCATCTAAAGCTTGTTTTTCTTTTTCTTTTAAATCGGTGATATCATCCATAATTTGAGTATAATTACCATCTGAAAGCTTTGTGAAAAAACCAGCGTAAATATTTCCATTAGTGTATTTAGTTTCAAACCGATTTATTCCTTTTAATTTGTGTATGTCATTTTCACGTTTCTCTATAAATTCGCTTTGTGACATACCCTTCGGCACAACTAATTCACCACTTTTAATAATCGATTTTACGAGTTGTTTTCTTGTCACTCCATCTTTAAGATCAAAATCGTGTAAATTTTTCATATTTTTAATGGCTGTATTATTAGCGTGAATTAATTTATGATTTTTGTCCCACAACATAAAAACATTTGGTATTTCGTCTACAGCATCAATAAGTTGTTGCATGTCTTTTTCTTTTCTTTTCATATCTGAAATATCAGTCCATACCTGAAGAAACCCTCCATCATCCAGTCTATTAGTAATTCCCAACATAGTAATATCATTTTCAAACATTGTTTCAAATTTTGTTTCTTTCTGAGCTTGAGAATATGACTTTAACCTTTCTTTAAGCCATTCATTTGGTTTTACACCTTTTGGTGGAATTATTTTTTTGTTTTTAATAGAGTGACTAACCATTTCTTTTCTGGAGATCCCTGGTTTTAGATTAAAACCAAGATTTTTTTGAAAGTCTCTTGAGGCTTTATTTGCCATTATCAAATTGTCAGACTGATCCCAAAGATAAATTGAACTTGGTGTTAATTCAATTGCATCACTAAGTCGTTTCAACGATTTCTCTTGTTCTTTTATTTCAGTTACGTCAGTGTAAAATTGTAATGTACTACCATCAGGCAAAACAGCAGTATTGACTAAATAACTATTTCCATCACCAAACAGATTCTCTAGGGTCCTCTGTTCAACCATAAACTTTGGATTATCAAATTCTTTTTGTCTTTTGTATAAATATTGTTTTTTGCTCATTCTATTTGGCAATTGAATATATCCCCGTGATATAGAATGTTTAATAATTTCAATTCTTGAGATACCTGATTTAAATTGTATGCCATATTTTTTTTCTTTTGATTTCACAACTTTATTTGCCATAAGCAATCTGTGATTTTTATCCCATAATATTACTGGAGCTGGCATGTTATCTACTGCATCACTGAGTTGCTTTAACGATTTTTCATTTTCTTTTAATTTTGTAATATCAGTAATAATTTGCAAAGTACCACCATCTGGTAGTCTTGAAGTAGACACAAATTCGACACCACCATCATTAATAAAAGTTTCAAAAGATTCTTGACCTTTAAGAGCGTCAAATTTTTTAATCCTATTATCTATGAACTTTTTTGGAGTAATGCCTTTTGGTGGGTTAACAAGACCTTTTTTTAATACATTTTGTACCATTTTGATCCTTGAAGCTCCAGGGGACATATCAAAACCCCAAGACTTTTGTTTTTCTTTAGCAATTTTGTTCGCCATTACTAATTTGTGATTTTTATCCCATAACATTACACTATTTGGCAAAAAATCAATCGCTTCTACCAACTGTTTAAATTGATTTTCTCTTTGCTTTATTTCAGTAATGTTAGTAACAATTTGCAGCGTACCCCCATCTGGAAGTCTCTTAGAAATAGCCAATGAAGAATTTCCACTTGAAAATTCTACCTCTCTTCTCTCTTCATCTACTAATTTATCAAATGATTTTTTTCGTTCTAATATAAAGTCTTTCGTAGATTGTCCTTTTTTTGGAAGAAAAACACCTTTTTTTACACCATTTTTAACCATCTCTAGCCTTGATGATCCAGGTCTTAAATCAAAACCAAGTTTTTTTTGATCATCTCTAGAACTTTTATTTGCTGTTATGAGGTTGTTATTTTTATCCCATAACATCAGAGTGTTTGGCATTACATCAATGGCGTCTGCTAGTTGTTTTAATTGTTCTTCTTTATTTTTTAAATCAGTGATTTCACTAAAAATACTTAAAAACGACCCATCATCTAATCTTTTATCAATTACATACCAGGTTTTACCATTCTCCAAAAAAACTTCCCTATAATTTGATTCAACTTTTTTTCTGTATTTTTTTCTTCTTTTGATTTCACTTTCTATTGTTTCTCCCTCAGGAATTTTAAATATTGAACTTGAAAGTTGTGCTCTTACCATGTCTTCATATGCTAAACCCTTTGTAAATTTACAATCTACATCCCATTGTTCGTGCAACTCATCAGCTTTTGCATTCGCAAAAATTAATTTATCATTTTCATCCCAATATTGTATGATCAAAGGTACATTTTCTATGGCACTAGCCAACCTTTTTCTTTCAAGATCTTGTTCGATAATATCTGTAACATTTGTCATTACAGTTAAAATATAACCAGATGGAGTTAGATTATCTCTAATCTGTAACCATCTTCCAGTTGGCCCTTTAATAACGTAATGTGATGCAACTTTTGTTGTTTTAACTTTTTCATAATTTACTATTCTTTGATTAATTTCGTCTTCTGGAAGAATTTTTAATTTTTTGAATTTTTTCATTCGGTCATATACATTTTCGCCTATTTCATAATTGACATTCAATCTGTTAAATCTTGTGAACATTGTTTTGTTTGCAAAACAAAGATTATCTTTTTGATCATACAGCAATATTCCTGTTTCATCGTTATCAAATGCTTCAATTAATACATTGGCAATATCTAAATCTTTAAGCATGTTGGAGGTCCTTTTATTTTACATTTTCTTTTCAACTGATCTCAATCTGTAAGATAAGGCTTTAAGACAACCTTTTACAAAAACATCTGAATTATTTACTCTTTTATCAAACTCGTCTTTTGTTATTGAAATAATTTCACTTTCAACCAAGCATCTAGCTGTAGCCATTCTAAGTTCGTTTTCTATAACTCCCATCTCTCCAAAAAGTTCATTCTCTTGAATTATAAAATTTGGTTTATTAGTTTCGTTTGTTGGTAGAAAAATCCCTACAGATCCCTTAACCAATAAGTACATTTTGTCGGGAAGTTCACCAACCTTGAATACACTTTGATTTTGATTAAATTTAGTTTTTTCCATTAAAAATCTATAACCTCATTTTCAGATGCAAATTTAACTTTATTATTAATAATTCTATTTTCTATATCTTTTAATTCTTTATCATCTCTTGATGGTGAATGATGAGAAATAAGAAAGTTTTTAACATCAATTTTATCTGCTAAAGCAATACCCTGTTCAATACTAGAATGCCCCCAGCCTCTTTTTTCTGGTAACTCACTGTCTAAGAACATACCATCCCAGATGATAGTTTCTGAATGATCACAAAAATTAATTAATTTTTCTTCTTGAATACCTTCATATTCATTATCTAATAGATAACAAAACTTTTTATTATCACTCTTAATACTATATCCAGAGCAATTTCCAGGATGATTTAGATCAATAGAATTTATATTTAAATCTTCAAAATCATTCACAACTTTTTCAAAATCCAGGAAATTAAATCTATTGATAATTTCAATAAAATTTACTGGGAAATAAGGATTACTAAAGTAAGAACTTAAATTGTTGTAGGTAACAGTTTTGTTAGAGTGAGCTGATGTTATAGTAATTTTTTTAGTTGTTTTAGTATCAAAATTATTAAAGGCTAGTCCTTGGATATGATCATGATGGAAATGTGAAATAAACAATATAGTTTCAAGGTCGTTTGAAAAATTAACTTTTGAAAACCCAGAACCACAATCGAAAATCAGTTGATATTTTTGAGTTTTAATTTCTACACAAGGAGTGTTGCCGCCAAAAATTAAATTATTTTGACTTGGATTTGGTGTTGATCCTCTTACCCCATGATTAATAATCATTCAAAACTCATCATCATTCATTAATGATAAAAAAAATCTTTATCATGTAAATATATTTTTTATTTTAGATGAAATTGATAAAAAAAAGATCAATTCAGTGTAATTAGACCGTCTACTGCTACAATTCCTTCATATTCTTTTCTTACTATAATTGGATTAATCTCAGCTTCCTTAACTTCTTTAAAGTAAGCAAATTTAGACATTTTCACTATTGCAGTAGCAATAATATTTATATCTGCTTCGGGTAGTCCTCTATATCCAGTTATAGTCACAAGACTTTTGACTTCCCTAATCATTTTTTTAGCTTCAGGGATATCAACCGGTGCCATCCTTATTGATTTATCATTATATATCTCTGATAAAATACCACCAGAACCTATTAAAACAATTGGTCCAACTAATTCGTCGACTCTGTAACCTAAAATTATTTCAGCAATTCCTTTTTCCATTTTTTGAATAAGAAATTTTTCGTCACTACTTTTTATTTTTAACTTCTGAAATACATTTGATAACTTTTTAAAACTAATTTTCAGCTCTTCTAAATTTTTTATATTTAATTCAACACCTCCGGTTTCTGTTTTATGAAGTACCTGATTTGATAAAACTTTCATTACTACAGGAAAACCTATTTGAGAACTATACTCTATTGCTTGTTTTTCGTTAAAAATTACTTTGTAATCTACAATTTCAATTCCTATATCTTTAAATATTTCTAATGCTTCTTCTTCAGACAAATTCTTGGATATGTTTTTGTTTAGTTTTTTGGAAATTTTACTTGAGTGATTGTTTAAAATTGTTGATTTGACTGGATTTTTGGTATTTAAAAAGGTCTTTACACTCTCCGCACAAGACTCGGGCGTTCTAAAACAAGCAATATTATTTTTATGTAGTAAATTTAGTGCTTCTGGAGCATCAGGGGCAACATACACAGCCAACGGCTTTGGGTAATTTGCCCACTTTAATAAAGGTTCAACTGCTTGTTCTGGTCTAAATTTAGCAGACGAGCCAACAACCATCACAACTACATCACAATTTTTATTTTGCATCATCTGACTAATTACTTCGGTAACGATTTCTGGTTTTGTCCCAGCAATAGTCAAATCAACTAATTTATTGTTGTTATATGGAATATTATTGTCTTGCATAATTTTCTGTATTGGCAGACCAGGGTCTACTATTTCAATATCACTGCCTGATAGGTTTTCTACTACCATAGCACCCCCACCACCAGTTGTAGTAACTATACCCACTCGTTTGGTTTCAGATTTTTTCTTTTTTCTAAATAAATTAGGAATTTCGATTAATGTTTCAAAAATTTCTACTCTAGCAATACCATGATAATTTATGAATGCGTTGAAAGCATCATCATTTCCTGCAATTGCGCCTGTATGAGATTTAGCTAATTGTTTACCTAATTCAGACTTTCCTAGTTTGTAACATATTATTTGTTTTCCAGCTGCATGTGCCATTTTTGACATCTCTGCTACTTCATAACTGTTTCTTAATGTTTCTAAAAATAATATTATGGTTTCGGTGTTTGGGTCATTTACTAGCATTTTACCAATTTCACCAACGGAAAGATCAGACTCATTTCCTACAGAAACCAACTTAGCAAAACCTATACCTCGAGAGTATCCATGCGCCAACAAAGCTCCAATAAGGCTTCCACTTTGAGAAATAACACTAAGACTTCCCTTTTTTAAATCTTTCAGCTCAAGCATAGCGTTTGCACTTAAAATGACATTATCTGAAATATTTATAAGACCAATACTATTTGGTCCTAATATTCTTAAACCACCTTTTTTTGCTATTTTAAAAATATGTTTTTCTAACACATTACCTTTAGATCCAGATTCACTGAAACCTCCAGACAGAATTGTTGCGCATCTAACTTTTTTTGATACAGCATCTCTAATAGCTTCAAAAATTTTATTACCATCAACAGCAATAAAGATATAATCAACTTGTTCATTAATTGATTTTAAATTTGGATAACATTTTAATCCAAAAATTTCTTCCCTATTTGGATTTACAGGAAATATTTTTCCTTTATAACCATGCGATACTAAAAACCTTTGAGCTCGTGAACCAGTTTTTTTAGGGTCAGCGGAAGCGCCTATTATTGCAACTGATTTTGGGTTAAAAAAAGATTGAGAAAAAGAAACATCTACCATAGTTATAAAATCATTTATTTGACCTTTGTGAAAATCTCCGTTCAAAGATATCCTCGGCAATTCTATTTTTCATCATTTCAGTTGATCCACCTGCGATTTGCCATCCTCTAGATTTTCTGAAACAATATTCAACCAATGACTCTTGTGAATACCCAGTACCACCCATAACTTGCATTGCCTCATTACTTATTTCAAATCCAGCTTTATTACAAAATGCTTTAGCAATTGATGTTTCTTGAGAAGAAGGGAACCCACTATCTGCATTTATTGCAGCTCTATATAACAATAATCTTCCAGCTTCAATTTGAATTTTCATTTCTGAAAACTTCCATTGAATCCCTTGAAATTCGCAAATTTTCTTTCCAAATTGTTCTCTTGTTAATGCATAATCTTTAGCAACATTAAAAGCAAACTCACCAAGCGCAAGTGATCTAGCGGAGTTTCCAATTCTTTCTGCATTAAATCCTGAAATTTGTTTTTTAAATCCACCAGGTCCTAATAAAACATTTTCTTCAGGAATATAAACATTATCAAAATATAATGCACACCATTCTTCACCATTAGTATATTTTGATGATTTTCCTTTTGAAAAACCTTGCATTGATGTATCCATTATGACTGATCCAATACCATTAATTCCTTCATGATATCTTACATAAATCAAAAAGATATCCGCATCTGGTGAGTTACTGGTAAAGACTTTACTGCCGGATACTCTAAATCCTTTGCCATCTTGAACAGCTTTAGTTGTCAAATCAGTGACTGCTGAACCTGCATTAGGCTCAGTCATACCTAAACCAATTACCATTTCTCCATTTAACAATTTTTTTAAATATTTTTCCTTTTGATAATCAGTTGCATACTCTGCAAAAGTCCTTATTGGACCAAAACTTCCTGCTTGGATAACGTCAGCACTTCTTGGACAAATTAAGGCAACTTGCTCTATTGCAAGAACAGCATCCATTAACTTACCTCCCTGCCCCCCATCTTTCTCAGGAAGTGTAATTCCCATCAAGCCATTATTAGAAAATAATTTTGCAATTTCTTTTGGAAATAGAGGATCATGGGCACGTCTAAGATTATCCTCTTTTAAATGTTTTTCTGCAAGACTTCTAACGGAGTTTTGAAATACTATTTGTTCTTCTGTTAAATTAAATTCCATGTTTATTCCTATTACGTAAAATTAGTTTATTTTTTAAGGAAGTTTTTTAACTCCTCTTTGAAGATTGGCCAACCTTCATCGCCTTCAAGAATTACGTGATTATTACCATTTAATGGTACAAATTTAGAATTTTTAATATTGGCAGCCATAAATTTACTCTCTGAAATTGGAACTCTTGAATCATTTTTATTATGAAAAATTAAAGTTGGTATATCTAATAATGGTAATAATTCAGAAACATCTATTTGGTCATTAGTTGATTGAATTCTAACTGCATTTTTGGCAGATGTCGAAATTTTCATTATATTATTAAATGAATCCATTTGCTCTTTCGTACCATCTGGAATCATAGTAGATGTAAAAAATTGTCTGAATGCAGGATTTTCATTGTCCCATCCATTAAGTATCATATTTTTTTCTAACTCTATTTTTTGATCAAAATCAGCATTTCCCCTTTTTGCTCTTCCTCTTGCAAAACCTCCAGACAATATTAAGTGCGTAACCTTGTTAGGATTTTTATATGCATAAGCTATTGAAACTGCACATCCTTGTGATACACCAAAAATTGGGAATTTATCAATGTTTACTGCATCTACTACTGCTTGCATATCATCTACAAAACAATCAAAATTTATGTTTTCAGGATTAAGATCTGAAACACCATTGCCTCTTTGGTCAAACCTGTAAAACGTATAGTCTTTTGCTAAATGCCTGTACATATGAGTCCAGACAGGACTTCTCCAGTCATGTTCTAAACTACTCATAAAATTTGGTGCTTTTAATATTGGTGGTCCATTTCCAATACTTGCATAAGCAATAATAGTTCCATCAAATGAACTACAAAATCTTGTTTTCTGATTAGCCTCAGTTAATAAAAGATTTTCTTTACTATCTTTTATATCATCTTCATGGACATTAATTTTGAATACTTGAACTTTTTGAGAAATATTTTTTAAGAATTGCTCTCCTATATTTTCTATATCTAAGGATTTTAAACTTTTGATACTTTGATACACATCATTTGTAATACAAATATTTCCTGCGTCTGCTATTGATTCTAATCTACTTGCAATATTAACAGTGTTTCCAAAAATATCGTCATTATCTAGAACAACGTCACCAATGTGAATGCCAATTCTATATCTTATTTTCTTATCATTGGTTTTCTCTGATTCATTTTCATAAATTCCTTTTTGTATAGATATACTACTATCAACCGCTTCTAATGCACTAGGGAAAATAGCTAAGAATCCATCTCCAGTTGTCTTTATTATTTCACCATTATAATTTTCTATTTCCGGTTTAATTATTGTATTTAATTGATTTTTTTGTCTTGAAAGTAAATTAATTTCATCTTCTTCAATTAATCTTGAAAAACCCACCATGTCTGCAGCCACAACTGCTAATAATTTTCTATCCACAATAAACCTCTTGCAGAATTTTAATTTTTTACTTTACTAATAAATTAACCAACCCTATTCAAATTCGTGTAAAAATAAAGACAAAAAAAAATTATATAATTTACATTATTATGTTAAACTAATGATGCCAGGGGTGCAAAATTTTTTGCTGAGAAATAAACCCTTAAAACCTGATCTGGTTAAGACCAGCGGAGGGAGTTGCTAATTTATTTTTAAACATGATTATATTTAAGCAGTATAATTTAAATTAAAAAATTTAACTAATGTCCCCTCTAAAAATGTGAACTATTATTTTTTAAAATGAGGAAATAAATATGTCTAAAGAATTATCCAAAAATGCATCAGAACTTTTGACGAATATAAGAAATAAAGGTCCTTTAGTATGGAATTTTTCAAATTTTGTCTCTATGGATATTGCTGCCAATGCTTTACTTTCAATTGGTGCCTCTCCTGCAATGGCACACGCAAGAGAAGAATCAAAAGATTTTATTAAAATCTGCAAAGCCATTAATGGAGCCTTAACAATTAATATAGGAACCTTTGATCCATATTGGCAAGAATGCGCATTGGAGGCAGCCAAACATGCAAATGAGAATAATGTTCCTTGGGTTTTAGATCCTGTTGGTGCTGGTGCTAGTAGCTTTAGAAACAAAAATGTTGAAGAACTTATGAAGTTTAAACCAACAATTCTTAGAGGGAATGGATCAGAAATTATGGCTGTGGCTGGACTTTCTGAAGGAGGCAAAGGTGTTGACTCAACTTCTACATCTAATGATGCGTTAGATGCTGCAATCTCAATTGCTGACCAAAACAATATTATTGTAGCTGTTACTGGTATAACAGATTATGTAACTGATGGTAGTGTCACCTATGCCATTGAGGGTGGACACGAGATGATGACCAAAGTAACTGCAACTGGCTGTGCATTATCTTGTTTAATTGGAGCGGCTATAGCAGTTGGTGAAAATAAAATTCTTTCAACTGCATCAATAATTGGTATTTATGGTTTAGCAGGAGAAATAGCAAGCAAAATTTCTCAGGGACCAGGAAGTTTAAGAATGAAACTATTAGACCAATTATATAATATTTCTGCGGACGAAATCATAAGTAATGTAAAAATTAAAAATGTCTAATCTTCAATCTTATTTTGTAGCAGGCCCTGAAAATTTACTTTCTCATCATATTTCCATAAATGAAAAACCAGGTAAAGCACTGGTAAGAATAGTGAGTGAATTAGCAGAAAATGGTCTTGATGTTTTTCAATTGAGAGCCAAATCAATGCAAGAAACTGAGATCATAGATCTTATAAAAGATTTAAAATCTGCAACATCGAACACTAAAATAAAACTGTGCATAAATGATAATGTAAATGTTGCTTCTAAATGCAACGGGTTAATTCATATACTTCATCTTGGACAGTCTGATATGGATCCAAATGAAGCAAAAAAATTGATAGATCAAGATATTGAAATTGGTTTATCTATAACAAATGAACATCAATTAGATAATGTACCTAATTGTGTAAATTATCTTGGTGTAGGACCAATATTCCCTACCGATTCAAAAAGTGATGCATCGGTACCAATAGGTTTAAATAGATTAAATGAAATCATCAAAAAAACAGATCTTCCAGTTGTTGCAATTGGTGGTATTACAATAAATGACGTTTATGATTTGTTTAAGATAGGTGTTTCTGGTGTAGCTGTGATATCTGCAATATTAAATGAAAAAAATCCAATCGAAAACTTTAATAAAATGAAAGAAAACATAATTAAAGGCTCGGAAAAATGAATATAGTTCTTACTGGTGGTACAAGTGGACTTGGCTATAGAACAGCTAAGGTTTTAGGTCAAGAGATAGAAAATAAAATAATTTTAATAGGGAGCAACAAACAAAAGGGTGAATTCTCAGTTGAGAACTTAATAAAACAAACATCAAACAAAAATATTAGTTTTTTGCAATGTGACCTTTCATCTATTTCAGAAATTAAATCCTTAGCAGAAAAATTAAAAAACACAAAAATCGATATTCTAATTAATAATGCTGGTGCATTATTTTTTTCAAGAAAAGAGAGTGTAGACAAAATTGAAAAAACATTTGCTCTAAATCACCTATCATATTTCATCCTAACTAATTTATTATTAAAATATAAAGTTATAAAAAATGGAGGAAGAGTGGTTAACGTTGCTAGCGGCGCACATAAAGGTGTAAAAATAGATTTTAATAATTTAGAAACGAAAAAAAATTATAACGGTTGGATTTCTTATAAAAAATCAAAATTATGTAATATATTGTTTACTAAAAGTTTGAGTGAATTAACTAAAAAAAATAAAATAACTGTTAATTGTTTGCATCCTGGTTTTGTTAAAACCCAATTTGGAAAAAATAATAATAGTCTAGCCAGTTTAGCCATAAAATTTCTGATGAGTTTCTTTGCAATATCAGTAGAAGAAGGTGCTGAAACGATAATTTTTTTAGCTACAGATAATAGTGTTAAAAATATTACTGGAAAATATTTTTATCAATGCAAAATAAAAGCACCTTCAATATTTGCTCAAAATCAAAAAAATGCTGATCTTTTATGGAAAAAAAGTATGAGTATAATTAAAAACAAAGGTTTGACATTAACATAATATTCTTTAACAAGTTAATTTATGAAAAATTATAACAGTTCTTTAATTACTCCAGTATTAATAGCTGGCTCATTAATAATAATTATTACTTTTGGAATAAGAGGTAGCTTTGGGGTATTTCAAATACCAATTGAACAGGAATTTCAATGGTTAAGGGTAGAATTTTCTTTAGCAATTGCAATACAAAACCTTGGTTGGGGTATTGGTGCCCCTATTTTTGGGGCTTTAGGCGAAAAATTTGGTGATAGAAAAATGATAATAATTGGAGCCTTTTGCTATGTAATTGGCCTACTGTTGTCAACTATCGCACAAAATCCACTAACACATCAATTTCTTGAACTGATCATAGGTTTTGGAATAGCTGGAACAGGCATGGGAATGATATTAGCTGTTGTTGGAAGAGCGTCTAGTGAAAAAAATAGATCAATGGCCTTAGGAATTGTGACTGCTGCAGGTTCAGTTGGTCAAATGATAGGGGCTCCAATCGCTCAAGCTCTTTTAAATTTATATAGTTGGCAACAGGTTTTTATAATTTTTTCAATGTCAATTGTTTTAATTATTTTTGTAGTTCCGTTTTTAAAATCACCCTCAATTTCTTCTAAAAAAGAAATTGAAATAAGTTTAAAAAAGGTGTTAGGAGATGCTTTCAGGGATCCTAATTTTTCTATGATATTTTTTGGTTTTTTTGCCTGTGGTTACCAATTAGCATTTTTAACAGCTCATTTTCCTGCCATGGTCACTGAAATGTGTAATGATATAAATCCATCTAGCTTGTTACATAGTTTTGGTATTTCCTCAACTTCAAGTTTAGGTGCATTAGCAATAGCATTAATTGCATTTAGTAACATTTTTGGAACAATATACGCAGGTTGGTTAGGACAGAGATACCCTAAAAAATTTGTATTAGCTTTAGTATATGGCCTTAGAGCTCTGATTGGTCTAATTTTCATTTTACTTCCAATAACACCAATATCGGTGATACTATTTTCTTTATTTATGGGATCTCTGTGGTTGGCTACAGTTCCATTAACTAGTGGATTGATAGCACATATTTATGGATTACGTTATATGGGCACCTTATATGGAATTGTTTTTTTATCACATCAATTAGGAAGTTTTCTTGGTGTTTGGATGGGAGGAAAACTTTATGACGCAACAGGTGATTATACTCTGGTTTGGTGGATTGGTATAGGGGTTTCTGTTTTTTCAACATTGGTACACTTGCCAATTAAAGAACAAAATTATCAACCTGCTTAATTATAAACTCCATACACAAAAAATTTCATTAGCATTATTGAAAGCAAAAGGTAAATTAAAGAACTTTTAGTTAGGATTTAAAGAACTTATTCTTTTATATAAAAAGTAACCTCCGGTTAAAACTAAAATTGTAGCAACAATCATTCTTACTGGACTACCCATCAAAAATAATGGAAGCGACAATATGATCATAGAAATAGGAACATAAAGTTTTGAAAATAAGCTGTCCTTCCTTGCATCTTGATAAAATGGGAAGATCACGGAGATAATTGCCATCAACAAGAAAAACAATGACCATGGCCTTGATATAAATAATAAAATATCATCACTTATACCAGTAGCTCTTGCTAAATTAAGCTCAGCTAGCTTGCCAAGAACAACACCTAGTATCATGGGTGCGAGAGGGAATCCTAATTTTTTCATAAAATATCCAATTACTCCAAAAAAGAACATTACCCATATGTCAAAAACAACGTTGTGTAATGCAAAAACTCCAATAGCACAATAGGCAAGAATCACTGAAGCCAAAACATACATTGGAATTTTTGTAACGAGCAAAAATATTCTCAGTGAAAAAGCTTGTAACCCAACCATAAAAAAGTGAGCTACGAAAAAAGCAATAAAAACTCCATAAGCTAATAATGGCTCATCTTGAATAAATGTTGGGCCAGGAATAATATTATGAATCATCAATGCTCCTAACATAACAGCCGTCACAATATCCCCAGGAATACCAAGCGCCATCATCATAATTAATGCACCACCAGCAGTGGCATTGTTTGCTGCTTCTGGTGCAATTACACCATCATATTCACCTTTTCCAAAATTTGACCTATTTGGGGAAGCTTTTTTTGCCTGATCATAGGCTAAAATATTTGATATTGATCCACCAGCTGCAGGTAAAATGCCAGTAAAAATTCCTATAAAACTTGACCTAAATAAATTCACCCACCTTTTTAAAATTATTAAAATTGCTTGTCTATGCTCAACTTTAACTATAGCTCCAGATTGAGACATAAGAGGGCTTTTAGCTCTTTTATCATCTTCTACGTCAGTAAGTAATTGTGAAAATGCAAATAATCCTATTAAAACAGGCAGAAACGCAAATCCTTGCTTAAATTCGTCAAATCCAAAAGTAAATCTTGCAACTCCGTTGATTTCATCTTCACCAACTGTTGCTGCAAATAATCCAAGTAACCCAGCAATTAAACCTTTAGTTATATTTCCGCCTGATAAACTTACAGTAATTGTAAGAGCAAAAATAATTAAAGAAAAATAGTCCCAAGGACCAAATTCCAAACCTAAAAATGCTAATTGTGGCGCTAATGCTACTAAAATTACGGCACTAATCATTCCTCCAAAGAAAGAAGACCATAATCCCAAACCCAATGCGAGACCGGGTCTACCAGACCTTACTAATGGAAAACCATCAAATGTTGTAGCAACGGATGATGGAGTTCCAGGTATGCCAGTTAACATACATGACATTAGACCTCCAGAAAACCCCCCAACAAATACGCCTAACATAGTTGCTAGACCTTGAACTGCAGTCATACCAAAAGTAAATGGAAGAGTTAATATTACACCCATTGCAATAGTAAAACCTGGTATAGCGCCTGCTAAAATACCAGCAAGTGTCCCTATAAACATTAAACCTAATGTTACTGGATCTAAAACAATACTGGCAAATGCTTGTAAAATAACATCTATCATAATTTTACCAAATTCTTAGAATTTCTCCCTCGGGCAAAATCACTTTCAAGCCAAAGGTAAAGATTGACCACATAATTCCAATTGTAATAATTGATATAATGAAGTGCTTAATAATCTTTTTTAATTCAAACCCGCCCAACATAGTAAGTAATCCAAAAACGAACAATACACCTCCAATTAGCATTCCCAAATAATCTAAAAATGCCAAGAAAATAACAAACATTAAAAAGCATATTAATGCATTCTTAAATTTAAAAAAAACATTTGTTAGATTTGTATCATTTGAATTTATATTATTTTCAGCCTCAGTGACCACAGACTTGATTAGCATAACTAGGCACATAATTGATAAAAGACATAATACTATGGTTGGCCAAAAACTGGCTTTCATTCCTTGATAGCCTGGGTCTTCAATATCAAAACTACTATTGATCATTATGCCACAGAATAATAATAGAAATATTGCTACGATGGTGTCTTTTTTAATATTCATAATGATTAATTAAAAGAAGAGATAATAAATTATCTCTTCTTTTATAGCTTTAGTCTTTTCTTTTGTATACGCCAACTTGTTTTGCAATTGGCTTCCAGTAATCATAAGTTGCTTGGAAATGTTTTTTATAATCTTCAGGACCTTTATAATTAATTAAAATACCTTTTTTATGCATAGCAGCTTTAAAATCTTTATCCATTGCGGCGCCAGCAAACATTTTAGCATAATGATTTACAATTTCTGGAGATGTTCCTTTTGGGGCAACAACGCCTCTTTCAACAGCAAAAATAACTTTTGCACCCTGTTCCTGTGCTGTTTTTACATCAGGTATTTGGTCCAGTCTTGAATCATTAGTAACACCAAGCGCTTTTAACTTACCAGCTTTGATAAATTTTATAGCAGCAGCAAGGTTAATTTCACCTAGTTTTATATTGTCAGCTAATAGCGCAGTCATTCTTTGTTTTGTTCCGTCGTAGGAGACATGCTTAAATTTTGCACCTGTGGCATCTTCTAAAAGAAGAAAAACAAATTGACTTGTTGAACCAAAAGTCCCACCTGCTGTAATTGTTCCAGGAGCTTTTTTAGCTGCAGCAACTAGTTCTGATATATTATTGTATGGTGTATTTACATTAGCACCTATGATAGAAGGTGTTGATGTAACCATTGAAATTGTCTCAAAAGCATCCCAAGTGATATCAATTCTTCCAGTAAAATAACTAGTTATAGCACTTTGGTGAATTGCAAATAAAGTACAGCCATCAGGTTTTGCTTTGGAGGCTTGTTTAGCACCTTTATTACCACCTTGGCCACCAACATTAACGACTTGAAGTTGTGGTTTAGCTCCATTTTTGTTAACTTTATCGACCATCTGTCTAAAAATTACATCAGTTCCACCACCTGCTCCCCAAGGAACGATTAGCTTTGCAGTACCACAAGGTATATTAGGTGCAGCTGAAACTCCCGTGAATGATAAAGCAAGTAAAGCAGCTCCTGCTAAACCTACTTTAAATAAATTTTTTATAGGCATTGTTATCTCCAAAAATTAGTTTAGTTTAGTTTTGAATTAATTTAAGAGTTAATAATTGCTTAGTTGCTTACAAAGAGTCAATTTTTTTATAATATTTTGGAATTAAAATGACAAGATTTACTACAAGACCTGAGATTGTTGGCAACTTTGGAGTTGTTACATCCACTCATTGGATTGCGTCTGCTGTGGGGATGTCGATTCTCGAGAAAAATGGCAATGCCTTTGATGCAGCAGTAGCAACCGGATTTGCACTTCAAGTAGTTGAACCTCACCTTAATGGTCCAGGTGGAGAAGTGCCTTTAATCTTATGCCAAAATGAAGAAAGCCCTATTGTAATATGTGGCCAAGGTGTTGCTCCAAATCTTGCTACTCTTAAAACTTTTAGCGACCTGAATTTAAATATAGTTCCAGGAAGTGGTCTTTTACCAGCTGTTGTTCCAGGAGCATTTGATGCTTGGATGCTTCTTTTACAAAATTATGGGACGATGTCATTAAGAACGGTATTAGAACCAGCAGTAAGTATTGCGACAAAAGGTTATCCTTTAGTTCCAAACATTATTAACACAATTAAATCTGTAGAAGAACTGTTTAAAACTGAATGGACAAGTTCAGCAGAAATTTATCTTCCTAAGGGTGTCCTTCCATCAATTGGTGATTTTTTTAAGAATAAAAAAATGGCTAATACATACTTAAGAATTATCAAGGAAGCAGAAAGCAAATCTAAAGATCGTGAAGAACAAATAAAACATGCTCGTTTGATATGGAGCCAAGGATTTGTTGCACAAGAAATAGAAGATTTTTGTAAAAATAATGAGTTTATGGATACAACTGAAAAAAGACATAAGGGTCTATTAACTGGAGATGATCTCGCAAATTGGGCTGCAACTATAGAGAAACCTTTATCTTATAATTACAAAAACTATACTATATGTAAAACTGGTCCATGGGGTCAAGGGCCAACTTTTTTACAGCAATTAGCATTGTTAAAAGAATTTGATTTAGATTCATTAGATGAAAATTCACCTGAGTTTGTTCACTTGGTTGTAGAAGCGACTAAATTGGCTTTTGCGGATAGAGAAGCTTTTTATGGAGATACGAATTTTAATGATGTACCCATGAATGTTTTACTAAGTGAAGATTATAATACTGAACGAAGAAATTTAATATCCAAAGAAGCTTCAATGGAAGTTAGACCAGGAGTTATTCCAGGCTTTGGAGGAAATGTGTTGGTAAGACCGAAAGGAAGTACTCCTGAATCATTTTCAAAATTTGACATCGGAGAACCTACAGTAGCAAGATTTGATGAACTTAATCCCACTAATCTTGGAGATACAAAAGGAGATACTACTCACTTTGATATAATTGATAGATGGGGAAATATGATTGCTGGCACGCCTAGTGGTGGTTGGCTACAAAGCTCTCCAATAATTCCTAACCTTGGGTTTTGTTTATCTAATAGAGGACAAATGTTTTGGTTGGATAAAAGCTCTCCTGCATGTATTGGTCCAAAAAGAAGACCTAGAACTACTTTATCACCAAGTCTTGCTCTTAAAGACGGGCTACCTTATATGGTTTTCGGAACACCAGGAGGTGATCAACAAGATCAGTGGTCATTACATTTATTTTTGAGACATGTACATTTTGGTCTTAATCTTCAAGAAGCAATCGATGCCCCAGGTTTTAGCACTGCACATTTTCCAAATTCTTTTTATCCAAGAGAAACTGATATCGGCCATTTAGCAGTTGAAGGAAGATTTCCTAAGGAGACTATTGATAAGCTTATAAAAAAAGGGCACAAGGTAATTGTTGATGATGACTGGAGCCTTGGCAGAATGACGGCAGCATCAAAAGATGGTGCAATATTAAAAGCAGCAGCTAATCCAAGATTTATGCAAGGCTACGCAATTGGAAGATAAAATCATAAAGGCAAAAAAAATGAATGTAGGTATCATTGGCTTTGGCTCGATAGGAACAGAAGTAGCTAAAGCACTTATTAAAGGTGTAGAAAATTTTTCTCTATATGGAATTACATCTAGAAGCATTGCAAACGCAGAAGCAAGAATTGTAAAATTAAATAAAAATATCAAAATTTATGACCTAGAAACTCTGATAAATAATTGTCAAATTGTTATAGATTGCGCTCCAAAAGAAGCTTTTAGAGATATAGCAACGAGATGTATTGAAAAAGGTAAAAAATTAATAACTGTTAGTGGCTCTGGTATACTTGATAATTTAGATTTAATTGAATCGCCAAAACACAACAATGCTCAAATAATTTTAGCAACAGGTGCTATATTAGGTTTGGACGCATTGAGGGCTGCTGCAGAATCCACAATTCATTCTGTTAAAATGACAACTCGAAAACCTCCTAATGCGCTTTCAACTGCACCATATGTCATTAAAAACAATATAGAGCTTGATCAATTATCAGAATCCAGATTAATCTTTAAAGGTTCTGCTACAGATGGTGCAAAAGCATTTCCAGCAAATGTGAATGTAGCTGCTGCAGTTGGACTAGCAGGTATAGGTGCCAACAAAACTGAACTTGAAATATGGGCAGACCCTAATTTAGAAAGAAATACACATAAAGTTGAAGTTAAATCTGATAGCGCAGAATTCGAAATGTCAATTCAAAATGTTCAAACACCTGAAAATCCAGGAACTGGAAAAATTACTGGATTAAGTGTAATTGCCTGCTTAAGAGGCCTAGAATCTTCACTTAAAGTTGGATCATAAAATTATTTAAGGCTATCTTTATAGATCTTCATTCTTAAATAACAAGATTTGAGTATTGGGCAGTCAAAATCAAATTTTTCTGCTTCTGCTATTAAATCTCCAAATATTTCTTCGTGCTCAGTAGGAGCTTTTTTTTCAATATCTCTAAGCATAGAAGCTTTAATGAGAGATCCCGGTGTCATTATATTTTTTAAAACGTTTTTTGTTTCCAAGTCACTTATAGTAAAACCATTAAATTTTGCTATTGATCTACATTCATTATACAAATCAGATAAAGTTTTTTTTCCTACTTCGTGATTACTTATTTCCCCAAGTGGACAATTAAATAATGTTGTGGCCCCAGCAACAGTTGAAATAAAAACCCATTTTCTCCATAAATCTGCAGTAATATCTTCTGATATAGCAGCGTCAAATTTAGTTTTTTTACAGATATTATAAAATGATAAAAGATCATTATTTCGGTTTTTATTTCTATTTCCAAAAGTAATTTTTTTAAATTCACTAAAATGTTCTATTGCACCATGATTATTTATAGTTGAACTTATGTGAGCTACACCACCAATTACATTTTCACTTCCAAATTCTTTATCTAGTCTTTTCATGTGAGTAAAACCATTCAAAAAAGGGATAATAACACCCTTACCTTTAATACCTTTTAAATCACGCATCGCTTGATCTAAATCATAGGTCTTACATGAAACTAAAATCACATCGTAAATTGGTTTTAACTCATTAGATAAAATTAAATTAGGAGTTAAACTTAAATCACCTAATGGACTAAAAATCTCTAATTTATTTTTTAATAATAATTCTTTTCTTTTTGGTCTAACTAAAAAAGTTATATCAGCACCACTTTCTTGAAGAAAGCCTCCGAAAAAACCACCAATTCCCCCTGTGCCTAATACAAGTATTTTCATACAGTCCTAACTTTTGAATTAATGATATTTATGCAATTTGTTAGTACCTTACTATCATCTAATTGAATTCAAAATCAAACAAAATTAGAGTTTTGTAATTCCAGAATTTGTTCTAAAATATCTTTTGGTAATGGTCCCATTTCAAATGCTTGCAGGGCATTCGTTAAATGATCTAAAGAGGCTAAACCAAGAACGATACAACTCAAGTCATCATTACTAAGGCCATACCTAAGTGCAAATTGAGCTCTATTTCCATAATTATCACCAACTAATTTAAATAATTTTTCAACGCGTCTCTCTTCTTCACTTATATCAATAACGTCAGTTACTGGTATTTCTCTTCCATGCCGGACTTTAGTGGCTAACAAACCAGCAGCAAAAATTCTAATACCCATAATGCCCATTTCTTGTTCTTGGCAAGAAGAAATTAAACCAGAGAAATCATGGTCAGTCCATGTACCTTTTTCATTAAAACTAGCGCTAGGATTAAGAAGATTATAATAAATTTGAGCAGTGTCAAAATGTCCAGTTCTTATAATTTCCTTTATCGAATTAGCTTCTCCTAAAGCCGTTAAACCAATATTTTCAACACGTCCATCATCTTTTAATTTTGTCATAAGCTCACAAATATTATTTTTAAAAATTTGATCCGATGTTAAAGTGTCTTTACTTTCATTGAGAGTGATTCTGTTATGCAATTGATATAATTCTAATTTATCTATCTTTAACCTTTTAAGACTATTGTCTAATTTTCTGTCTAATTGTGAACTAAATGTCTCTGAACTTGTAGGGTCTAATCTTGCTTTCGAAGATATTTTTAATTTTTCCGAAGATGAAAAAGAACTTAATAAGTGACCAATATTATTTTCTGATTTTCCATCACTGTAAGTCTCAGCAGTATCAACCCAATTGATACCTGCTTTTAGTGAAAGTTCTAAAGCCTTTTCCATTATATCAAACTTAGGATCAATGAAAAGTCCACCGACCCAACCCCCACCTAATATAACATGTGATATGTTTAATCCTGTTCTACCCAATTTATTTTTTTTCATAATATTTTCATTTCTATCTATTTTAGTTTATTTAGATTACAAGGTGAATAGATCTAAATTCAACTTATTTAAAATAAAAAGTAATTATTAAAGAAGTAAATATTAATTTACTTAAGTTTTTCTTTAAGTAGTTTATTAACAATACCTGGATTTGCTTTACCTTGAGACAATTTCATAACCTGTCCTACGAAAAACCCAAATAATTTATCTTTTCCACCTAAATATTCAGTCACCTTTTCTTGATTATTTGAAATTACTTGATCTATCAATTTCAAAATTTCTGTATCATCTGAAACTTGCTCTAGTCCCTTTTCTTTTACAATTTCAGAAGGTGATTTTTTACTTTTCATCATTTCAGAAAATACTTCTTTTGCTATTTTACCTGAAATAGTTCCATTAGATATCAAGGAAACCAACTCTCCAAGGTTTTCTGATGTAATTGGAGATTCTAAAAATGATAAGTTGTCTTTTTTTAATGCACCAAATAATTCTGTGATCATCCAATTAGCTGTAAGTTTCCCATCTCTTCCATTAGCCGCTTGTTGATAAAAATCAACGTAATCTTTTTCCTCAACAAGAATTGAAGCATCGTAAGAAGTAATACCAAAATCTTGTACAAGCCTCTTTTTAAGACTATCTGGTAATTCTGGAAGTTTTTCTTTAATACTTTGTACCCAACTTTCTGTAAATTCTAATGGTAACAAATCTGGATCAGGAAAATATCTGTAATCATGAGCATCTTCCTTACTCCTCATTGATCTTGTTTCACCAGTGGAAGTATCAAAAAGTCTAGTTTCTTGGTCTATTGTTCCACCTGTCTCCAATATTTCAACTTGTCTTTCTGCTTCAGATTGTATCGCTTGAATAATGAATCTAATTGAATTTAGGTTTTTTATTTCACATCTCGTTCCAAATTCTTCTCCAGACTTTCTGACAGATACATTACAATCAGCTCTAAGTGATCCTTCTTCCATATTTCCGTCGCAGGCACCAATATATCTTAAAATAGATCTAATTTTTTTAACATACGAACCTGCTTCTTGAGGTGATCTTATATCTGGTTTGGAAACTATTTCCATTAGCGCAACGCCAGTTCTATTTAAATCTATGTATGATTTTGTTGGATGTTTATCATGAAGTGATTTTCCTGCATCCTGTTCCAAATGCAATCGCTCAATACCAATTGTAGTTTGTTCACCATCATCTAAATCAACTATAACTTCACCTTCTCCAACAATAGGTTTTGTGAATTGACTTATCTGATATCCTTGAGGTAAATCTGCGTAAAAGTAATTTTTTCTATCAAAAACCGAAACATTATTTATTTTAGCATTTAGTGCTAAACCTGTTTTAACTGCTTGTTCCACACAGAACTCATTAATAACAGGTAGCATACCAGGCATTGCAGCATCAACTAAAGATACATTTCTATTAGCTTCAGAACCAAAGGAAGCGGATGCTCCTGAAAACAATTTTGATTTACTTGAAATTTGTGCATGTATTTCAAGTCCAATTACCATTTCCCATAAACCAGTTTCACCCTGAATATGTCCTGGCTTCAAAGTAGAAGTTTCACTCATTTTGCAACTCCATCAGCTATAAAATTAAATCCTATACTCCTTTCTAATACTCTAGCTGTACTAATCAACCCGGGTTCATCAAAAGAATTTGCAATCAATTGTATACCAATTGGCAAACCAGATTTATCTAGGCCAACTGGCAAAGAAATTCCTGGCAATCCCGCCAAGCTTGCTGGTACTGTAAAAATATCATTTAAATACATAATAAGAGGGTCTTGTTTTTTACCTAATTCGAAAGAAGTTGTTGGTGTTGAAGGTGTTAAAATATAATCTACTTTTTTATAAACGTTTTCAAAATCTTCTTTTATCAATCTTCTTACTTTTTGGGCTTTTAGATAGTATGCATCATAATATCCTGAAGATAACACATAAGTACCAATCATTATCCTTCTCTTAACTTCGTCGCCAAAACCATTTCCACGAGTTAATTCATACATTTTGTCTAAACTAGAAGCTTCCTGTCTTGCGCCATATCTAACACCATCATACCGAGCTAAATTACTTGAGGCTTCAGCAGGAGCAATAATATAATAAGCAGGCAGAGCGTATTTAGTATGAGGCAACGAAACTGGAATTATCTCAGCTCCTTCATCTCTTAACAAATCAATTGATTTATCATAAAATTTTACAATATCTTCAGAAATACCATCTTGTGTGTATTCTTTTGGTATGCCTATTTTTTTTCCTTTTATGCCTTTATCCAAGTAATTCATTAAGTCTGGCATTATTAAATTTGCTGATGTTGAGTCTTTTTGGTCATAACCAGCCATAGAATTTAACATTAAAGCAGCATCACTAACTGTTCTCGTTAGTGGACCTGCCTGATCTAAGGAAGAAGAAAATGCTACAATTCCCCATCTTGAACACCTTCCATACGTAGGCTTTAAACCTGTTATACCACAAAAAGCTGCTGGTTGCCTTATTGACCCACCTGTATCAGTACCTGTTGCCGCTAGAGCAGACCTTGCAGCAACCGCTGCAGCTGATCCACCTGATGAACCACCTGGAGACATTTTTTTATTTTTCAACCATGGGTTGATTACATTACCTTTAGCTGCAGTTTCATTACTAGAACCCATAGCAAATTCATCACACGACAATTTTCCAAGAATAACTGCACCATCATTCCATAGATTCTGAGTTACTGTACTTTCATAAGTGGGTATAAAGTTTTCTAAAATTTTTGAAGACGCAGTTGTTTTTATATCTTTGGTACAAAACATATCTTTAATTCCTATGGGAATTCCCTCTAGGGGTCTTGCTGTACCATCAATCAATTTTTTGTCAGATTCTTTTGCCATTCTTATGGCCTTATCCTCAACTATTTCAAGATAAGCACCTAGTGAAGATGTATCACTTATAGATTTTAAATAAGCATTCGTTAATTCTAATGATGATATCTTTTTATTTTTAAGAGCTTTAGAGGCTTCAACTAAATTTAAATCAAGCAATTCAGACATTATTCAATAACCTTTGGAACAACAAAAAAGCCACTAGAGCTTTCAGGGGCATTTTTTAAAACTAAATCTTCAATGTTGCCATCACTTACTTGATCACTTCTAAATGGCAATTTATGACCTGTAACGGAAGCTAACGGTTCTATATTAGAGGTATCTACTTCATCAAGCTGTGCAACAAAGCCTAAAATATTATTTAAATCATTAGTAAGACTTTGTTTGTTTGCTTCTGGAATATCTAAACGAGAAAGCCGAGCTATTTTATTTACAGTAGGTACATCTACGATTGTATCTTTATTAGACATGTATAACCCTATATTAAATTGATAAATTTTATTTTATATGAAAGTCTGTTAGCATCAATTATGCCTATCTTCAAGCCTGATGAATTTTTGTTAAATATTTTACCTAAAAAAAGACTGTTAGGAATTGACCATGGTACTAAAACAATTGGCATTGCAATAAGTAATTCTGATATGACAGTTGCTTCACCAATAAAAACTATCAAAAGAGACAAACTCATATCCGATATAAGTAAATTGATTTCAATCTTCGATGAGTATGAAATTACAGGATTAGTAATCGGCTGGCCACTTAACATGGATGGTAGTATAGGTCCTAGATGCGACTCAGTGAGGAATTTTACAAATAGTGTTTTAAAAAACAGAGATCTTCCAGTTTTATTACATGACGAAAGAATGTCCACAATGGCTGTTGAAAAACCAATGATAATAGCAGATATGACAAGAAAACAAAGAAGTTTAAGAACTGATCAACTGGCAGCTTGTTGGATTTTGCAAACTGCACTGGACGTATTAAAAAAAAAGATGTAGTAAGATATTTTTAATGAATGAATTATTAAAAAATAATTATGAAGTTAGTAAATCTTCACCTGTAAAATTATCATCTCACCACCTATTAGCAATAGAAGGTATGCAAAAATCTGAAATTCAGAAACTACTTGATAGAGCTGATTATTTTGCAAATCTAGATAAACACACCGACACTAAATATCTGTCTGGATATGTGGTTTTGAACGTCTTTTTTGAAAATTCAACTCGTACTAGAGTTTCATTTGAACTTGCAGCTAGAAGACTTGGTGCAGAAGTAATTAATATTTCTCTAATTAACTCATCAATAAAAAAAGGAGAAAGCTTATTAGATACCGCTAGTACTCTAAACGCAATGAAACCTGATTTATTGATAGTAAGACATCCCCATAGTGGCGCACCACTCCTATTCGCAAAATATTTAAGTTGTAGTATTATCAATGCTGGTGACGGAAGACACGAGCACCCTACCCAAGCTTTGTTAGATGCTCTAACAATCAAAAGAAGAATTGGATACCTGGAAGGTTTAAAAATAAGCATATGTGGGGATATTGCTAACAGTAGAGTAGCAAGATCAAACATACATTTATTAACAACTATGGGTGCTGAAGTTAGATGCGTTGCTCCATCAACATTAATGCCTTCGAGCTTAGAAAAATTAGGTGTGAAATGCTTTAATGATATGAAAGAAGGAATTAAAGATACTGATGTAGTAATGTTATTACGTCTTCAAAATGAAAGAATGTCCGGAACAGAAAATCCTTCTGAAAGAGAATATTTTAAATTTTTTGGTCTTGATGAAACAAAACTTTCAATGGCTAACTCAAATGCAGTAATCATGCATCCTGGACCAATGAATAGAGGTGTGGAAATAGCATCTGCCCTGGCAGATGATACAAATAGGAGTTTAATAAAAACTCAAGTTGAAATGGGTGTTGCTGTAAGGATGTCAATAATTGAGGCATTAAATCATTCAAAAAATAAAACTTAAAGAATTCTATGACTTATTCAATTTTTAAATCTGTAAAATTAATTAATCCTGCTACAAATTTTAATCAAAAAACAACTGTGGTAATAAAAAATGATAAAATTATCAAAATATCTAAAGATTTCAATTTAGAACAATTCAAAAAAGATAAACAAACTATAATTTATGACTGTGATGGTCTTACAATTTCACCTGGTATATTTGATATGAGGGTAAATATTGGAAAGACTGAAAATCTAAAATCTACTCAAATTACTGCTGCTGAAAATGGAATTACTTCTATGGCAATTCTCCCTAATCAAACTCCAAAGTTAAATAATCCATCTATAATTGATCATATCAAAAGACAATCAGAAGATATAAACCTTCCAAAAGTAATGGTCTATGGAGCTGCAACAAAAGATCTAAACAGTCTTGAAATGAGTGAAATTGGGCTCATGTCAGAAATGGGGGCAATAGGTTTCACTAATGGGAATAAGAGTATTAAAAATAGTCTAGTTATGAGACGATTAATGAGTTATGCAGCAATGATAAATCGTCCTGTAATACAACATGCAGAAGACGAAGATTTATCAGGTTTAAATCAAGCTTCAACAACCTCTATAAAAGGTGAAATGAACGAAGGTGAAATATCTACTCGTTTAGGTTTAATTGGAATTCCAGCCTGTGCTGAAGTTATTATGATTGAAAGAGATATCAGATTGGCTAAGTTGACTGGGGTACACTATCACGTAGCACATGTGTCTACTAGAGATGCAGTTAATGTAATCAGGGAAGCTAAAAAATCAGGTTTAAATATTACGTGTGATACTGCTCCACCGTATTTTGCGCTAAACGAAAGTAAATTATTAACTTACAACACTGCATTCAAATTGTCTCCTCCTCTCAGAAGCGAAGATGATAGACTAGCAATTATTGAAGGAATTCAAGATGGAACAATTGACGCTATAGCATCTGATCATAGAGCTAGATCCAAGGATACAAAAGCTCAACCTTTTTCGGCAGCTTCGGTTGGAGCGTCTGGAATTGAAACTTTGTTTTCAATTACCTTAGATTTAGTAAATAAAAACATTGTTGATATTAACAAAGCAATCTCTTTTTTAACTATTAATCCAGCAAAAATTTTTGGAATTGATAGTCCAAGCTTAGAAGAAGAAAAAGTGGCTGACTTTATAGTTTTTGATGAAAATGAGCTTCATACAATTAAACAAGAAAATTTAAAGACTAGTCCAACTCCGTTTGATGGAAAAGAAATTCATGGTAAAATCTTAGCAACTTATATAAATGGTCAAGTTGCCTGCATGAATCAGATTTTCAAAAATAAAATAATAAAATGACTTATGATTTAAATTATGTGGTTTTTAGCTCAATCTTTCTTTTTGGATATTTTTTAGGATCAATCCCTTTTGGATTAATACTTACAAAAATATCTGGATTAGGAGATATTAGAAAAATTGGCAGTGGAAATATTGGCGCCACAAATGTTTTACGAACTGGAAATAAAAAGATAGCCCTCTTCACTCTTCTTCTTGACGGTGGTAAAGGTGCAGTAGCAATCTATCTAATTACTATTATTTTACCTAAAGTTTTCGATAATAATTTTGATATGGTGAAATTTTATCAATGCATAGTTGCAATTTCAGCTGTCCTAGGCCACTGTTTCCCAATTTGGCTGAGGTTTAAAGGTGGCAAGGGAGTTGCAACTGGGTTTGGTGTTATTTTATCACTTAATCTATTTATCGGTATAGTTGCACTATTGATATGGGTAATTATTGTGAAAATATTTAAAATAAGCTCCATGTCTGCCCTTATTGCGTATTTTTTAATACCTATTCTCATGTTTTATTATGAAACTGAACTCATTTATTTTTTAAGTTCCTTCTTAATTTCATTAGTATGTTTTGTTCAGCATCGAGAAAATATTAAACGCTTAATCAATAGATCTGAACCAAAAATATAAAAACATTATTATTGTTATTTCATTAAAGTAATGTTATCTGCACTAAAATAGTACATTTAAATATAATAAATTAGTCCAGGATTAAAAGTAAATGAAATTAGTAATAGTTGAATCTCCAGCGAAAGCTCAGACTATTAATAAATATCTCGGTAATGATTATAAAGTGATGGCTTCTGTGGGTCATATAAGAGATTTACCATCAAAGGACGGTGCGGTTCTGCCAGATGATAATTTTAAAATGTCCTGGGAAATGCATAAAGATAAAGAAAAAGTTGTTAAAGAAATAATTGGAGAACTTAAATCTGCTGAATCATTAATATTAGCTACTGACCCAGATAGAGAAGGTGAGGCAATAAGCTGGCATTTACAAGAAATATTAAATTCAAAAAAAATGATAGAAGACAAACCAGTTGAAAGAGTTGTTTTTAACGAAATTACTAAAAATGCTGTTTTAAATGCTATGAAAACACCTCGACAAATTAATTCTGAATTAGTTGAAGCATATTTGGCAAGAAGAGCTCTAGATCATCTAATTGGCTTTTCCATTTCTCCAATTTTATGGAGAAAGCTTCCAGGTTCAAAATCTGCTGGCAGAGTTCAATCTGTTGCACTAAAACTTATATGCGAAAGAGAAATTGAAATTGAAAAATTCAATATTGAGGAATATTGGTCAGTAACATCTATCTTTTCAAAAAATGATAAACAACAATTCCCAGCGAAGTTGTCTGTTCTTGATAAAAACAAATTAGCCAAAATGGATTTAAAAAATGAAAAAGAAACTAATTTAGCATTAGAAAAAATAAGAAATTCGTCATTTAATATAACTAAAATTTCAACCAAGAGAGTTAAGCGAAATCCATTACCCCCTTTTACAACCTCCACATTACAACAAGAGGCCTCTAACAAATTAAGTTTTAGTGCATCAAGAACTATGCGAATAGCTCAAAAATTATATGAAGGTATAAATATTGGTAGCGAGACAACAGGCCTGATAACATATATGAGAACCGACGGTGTTCAATTAAGTACTCAGGCGATTGATGAATTAAGAAATGAAATTACAAACCTTCATGGTAAAGAATATATTCCTCAAACACCTAGAGTTTACAAATCAAAAGCAGCAAATGCGCAAGAGGCGCATGAAGCTATAAGACCAACTGCAATATCTCGTCATCCAGAAAATATGTCTTCCTACTTAGATAATGAACAATTTAAACTTTATGAACTTATTTGGAAAAGAACTATATCAAGTCAAATGCAATCAGCTGAATTAGACGAAACATCTGCAGATATTTCAAATAATGATAAAACTATCGTTTTTAGAGCAAACGGATCACAAGTACGCTTTCCTGGATTTTTTATTTATAGAGATAGAAGTGATGATAAAATTTTACCCAATTTAATTGAAAATGAAAATGTTAATTTAGAAAAAGCAGATGGCGAACAACATTTCACACAACCACCTCCAAGGTATACTGACGCAAGCCTTATAAAGAAAATGGAGGAACTTGGAATTGGAAGACCATCAACATATGCCTCTATTTTACAAGTTCTTGTCAATAGAAATTATGTTGAGAAAGATAGAGGCAAGCATATTCCTCAAGAAAGAGGAAGGATTTTGACAGCATTTTTAAATAATTTTTTTGGACAGTATATTGAATATGATTTTACAGCTGACTTGGAAAAAAAGTTAGATAAAGTTTCAGACGGGAAATTAAACTATAAAAAGCTTTTAGAAGATTTTTGGAATGGCTTTAAACCTCATCTAAACAAAATGTCAAAACTTGAGAGAGAAAAAATTCTTGAAGCACTAGAAAAAGAATTGGCTGATTTATTCTTTCCTAAAAATGAAGAGGAAACTAATGCTCAACCAAATAGGAAATGTCCAACATGTTCCAATGGGAATTTAGGTTTGGAACTTGGAAGATATGGTGCTTTTATAGGTTGTTCTAATTATCCAGAATGTAAATTCACAAAGCAAATTGCAAAAAATGAAAATAAAGAAGAAAATAATGCCAATGAAACTTTTATGCCTGAAAATGACGGTGTCTTGGGAATTGATCCTGAAACAGGTTTGAAAGTTATAATTAAAAAAGGCCCATATGGTATATATCTTCAATTAGGTGAGGAGAAAAAACCAAAAAGGACAAGCATACCAAAGCTAGTAGAGGCATCTGCCATCGACCTGGATAAAGCCCTTTCATTTTTATCATTACCAAGATTAATAGGTAAACACCCAGAAACAGGACAGGATATTTCAGCAGGTATAGGAAGATATGGGCCGTATTTAAAATATGATATAAATTTTATAAGCATACCCGCTGATGAAACTGTAATTAACATTGGTCTTAATCATGCAGTAGTTTTAATTGGTGAAAACAGTGAAAAACTTGGTAAAGTACTAGGTGATCATCCTGATGGAAATGGAAAGGTATTAGCTAAATCTGGAAGATTTGGTCCATATGTTGAGTATAATAAAATTAGGGCAACGTTGCCTAAATCATTGTCTTTAGAAGAGATTGACTTAAATAAAGCTATAGAGTTAATTATTGCTAAGGCAGCAAAACCTCCCAGATCAAAAAAGAAACAAACCAAAAAAAAATAAATTTAATCTCAATAACATTTGAATAAAAAAAACGTTGTGCAATCTAATAATAAAATACAAATTTCAAACTTAGAAGTAATTTTTATTGATAATGATGGTTTTGCTATTGGTCATATTTTGAATAAAAATAGACCAAATCAAGAAATTGAAATTCCATTTGATAAAAAAAATATAGATTTCGATATTGGTGATCATCTTTTAGTTGAATTAGAATTTGTTGGAAAAAAACAATACAACTTTAAAAAAATTATTAAAAAGATTGAATTTAAAAAAAATTATTTCTTTGCAGAAGTGAAATTAACATCAAAAGGGAAATTCTACCTAAATGAATTAGAAAGAGGTTCTCAAAAAAGAACAAAAATTCAGCCAATTCTCATTGATGGTATAAAAATTAACAAAGGTGACATAGTAAAGGCTCAGAGTGCATCTCGTAAGGTTTTACAAAAACTAAAAATTAAAAAATTAAAAATTAATAAGAACAAGAAATCTAGAAATAATGATAATCAATATTACGCAGAAATATTAGAAGTTATAGGTAATGTTCTCGATCCTAATGTATATTCTTACCTGGCGATTAGAGAACACAGTTTAAAAAACAACTTCAATCAAGAAATCAAAAATGAAATTAATAATCTTATATATTTTGAAAAGAACGGACGTATAGACTTAAGAGACTTATCGCTTGTTACTATTGATGGTGATGACGCTAAGGATTTTGACGATGCCGTTTATGCAGAATATGTTAATAAAAAAAAAGAATGGAGAGTGTTGGTTGCCATAGCAGATGTTTCATATTATGTGAAACCAAATTCGGCTTTAGACAGAGAAGCTAGAATTAGAGGAAATTCAGTATATCTTCCAAATTTAGTTATTCCAATGCTCCCAGAAGAATTGTCTAACGATAAATGTTCCCTTAGACCCAATGAAGATAGATTATGTTTAACAGTAGAGATTATATTGGACGAAAAAGGAAAAAAGAAATCACATTCTTTTTTTAGGTCTGTGATTAACTCAAAAAAACGCCTTACTTATCAACAAGTAGAAGATGTTATTCATAAAAAAACTACAAATGATATTTTTGATAACAAAATTATCAAAGTTATAAACTCATTGAATGAAGTGTATTTAAATTTAGAAATTTTGAGGAAGAAAAGAGGTGCCTTAAATCTAGAATTGCCCGAAAGAAAAGTTTTATTCAATGATTCCGGTTGGCCAACTCAAGTCAAAAAAGTTTACGGACTTAGAAGTAATAAAATTATTGAAGAGTTAATGATACTTGCAAATGTGTCCGCTGCAGAAGAAATAATTAAATTTGATTACCCTGGAATATATCGTGTACATGAGCCTCCTTCTCCTGAAAAATATAAAAGTTTAATTGATATAATTGGCAAACCCCTAGCTAATATTCTTGTAGGTAAAGTGCCACATCCATTATTAATGAATAAAATTTTAGAGAACACAAAAGAAACAGCTAATTTTGATATGATAAATCAGTCTATTTTAAGAAGCCAGTCTCAAGCTAAATACCATAACGAAAATAAATCTCACTTTGGCTTGGCATTAAAAAACTATGTTCATTTTACCTCTCCTATAAGGAGATATTCAGATTTGATAATTCATAGACAAATTATAGAAATAATAAAAGACAAAAATAAAAGAAAAACTACTCTTACAACTTTAAAAAATAATAATGAAAAATTTAAAATAATTAGTGAACACATCTCAAACACCGAACGAATATCAGTAGCCGCTGAAAGAAAAACTATAGATAGACTAATATCACTGTTGTTTAAAGAAAAAATTAATGAGTTAGTTGATTGTACTGTTATTTCAATTCATAAATTTGGAATTTTTGTATCTATTGAAGACGGAATAGCTGAATCTTTATTACCTTTAAGAAATTTACCTTATGATTGGTATGACTATGATCAAACAAAACAAATACTCAATGGATTGGATAGTGGTTATAAATTTATAATTGGTATGAAATTTAAAGTTAAAATTATAGAAGTTGAACCTTTAACAGGAAGTATAATAGTAAAATTTCATGACGAAATGATAATGAGTGAAAAAACTAAAAAAAGAAAAAGTAAACGTATAAGAAAAAATAAATTTTCATAAACTTGACTTTATGAAAAAAAAGAATAACTTATGAAAATTGATCGGAGTTAATTATGGCAAAACCAGCTACTTTACAAATTAAATTATTAAGTACTGCAGATACGGGTTTCTTTTACGTAACAAAAAAGAACCCAAGAACAAAGCCAGAAAAATTAGAACTTAAAAAATACGATCCGAAAGTTAGAAAACACGTTTTATTTAAAGAAGCCAAAATTAAGTAAAATTACTTACAACTTATTTTAGGTAGAACTTCAAATTTTTTTAACAAAGCATTTATTTCAAAATTTCCATAATCTACTTTATAAGTGTGGACAACCCCTAGTTTGTCAATTTCTAGATAAATTTCATATTCTGGTTTTGCCTGTTGAGTTTTCTCTTTATAAAAAGCGACTTTGATTGGCCATACCTGCTTACCTTTCAAATATTGAATATCTTCTGATGTAGATTTTCTATTTTTACCTATAAATGCTGAAACAATTTTAATAAATTCCTCATCTTCATTTCCAAAAAATACTTTTTTGGTATAAATTCTCTTTCCACTTTTTGCAGCTTCAATAAGTTTTAATAGGTGTTCTATTGGAAATAAAATATCCTTCTTAAAAGTCAACTTTTTTATAGAATTGTCAATTATAGAACCAGAAATAACTCTTTCATTTTTTTCAACAAATCCTTGATATGATTTTTCACCATGGAACCTACTTTTTTCATTTAATTCAAAACTATGTTTTGTTCCTAGATAATTTTCAAAGGTAGAATAACTTGAAAAACTATTAGCCATCTTTTTGTCCGGTAATTCATAAATAATTACATAATCTTCTTTTATGTTCCAGCCATTACAATTTTCTTTAATCTCAAAAAATGTTTGACCCTGCCCTCCTTCTAAAAAACTATTGTCTTTAATATTTTCAATATTGAGACTATAAATAGCTTTATGAGATAATAATTGCGAACTAATAGCAAAATTAATATTAGATATAAAAATTATTATTGTAATGTAAATATACTTACTGATCGACATATTTGTACCTCTTCATTAATATTTAAATTTAAAATAAAGTTCTTCTGAAAAATTAAAATAAGTTAGTTTAAAATGGATGAAATAAATATAATTAAGGATAATGTTACACTAAAAAGATTTTGTAATAAATGTAATAAGGAAAAAGTTTTAGCAGTTGATACTGAATTTGTAAGAGAAAATACTTATTTCCCTGTTTTATGTCTAGTACAAATTGCAAGTGAGACTTTTTCAGCAGTCATTGATCCACTTGCTGAAATAGACATGAAACCAGTGTGGGAATTACTTTCTAATAAAAAAATTTTAAAAATTTTTCATGCTGGAAGACAAGATATAGAAATTTTTTTCAATCTTACTGGAAAGATTCCTTCACCAATTTATGATACACAAATAGCTGCTATGTTTTGTGGATTAGGAGATCAAGTAAGCTATTATGGATTAGTTCACAAATTTTTAGGATTAACAATCACAAAAGAAAGTCAATATTCCAATTGGTTACAAAGGCCACTTACTTATAAGCAATTACATTATGCATTATATGACGTAAAATATTTAATAAAAGTTTTCCCGTTAATCAACAAATTGATTAGAGATACTAATCGAGAAGATTGGGTAGAAAAAGAAATACAAAGTCTTAAAAATAAAGAATTGTATGCTATTAACTCAAATGAAGTTTGGCAAAGAATAAAGATAAAAAATCCTAATAGAGATATTTTAAATACACTAAAATATCTTGCCAAATGGAGAGAAATGGAATGTAAAAAAAGAAATATTCCTAGAAATAAACTTATTAGAGACGAAATTTTAGTAAATATATCGCAGTTAAAACCTAAAGATATAATGTCTATTAAGAGTATTAGAGGAATACCTAAGATAGTTAGTGATAACGACTTAAAAAAAATATTAGATGTAATACAAATTTCTCGAAACATTAATATCAACGAATGGCCGAAAATCCCAAAGCATTTAAAAAAATCAAATATTAATAAAGAAGGTCTAGACCTACTTAAACTGCTTCTATCATATTGTTCAAACAAGAGTGGACTTGCTGAAAAATTAATTGCAGATACAGATGATTTAAAATCAATACTTGATGGTCAAAAAGAAAATTTAAAAATTTTTAAAGGGTGGCGTCATGAAATTTTTGGTAAGTTTGTTGATTTACTATTAAGTGGTAAGATTGCATTTACTATTAAAAATAACAAAATCAAAAAAATAAAAATTTAATTCTCACTTAATTCATTTAAAAAAAATTTAATATTTTTGTAAGTTATACTTTTCTTTATTTCTAGTGAGTATAAATCCAATCTATCAATTATCTTTATTACACTGTCGAAACTTCTATTGAGTCTTTCTAGTATGTAAATAAGTTTTTTATCACTCATAAATAATTTTTTTTCATTAGAGTATTTTACTAAAAATAAATAGAGAAGCACATCGTCAGGTGATTTAATTTCACTTGACACTAAACTTCTTATTCTTGAGTTAAGATCACTTATATTCCAATTCATTTGAAAAGGAGACAATCTAGACAAAAATAAAATAGAACCCTCTTTATTTGTGACTTGATTCACGAAGTGCATAACAATTTCAGGTGGGTAATCTTTTCCTGGAACAAAATCATCTAGTATGAAATTTTTACCATTGGTAACCTGCTCAAGGCTTTTATTTGTTAAAGAAGTTAGATATTCACAATCAATATTTTGTTTAAAAATTGTGCATAAATGAGTTTTCCCTGAGCCTTTTGGGCCATAAACGATTGCTCCTGGGATGGAGTTTGTTTTTTTTCTATCTTGCCAATATTTTGAGTTTTCGATTAATTTCACCGCTTCTAAATTGCATTTTGAAACAAGGTAATTTTCCCTGTTTTTAATTGATTTAAATTTCAGTGGTAAGGCCATTTGTTTATTAATAGCTAATTTGTCAATATTTCTTAATTGTTGATACATCTATAGATTACTCAAAAACCTTTATAAAATAATATCTTACGACAACTCCAACAACAGCAGCTACAGGTAATGAGATTAATACTCCAACAAACCCAGATAAATAAGCGCCTGTCATTAGAGAAAATATTATCCAAATTGGATTTAATTTTATTGCATCTCCCACTAATTTTGGAGTTAAAAAATAACTTTCTAATAACTGGCCAAAGATGAAAATAGAGAATATTAAAAATAATTGAGGTGATATCCCAAATTGTAATAATCCTAATATTACTGTAAGCCCACCACCTATAACAGAACCTAAATAAGGTATAAATGAAATTATACCTGCGAAAATTCCTAACAATATTCCAAACTTTAAACCGATTATGAATAAACCTAAACTATAAATCATAGATAATGTCAAACAAACAAGACCTTGACCTCTTATAAATTTTGATAAAACTTCATCTATATCTTTTATCAAAATAGGAAAGTCTGTAAAATTAGACTTATCAGCAATGCCATATATAAAAACCTTAATTTTGTTAAATTCTAAACTTAAATAAAAACTAATAACAATTATTACTATCATATTAAAAAAACTGTTAATAAATTGAATGCTATTACTTATTATTTCATCACTAGTATTTATTAAGCCCTGACTGAAAGGTTTGAATAAAGTTGAATAGTCAACTGTTTTAATTTTTTCAGTAAATAAATATTTAGTATTAAAGTCTTTAAGGAAGTTTTCAATTTCTGTTAAATACCCTGGTAATAATAAAAATAAATTTTGGATTTGATAAATAATAATTGGCAAAATTAAAATTAAGATAGATATAATACATATCACAAAAACCAAAATGGATAAAAAACTTGAGAAAGTTTTATTGAAATATTTATCAAAGTAAACCTTAACTGGATTCGTTAAATAAGCTATTATAAAAGCTATAAAAAAAGGAATAATAACTTCAAACAAATACAAAATAAAAAAAATTATTAAAAGAAAAAAAAGAAATAAATTAAATTTTTTTTCTGTAAATTTTTTGGTAAAAGCCAACATTAAAACCTCTATTCAAACTCATTCTATTATTTTTTAAGTACATATTGCCAAGAATTTAAATCCATAAAATTTAATTTTTTTTCGAAAGCAGCATGAAAAAATGATTTTTTGTTACCCATAAATTTCACTAAGATCCTTCCTTGTGAGTTTGTTATGGAAATAATCTTTACTTCAATTACAAAAGGTAAGTTTTCTAATATGTGTAAAACATATGGCCAAATACTAGTGTCTTTTTGACTTACAAGAATATTTTTCTCATATTTTAATTTTTTTACAGTATTAAAGGAACTTCTACTAATATTCTCAAAACTATTTTTAGTTTTTTTGTCATAGAATATTGTTTCTTTTTGTATTTTTATAAATCCTTTATCTTTAAATCCAGAAGTTGATTTAACTTTAATTGTTTTATCATTGAATAATAGAACCTTTTCTAATTTGGTAGAATTTATTGTTGTTATTGGAATCATGAGATCAACTTCATTATAAACACCAGTATCAATTAAATTATCTTTCTTCCAATTTGTTTCAATAGATTTTATAATATTATTTACCTCATTTTCTAAAAGGTTTTTGTCTAAGTTATAAAATGATGATGTTTTTTTTAGAGAAATTGTCTTCCTATAAATGGTTGACTTAAATTCTCCACTTTTATTATAAAATTTAGAATATGTTGATAGGTAAGTTTTACCATCTGTCATTAAAATTGGTTCTGCAACTACCAAAATAAGTGCGTTAGTCTTTTCATTATTTACCAATTTATTAATAAAATCTTTATTAGACTTTTTCAAAATATTAGCTGTTAAAATTCTATTTAAGCTAAAATTACCCTTAGCAAGTTTTAATTTAACTAATCCGTCTAACATTTTTAATTTTTTTTTCCAATTTATATACCAATGATCTTTCTCATCCCACAAAACAATACCTCTTGGTCCTTTAAATATAGGTAGAACCGCTATAGGTTCTCTATATGTTTCTGCATATCCCAAACTATTTTTTCTAAAAAAATTAATAACCAAATTTCTATTAAAACATATATCAAAGTTTGCTAAAAATCGTTTATCACTGTTAGCTTCTTTATTTATTTTTAAAAAATCAACTAATGAAGAAATATCTGTTTTATCAAAATTTAAATCTTTATTTTCTACAGTTAACCTATTAATGAGTCTTTTAAATCCCATTAATTTAGATTTGTACTCAGCTTCAGATCTGGCTTCGTTAATGGAATCTTTTGTTAAATCAACACTTATGTTTTTAATATAAAATGATGGATTAGAACAATCTTGATCAGTAAATGCTAACAATTTTGAGCTTAGAAAAAAAATTTTTAAAAATATTAAAAATTTAATTTTTAGGAGTTCAATAAACATCAAAATTTTACCTACTTTTTTTGATTGATATGTGCTTATAACATCGATATATCAAATATAAATTGTTAAATGTAAACATTATATATAAATCTAATTACAATAACTTCAAAATTAAGAAAATAACTTACATGTCAAAAAGTAAAAATAAATCTGCAAAATCAACTATTACTTACAAAGATTCTGGAGTTGACATCGATGAAGGTAACAAGTTTATATCAGATATAAATTATATCACGAAATCCACATCTAATGAAGGATCAATTGGAGAATTAGGTGGATTTGGAGGATTATTTGATCTAAAAAAATGTGGTTTTATAGATCCTATACTAGTTTCAAGCACTGATGGTGTTGGAACAAAGTTAAAATTAGCTATTGAAACTAAGTCATATTTTAATTTAGGTATTGATTTAGTGGCTATGTGTGCAAATGACGTGTTAGCTCAGGGAGCAAGACCTCTTTTTTTTATGGATTATTATGCTACTGGAAAGTTGGACAAATCAGTAGCATTGGAGGTTATTAAGGGTATTACAGAAGGTTGTATACAATCAGGTTGTGCACTTATAGGCGGAGAAACTGCTGAGATGCCAGGGCACTATAAGAAAAATGATTTTGATATTGCTGGATTTTGTGTGGGAGCAGTAGAAAGACAAAATATTTTTAATAGAAATTCTGTTGTAAAAGGTGACTGCGTTATTGGTTTATCTAGCAGTGGCGTTCATTCAAATGGTTATTCTTTAATAAGAAAAATATTAGAAGTTAATTGTATAAATATTTTTGAAAGATGCGAATTTGATAAAATTAATAATCTCGCAGACATTCTAATGAAACCTACACTCCTTTACACAAAAGCATTTTTAGAAGCAACAAAAAATAATAAAGTAAAATCAATAAGTCATATAACTGGAGGTGGTTTAATTGATAATCCTCCAAGAGCATTTAACAAAAATCTTACACTTAAGTTTGACATGAAAAACTTTGAACTTCCCCCATTATTTAAATGGCTTAAAGAAAAAGCTAATATATCACTATTTGAATTAGCAAAAACTTTTAATTGTGGTATTGGTTTTTTAATTTTTGTAGATAGAAAAGATGCTGAAGCAATGATAAATGATATTAATAAAATAGGTTATAACGCTTTTTTAATTGGATCTATAATTGAAAATGACTTAAATAAAAATGTTGTTTTTGATGGTTGGAACTTTTGACACAGTAATTAAATAAAAAAGGATTTAAAATGGCTAATAAAATCGATAAAGAAACCAAAGAACACAAAGAATTTTATGAAAATTTCTTAAAATTTACAACTTACAGTACCATAATAGTTATAGCAATTGTTGCGCTAATGGCAATCTTTCTTGTTTAATAAGAAATTAAATTAATTCTATATTTGCGAAAAAGAATGTAATCTCTGCATTAGCATTTTCAAGACTGTCTGATCCATGAACAGAATTTGCCTCAATACTTTCAGCAAACTCATTTCTAATAGTTCCTTCTTCAGCTTCTTCTGGATTAGTTGCTCCCATGATAATTCTATTTAATTTTACAGCATTTTCACCTTGCAAAACTTGAACAACAACTGGACCTGAAATCATAAAGTCAATCAAATCATTGTAAAATGGACGATCTTTATGAACTTCGTAAAATTTTTCTGCCATAGATCTGGTTAGTTGCAGTCTTTTTTGTGCTATTATTTTCAATCCAGATTTTTCAAATTTAGCATTAATTAAACCAGTTAAATTTCTTTTTGTTGCATCAGGTTTAATAATTGACAATGTTTTTTCAATAGGCATGGTTAAAACTCCAATTTAAGGTTCAATATCTATTAATTATCTAATATTGCTGTATTAAGTGATATAACATTCTTACACCCCACCCTACACCACCAGATGGAATGCAAGGTGTAGATTTATTTTGCCAGGTTACACCTGCAATATCTAAATGAGCCCATGGAGTTTTTTCTATGTGTCTTTTTAGAAAACATCCAGCAGTTATAGATCCAGCACCAGGGCCTCCAATATTTTTCATGTCAGCAATCTCTGTTTTTATCAATTGATCATAGTCATCGTCTAACGGCATTTCCCAAACTTTTTCTCCTGTAATTTCTCCAGAATTAAAAATAGATTCGGTAATTTCTTTATTATTTGAAAACAGACCTGCCCTAACATTTCCTAATGCTACAATCATTGCCCCAGTTAAGGTTGCAAAATTAATTATAAATTTAGGTTTGTATTTTTTTTCAGTCCAGGAGAGTATATCAGCTAGTACAAGTCTACCCTCAGCGTCAGTATTTAAAACTTCTATAGTTTGACCAGAAAATGATTTCACGACATCTCCCGGTCTTTGTGCATCGCCATCTGGCATGTTTTCAACCAGACCAATAACACCTATTAAATTATACTTTAATTTAGAAAGCGCCGCAGCTTCAATAATACCTGTTACGGTAGCTGCACCTCCCATGTCCCATTTCATATCTTCCATTGACTTTGCCGGCTTTAAGGAAAGCCCACCAGAATCAAAGCATACTCCCTTTCCTATGAATGCCATTGGTTTATTTTCTTTTTTACCACCTAACCATTCCATAACTACAACTTGACTATCTTTTCTAGATCCTCGTCCAACTGCAAGTAATGCTTCCATTCCAATTTTTCGAAGCTGGTTTTCATTATAAATTGTTACTTTAACGCCAATTTTCTTCAATTTTTTACATTCGTTAGCAAATGAAGATGGATATAATATGTTTGGTGGTTGCCAGACTAAATCTCTAGCAGTAAAAACACCCTTAGCAAGATTTTGAATTTCAGAAATTTTCTTTAAATTTTTATTTGGTTCATTACAAACAAAAACAATGTTTTTTAAATTTATTGTTTGTTTTATTTTATTCTTTTTATAATTTTCAAATTTATATGAACTCAAAAGAATACCTAATGCTGTTCTTTCATTAATTAAAATATCATTTTCATATATATTTGCTTGAGAAGAACTTAACGATTTAATCTTATTATAAATTTTACCTCCTAATTCTTCTAGATATTTGTGTGTTAAATCTTTATCTAGAGTTTTTCTCTTCACTAAAAGAAAGTTGCCTTTTTCTGATCTTACCAAAATCATATCAGAAGTTTCTTTTGTGATAATTTTTTGAAATAAGTTTAATAAATCATTTTTAAAATAAAAATTGTCAGATAATAGAATATTTTTTTCAGAATAAAACAAAATATTGATTTCATCATATTTGAATTTTATATCTTCGTTTTGTTTTTTACATTTAAATTTAATGAACCTTTTATCAATCAACATAATTTATCCTTTAATTCAAATAGAATTATTGTATTAATCTAAATAAGTTATAGTACTATAATTATTTAGAAAAAATTCAATATAAATCTTTGAGAAAAACTTTTATGATTTTGAATTGGTATATCTTTAGACAAACATTTAACAATGTAATAATTTCCATTTTTGTCCTTGTAGGTATTATATGGTTAAGTCAATCTTTTAAAAATATAAAATTGATAATAAATAAGGGTGCTGGTCTTTTAGAATTCTTTATATTATCCGCATATAGTCTGCCTAGTTGGCTTTTAATAGCTATACCGTTTGGTGTATTTTCAGGATGTATGATTTCGTATTTAAAACTTCAAAATGATCAAGAAATTTTAGTTATGAGATCTGCTGGGATAAGTCCTATAAAGCTAAGCATGCCAGCCCTTTTTATAGCAATATTAGCATCTACTATTTTGTTTATCTTATCTCACTTTATCTTGCCAAAAACTTACAAGAATTTTAAAATATTACAGAATGAAATCAGAAATAGTTCACAAGATTTTATTGTAAAAGATAATATTTTTATTGATTTAAATAACAAACAAACAATTTTTATAAGAAATATAAACAAAAATAATGAGCTAGAGGAGATTTTTATTCAAGATAAAAGTGACCCTGAAGCAGTCGTTGAGTTTTTTTCAAAAAGAGGATACTTAATTAGAAAAGATACAATTATTTTGAATATGCAAGATGGAACAAGAATTTCAACTGACTTAAAAAAAAGGTCAACAATATTAAACTTTAAAAGCTATGATATTGGACTACAGCAGAAAAATAAAAAAGTATCACAAAGAGTTATAGAGTATAATGAATATAGTTTTTTTGAACTACTAAAAAAATCACAAAATGCTAGTAAAAACAGGGGTAAATTATTGGCAGAAGCACATAGTAGAAATACTGTAACATTCATGCCGTTAGTGTTTTGTTTGATTGTAATGGTAATTATATTAAAAGATAACTATTCAAAGAAATTTTTAATTTATAAAAAAACATTAGGCATTGGGCTAATCGTAATAATTCAAACTTTTGTTTTAATAATAAAAAATTCTGCACATTCTAATATAACATTCATGCCATTAATGTATATTTTTCCAATCTTGATCTTAATATCTTGTTTAATTTTACTTAAAACTAGTAATAAGTATTCAAAGCTTTCATTTTTCCCTAAAAAAGTTATCAGATAATGCTGAAGATTATAAATTATCCAATTATACTTTATAAATATTTGACTAAAGACTTATTTAAATTTTTTCTTTTTGCTTTGCTTTTTTTGATAATTTTAATTTTCTTTATTGATTTAATTGAATTGTTTAGAAGATCTTCTAACAAAGTAGGTGTTAATCATCTTTTCAAAGCCAATTTTTTTGATTTAGTTGGAATGGCTGCATTAAAAATAATAAGTAATATTCAAAAAATCTTACCATTTGCAGCTCTTATTGGATCAATAGCTTGTTTTAATCAATGGAGAAGAAAAAATTATTATGTAGTATGCAAAACATCCGGCATTTCTTTATGGAAAATTCTTTCACCAATTTTAGTTTCATTTTTTTTTATTGGACTTTTTTCAATAATAATTTTGAATCCATTTTCAACATTATTGAACAAAAAATATCAGACTTTGCAAACATTATTTTTTGGCAAAGCAAATTTGCAAGAATTTTCATTTGATACTAAAGGATTTTGGATAAAACATAAATCTGGGAAAAATAATTTAATAATTAATGCAAACAAAATAGATGAAAAAACAAATACATTATTTGACCTAAATATTTTTGAATATAATATTCATAATACTTTCGAAAGAAGAGTTAGGGCAAAAAAGGGGGTTTTTACTTCTAAAGAATTATTTCTCTTCAACGTTAACTCAATAGATAAGGATTCCAAAGTCATAAATGTGAAAGAATATTCTTATTTAATAAATTTTGGTTCCAGTCAATTAAATGTTGCTACAAAACAACCCGACAAAATATTTTTACTTGATTTTCCATATTACTTGATAAAGATGAAATCGTATGGTCTTAATATTTCGAAACATCAGATACATTTTTTTAAATTGATTTGTCAACCATTTTTAATTATATCAATGATTTTACTTTCTGCAGCCTTAATGTTAAGGAGTACTGACAGGAAGGTTAAGGTTGGTATAGTTTCACTTTCATTAATTGTTGGTTTTAGTTTGTACTTTATTGGAGATTTTATTTTTGCTCTAGGTTTTTTAGAGAAGATACCTCCATTATTAGCTGGATTTGGCCCAACACTTATTGGATTATTTTCAGGTTGTTATTTAATAAGCGATATTGATGAAATTAAAAATGTAAAGTAAGCAGGTATTTTATTTGAGATGGCTATAAAACATATGCATTTAAAGTTATTAATATTTTTTATTATTTTTTTGGCAATTAATTCGTCTAAGTATTTGTATGGAGAAGATAACTACATTGTTACCATCGTAAATAAAATTCCTATTACAAAAGTTGATGTAATAAACAGAGCTAAATTAATTGCAATTTCAGTTGAGAAAAACCACAATATTAAAAATTTAGAAAATTATTATAATCAATCTCTGAAGATACTCATAAATGAAAAAATAATTTTTTCAGCAGGAAATAAAATAAATGAAAATTTGAGCTCTATTATTTTAGAAGAAGCAAAAAAATTACTTTTGGCTGAATTTGGAAATTCAAAAACAAAATTAAACAAATTCAAAAAAAAATATTCAATTTCAGAAGAAATTTTACTAGAAAAATACAAAGCTCAATTAATTTGGAGGGTAGTATTAAGAAATAAGTATAAAAAGCAATTTTTAAGTATTGAAAAAAATATTGATAAATCACTTGAAGAAACTAAAAAAAGAAATAATGAAGATTTATTTGAATTAGCTGAAATAGTCATATATAAAAAAAATAATGATATACTATTAGAAAAAATTACCTCTGCTTTGAAAGGTGGTGCTAGCTTTCTTGATATTGCCAAACAAATTTCAATTAGTAGCTCTTCTAAATTTAATGGAAAAATTGGATGGAGTAATTTTGAAGACTTACCAAAATTTATAAAGGGCAAGAAAATAATAGTTAACGAAGGAGATATTTTTAGTTTTCCCGAAAAAGATAAAATCAAAATAATAAAAATATTAGTTAAACGCCTGAAAGGAAAATTAAGTGATAAAGAAGATATGATTTTACTTGCTCAAGTAAAGTTTCCAATTAATTTTAAAAAAAAAGATTTAGCTTATGAAAACATAAAACGTTATTTAGACAATTTTTTCTTAAGCAAGAGTAACTGTAATTCTTTAAAAATATTAGATAAGCAAAATAATAAAAATATAGACTTAAAAGTAATAAGATCTAGAATTGCCGATTTAAGTCCAAAGATACAAAATACAATAAAAACCATAAATTTCTTTGAGATATCTAAACCAATTTTTCTTGGAAATAATGGATACACTTTTATAAAATGCGATAAGAAAAAAGCTAAATTAAAAGATATTAATTTTAAAAAATTAAAAGAAAAGATCATGAATAAATATTTTTTAATATATAGTGAAAAACTACTTGAACGTCTCAATAACGAAGCAAATATTTCAATTATTGAAAAAATAAAATGAGCGTATATAAAGAAGTTATATTAATTACTGCTGGTGATCCAGCTAGTATTTCTACAGAAATTACCATTAAAGCTATTGAAACTAAAAAAATTAATAGAAATATCAAACCAATTGTTATTACTGATATAAATTTAGTTCAAGAATATAAGATTTTAATTAATAGCAATATAAAAGTTAATGAAATAAAGGATAAAATTAAATTTTCTGATTATAAAAATAATCATTTAAATATTATTCCTATAAAACTTAATAATAAAATCGAGTATGGGAAACCAGATGTAAAGAATCAATCTTTCATAAAACTTTCAATAATAAAAACTATCGAGATTTACAAAAATAGTATTGCTTCTGCAATTGTAACTAACCCTATTAACAAATATATCATGCATAAGTCTGGATTTAATTTTGAAGGTCACACTGATTTTCTGTCGTCATTGTCAAAAAAAAAGAAAGTTCCAGTTATGATGTTGGTAACTAATGAGCTGAAAACATTACCCTTAACAATTCATGTACCATTAAATAAAGTACCCAAATTAATTACGAAAGATCTTATTCATAGTAAAATAAAAATTGCAATTAAAGATCTTAAAACCTTTTTTGATATAAAAAAACCATCTTTGATAGTAACTGGTTTAAATCCCCATGCTGGAGAGAATGGAGATTTAGGTGATGAAGAAATAAAAGTGATTAAACCTGCAGTAGATGAGTTAAAAAAAATTACAAATTTATCTATTACAGGACCAGTATCGGCAGATATTGCGTTCTCACCTGATAAAAGATGTAATTATGATCTAGCAGTTTGCATGTATCATGATCAAGCGCTTATTCCAATTAAAACCCTAGATTTTCATAATGGAGTAAACGTTACATTAGGATTAGACTTCATTAGAACATCACCTGATCATGGTACTGGATTTGAAATAGTTGGTAAAAATATAGCTAAACCACAGAGTTTAATTTCAGCAATTAATCTCGCACACGAAATGAGTAAAAATAAAAAAAATGCAAAATCAATTTAAAAATTTACCAACAATACAGGAGACTTTAAAAAAAAATAATGTAAAAATTAATAGAGGCTTAGGTCAAAATTTTATATTCGATCTAAACCTAACAGATAAAATTGTGAAACAATCAAAACCATTTGCTTCAACCGTTATAGAAATTGGTTCTGGCCCAGGAGCTTTAACAAGATCTATCTTAAAAAATAAATCTGCAATTGTTTATGCTATAGATAAAGATATTCAATCAAAAAACATGCTCTCTGAACTTAAAACAATATATCAAGATAGACTTGAAATAATTACAGATGACGCCTTAAATTATCCTATTTGGAAATTAGGTGAATCTCCAAGACAAGTCATAGCAAACCTTCCATACAATGTTGGTACTAAAATGTTAATAACATGGTTGAAATATATTCAGAACTTTGATTTACTCACTTTAATGTTCCAAAAAGAGGTTGCTGAAAGAATAATTGCTGTACCTGGTTCCCGAAACTATGGCAGATTGTCTATTTTAACAAACTGGTTAACTCAAAGTTCAAAGTTATTTGATATTCCTAGTGATGCATTTGTACCTAAACCTAAGGTCACTTCAACAGTAATACAATTAAAGCCACTATCGAAACCACTCTATAACGTTTCATTTGAATCTCTAGAAAAAATAACTCACCTTGCCTTTAGTCAAAAAAGGAAAATGCTTAAAAGTAGTTTAAAAGAAATAAATGGCGAAAAAATTTTAAAAGAGTTGAACATCTCTCCAAATTTAAGACCCGAAAAATTGTCAGTAATAGAGTTTTGTAAAATAGCTGAAAAATCATTTAAAGTTTAAAATTAAATAATCTTTTCTATGGTTTTGTTTAATGTTAAATGCCGATTTATTCTTAGTCTTTCAGAAAATAAAATAAGCTTAATTTGATCTACAGCTAGTTGTAGATCATTATTTACTATAACAAAATCATATTCTTTATAATGACTTATCTCTTTTTTTGCCTCAGACATTCTTTTTTTAAAATTCTCTTTATTTTCACTTGCTCTTTTGCCAAGTCTATTTTCTAATTCTCTCATTGAAGGAGGTAATATAAAAACCTTTACAATATCTTTTGGTAATTGTTTTGCAATTTGTCTTGTTCCTTGCCAATCAATATCCACAATCACATCAGTTCCTCTATCAATTTTTGAAACAACTTCATTTTTTAATGTTCCATAAAGACAACCAAAAACATTTGCGTATTCCAAGAATTGATTTTCTTTTAATAATTTTCTAAATTTCTCCTTATTTGTGAAAAAGTAATGTTTTCCATCAATCTCATCTTTTCTTTTTTTTCGTGTGGTTACTGAGACTGATAAATCAATACCATCAACTTGATCAATTAATTTTTTACATATAGTTGTTTTACCTGCACCGGAAGGTGATGAAATAACAAGAACTAACCCTTTGTTATCATTTTTAGTCATCATTTATCCTTATTAATTTTATCTTTCCATAACTTAATATTTTTCTTGTGTAAACTATATGTTTCAGAAAATCTATGTCCACCATCTCCATCGCTAACAAAATATAAATAGTCTGTTTTTTTTATTAGTTTTAAGGCATTTAATGCATTCTGTCCTGGGTAAGAAATTGGTGTTGGTGGCAAACCATAAAATTTATAGGTATTATATGGATTATTTGACCTTAGCATTTTCTTTGTAATTTGCTGACCGTTAATTTTGAAACCATAAGCAAGAGTTACATCTGATTGAAGTTTCATATTTCTATTCAGTCTATTTATAAAAACACTTGCTACTAATTTACTATCATTAGGAATTTTGGATTCCATCTGAATAATTGAGGCTAGTATCAATAATTCGTTTTTATTCTTTAAAATAAAATCTTTTTGTTTATTTTCCCAAATATTATTTAAGAGATTTTCTTGAGCAGTTTTCATTTGACTTAAAAGTTTACTTCTAGGATAGCCTAATTTAAAAAAATAGGTATCTGGTTTATAAATACCTTCTTCTAAATCAGTAATTTCTCCTGTCAAATATTTGTTTTGTAGTAAACTTTTTTTTAAATCTTCAGCCGTAGATCCTTCAATAAGTGTAAAATTTCTAGTAATTGTTTGACCTATTTGTAAAATTTTTTGCATTTCAAAAATCGTTGAATTTTTAGGAATTAAATATTCACCTGCCTTAGGAATAAATTGCATATTGTGAATTAGCGATACCAATTTCCAATTGATTGGAGAAATATTTATATCTTTAGATTTAAGTTCAGCTAAAATTTTCTTTTGGCTTGTATTTTTTTTCAATAAATAATAAGTATCGTCAAATACTACAACTGCATTTATTATTACAAAAGAATAAGTATAAATTATTGATAATAATAATAACAAAAGAGTTACTAATAAAACAAACTTAATTTTAAAACTCAATCTAAACTTCCAATCACTAGACTTGCATTTGTACCACCAAAGCCAAAAGAATTTGAAAGAACATTTTTAATAATTCTTTTTTTTGAATTAATAGGTACCAAGTCGAATTCTAAAGATTCCTTGTCTGGATTTATTAAATTGTTTGTAGGGGGAACAGTTTGATTTATAATCGATAATATTGAGTAGATAGCCTCTATAGCACCGGCTGCACCTAAAAGATGACCGGTTGCAGATTTGGTAGAGCTAATACTAGTATTCTTTATTTTTTGTTCGAGAAGCCTACTGATCGCCTTTAATTCAATTATGTCGCCAAGAGGAGTAGAAGTACCATGTGCATTGATGTAGTCTAAATCAAAAGCACTTATACCTGCATCTTTAATTGCTGATAACATTGCTCTAAAACCACCATCTCCATTTTCAGCTGGAGCAGTTATATGATGAGCATCACCACTCATACCATAACCTTTTATTTCCGCATATATTTTGGCGCCCCTTGCAATGGCATGTTCTTTTTCTTCAAGCACAAGTACACCAGCTCCTTCACCCATTACAAATCCATCCCTATCTTGATCCCAAGGTCTTGAACTATGTTTAGGGTCATCATTAAAATTAGTGCTTAATGCTCTTGCAGCAGCAAATCCTGCCATTCCAATTCTGCAACAAGCAGCTTCAGCACCTCCTGCAATCATTACATCTGCGTCTCCGTAACGAATTATTCTAGATGCATCTCCTATAGAGTGTGCACCTGTTGAGCATGCAGTAACTACAGAATGATTTGGTCCTTTAAAACCATACTTTATACTTACTTGCCCAGATAACAAATTTATAAGAGCAGATGGTATGAAAAAAGGACTTACTTTTCTTGGACCCTTGGAATTCAAAAGTTCTGTTGTATTTGAAATAGTTTCAAGACCTCCAATACCAGAGCCTAAAATCACACCTGTTCTATTTTTTTGATTTTCATTTTTTGGTTTCCAGGCTGAATCTTCTACAGCTTGAGCGGCTGAAATTAAACCATATGCTATAAAACGATCAATCCTTTTGTATTCTCTATGGTCTAGCCAATCATCAATGTTTAATCCACCCTCAGGATCATTAGTTTTGTTTGGAATTTGTCCTGCTATTTTACAAGGTAAGTCTGATACATCAAAATTATCAATCTTATTAATGCCAACTTTTCCAGAAACAAGTCTTTTCCAATTGATGTTGATACCTAAACCTAAAGGGGTTAGCAATCCTAATCCCGTAACAACAACTCGACGCATAAAATACTCCTAATTATAACTCGAGCAAATCTTAGGTATGTTAACTCTTTGAAGATATAAAGTCTATTGCATCTTTAACAGTTTGTATCTTTTCAGCTGCATCGTCAGGAATCTCACATTCAAACTCTTCTTCGAAAGCCATAACCAATTCTACAGTATCTAAACTATCAGCACCTAGATCATCTATAAAACTAGCACTTTCGACTACCTTTGAATCTTCTACACCTAGATGCTCAACTACAATCTTTGTAACTCTGCTAGCTATATCACTCATAAAATACCCCTTAAATTAATGTAAAAACTTTTTTGAAATCGAGTAACATAAATATATAAACATGCCAAGCATATTATGTTATCTTTCAAAAAAAAACTAAATCATGCTCATTCCACCATTAATGTGCAATGTAGTGCCTGTTATGAAACTAGCTTCATCACTTGCTAAATAAATGCAACCATTGGATATATCTTCGGGTTTTCCCAACCTATTAGCTGGGATATTTACAATTATTTTGTTTTGTTGTTCAACCGTTAGCTTATCTGTCATTGGAGTAGATATAAACCCAGGTGCAATTAAATTACAAGTTATGCCTCTGCCAGCAACTTCTAAAGCAACTGATTTTGTAAGACCTGATAAAGCTGATTTGGAAGCTGAATAGTTGGCTTGGCCTGCGTTTCCAATAAATCCTACAATAGAACTTATAAAAATGATTCTACCATATCTTCTTTTTAACATACCTTTAATAACCTGTCGTGTTAATCTCATGCTCGCAGACAAATTAATATTAATAACATTTTCCCATTCTTCATCTTTCATTCTTATAAAAAGATTATCTGCTGTTATACCAGCATTATTAATGAGAACATCAATATGACCAAAAATAGTTTCCGCTTCTTTCGCCAAGCTTAATATACTTTCTTTGCTGGTTAAGTCAGTTGCAATTGCCTTAGTATCTTCTCCTAATTCTGAAGAAAGTTCATCAAGAACGTTTTGTCTTGTGCCAGAGAGAATGATTCTGGCACCTTTTTTTTTCATTTTTTTTGCTATAGATCTTCCAATACCACCTGTGGCTCCAGTTAATAACACTACCTTTCCTGCTATATCAAACATGACTGTACTCCATTAAAATTAAAGCAAAATATCAAAATCTTCTGGATTTTCAAAACTTTCGTTTGCAATACCTTTTATCATTCTCTTTGCGATTCCTGTTAGAACTTTTCCACTTCCTAGTTCAGTTAATGTTTTCACTCCTCGATTTTTCGCCAGTTCCATTGTTTCTCGCCATCGCACTGTTCCGGTAACTTGATCAATTAAATTATTTTTTAATATTGTAGTATCTGTATGAGGTAGTGCAGTTATGTTTGAAATTATTGGTATTAATGGTGTATTGAATTTTAAATTATTTAGAGCCTCTTCCATAATTACACGAGCAGGCTCCATCAATCTGCAATGGAAGGGAGCACTAACCGGAAGTAATATTGCTCTTTTAGCACCATTATTTTTTGCAATATCAATTGCCTTTTTAACCGCTTTTACATCCCCACTTATTACCACTTGACCTTCTGAGTTATCGTTACCAATGTCACAAATTCCATGAATTTGAGCTTTTTTTACAATTTCATTTGTTTGATTGATAGTAATACCGATTAATGCCGCCATAGCTCCTTTACCTACAGGCACCGCTTTTTGCATAGCTTCACCTCTTAATCTTAACAAAATAGCGCATTCTTTAAGAGAAAAAACTTCTGCGACTGTCATAGCTGTATATTCACCCAATGAGTGACCACAGCTAAAGTCAGCTAACTGACTTAAACTTTTGTTTTTTATTGTGCTTAATACTCTAAATGCTGCAACTCCACATGCCATAAGAGCAGGTTGCGCATTAGTAGTTAGAGAAATTTCACTATCAGACCCTTCCCACATAATTTTTGTTAAATTTAATTTTAAAGCATCATTAACCTCATCAAAAACATGCTTTGCTTCAGAAAAATTTTCTGATAGCTTTTTACCCATCCCAATTTTCTGCGAACCTTGACCAGGAAAAACAATAAACTTCATTTTTATCCCTCATTAATTATTAAAAATTAAAATTATTTATTGCATAATTAAAATAAACATTTATGTTCCACAAATAAACAAATTACTAGCATAATTTAAAATTAAATTTGTATGTTCCTTTCTAACAACCTGATTGTTGGATAACCTGGGTATTACCCATAGAGCCATAAGGAGATCAAAATGGCATTATACGAAAGTGTAATTATTGGAAGACAAGACCTAACAGAAGGTCAGTTTGAAACATTAATCGAAAAATTTATAGCAGTTATTCAATCTTTTAACGGTGAAGTTAAGAAGAGGGAAAATTGGGGAATTAGAAATCTTGCATACAAGATTAATAAAAATAGAAAGGGTCATTATATTCTCTTGAATATTGATGCTCCACCGGAAGCCTTAACTGAATATGAACGTTTAATGAGGATAGATGAAGACATAATTAGGTTTCTTAATATGAAAATTAAAGCTATTGATGAAAAACCTTCACCATTATTAGCTAACAAACCAGATAAATTAAAAAATGAAACCCAATTAGACGAAAACTTTTCTATATTAGAAAATGAAAAATAGAGGGATAAAAACATGACACAGCTAAATATTACTAGAGAAGCATTAAGAAGGCCAAATCAAAAAAGAAGAAAAACTTGTCCTTTTGCTGCACCTAATACTCCCGAAATAGACTATAAGGATTTAAAGGTACTTACAAAATACGTTTCTGAACGAGGCAAAATTATACCATCTAGAATTTCTGCTGTTTCAGCGAAAAGGCAAAGAGAGCTATCAAAAGCAATCAAAAGAGCAAGATTTTTAGCTTTAATGCCATATGTTGTTGGTTAGGGGAAGAGAATTAGATGAATGTTATATTATTAGAGCGTATTGATAAATTAGGTCAGATAGGTGACTTAGTATCCGTTAAATCAGGCTATGCTAGAAATTTTCTTTTACCGCAAGGTAAAGCAGTATTTGCTTCAAAAGAAAATATTAAAATTTTTGAAGACCAAAAATTACAATTGGAAGGCGAAAATATAAAAAGGAAAAAAGAAGCTGAAAATTTAGCTAAAGGGGTAAAATTTAAAGAGATAGTTATTATTAGGGCTGCAAGTGAATCAGGTCAATTATATGGTTCCGTATCATCTAAAGATATTGCTAATGAAATAACAGATTTAGGTTTAACCATAAATAAATCTCAGGTAGTTTTAAACAAAACTCTTAAAACATTATCATTTGAAGATGTATCGATTAAACTTCATCCTGAAGTGTATTTTAAATTAAAATTAAATATTGCTAGATCTATAGAAGAATCAAAAGAGCAATCAAGATCAGGTAAGGCTATAATAACAACAGAAATTACTGGTGGTGACATTAGATCGGAGAGAGCACAAAAAGATGCAAAACGTTTCGAAAGCAAAAATAATAAAAGAAACACTGATAAAGGTGTAGAAGTGGATCCCAAGACAATCGTTAACGATGATTCAATTATTACCGTAAAAGAAGAAACAAAAGAGTAAAGTTAAAAAATACAACGAAAAAAATAATTCATTACGATCTTATTTTTTTTATTATAAAATAAATTCCTTTCTATACAGGATAATGTTATGGATGATAATCTAGTTGATGATTATATTAATTCTAACGAAATAAATAAAAACCAAAATATGATGCCTCAAAACTTAGAGGCTGAGCAAAGTCTTTTAGGTTCAATACTATTTGATAATAAAATTTTAGAAGAACTCCCTACAAACTTTAGTTCAAATTATTTTTTTGATCCGTTACATTCTAGTATTTATGACGCATGTATCTCTTTAATAGACAGTGGTCGCTTAGCTGATCCTTTAACTTTAAAAAATTATCTGAATGACAATAAACATAATTTAGATATAGATATTGAAGAATATCTTATTGATCTGAGAGATGGTGTTTTATCATTGAAAAAGGCTAGATTTTATGCTGAAGAAATAAGAAATTGTTACATTCGAAGGTCATTGATTATAATTGCAGACGAATTGATTTTTAAAGCTAAACACCCAAATGTTGAAACTAGTCCTGATAAAGAAATATCAAATACAGAAGAAAAATTATATAATCTAGCAGAAAAGGATCAGATCAACTCTGGACCATCTGATTTTAAAACAGTCCTTGCTAGTACTACTAAACAAATAAATTCTGCTTATAATAGAAAGGGAAAATTGTCTGGCATTGATACTGGATTTTCTGGTATTAATCGTCATTTGGGGGGATTGAACAAGTCTGACCTAATTGTCTTAGCTGGTAGACCAGCAATGGGAAAGACAGCTTTAGCAACTAATATTGGCTTCAATGCAGCTAAGAACAGCAAATTAGAAAAAAATGAAGCTATTTTAATATTTTCTTTAGAAATGTCAGCTGAACAGTTAGCTCAAAGAATATTAGCAGAACAATCTACGATAGACTCGCACAGATTAAGAAATGGTGACATCGATGATGAAGAATTTTCAAAACTAGTGGTTACACAAAATAATATCCATAGTTTGCCTTTTTTTATTGATGACACTCCAGCAATATCAGTGGGTCAAATTGCATCAAGAGCAAGAAGATTAAAAAGAACAAATGGTTTAGGTCTAATTATAATTGATTATATTCAATTAATTCAGGGCTCAAAAGCGAGCGAAAGTCAAGGTAGAGTTCAAGAAATATCTAACATTACGAGGGGATTAAAATCATTAGCAAAAGAGTTAAATCTTCCTATCTTAGCTTTATCTCAGTTAAGTAGAGCAGTTGAACAAAGAGAAGATAAAAGACCAATACTAGCTGATTTACGAGAATCTGGATCTATTGAACAAGATGCAGATGTAGTTATGTTTGTATATAGAGAAGAGTATTATCTTGATAAGAGTGAACCAACGCAGAGAGAAAACGAAAGTCAAGAAAATTTTAATGAGCGATTTGCAAAATGGCAAGACAGACGAAGCGCCGCAGAAGGTAAAGCAGAAATTATAGTTTCTAAACAGCGTCATGGACCAACAGGTGTTATTCAAGTTCAATTTGAAGCTAAATTAACAAGGTTTATGGATTTGGTAAAAAATGAAAGATTACCAGACCAAATTAATTAGTAAAATTATTTAGTTTATAAAATATTTATTTATGAAATCAATCCTAAAAATTTCTCTTGATGATATTAAATTTAATTATAAATTATTAAATAGAGCTTCTAAAGGAAAAGCAGCGGCTGTAATTAAGGCTAATGCTTACGGTATGGGCGTTATTAATGTAGCAGAAGCATTATTAGATACAGGTTGCTATTATTTTTATGTTGCAAATATTTATGAAGGAATAGAATTAAGAAAAAGATTTAATTCTAAAAAAATATCAATTGCTATTTTTGAAGGTTATCTAGAAGGTAATCAAAAAATTTATACTGAATATAATTTAATACCCATATTAAATAACCTTGAACAAGTATTTAGATTGAAAAAATACACAATAGAAGGACAAGGGACTAAAGCAATACTAAATATTGACACTGGAATGAATAGATTAGGCCTAATTAAAAATGAAAGTGATATATTAGTTAATAGTAGAGAAATTATGAACGGTATTGAGATTGATTACATAATGTCTCATCTAGCGTATGCAGAACAAAATGAAGATGAAAATAATTTAAAACAATTAAATAAGATAATAGATTTTTCTAAATATTTTCCTAATATTAAAATAAGCCTCGCAAACAGTAGTGGCATAAAACTTGGACCAAAATTTTGTCTTGATCAAACTAGACCTGGTATAGGATTGTATGGAATAGATAATTTTGGTAAAAGTTTTTATTTATACTCAAAAAAACTAAAGTTTCCTCTAAAATTATTGGCCCCTATAATCCAAATTAAAAATGCTAAAGCTGGGGAGTCAATATCATATGGTGGAGTTGACACATTAAAAAGAAATTCTAAATTAGCTACTATTGGAATTGGTTATGCTGATGGTTGGCTAAGATTATTAAAACCAAATTGTACATTTTTAGTTGAAAAAGAACATTGTAAAATTCTTGGTAATATAACAATGGATAGTTTTGTATTAGATATTACGGATATTAAAGAAAAAAAATTTAAAGAGGGTGATTATATTTGTTTATTAGATAATTCTAATATTGAAAATATACTTAGAAACAATAGTATTATTAGCTATGAACTTTTAACTCTATTGGGTGACCGTTTGTTAAGAAATTATTAATTATTATCAATGAATAAAAAGGTATTGGATTTGCTAGATTTTTTTTTAAATTTTCTAGGTACAACAGGAAAAAAATTTATTACTTTTGTTTCAAATATTGGACATTTCTTTATTTTTTTTGCTAATACAATATATTGGATCATTAGACCACCCTGGTACTTCAAAAGAATCTTACAACAAATCATAGATATTGGTTATTTTTCATTGCCTGTAGTTGGTCTTACAACTTTTTTTTCAGGTATGGTATTAGCTCTCCAAACTTATAACGGTTTTAACGAAATTAATTCAGAAACTACTGTTGCAAGAATTGTATTAACTTCAATTATTCGAGAATTAGGTCCAGTTTTAACAGGGTTGATGGTAGCAGGACGCATTGGAGCTAAAATGGCTGCAGAAATAGCTACTATGAAGGTTACGGAACAAATAGACGCGTTAGAGACATTAGGGACTAGACCTATGCAATATTTGATAGCGCCTAAAATAATCGCTGCATTAATATGTATTCCTCTTTTGGTTCTAATTGGCAATACTATTGGTATTTTAGGAGGCTATGTAATAGCCATTTATAAATTAAATTTCAATCCTAGCATGTACATATATGCTACAATGGAATATTTACAATTAATTGATATTATTCAAGGTACTGTTAAGGCAGCCGTATTTGGTATAATAATCTCAATGGTGAGTTGTTATTTTGGTTTTAATGCAACCAAAGGAGCTGAGGGTGTTGGTTTTGCAACAACTTCTTCAGTAGTAATCTCATCAGTAATGATTTTAACAAGCACTTATGTAATTACAGCTTTATTCTTCGGTTAAAAATGGAAAAAAAATTAGAAAAAAAAATAATCATTAAAGTAAGTGAAGTTTCTAAAAGTTTTAACAATAATGTTGTCCTAAAAGATATAAATTTCCAATTGCTTGAGGGAGAGTCTTTAGCAATTATTGGTGAATCTGGTTCTGGAAAATCTGTGCTTCTAAAAAATATAATTGGGTTATTATTACCAGATAAAGGATCAATTCAAATTAATGATAATGAAATGGTTCACTTAAATAAAAAATTAAAAGAAAAAATATTATTAGATCTTGGGATTACATTTCAACATGGTGCTTTGTTTGATTCTCTTAAAGTCTGGGAAAATATAATTTTCAAAATTGCAAACAAAGAAAAAATTAATACTAAACAAGGTAAACAAATAGCACTTTCCATAATAGAAGATTTAGGATTACAACCTAATATATTAGATCTTTACCCTTCTGAAATTTCAGGAGGAATGCAAAAACGTGTTGCAATAGCAAGGGCAATATGTGGAAACCCCAAAATTTTATTGTTTGATGAACCAACTTCTGGTTTAGATCCAGTAACAGGAAGTTTAATAGATAAATTAATTAAAAAAGCTGTAAGTAGAATTGGTGGAAGCGCTATTACTATTACACATGACATGGCTTCTGTTTGTAGAATAGCAGATAAAGTCATATTAATTGATAAACAAACTATTTCGTGGTCAGGAACACCAAAACAAATGTTTGATTCGGAAAATGAAAAAATTCAAAAATTTATAAAAACAATTAATTCTGATTTTTTTTTAAATGATTAAATCTAAAAAACAATTTACTTGTCAATCTTGTGGAAGTATTTACTCAAGATGGATTGGTAAATGTGAACAATGTAATCAATGGAATACTTTAGTAGAAGATCACAACTTAAGGCCATCTGGTATACTATCTAAGTCAACAGGTAAGAAAATCTACTTTGAAAAATTGAATGATGTACGTTACGAATACTCAAGAGTTAAAACTAATCTGAATGAGCTAGATAGAGTTATCGGAGGTGGATTTGTGCCTGGCTCAGTCACACTGATTGGTGGAGATCCTGGTATTGGAAAATCCACATTATTATTACAACTTGTTGGAAATCTTTCTTATCACAAAGAGAAATGTATTTATGTTTCAGGTGAAGAAAGTTTGTCACAAATTAAAATGAGAGCTGAAAGATTAGGTGTTGAGAATAATGAAATAGAATTTGCATCAGTCACTAATGCTTCAGATATTGCCATCACAATAAATTCCGAAAAAAAGAGATGTGTATTAGTAATTGATTCTATACAAACTATGTATTTACCCCAATTAGATAGTGCACCTGGAACAGTATCACAAGTAAAAGCTAGTGCGCACGAACTAATATTAGCTGCAAAAAGTACAAACACGATTCTAATTTTAATTGGTCATCTAACAAAAGATGGGGCAATAGCAGGCCCAAAAGTTTTAGAACATATGGTTGATACTGTTTTATACTTTGAAGGCGACAATAATTTCCAATATAGGATTTTAAGAAGTTTTAAAAATAGATTTGGTGCTAATAATGAAATTGGAGTTTTTGAAATGAATCATAACGGTTTAAAAGAAATTTTAAATCCCTCCGAAATCTTTTTATCTGACAGACAAAAAAATATTTCAGGTACCGCAATTTTTGCTGGATTAGAAGGAACCAGACCTATCCTAGTCGAAATTCAAGCATTGGTGACCCCATCTACATTTGCAACTCCCAGAAGAGTAATAGTAGGTTGGGACATTTCAAGGCTCTCAATGTTATGCGCAGTGTTAGAGGCAAGGTGTAAAATACATCTTTCCAACATGGACATATTTTTGAATATTGCAGGAGGTATAAGACTATTTGAACCAGCAGCAGATTTGGCAGTAGCTGCAGCAATAATTTCTTCTGTTAAAAATATTCCATTATCTTTTACTAGTGTATTTTTTGGAGAAATTGGACTTTCTGGAGAAATTAGAAAGGTTAATCAGCCTGAATTAAGAATTAAAGAAGCATCTAAATTAGGATTTAATAAAATTAATCTCCCTACTAAACAAAAGGTTATAATTAATAAAAATATGAGTTATAACAATTTAAGCTTACTAAGTGATCTAATAGATTTAATAGATAAAGACAATAAAGACTGATGGAATTTTTTGGCAATTTATATTTTAATATTATTGATATTGTAGTTTTTGCGGTGGTTCTTACATCATGCATTATAGCTACTTTAAGAGGTTTTATTAAAGAGTTATTTAGTATTATTTCCTGGATTTTATCTCTGATTGTAGCTTTTAATTTCTTTGAAAAATTTAAAATAAGATTGTTAGATCACATATCGCAGGAAATAATTACAGACATTCTTGCATTTGGTTTTCCATTTTTTGCGACTTTAATTATTTCTAGTATTATCTCAAGTTGGTTATCCCCTAAATTTAATGTTAATGGAGTAATAGTTTTTGACAAAATTTGTGGGTTTTTTTTTGGTGCTTTTAGAGGTTTTTTAATAATCATATTATTTCATTTAGGATTTTTATACTTAATAGGAAAAGATAAAAAAATACCTGACACACTACTTGAGGCATATTCTTATGAGTATATAAATTTTTCCGCTGAATTGTTGATAAAAATTTTTAATAAACCAGAATTAAAATTTGATAATGATGAGGTAAAAGAGTCCTAAAATAATAAAATTATTGGAAAGTGTAATGTATTGTAAAGCTACTGATAAGTTTAGAGAAGAATGTGGGGTATTTGGAATATTTGGTACAGAAGAAGCTTCTGTGCTAACTACTCTAGGACTGCATTCTCTTCAACATAGAGGTCAAGAAGGTGCAGGGATTGTTAGCTTTGACGGAAAATCTTTTCATTCAGTTCGTAAACAAGGTTTAGTGGGAGATAATTTCAACAATAAAAATATTCTATCTCAGCTTCCTGGTAAAACAGCAATTGGTCATGTAAGATATTCCACAACTGGAGAGTCTAAGCCTGAAAATCTACAACCACTATTTGCAAATTTAGCTATTGGTGGCTTTGCATGCGCACATAATGGAAATTTGACTAATACTTATTCTATAAAAAAAAAATTAGTTGAAAGTGGATCAATTTTTCAAACTTCGTCTGATACTGAAATAATTCTTCAGTTAGTTGCTCGATCAAAAAAGAAAAAAATAATTGATAAGCTAATTGATACACTCATTCAAATAAAAGGAGCTTATTCACTCGTAATCTTAACAAACAAAAAACTGATAGGGGTAAGAGACCCTTTTGGTATTAGACCATTAGTTCTTGGTAATAAAAATGGTTCCCCCGTTTTGGCTTCAGAAACTTGTGCCCTTGATATGATTGGAGCAAAATATGTTCGTGATATTGAAAATGGAGAGATAGTCGTCATAACTGAAAGTGGTTTAGAATCTATTAAACCTTTTAAAAAAATTCAAGAAAGACCTTGCATATTTGAGAGGATTTATTTCGCAAGCCCTGATAGTTTAGTAGGAAATAAAACAGTTTATACTTATAGAAAAGCTCTTGGCGAACAATTAGCTATTGAAAATAGTATACTTGCAGATGTTGTTGTCCCAATACCAGATTCTGGGGTATCAGCAGCTATTGGATTTTCACAAAAATCAAAGATTCCATTTGAACTTGGTATAATTAGAAGTCACTATGTTGGTAGGACTTTTATTGAACCCTCACAGAATATAAGACAATTTGGTGTAAAACTTAAACATAGTGTAAATCGGTCGTGTATAGAAAATAAAAAAGTAATTTTAATAGACGATTCAATAGTTAGAGGAACTACTGCAAGTAAAATTGTAAAAATGGTATACGAAGCTGGAGCAAAAGAAGTTCATTTAGGTATTTCATGTCCACCAATTTTACATCCAGATTTTTATGGTATTGATACGCCAAACTATAATCAGTTAATTGCTTTTAAATCTAATTTACAAGAGATAACAAAATTGGTTGGTGCTAAATCATTATTTTTTCTGTCTTTATCTGGAACGTATAAAGCTATGGGTTGTAATGAAAGAAACTCTAAGTCACCTCAATTTACTGATCACTGCTTTACCGGTGATTACCCTATAGATGTATCTGAAATTCTGAAACTTAATAGATAAAATAATGAATGAAAATAATAAAAATGCCCTTATTACGGGTGCAGCGAGTGGTATAGGTGCTCAAATCGCAATTTTACTTGCAATACAAAAGTATCATACAATTATAACTGGAAAATCTCTACATAGTTTAGAAAAAACTAAGAAATTAATTGTTGAAAATGGAGGTTCATGCACGTTGGTTGAGCTTGATATGAATGATTTTATTGGTATTGACAAATTAGGATTAGAAATATTTAAAAGATGGAAAAAATTAGATATGCTAATTTCGAATGCTGCAATTCTTGGCACTCTTGGGCCAATTCATCATCAAAGTAGTAATGAGTTCATAAAAGTACTAAACGTAAATTTAATCAGCAACCATAGACTCATTCGTTCTGTTGAACCACTTTTAAAAAACAGTGTTCAACCAGTAGCTTCTTTTCTGTCATCTAGTGTCGCCAATGAAGCAAGGCCTTTTTGGGGTGCTTATGCTATATCTAAAGCATCTCTTCAACACATGGTTAAAATATGGTCTATGGAAAATCAACATAATAATTTATCTATTTCAATAGTAAATCCGGGAAAAACAAATACAAAAATGAGAAAACAAGCAATGCCCGGAGAGAATAGTGATGAACTTCAAACACCTAAAGAAGTGGCAGAAAAAATGAAAGATATATTATTTTCAAGTAAAATTTATAAAGGAGAAGTTATTAATTTAAATTAATTTAAGTTATTTCAATCTTCTAATATTACTGGCTCTAAATAAGAAAAATGAAAATCAATTTTTTCGTCTAGTTTTCTTGCAATTTCTTGAGCTTGCTTTTCACTTTTAGCACAAAAACTCAAACTTAACCTATAGTTATAAAACCTGTAAAAAAATCTTAGAATATCAATTTGACTATTTCCCACATACCAGGACTTCAAAATCCAACCTATAAAAAATAACCATGGAGAGATCATAAATAGCGTAAAATAAAAAACCATAGTAAGACAAAAATAAGTCCACAACCTATTTTGTAACATCCATAATGGTGGGGCAATGCTGGCGAGAATTGAAGGCATTGTATTAAGTAAATTAGCGACGCTCCTAGGTTTTTTGAAAACTTCAAATAAATAATAAAATTCATCTTGTTGGAAATGAGTATTTATATTTGGATTTTCTAATTCTTGTATTTTTTCAGATGTTATATTTTCGCAAATAACACCTAAAGGACCGTAAATGAAAGTATTAAAAAAAACTCCATCTCTAAGTAATGTAATTACTTTTTTATCTTTCATTTCAGATAATTGTTTAGATAATTCTTCATAACTTTTATGAACTATTTCGCCATCAAGTGCGATAATTATGTCACCTTCTCTGAGCTTCATAATAAATGCATTTGAAGATGTTCTTATAGATTTAATTTGTAAAAAAGATTTTTCTCTTTCTATTTCTTCACTCATTTTACCAAATTCGCAATATAATAATGTTTTAAATTATGGATATTTAATTCTGCTTGCTTTATCCGTAAACTTACTTAAAACATTATTGTTTTGTTTTAAGAGCTTGGAAATTTGTTGGGCTTGTATCGCTTGATTTGCAACGATTTGTTTATAAATAGCTTTATTGCTGATTTGTTCAATAGCCTTTGCAATAGATTTATTATTAGTTTTATTTAACTTTTCAATATTTGAACTAAGTTTTTTATTATTTTCTATACTTGCTTGAGAGTTTTTATTTAATTCATTTACAAGTGTATTTGTAATTAACTGTAATTCTTCAACTGTATTTTCATTTGATGTTTTGACTCTTTTCTCTATTTTATCAAGAGTTAATACTAATTTTTTGTTAATTTCTAATAAATTTCCTTGTTTTTTTATAGCTGTGTCAAGATTTTTCAATGAGGCATTAACACCATCTACGTTCTCGGCAAAAACAACTAATGCTTCCCTACTTGTTTCTGTCATATTAGTCAATTTGTCTGAGGATTGCATAAATAAAAAAGCACTTACTGTTATAACGACTAAACCTGATATTATAGAAGATAAAAATACGATTGTAGTATATTTATGAATTTGTTTCACCTTAGCCTCCAATTTTTCATGCGCTTTTTTAACTTTATTATATTCTGAGGTTACATCTGTTGCTGCATCTGCTGCGTCTAAAGCTAATTTAATGCTTTCTTGAACAGCTTCCATTTTAGTATCCATTTTATTTATCCTATAATTTTAAACTAAAGAAATATAAAACTATCAATTTTTCTCTTTTCTATATGCACATTCCATACCAGTTGTACTAAACACTTCTAGTGACGGTATAAATTTAGAAATAAAACCAAATTTTTTGCATCCCCATGGCCTCTGTTTTCTATGAGTAATAAAGAAATAGTTGCATCCATGGCAAGTTACTTTTTTATTATCATTTTTAGTATTCTTTGTCACAAATCAAATCTTCATTTCTTATTTTTATTTTTAAATTCAATTAATCCATATATTAATGCAGCAATTTTAAACCTAAATGCCCCTAAAACTGCTGTAAAACCGAAAAACCAATATAAAGCAGCATTTGAAATATTACCTTCTTCACGTAGAGAACTTGCTTCAAAATGACATAAAAGGGCAGACCAAATAAACATCGCTGTAATAATAATTTGTCCGAATGTTTTTCTTTTCTTCACTTTACCACCATAATTTTATTTAATAGTTTTTCCATATTCATCAAAATTCATATTTTCTGGTATTTCAAAATCAGGATAATCAGTTTCCTCACCTCTTTCAATTTTAAAGATATAAGCTAATACGGACGCAACAGCAGAATAAAGTTTTTCAGAAATTTCTTTTCCTATTTCTCCTGTAAAATAAAGAGCTCTGGCAAGTAAAGGACTTTGAAAAACTGTAACTTTATTTTCATCAGCTAATTTTATTATTTTTTCTGCTATCATTCCCCTTCCCATAGCTAAAATTATTGGAGCACCTTCTGAACCAACTTCGTATTTTATTGCAACTGCGAAATGAGTTGGGTTAGTGATTACAGCTGATGCATCTTTAACGTTATCTAGTGCAGCAGACTGCGTAGCTGCCCTATTAGCAATTTCATTTTGTAATCTTCTAATTTTTTGTTTAACCTCTGGTGATCCATCTGTATCTTTATGCTCATCTTTAACTTCTTTAATTGTCATTTTTAATTTTTCTACATGTTGATATTTCTGCCAAATAAAGTCAAAGATTGCTATAAAACCCAAAACAATTAAAAGGGCAATTGTTAGTTTAGGGAAGTTGTAAAGTAAATTTGATAAAGCGGAGTATAAATTTCGTTCAGATAAATTTATTATATCTTTCATATTATAATATATTACAAAGAATGTTATTCCACCTAATAATGCAACTTTGAATAAAGACTTGATTAATTCAAATAAACCTTTAGAAGAAAAAATTCTCTTTAAGCCTGATAATAAGTTAATCCTATTTGATTTGAATTGAAAAGCTTTAGGAGCAAAATTGATACCCCCAACAGCCATTTGTGTTACTAAAATAATTAACATTAGTGGAACACCTACAATTAAAGTTATATTTATAACAGATTTTATCAATTTATTTATGCCATACGCAGGTGATATATTTGTAATATAATCCAGATCAAATAAGAAAAATGTCTTCCAAATTGCTAAAAAGTCTCTAGCAAAAAAAGGTATTAAAGATAGAACCATTAAACCCATTATTAATGATGTGAAAACAAACATTTCTTTAGAGGATAATACCTGACCATCTTCAGCTGCTTTATCTAATTTTCTTTGGGATGGTTCTTCGGTTTTATCTTGTGAATTGTCTTCTTCAGCCATTTTAAGGACTTCCTTCTTCGTAAGAATGTAGAACTTCGTTAATCAAATTAATTGCCGTAGCCGTCAAATCAGAAAAAGCATTTGAAATCGGCCCAACCCCTAAATACAAAAAGATAAAAACACTAATTAAAGCAATTGGAAAACCAAATGAAAAAAGATTTAGTGATGGAGCAGATCTGGTAATTATACCTATAGAACACTGTATTAATAATAATCCACCCACAATTGGTAAACTTATCAAAGCTGCAAGGTAAAACATATCTCCAACGGTATTTACAGCAACATTACTTACCTCAGAAAAATCAAGAATTAGACCAATTGGTAAATATACATAACTTTCTATAAGTAATTTTAGTAAATACAAATGACCGTCTAACGATAAAAAACAGGATATAAGAAATAATGTTAAAACTGTACTTAAAACAAGTGTTTGTCCACCTGATTGAGGATCAATCA